>NZ_JAPEOK010000002.1 GCF_026341515.1 Streptomyces sp. NBC_00878 | reverse complement strand
GCCTGGTACGCGGCCACGTGGGACCACGAAGTCAACAGGAAGGCGATCTTCTCCAGGACGATAGCGAACCGTCCTCTGGCGCTGTACCGCACCGAGGACGGCCGCCCTGTCGCGCTCGCGGACGCGTGCTGGCATCGCCTCGCGCCGCTTTCCATGGGAAAGCTGGTGGGGCGCGACGAGATCCAGTGCCCGTATCACGGGCTCCGGTTCAACTCGGCCGGACGCTGCACACACATGCCGGCCCAGGAGACGATCAATCCCAGCGCCATGGTGCCCTCCTTCCCGGTCGTGGAGCGTCACCGCTTCATCTGGGTATGGCTCGGCGATCCCACGCTGGCCGACCCGGACACCGTGCCCGACATGCACCAGATGGGCTCCCCCGAATGGGCGGGAGACGGTCTGACCATCTCCGTGCCGGCCAACTACCAGCTCGTACTCGACAACCTCATGGACCTGACTCACGAGGAGTTCGTGCACAGCACGAGCATCGGCCAGGAGGAGCTGAGCGAGTCCGGCTTCGACGTCACGCACGACGACCGCACGGTCACCGTCACCCGCTGGATGCACGACATCGAGGCACCGCCGTTCTGGCAGAACAACATGAGGGACAAGTTCCCCGGCTTCCAGGGCCGGGTCGACCGCTGGCAGATCATCCGCTATGAAGCCCCCTCGACCATTCGCATCGACGTGGGGGTGGCCAAGGCCGGCACCGGAGCGCCGGAGGGTGACCGGAGCCAGGGCGTCAACGGCTACGTCATGAACACCATCTCACCGGAGACGGACCGGTCCTGCACCTACTTCTGGGCGTTCATGCGCAATTACTGCCTGGACAGTCAACTCATCACCACACAGACCAGGGACAGCGTTTCGAAGGTCTTCACGGAGGACGAAGCCATGCTGACCGCCCAACAGGCGGCCATCGACGCCAACCCCGGCTACGAGTTCTACAGCCTCAACATCGACGCCGGCGGCATGTGGGTCCGCCGTCTCATCGAGCACATGCTCGCGGCCGAACAGCTCATCGCCGCCGTTTCCTGACCACACCACCGAGATACGAGGCACCGAACCATGGCGGCAGAGAACCAGGCCAGGTGGCAGACCGGACGGGTCGTCGAGGCAACCCCCGTCGCCATCGGGATTCAGCGCATAGTCCTTCAGACACAGAATCCGCAGCGGGCCGCACCCGGCTCGCACGTGGACGTCGTCGTCGACATCGGCGGACGCGCGGACACCCGCCCGTACTCCGTGGTCGCGTCGAGCGACGAGGGCAGGCTGCTCACCATCAGCGTGCACCTCGCGCCACAGTCACGCGGCGGATCGGTCTTCATGCACCGTCTGAAGCCCGGTGACAGCATCGAGATGACCCAGCCGCTCCAGAACTTCCCGCTCCGCGTGGGCGCCGAGCGGTACGTCCTCCTGGCCGGCGGTGTGGGCATCACCGCGATCGCCGAGACGGCCCGCGTCCTTCGCCGCCTGAAGTCGGACTACCTCCTCGTCTACGTCGGCAGGAGCCGGGACCGCATGGCCTACCTCAAGGAGCTTCAGCAGCTCCACGGGGAGAGGATCCGCGTCCACGTGGACGACGAAGGCACCAGTCTCGACGCCGCGGCGCTGGTCGACGAGGTCGCGGCCGCGGAGTCGACCGAGCTGTACATGTGCGGACCCATCCGCCTCATGGACGCGGTCCGCCGCCGCTGGCAGGACAGGGACCTGCCCGCCGCCAACCTGCGCTACGAGACGTTCGGCAACAGCGGTTGGTACGAACCCGAGGAATTCGTCGTGGCCGTCCCGGGTCTCGGGATCGAGACCACGGTCGAGACGGGGCAGTCGATACTCCAGGCCCTGGAAGGCGCCGGCGTCGACGTGATGTCCGACTGCCGCAAAGGGGAGTGCGGACTGTGCCAGGTGAAGGTGCTCGGCATCCAGGGCCACGTCGATCACCGTGACGTGTTCTTCAGCGACGAACAGAAGAAGGACTCCCGGGGGGTGTGCGTCTGCGTGTCCCGGGCGGTCCCGGACACGGCGACCGCAGCCGGCACCGTCACCGGGAAAAACGCGCCCGTTGCCACGCTCCCCACGGGCAACCGCGCGGTACTCACGCTCGACATCCCCTGAGCATCTGGCAACTCATCACAAGGAACCGCTCATGAACCTTCGTGAACGCATCGACACGTCCCCCATGTCGGGCTATCAGTGGCTGATCATCGCTCTCTGCGTCGTCCTCAACGCACTGGACGGCTACGACGTCCTGGCCATGGCCTTCACGGCCCCTGGCGTCGGCTCCGAGTTCCACCTCGACGGAGGTGAACTCGGGCTGCTCCTCAGCGCCGGCCTCATGGGCATGGCCGCCGGCTCGCTTCTTCTGGCTCCGTTCGCCGACCTCTTCGGCCGCCGGCCGCTCATCCTCCTCTCCGTCGGTCTGGCGACGGCCGGCATGCTCCTGTCCGCGACCTCGGGCTCAGCGACCCAACTGGCCCTCTGGCGCGTACTGACCGGCCTTGGCGTCGGCGGAATCCTCGCCTGCACCACGGTCATCGCCAGCGAGTACGCCTCCCGCCGTTGGCGAGGTCTGGCCATAGCTCTGTACACCGCGGGCTACGGCATCGGAGCCACGGTCGGCGGCCTGGTCGCCGTCACGTTGCAGAGCTCCCAGGGCTGGCGCTCGGTCTTCCTCCTCGGTGGCGTCCTCACCGGAGTCGTCCTGCTCCTCCTCGCCGCGCTTCTGCCGGAATCGGTCCAGTTCCTCCTGACCAGACAGCCGCGCAACGCGCTGGCTCGCGTCAACACAATCGCCACCCGCATACGACAGGAGCCCCTCACCAGCCTCCAGGGCATGGCGGACGCAGCCCGACCGACCGCCTCGAACCGGGTCGGCGACCTGTTCACCGCCGCCCACCGCCGGTACACCCTGCTGCTCTGGGTCGCGTTCTTCACCCTGATGTTCGGCTTCTACTTCGTCAACAGCTGGACACCGACCCTTCTCGTCTCGGCGGGCCTGACCGAGAAGCAGAGTGTCACCGTGGGCATCATGCTCGCGCTCGGCGGAACGGTCGGCGCGATTCTGTACGGGCTGCTCACCAGCCGCTGGGACAGCCGCCGCATCCTCATCGGATTCGCGGTCCTCTCGGGCGTGGCCATGGCCCTGTTCATCTCGGCGACCGCCACCCTCGCCCTCGCGTTCGCCTTCGGCATCGCCATCGGCATGCTGGTCAACGGCTGCATGGCGGGCCTGTACACACTCGCGCCGTCCATGTACGAGACCCAGGTACGCAGCACCGGTGTCGGCTGGGCCATCGGCATCGGGCGAGGCGGCGCCATCCTCGCGCCGATCGCCGCCGGCGCCCTGCTGGATGCCGGATGGACGGCCGGCACCCTGTATCTCGCCGTCGGCACGCTCATGCTGGTCTGTGCCGCCTGTGTGGCGCTGTCCCGTCCCCGGTCGGCAACCGGGGTGGCTGTGGCCGCCGGAGTCTGATCCCGGGCGGCGCCGAGCCCACTGCCCGGCGCCGCCCCCTCACCTGACACTTCACGGCACGCCGGATCTGTTGCAGGAATTACCCATCCAACGGATCCAGCCGCCGTAACCCTTCCCTGGCGCGCGTGTAACGAGAGGAATCAAGCAATGTCCCAGCAGGTACGAGCCGTTGTCGCACGGGCGAAGGGAGAGCCGGTCGGGATCGAAACGATCGTGGTGCCCGACCCGGGGCCGGGTGAGGCGGTGGTGAAGGTCCAGGCATGCGGGGTCTGCCACACCGATCTGCACTACCGCGAGGGCGGGATCGGCGACGACTTCCCTTTCCTGCTCGGCCACGAGGCCGCGGGTGTCGTGGAGTCGGTGGGCGAGGGGGTGACCGAGGTGGCTCCTGGCGACTTCGTGATCCTCAACTGGCGGGCGGTGTGCGGCGGCCGGTGCCGGGCCTGCCGTCGCGGACGCCCGCAGTACTGCTTCGACACCCACAATGCGAAGCAGAAGATGACACTGACGGACGGCACCGAGCTGTCCCCCGCCCTGGGTATCGGCGCCTTCGCCGAGAAGACCCTGGTCGCGGCCGGCCAGTGCACCAAGGTCGACCCGACCGCATCGCCCGCCGCAGCGGGACTGCTGGGCTGTGGCGTGATGGCAGGGCTCGGTGCGGCGATCAACACGGGCGGAGTCGGACGCGGTGACAGCGTGGCGGTGATCGGCTGCGGCGGCGTCGGGGCCGCGGCGGTCGTCGGGGCGAACCTGGCGGGCGCCGCGAAGATCATCGCGGTGGACATCGACGACCGCAAACTCGCCACCGCGGCCTCCCTCGGCGCCACGCACACCGTCAACTCCCGGCAGGCCGACGCGATCGAGGCCGTACGGGAGCTGACCGGCGGGTTCGGGGCGGACGTCGTCATCGACGCCGTCGGCCGACCTGAGACCTACCGACAGGCGTTCTACGCCCGCGACCTGGCCGGCACCGTCGTCCTGGTCGGCGTACCCACCCCGGACGTGACCCTCGAAGTGCCGTTGCTCGATGTCTTCGGGCGGGGCGGGGCGCTGAAGTCGTCCTGGTACGGCGACTGCCTGCCGTCTCGCGACTTCCCGATGCTCATCGACCTCTATCTCCAGGGTCGCCTGGACCTGGACGCGTTCGTCACCGAGACCATCGCCCTGGACGCGGTGGAGGACGCCTTCGCCCGGATGCACAAGGGAGATGTGCTCCGCTCGGTGGTGACGTTCTGATGACCGGCGTCCGCATCGAACGCCTCGTCACCTCCGGCACCTTCAGCCTGGACGGCGGCACCTGGGACGTCGACAACAACGTCTGGATCGTGGGAGATGACCGCGAGGTGATCGTCATCGACGCCGCCCACGACGCCGACGCCATCGACGCCGCCGTGGGCGGCCGCCGGGTCATGGCAATCGTGTGCACGCACGGCCACAACGATCACATCGACGCCGCGCCCGACCTCGCCGACATAACCGGGGCACCGGTGCTGATCCACCTCGACGACCGGCTGCTGTGGAAGCACACTCATCCCGACAGGGAACCCGACGGCTACCTCAGCGACCTGCGCCGGATCACCGTGGCAGACACCGAACTCATGGTGCTGCACACCCCCGGCCACACCCCCGGGGCGATCTGTCTGCACGCACCGGATCTGGACACCGTCTTCAGCGGGGACACTCTCTTCGCCGGCGGACCGGGCGCCACCGGGCGGTCGTACTCGGATTTCCCGACGATCGTCCGCTCCATCCGCGACCGGTTGCTGGTCCTGCCGCCCACGACAGTGGTCCGCACCGGCCACGGTGAGACGACGACGATCGGGGCCGAGGCGCCGAGCCTCGACGAGTGGATCGCCCGGGGGTACTGAGTCCGGCACGCCACCGCCCTCGCGCACGGGCACGGAACGCGCCCAGGACGTCAGGCCGCACACAGGAGTTCCTCTCCGGTCCGTACCGGCCCGGACAGTTGAGGCGCCCGCTCGACGAGGCGCGGGAGGAGCTGGCGCAGCTGCGTGGCGTACAGAGCGCAAACGTGACAGCTACACCACACCTGCCGCGGCCGTGCGCGCTCAGGGCATGGTGCCCATCCGCCAGCCACAGCCACAGCCACACCGTCCCTTCCGACGCCCCGTCAACTGCGCCGCGATCCGCACATCCAACCGCGAGCATCCCCTCCCCATCCACCGCAAGAAGCCGCCTCCACACAGAACACATGACCCCAGTTCACACGCGCCGACCTCCCCACTCGACCCGCTCACCCGGCCACTCAACAAACCAGCAACACACCAGGTCAACCACCACCCCGTAAACCAACCAACACCCCCCTGAGCGTCAGCCCTGGCTACGCGTCCTTCTCCCCGGACCGGAGCACGGCAGTGTCAAGGAGCGCCTCGCCGCCGCCGTCCACGACGATGTCCGCTCCGTTGATCCACCCGGCCCCGTCCAGCAGGAAGATCACGACTTCCGCGATGTCGTGCGGGGTGCCGTGCCGGCCGATGCTCGTGCGGAAGCCGTCGAGCAGGTCCGGATCGGCCGAGTCGTAGAAGGCCTTGAGGATCGGGGTGGTCACCGGGCCCGGACTCACACTGTTGGCACGGATGCGTCGCGGCATCAGGTCGACGGCGAGCTGCTTGGTCCAGAAGGTCAACGCCTGCTTGGAGAGCCGGTAGGCCGTGCTGCCGTCGAGTCGTTCCTGCCGTGCCCAGGCGACGCCCTCCTCGAAAGACGTGTGCTCGAGGACTTCGTCGACGGCGGGCCGGTTGGCCGCCCATCCCACACCCAGGGTCGACGACAGGTTGACGATGGCGCCGCCTTCGGGGATCCGGGGCAGCAGTCTCCGGGTCAGATGCCGGGGAGCGAACGTGTTGACCGCCAGCACCTCGTGCCCTTCCTTCGTTCCCGGCAGCCCGGCGATGTTGCAGAGCCCTGCCAGGGCGACCGGCAGCGCGGCGACGGCGTCCTCGATGGAGGTGACATCGGTCAGGTCACACCGCAGGTAGGGCACATCGGCACAGGGGGCGGCCCGGTCGAGGACCACGACCTCACGTCCGGCGCCGGCCAGGCGCTCGCGCGCAGCCAGGCGGGGGCAAGGGCCTGTGCGTCGGTCATCTCAAGGCGCGGCAGCCGGCCGGGACGCGAGCCACGACGGGCCGGCGCGGGCGACGGCACGGACGGAAGTGTCATAGGTTCTCTCATCGCGCCTGTCCTTGTGCGTCGCTCGGATCCGACGGAGTCGTCACGCCGCCCATCAGCATGCCGATGCGCTCCCGGTCGAAGTCCGGCCGCTCGAAACCGCCGAGGATCCTGCCCTCGTAGGCCACGACGATCCGGTCGCTCAGCGCCATCACCTCATCCAGGTCCTCCGACACCAGCAGGATGCCGACGCCCTCGTGCCGGATCGCCAGCAGGGCTCGGTGGACGTCGGCGGTCGCCGCGATGTCCAGTCCCCGGGTCGGGTGGGAAGCGACCAGCACACGGCTGCTCGCCTCCAACTCCCGGTAGACGATCAGGCGTTGTGCCTGCCCGCCGGAGAGCGTGGCGGCGCGGCGGGCGGGATTGACGTCGCTCAGGTCGGCGGTGTCCATGATCTGCGCCGCGTGACGGCGCATCGCCGGGCGGCTCACCAGCAGACCCCGGCGCACCGGCGCCCGGCGGATGCGTCTCATGCTCGCGCTCAGCGCGATGGGCGCGTTCAGGGCGAGGCCGCTGCCGATGTCCTCGGGGATGTGGCCGACGCCCGCGTCGAGAAAGGCCCGGGGCTCGTGCCCAGCCAGGGAGACCTCGCAGATCGCGATGTCGCCGGCGGTGAGCCGGCGCGTCCCGGTGAGCACCTCCGCGAGTTCCCGCTGGCCGTTGCCGGCCACCCCGGCCACCCCGACGATCTCCCCCGCGTGCACGCGCAGGTCCACCCCGTGCAGCGCCGCGAGGCCGCGGTCGTCGACGGCGTGTACGCCGGTCAGGGCGGCGACGGCCGGGCCGATCCGGGCCGGCTGCCGCTCGGGCGCCGGCACGGTGCGGCCGACCATCAGCCGGGCGAGCGAGCCCGTGGTGCAGTCACCCGTCGGCAGGGTCGCCACATTGCGGCCGCCCCGCAGGACGGAGACGCGATCGGCGATCTCCAGCACTTCGGCCAGCTTGTGCGAGATGAACACGACGCTGTAGCCGCTCGCCGTCATCTCCCGTACAGCCGTGAACAGTTGGTCGACCTCGTGCGGGGTCAGCGCCGCTGTCGGCTCGTCCAGCACGAGGGTGCGGGCGCCGCGGACGAGTGTCCTCAGGATGGCCACTCGCTGCATCTCGCCGACCGACAACTGCCCGATCCGTGCGTCGGGGTCCACCGCGAGCCCGAACCGTTCGCCGAGCTCGGCCGCCCGGCTGCGCAGCCGGCTGTCCGATATCGCGAAGGACGTGGCTTCCCAGCCGATATGGAGATTCTCCGCCACCAACATGTTCCGCACGAGCTGGTAGTTCTGGTGCACGATGCCGAGCCCGTGCCGTAGTGCGTCCCGGGGCGTGCGCGGGCGAAGTGTCGTGCCGTTCAGGGAGATGGTTCCGGCATCGGGCCGGCACACCCCGCTCGCCACGCTCATCAGCGTGGTCTTGCCCGCACCGTTCTCACCGAGCAGTGCGTGCACCTCGCCGGTCCGGACGTCGAAGTCGACGCCGGACAGCACGTGCACCGAACCGAACCGCTTGGAGATGCCCGCCAGAGCCAGGGCGGGGGCGGCGGGAACCGCCTGGAGCGTGCCGCTCGCCGGGGCGGGGCCGGGCTTGAGTGCAACGCCGTCGCCGCCTGGTCGGCCGTCGTCCGCCTCGTTCTTCGGTACGGTCATCGCGATCATCCGCCGATGACGCCGGCGACGGGCCAGGACCAGTTCGCGTACACGACGTCGTCCGGGTCCCGCGGGTCGAGCTCCTTGCCGGCGGGAACGCGGACCTTGCCCTTGGCATCGCGGATCGGTCCGGTGAACGGGTTGGCTCCGCCCTTGATCTCGGCGTACCGCTTCTCGACCTTCTCACGCACCGACGCGGGCACGTTCTTCCCCCAGGGACCGAGGGTCAGGTCGACGGTGTGGGGGGCCGTTCCCCAGTTGATCCGGCCGGGCTTCCACTTTCCGGCGAGCAGGTTCGTCAGGTCCTGCTTGAAGATCTCGGTGAGTGCCGGCTGCCAGATCTGCGAGGTGACGTAGGTACCGGGCGCCTCGCCGCGCTGGTCGGTGTACAGGCCGAAGCTCCAGGCCTTCAGGCTCGCCGCGGCCTTCAGGGTCGCGGGGTCGTCCATGTAGTGCGCGATGACGTCCGCGCCGCCGTTGACCAGTGTCTTGGTCGCGGACACCTCGCCGGGCGGGTCCGAGAAGGAGTTGAGGTAGACGTTGTGGACCTTGCAGTCCGGCCGCACCGAACGGCAGCCCAGGGCGAAGCTGTTGACGAGCGCCGTCGAGCCGGGAAGCTTGATCGCGTTGACGAAGCCGGTGTCGCCCGACTTGGTGAGCAGTCCGGCCGCGACGCCCTGGAGATAGAACATCGTGTTCGCGTCGACCCAGTACCCGGCCGTGTTGGCCGGCAACTGGCCGACCGGGTAGCCCTCCAGGCAGTACTTCTTCGGATACTTGGTACAGGCGTCCGTGAAGAGGGGCCCGGCGGTGGCGGCGCCCCTGCGCGCCATCCCGGGCTCCGAGGGTGGCCGCATGCCGGACATCGGCCACTTTCCCGTATCGGAGAACTACCCACTGTGCAAGGAATACCTGCTGCCGGCACTGCGGGACCTGGCACGCTCCCGCGGTTCCTCGGAGGGGACATAGCCGGAGAGGACACCGAGTCCGTCTACTCCAAGAAGAACAGGCGTTCCGGGGACTCGACGAGGATCTCCTGGCGGTCGCGTTCGTTCGGTGCCCAGTGGGCGAGCAGGTTGAGCAACTCCCCCGTGTCCCGTTGGCCGTTGGTCAGGTGGGGCCAGTCGGAGCCCCACAGCAGACGATCGGGGCGAGCCGCCACCAAGGCCCGGCCGAGGTGTGCGACCGAGGAGAGCGGCTTGTCCTGGGCTATGCGGTAGGGGCCGGACAGCTTGATGTGGCAACTGCCGAGGTCGAGGATCCGCAACAGGCGCTCGAAGTCGGCGCCCGTCAGGCCGTCCGACTCCTTCATGTATCCCATGTGGTCGATGACGAAGGTGTCCTCGAAGTCGGCGAAGAAGGGCAGGAGGTCCCGCACGATCCTGCCGGGCGTGTAGAACTGCAGGTGCCAGCCACGCGGTCGGGCGCGCTCGGCCATTTTGCGGATGTAGTCGGTGATGTCGGCAAGCGGCCAGGACGAGCGCGCGAACAGGTCGAGGCGAATGGCCCGTACGCCGAGCGCGTGGTAGTGGTCGAGTTCGGAGTCGGGGGTGTCGTCCTCGATGCGTACGACCGCGCGGCAGCGGGGGCCGACCTTCTTGAGGACGTCGAGGAGCAGGCTGTTGTCGGTGCCGTAGTAGGTCGGCTGGACCAGCACCACGCGGTCGATCCCCAGCCATCGGGTCATGTCCAGGTACTGGCGGAGCGTTCCGTCGGGGAACTGGTAGAGGGGGTTCGGAGCGACGGGGTAGCCGGGTTCGAAGACGTGGAAGTGGGTGTCGCAGCTGCCGGTCGGCAGCTCGAAGACCGGCCTGGTGTTGGTGTCGGCGGCACGCATGGGGGTGGGCTTGGGCAGGTCTACGGCCATGGGCGGGTCTCGATTCGCTTCCTGAGGTCTGAGGTGAGAGGTCAGAGGTATTCCGTGCGGGCTACGGATGGGCTGCGGCCGTGAGGCCGGCGAGCGCCTGCCGCACATGTGCCTCGGCCGCCTCGAAGAGCAGGGCCGTGTCGGTGCCGGTCATGCGCAGCGAGCTCACGCCGAGCGGGACGAGGTCGTCCAGCACCTTCTGGTCGCCGATGCCGCCGAGGACCATCAGCTTTCCGTGCCGGCGGCAGGCGTCGGTCAGCGTCTTCACGGCCTCCCGCACCCGTGGGTCGCCGTACTCGCCCGGGATGCCCAGTTCGGCGGTGAAGTCGTTCGCCCCGAGGGCCAGCATGTCGACGCCGTCCAGTGCCGCGATGGCGTCCGCGTTCTCGACTCCGGCCGGGGTCTCCAGCAGGATCTGCACGACGGTGGCCCTGTCGGCCGCGGGATTCATCTGTGCGGCGGGGAGGGGCCGCATGCCGAGCTGCGGGACCATGTTGGTCTGGGAGCGCTGACCGCGCGGGGGGAAGCGGCAGGCGCGGGCGATCTGCCGGGCCTCCTCGACGGTTTCGATGCGCGGTGCGACGACGCCGTGCGCCCCTCCGTCGAGCAGGGGGCCGATCATCCCGTACTCACGCTCGGGTATGCGGACGAGGGCGGTCAGGCCGAGACCGTCGGCCGCTGTGCACAGCTGGGCCGCGGTGTCGGTGGACATGGTGGAGTGTTCGAGGTCGATCATGAGGCCGTGATGGCCGCTCGACGCGGCGATGTGGACGATGTCGCTGGTCCGGCTGGTCCGGACGCTCAGCATGAGGGTGGGCTCGCCCGCGTGCAGGCGCTGCAGGAACCGCTCGACGTGGTGGGGCATGTCTCCCTGTGACTTCCTGGTCAGGCCGCCGCGTGCGCGGTGCCGTGGGCGGGGTACGGCTCGTTGTCGAGGCCGGGCACGGTCACGGCCCGGGGGTCGTTGGCGTGGGCGATGAGCTGCTGCGCGGCGTAGTCGGTCACCGCTCCGGACAGCAGTTGCCGGGGGTCCTCCATGACCAGGCGCAGCCGGGTGATGAGGGTGAGCCAGTCGTCGACGGCCCGGATCAGTGGCTGTTCGCTGACGACGTCCGCCGCCCGTGTCACGGTCTGTCCGTCCCGGCCCAGGTCCGCGTCACCGGGGCAGAAGGCGGGGTATCCCTCGAACATGGCGGCGCCGAGTTCGACCGTGACCCGGGTACCGGCCCACAGTTGACGCAACTGCCCTTCCACCGCGCGTACTTCGCGCAGGTCTCCGTCGACGGGCGTGGCGAATCCCGCGGCGTGGGGCGCGATGTAGAGCCGGTCCAGAGGGAGTTCGCCCCGTGAGGCGGCGAGCACCATGCCGGCGACGCCGTTGGTGCGCCAGGTGACTCCGGCGGTGGGGCGGCCGATCCGGCCGACGACGACCACCATGGTGCGGGTCCAGTCGATGCCCTGGTCGTCCAGCCAGGTGATGAGCCGGTGCGAGGTGTCGAGGCCGACGAGGAAGAAGGTGGCCACCATGATGCGGTTGAAGGAGACGGGGAGTTCGTGGTGGCCGTCGTCGAGGTAGGTCTCGCGCAGTGTCCGGTGGTCGAGCAGGGACGGGTCCGCGAGCGCCCGTACCAGATAGCGTTCGGTGATGGCGCACGCGTAGTCGATCATCGCCGCGATGTCCGCCTCCCGGCCGCGGTAGGAGATCGCGGCGATCCGGTCGCGCCACAGGGCGGTGCTGTTGGCCGCCCGGGCGCGGCGCACGTGGTGCAGGAGACGGTCGGCGTCACGCCGCCATGTCCCGTCGGGTTCGCGGTGGCGCAGCTCGATCAGTGAGGCCAGTGCCGTGCCCAGGTGGGAGACGGCGGCCAGTTCCTTGAAGCCGCGGTTGCTGAGCCGGTAGGGCAGCACCGTGGGCGGTCCCCCGTCTCCGGGGTAGAGAGCCATGTCGGCTCCGGTCACCACCAGCAGTGGGTCACCGGCCCTCGTCCGTGCCGCGCTGGCGCGCAGGTGGGCACCGATGGAGTCGGGTCCCGCGGTGTAGGCGGTGAAGAGGTCGACGAGTTCGGGACTCTCGTGAGCAGGCATGTCGGGCTCCTTGGCAAGGCCGCACGTGTCCGGGGAGAAGGGACAGGGGTGCGGGTGTCAGTCCGTGAAGCGGTAGACGCGTACGTACGCGGCGAACCGCAGATCGGCGCTCAGCGCGTTGCTCTGCACGATCAGTGGGCCGCCGGGGCTGTCCAGCACCTCGATGTCGGTGCCGCCGGTGGTGGGGAACTCCTCGACCACGTCCAGGCGTTGGTCCTGCCACCGGTAGACCTGGGACATGAGGTCGGCCGTGGGGTCGGCCGGGGTGCCGTGGATGAAGTTGACCCGGATCACGTACAGCCCACGGGCTGTGCGGACGACGGTGAGTTCGCGGCCACCGGCGCCGGTCAGCTTCTGGTGTTCCAGGAATCGCTGCGTCGCCGGGTCCCAGCGCAGCACGCGTGACCCGTCGTCGATGCAGGCCGTCACCAGATAGGTGCTGCCGTCGGCCGGATCGTCGAAGGTGGCGAAGGCCCGCCCGGCGGCGGGGGCGAGTTCCTGGTGGGCGACGAAGCCGGTGCCGTCCCACCGGTACAGCACGCTGGGTGTGATGTGGTCGGCGTGGGCGAGGAACATGTGTCCGTCGACGGTGAAGGCGTGCCAGTTGTAGGCCCACCGCGAGGGGATGTCCTGGAAGCGGGTGAAGCGGGTGCCGTCCCACTCGTAGATGACGGAGGGCCGGTTCTCGCGCTCGTGGCCGGGTACGGCCACGCCCTGGGCGAGGGCGAGAAAGTGTCGGTCGTCGACGGTGAAGTGCCGCCACTGCTTGGCCGCGAAGCCGTCGAACGCCTGGAAGGGCTCGAACCTGTCGCCGTTCCACTCGTAGACCCGGGAGGGTATGTGGTAGTCGTACGGGCCCGCTCCGCCGCGGATGCTCGCCACGGCGAGGAAGCTGCGGTCGCCGATGGTGAAGTGCTCGGCGTCCTCGCCGCCGGGTGCCGGCAGCTTCCCCCAAGGGGTGAAGGTGTCTCCGTCCCGCCGCAACAGCAGGAGGTCGGTCTCGCTGTCTCCGCCGTTCATGTGCGCGGGTGCGTTGGGAACGTCGTAGGCCAGTTGGGGAATCGCCAGGAGTTCCATGCCGTCGACGCGCACGGGCGCGGCGGCGCGGGCGCCTGATGCCGGGATGTCCTGGAGCAGGGTCAGGTGGGGGTGCGTCATGGGGTCACCGAATCGTCGGGGGTGCGTCGGGGGGACTGCGGTGCGGTCATGAGGCCTGGCTGTGCCGGGGAGCCGCCCCGAAGAACAGCTGTGCCATGTCCGGATCGGCGAGGAGCGCGCCGGCGTCGCCGGTGTGCAGCACGCGCCCGCCCTCCATGACGACGGCGTGGTCGGCGAGCGTGAGGCCGAACCGCACGTTCTGTTCGACCATGAGCACCGTGACGCCGGAGCCGTGGAGGGTGCGGACCGCTTCGGCGAGCTGGTGGCAGGCCTTGGGGTCGAGGCCGAGGGTGGGTTCGTCCAGGAGCACGACGCGCGGGCTGAGCATGAGGGCGCGGGCGAACTCCACGATGCGGCGCTGGCCGCCGGACAGGGATGCTGCTCTGTCGTCCGCCCGTTCGGCGATCAGCGGGAAGAGGTCGGTCAGTTCGGCGTACCTGCGCCTGTTGCGCTCGCGTTCCCGGCGTTGGACGTAGGCGCCGAGCATGACGTTCTCCCGCACGCTCAGCGAGGGGAAGAGTCCGTGGTGCTGGGGTACCTGCACCACGCCCCGGCGCAGGATCTGCGCGGGTGAGCAGTGGCTGATGTCGTCGTCGCCGATCAGGACCTGGCCGTCGCGTGGGCGCAGCAACCCGCTGCAGGCCTTGAGGACGGTTGACTTGCCTGCCCCGTTGGGGCCGACGATGCAGGTGACGGCGGACTGAGGGGCCGTGAAGTCGACGCCGCGCAGGATGTCCCCGGACCGGCCGTAGCCGGCGACCAGGCTCTTGAACGTGATCATGCGCTCGCTCCCGCGGTCGCCTGGCTGTTTCCGGGATCGGAGGAGGAGGCCCCGAGATAGGCCTCCAGGACGACCGGGTCCCGTTCGATGCGGCCCGGTGCGCCACTGGCGATGACCTGTCCCTGGGCGAGCACATGGATGTGGTCGCACAGGGAGAGCACCAGGGGCATGTTGTGTTCGACGATCACCACCGTGGTACCGGCCTCGTTGAGCGCACGGACGATCTCGGTGAGGCGTTCCACGAGCGCGGGGTTGATGCCCGCGGCGGGCTCGTCGAGCAGGAGCACCTCGGGCTCCAGCATGAGCGCCTGGGCGAGTTCGACGAGTTTCTGCTGTCCGTACGACAGTCCACCCGCGCGGTGATCGGCGTACGCGCCCATGCCGACGAAGTCGAGCCACTCCCGCGCCCGTTCGGCCTCCTTGCCGCTGATCGCGGAGTGGGCGAGCCTGGCGGTGGAGAACGAGCGGCTCGGTACCGCGAGGTTCTCCAGGACGGTCAGCCCGGGAAAGACGCGGGTGGCCTGGAAGGTGCGGGCCAGACCGAGGTGTGCGCGCTGCCAGCGGGACAGGTCGTCCAGGCGCGGCCCTCCGAGATGGACGGTGCCGCCGTCGGCCGCGAGGCTGCCGTCGAGGAGGTTGAAGACCGTGGTCTTGCCGGAGCCGTTGGGGCCGATCAGCCCGGTGATGGACCCGCGCTCCACGGTGAAGGAACAGTCGTCGACGGCACGGACACCGCCGAAGGCCTTCCGCAGGCCTTCCACCCGCAGCAGCGGCAGGTCGGTGCGGGACTCGTCGGCGCCTGGGCGCGTGAGCGTCCTGGCGGGCAACCGGTCGGGCGCGGGGGTCAGTCGCGTGCCGGCCTCCGCCTGGGGTCCGGTCCGGCGCAGCCGGGCGAGCCGGGCGAGTCCTTCGGTGAGTACGCCCCGGGGGAAGAACAGCACGATGGCGGCGAGCAGTGCACCGTAGATGATCAGACGCCAGGAGCCGGCGTCGGGCCCGCTCAGGCTCTGGTTGGTGAACTGGTTCAGCGGCTCCAGCAGAAAGGCGCCCAGGACCGGGCCCCACAGGGTGCCCACTCCGCCGAGGTGGGCGGCGAGCACGATCTGCATCGCGATGACGATGTCGAACATCGACGCCGGTTCCAGGAAGGCGATGTAGTAGCCGTAGACCCCGCCCGCGACGCCGATCGGGAAGGCGCTCGCGGCGAAGGCGAGCATTTTGTAGCGGTCGGTGCGCACGCCGATGCCGTCCGCCTTGGCCTCGTCGTCGCGGATCGCGGTCAGACCGATGCCGAGCTTCGAACGGCGGATGGCCCAGGAGCCCCAGACGGTGAGGACGAGCAGGGCCAACAGGTAGTAGTAGAAAGGCCAGTTGAGGTAGGCGCGGTCCCAACTGGGCAGCGGCAGGGCGATGCCGTGGTTGCCGTTGGTCAGGGACGACCAGTTGGCGGCCAGCAGCCCGGTGAGCTCCAGGAAGGCGAAACTGACGATCACGAAGGCGACGCCCCGGGTGCGTCGGCCGACCAGACCGAGCCCGAGGGCGGCTGCCGCCGCGACGATGCCGCCGACCGGTGCCGCCAGCAGCGGGGAGATGCCGGTGTGGATCGACAGCAGGGCCGCGGTGTAGGCGCCGATGCCGAGGAAGGCGCTCTGGCCCAGCGACACGTATCCGGCGTAACCGGAGATGATGTTCCAGCCGGACGCCATGATGGCCAGCAGGAAGGCCATGATGGCCATGTTCTGCAGATAGGCGTTGTCGGACAGGAGCGGGAAGAGGGCGAGGACGACGACGGCCGCCCCGATGCCCGTCGCTCGCAGACGTTTGCTGGTCATGCGCGACTCATGTCCTCTCGCAGTCGGGTGCCGAGCAGGCCCTGCGGTCGGATCACGAGCACCAGGATGATCGCCATGAAGGGCACCGCCGCCGCCCAGTCGGGCGAGACGTAGGTGGAGGTGAGGGACTCGGCGACGGCGATGACCAGGGCGCCGAGCACGCTGCCGGCGAGGCTGCCCATGCCGCCGAGCACCACGATGGACAGCGTCAGTCCGATCCAGTGGTCGGCCGAACTGGGCATGAACGGATAGAGCACGCTCAGCAGCGCCCCGCCCGCTCCGGCGGCCGCCACTCCGATGGCATAGGCGGCGGCCCATGTGTTGCGTACCTCGATCCCGATCAGCCGGGCGCCTTCGGAGCTGGCGGCGGTGGCCTGGATGGAGCGGCCCAGCCAGGTACGGCGCAGCAGCAGATACAGACAGGTCAGTACGGCGACGGCGACCAGGCAGGCGTAGACCTGGGCCTGGGGCAGCAGCAGACCGGCCACGTCGAAGGAACGGTTGGCGTACCCGGGTGTGACCGACCGGGGCTGGTTGCCCCAGATCAGTGCGATGACGCCTTTGGTGACGAGGGTGAGGCCGAAGGTCGTCACCAGTGCCATGGAGGGGTCGGTGGTGCGCGACCGCTCGATGAACAGGTAGTACGTGACCCAGCCGACGACGAGCAGACACGGCGTGGTCACCACGACCAGCAGCAGCGGGTCGAGGCCCGTGGACGACCACAGCGTGAAGGTGAGATAGGCGCTGAGGATGAGCATGCCGCCCTGGGCGAGGTTGACCACCCGCATGACTCCGAAGATCAGGTTCATGCCCGAGGCGGCAAGGGAGTACACGCCGCCGATCAGCAGTCCGAGGACGATCGCCTGGAGGAGGGCTGTCATCACGACCACCCCGGCTTGGGGTTGATGACCTTGGTGGTGGTCTGCTGGGCCTTGGGCGAGACGAACTCCAGCTTTCCGCCCTGCCATTGGGCGAGCAGCATGTCGCCGGCCGGCACTCCTCGCTCGTCCCAGCCCAGAGGGCCCACGATGGTCTTGACCTGGTGGCCGTGCAGCCAGTCGGCGAGCTTGCCCTGATCGAGGCCGCCCACGTTCTTGACCGCGGCTTCGAGGACCTGGCCGGCGGTGTAGGCGTTGGCGGCGTCATCGGTGGGTGCGGACCCGTATGCCTTGGTGTACGACTTCACGAACGCGGTGTTGCCCGCGTAGGTGGACTTGGGGCTCCATGCCGTGGTGGTGAAGATGCCCTCGGTGTTCTTGGCGCCGACGGCCTGGGGGTAGGACCCGACGAGGCTGGGCGCGTTGGTCTGGAACATGATCTTCGGGCTGAACTGCTGCTTCTGGAAGGCCTTGACCAGGCCTGCGCCGTCGTTGGCCGCCACGGCACCGTGCACGACGAGGTCGGGTTCGGCCCGGGCGATGACGCTGGCGATGGAGTCGAAGTTGACCGTGTCGGGGGCGTACTTCTCGCTGTAGACGGACTTGACCCCGAGGGCGGTGAGTTCCTTGCGGAACTCCGCGACGGTGACGTCGGTGTTGGGATCGTCCTGGGTCGGGTAGGCGGCGGTCTTGGGCCGCTGGTCCGCGGGCAGCGACCGTATCCAGTTCAGGAACTGCTCCGGCAGGTCGCGGGACGTGCCGGGCTGCGCGAAGAAGAGGTAGTCGTACCCGCGGTCGAAGATCTCGTCCGCGCCGCCGGACGGTTCGACGTAGAGCATCTTGTTGCGCTCGGCCACGGTCGAGGCAGGCAGGTTGAGCTTGGAGGAGAAGGTCCCCAGCAGCAGGTCGACGCGCTCCTGGCTGATGAGACGGTTGTAGTTGCTGACCACCGTGTTCTGGTCGAAGCCGTCGTCCAGGACCTTCAACTCGACCTGTCGGCCGAGCAGTCCGCCGTTCTTGTTGAGCTGGTCGACCCACACCTTGTAGCCCTCGTAGGCCGGTTTGGAGGCGTCGGCGACGGGCCCGGACAGCGGCAGGGAGATGCCGATGGTGATGGGCCCGCTGCCGCTCGACCCGGAGCCCGTACCGCAGGCGACGGCACCGAGCAGGAGTGTTGCTGTCGCCCCCAGGACGGCGACCTGCCGTCCGCTTCGTCCAGAACGTGGCATGAGACCCACCTCAAGTCGGTGATCGTGATGTCGGTTTTCATGGACAGCCCTTCGCCCCGCTGCCGTCATGGGCAGCGCATCGGGGCGAAGTGGGGCAGCGGCCGTGAGTGCGGCGACTCGTCGTGGAGGGGTCCGGTCGGCGCGTGTCCCTGGCGCACGGATGTCTGCGGGGCACCGGGTCGGTGCCCTGCATGCCGGGCCGAGGCGGGCGCCTCTGCCCTTCATGTGCAATGTATACATTGCACATGAAGGGTCGACAAGACGTTGGACACGGTGCGGATGGAGAAATCTGCTGGACGGGTCCGCGACCGTGCGGCAGACGTTCAGCGCGTCGGCCAGGAGCAGGTGATGCCCGCGCGGGGGCACCACCTGCTCCTGGCCGTGGGGGCGGCGGGTGCGTGACCTGGGGACGGTTGGTGACGGTGGGTGCCGTGACCCGAAAGGGGCTGATCAGCAGGCCGTGGGGGCAGCACCCTGCCCCTCGCCGCCCCTCGCCGACGCCGGTCCCCCGCACGCTTGACGGCGGGTCGGTCCGGACGACGCGACCCGCCGAAGCGGCACCGGGAGTATCAGTGGCCGGGGTGGTCCTGGCCGTACATCGCGGCGGCCGCGCGCACATGTTCCGCCGCCGCAGCCTCGGCCCGGTCCGGGTCACCGTCGAGAATGGCGCTCACGATCGCCTCGTGCTCGCGGGGCGTCAGATCGTGGCGTCGGTGGATGTTGGCATGGCTGCCGACGGCGAAGCGCGCCCAGATGCGGCCAAGTGCGTCCGCCAGCAAGGGATTTCCCGAGAGATGGGCGAGCATCATGTGAAAGTCCAGGTTGGCACGCCAGGCTCCCGTCACGTCACCCGTTTCGGCCCGTTCCTCGACCGCGTGCGCCGCCGCCTTCAACTCGTTCAGCTGAGCCGGGGACAGCCGCCCCTCACGCTGCGCCGTGGCGGTGAGCCTGGCGGCCAGCGAGTCCAGAGCCTCCTGCAACTGCATGGCGTGCTGCATCTCTTGCAGGGTCAGGGCACTGACGACGACTCCTCGCCCCGTTGCGGAGACCAGCCCGTCGCTCTGGAGGCGACGCAGCGCTTCACGAACGGGCGTTCTACTCATCCCCAGGTCCTCGCAGAGACCCACCTCTGTAAGGCGGTCCCCGGGACTGTAGTGCCCTCGCACAAGCCGTTCCCGCAGTCGCTGATAGGCGACTTCGGCCTGGTTGTGGATTCCTGGACGCTCCACGGAAGAGCCGCCGGATGCAAGCATGGTCAACGTATACATTGCATTCAGCGTGGCCTGCAAGCGTCGGGCGGGGCGCATCGGCGGGTTTCAGGGCCGTTCCGGTACCTCCCGCCACTCTGGTACCGGCAGGCTCGGGGAGCGACACCCTGACTAAGGTGCACCGATCCGCACCGTCGGCGGGACGCCGTGCAACTGCGGCCTCCGGTTCAGGGGTTCGACGAACTCCCGGCGGACCGGACTACAGCACGATGGCCGACACGGACCGGCCGGCCACAGCCGCGACACCGCCGTCCAGCGCACCGGCAGCTGCCCGGCCACTGGGCAGCCAGTCCGCAAAGAAAGCCGGACGTGTTCGGCGAGTTCTCAGCCGTACTGGCCGAAGAGCGCTTGGAGGTAGTCCTCCAGGCGCTGGGCGAGAACGTCCGATGTCAGATCTTCCCTCCCGAGTTCCCGCCAGGGCTTTGCGACCTTCTCCGCGTCCGGCGCGAAGGCCAGCGCGTCCAGCACACGCCAGTACAGGTGGTCAGCCGGGTCGTTGCTGAGTGTTCCACCGGCTGCGGTGTAGTGGTCGGCCAGCCGCATACCTGCGGGCACTCCATGCAGTAGGGCAAGCGCGGTGGAGCAGTGGGCCACGTCCAGGTCAGCGGGTCCCCAGGACGTCTCCACCCAGTCCACGACACCCGTGATCGCCAGGTCCGCTCCTTCTCCGGTGAAGAGCACGTTTCCGGGGTGGAAGTCGCGGTGCAGGAAGCATGGCCGGTAGGACGGGGGCGGACGGCGGATCACGTCCACGGCGCGCTGCCACACTTCCGGCTGTTTCGAGGTCTCGGGAAGCCGCACCCGCTCTGGACCGGTCCACGCCTGATACGCGCGCGGACGGGCTGCTTCTGGAATCAGCAACTCGTGAATCACCACCAGCTGCCGGGCGAGGAGCTCTGTCTTGCGCTCGATATCCTCCGCGTCCAGACGCAGGCTCCCGGGCAGCAACGACATCAGCAGCGACGGATGATCGCAGTGCTCGGCTGCCGCATCAACACCATGCAGGTGAGCGGCCGGCACGCTCGTGTCCGCGAGCAGCCGGAGGATGTCCGCCTCCCGCGTGAGCAGCCCCACCGCGTGCTTCACGAAGAACGGCCTGACGAACGACCGAAGCACGCGAGAGTACGGCTCCCCCTCCCCCACGACATCCAGGCGGCGCATCCGTGAGGTCCAGCCTCCTCGCAGCGGTACCACGGCGCGGATCCGGTCTCCAGGACGGAGGTTCCGCTCCACCCATGCGCGGGTGTTGGACCAGTCCACGTCATCGAGACCAGCCTCACCAGGCGTCACGCTCTCACCCTCAGCCATGACAGCAGCCTAATGATCACGAAGAAGCGACCCGAGGCGAACGTCCAAAAGCACGCGTACAAACGCCCGAAGCAAACCTGCAACGCGTCCGGCCGCCGGACAACGCTTCCCGCGGCCGGACGTGATGAGCCTCAGCAGTCAGGGGACCTTGACTCCCAGCAGGTCCACCGGGGTGATGACCGGGGGCGAGCTGAACATGGTCTGCGCCATTTCGCCGAGCGCGGCGGCGATTCGGCCCTGCAGGTGGGACTGACGCCCCTGCTCGTCGTCGAAGGTGTCGAACACCCCGAAGGTGGTGGCGTCCTGGCGGAACGCGAACCACGTCACCGTGTGCCGCTCCTGTTCCGCCAGCTCCTGCGCGCCGCGCAGAGCCGCCTCGACCTGGTCGGCGTACTCGGGCTTGGCCTCGATACGCACCAACAGACCGATCTTCATCGTCGCTCCTCGAAATGGATTGCCGGATCCCCCGTACAACGCGAACCTACGGCGGTGATCGGCGGCCACATCAGAGGCAGAAACGACGCGGATGATAGCGTTCCCGCCATGGACGTGGCGATTCTCGTCGACGACGACATGTTCGACTCCGGGCTCGCGGGGATCCTCGACGTGCTGGACAACGCCAACGCGATGGGCCGGGAGCTCGACAAACCACTGTCCTGGAACGTCACCAAGGTCGGCTTCCAACCCCAGGTCCGCACCGGCGCGGGGCACCTGGTGACCGTCGAGCCGGTCGAGCACGCCGAGGCGGCCGATCTGCTGATCGTTCCCGCCCGGGCCGCCCGCCGGCCCGCCGAGGTGCTCGACTATGTCGGCTCAGCGCAGTCGTTGCCCGCCCAGAAGCTGCTGATCCGGACTCGCGAACGCGGCACGCCGATCGCCTCAGCATGCGCGGGCACGTTCCTGCTGGCCGAGGCCGGGATCCTGGACGGCCTGCGCGCGACGACGGCTTGGTGGCTGTCACCGGCTTTCCGCAGCAGGTACCACGCGGTCCAGCTCGAACAGAGTCAGATGGTCGTCACTTCGGACGGCATCACCACCGCGGGCGCGGCATTCGGCCACGTCGACCTCGCCCTGGCGATCATTCGGGATCGCAGCCCGGCGCTGGCCGATCTGGTGGCCCGCTATCTGGTGCTCGACGAACGCCCCTCGCAGTCCACCTACATCATCTCCAGCGCCCTGGCACAGAGCGACCCCACCGTCGCGGCCTTCGAACGCTGGGCCCGCGCACACCTGGCCGAGCCCATCGCCATCCCCGCCGCCGCCAGAGCGATCGGCGTCAGTGAACGCACACTCCAACGCCGCGTCCAACAGACCCTGGGAACATCACCCATCCGCTTCATCCAGGACCTGAGGACCGAACAGGCATCCCACCTGCTGCGTACGACCGACCTGTCTCTCGAGACCATCGCCCGGAAAGTCGGCTACGAGCACGCCAACACCCTGCGCATTCTCCTGCGCGATCGCACCGGCAGGACGACAACAGCCCTGCGGGGCACCTGACTCACCAGCCGCTCGCGCGCGGCCGGTACGCTCCGGAGACCTCGACCACGGCCTCCGCGTCACTGGCGAGCCGCCGCTGTATGCCGCCTTCGACGGCCTTCTCGGTGAGTGCCGCGAGCGCGGCCAGGACGGTGGCGGCGAGCAGCACGGCAAGCCCCGCGGCGCCCAGCACCAGTCCGTGGTGGGCGGTTCCCACGCACTGCGGCAGGCGCACGTCTCCCGCTCAACTCGCAGGCCCCTCGTACGGCCGGCCACAGTATGGGTCCGTCCGTCCGGGAGCCGCGATCATCTATCCCAGGACGGTGCCCGAGCTCTTGTCGTTCACCGGCCGGAGCCTGGAGAAGGCGTCCAGCTCGATGGAGTGGCCTGTGTGCGGGCCCTTGAACACCGCGGGATGCCGGTCGTGGTCCACGCCGTTCTCGGTCTGGTCGATGATGGTGCGCAGGA
This sequence comes from Streptomyces sp. NBC_00878, assembly GCF_026341515.1. NCBI lineage: Bacteria > Bacillati > Actinomycetota > Actinomycetes > Kitasatosporales > Streptomycetaceae > Streptomyces > Streptomyces sp. NBC_00878. Next base: position 599,088 of record NZ_JAPEOK010000002.1, on the reverse strand, counting down.
ATCCGCCGACGAGCGGGGCGTTCTTGAACTGGTTTCCGCTGGTTCCGATCGCCACGTAGTAGCCGGGCAGGTTCGTCTTGTCGTAGATGGGTGTCCAGTCGTCGGTGACGTCGTAGACGCCGACGACACCCCTCGGCCGGTTGGGGACCGTCAGGGTCGAAAGGCGTCGTGCCGCTCGTGTGGCCTGTGCCTCGAACACGTCCCTGGTCACGTCGGTGCCGATGATGTCGGGGTCGTCGACCCATTGGAGGGGGTCGCATTCCGGTTCGGTTCCGCCGATCAGCATGCCGCCGCCCACTTCGGCCCGCAGGTAGACGCCGAGGTCCATGTCCGCGATGCAGATGTGCGGTGCTCCGCCGACGCCATGGGGCGACGCGGGCCGGGGCGACGGGCCCGGCACGTGGTGTACCTCCTGGCGCAGCGGGCGCAGCGACACCGTGAAGTCCTCGCCGACGCCTGCCAGTTCGTTGATCCGGCCCGACCAGGGGCCGGCCGCGTTGACGACGATGCCGGTGTCGATCCTGGTCCCGTCGTCGAGGAGTACGGCGGAGACCTCTCCGGACCGGCGGATCACCTTCGTCACCGCTCTGTTCAGGAGGAAGTCCGCGCCCTGGCGTACGGCGGCGTCGGCGAGGTTGGCCGCGGCCAGTTGGGGGTCGCTGACGTGTCCGGCGTCCGGGGTGTACACCGAGCCGAGGGATGCGGAGGAGGGTGCCCAGAACGCGTCGTCGTCCAGGCGCTTGGGCGGCCAGTAGCGGCCCACGTCGATGCCGGGTACCTCGGCCCTGAGGCGGTCCGTGCTCCACTCCTCGTAGGGCACTCCGACGGTGTCGAACAGGGGCAGATACAGGGCTCTGGGGGCGAGGTCCACATCGAGGAAGGCCAGGCCCGTCCTGACGTACCGGACGAGGTCGTCGGCGGCGGGCAGTCCGGTGTGCTCGGCCCAGTTCTCCCAGTGGAACTTCGACTCCCAGGCGGTGGCGACCCCGGCCAGGGTGGAGAAGTTGAACCGCATGACCGCGCTGGACGCGCTGGTGGAGCCGTGCCCTATTCCGCGTGCCTTGTCCACCACCACCGTACTGCGGCCGGATTTGGCCAGTTCGAGTGCGATCGACGTTCCCATGACACCGGCTCCCACGATCACGGCGTCGGAATGCATCGGCGATCCTCCTTGCCGGAATTCAGCTGGAATGCGGCCGGAATTCAGCCCCGCTCAGAAAAAGGCTGAGCTTTTCATCGATCGTAGAATCACCGTCAGGTGCACGGAAGCGCTTTCCGTCGCGACTCGGGTCGCTTTTACGCAACAGGTGTTGCGCTCAACTCGACGAACGGTGGGACGTGTTGATGCGGGCCAGCTTGAGCGCCAAGTGCAAGGTCAGGCGGTCCATTCCGTCGTCGAGGGAAAGACCCGTGATGCTCTCGACGCGCTTGAGACGGTGATAGAGGGTGGTGCGGTGTACGTGCATGGCCTGGGCCGTGCTGCTAGAATCTCCGGCTCGGTCGAGGAATTCCTCGGCGCTCTGGACGAGGATGTCGTGTTCCGGGTTCCCCAGCAGATCTCCCACTCCGGGAAAGGGGAGATCCTGTGTCAGCTGGTCGAAGTCGATGCGCAGGAGAAGGGCGAAGGGGCCGAGCGAGGACCAGGACGCCACGCCGCCGAACACCGGCAGGAGTGTGGCCGCGCGCACGGCCGTGCCGGCCTGTCGGTAGGCGTCGCCGACGGTATCGAGACCGTGCACGGTGGCGCTGAGGCCGATCGCGCATGTCCGCCCGTGCCCCGCTGTCCGGCCGAAGTCGTGCCGGAGCCGCTCGGCCAGATCGCGCAGCGCCTGGTCGCTCAGGGGACGGGGGCCGCCGACCACGACGACCGCCCTGCGTCCCCTGACCAGGGTCAGCACCGAGCCCCGGGGAAGCCGTCGTTCCATGCGCTCGGCGGCGGACTCCAGCGCGAGGGCGGTGTCGCCGGTCGCCTCGCCGTCGGCCTCGACGACCAGGACGACGAGGTGGGAGGAGTGGGCGAGCAGCCCTTCCTCCTGGATCTCGCCGATCGCCCGGTGGCGGTCGTCCGCCTCGGGCGACAGCAGCATCCGCAGCGACGACTCCACGCGTGAGCGGCGGCGTTCGTCGAGGACCATCCGGCGGTAGAGGATCAGGCCGATGGTGTCCGCCGCCTCGGCGACCGCCCGGTGCGCCTCGTCGTCGATCGCCGCACCGGACTCGATGAGCCACAGGAAACCCAGCAGCATGCCGTTGCAGCGGACGGGGAAGCAGAGCCGTGGTGCCAGCTCGAAGTCCGGTTCTCCGGTGACGCGGCCCGGCTCCGTCCAGTCCGCGATGCCTTTGGCGAGCACCCAGCGCTGGAGTTCCGGGGAGATCTGCCGGTCGATCACCGACCGGACCCGCATGTCGTCCTCGTCGCCGAAGTGCCTGCTCGCGGCGATGAGATGGATCAGGGGATCGTCGACGGCGACGGACCGGCCGAGCCGGTCGGCGAGCGTGTCGACGACCGACTGGACGTCGTCCCCGGTCCTGGCGTCGCCCCGCGGGGCGGCCGACTGGCTCTGCTCGTCCGTGCCCATCACTCCTCCCCCGCCGCGGCGAGGTGGCGGTCGAAGAACTCCAGCAGCCGGGCCGCCTGGTCGACGACAGCCGCGTGGGCCCGTACGCCGTGTCCTTCGTCCGGGTAGATCACCAGCGTGCTGTCGCGGCCGTGGTCGCTCAGGGCGCGGTGGAACATGGCGGCCTGTTCCGGCGGGGTCGCGAGATCGTGGGCGCCGGCCATCAACAGCACCGGGGTGCGCACGTGCTGTGCGCGATACAGCGGGCTGCGGGTGCGGTAGTCCGACGCCGGGTCGAGCGGGTCGCCGTCCAGACACATCCGGTCGAAGCCGGGGATGTTGCTCGTGTGGTGCTGGCTGACCCAGTCGGTGACCGGCGAGCGGGCCACGGCGGCGGCGAACCGGTCGGAATGGGCGATCAGCCACGCGGACATGAAGCCACCGTAGCTGTTGCCCGTCACCCCGACCCGCCGTCCGTCGACGCGCCCCGCGGCCACCAGCGCCTCGACGGCGGCGAGGAGGTCGTCGGCGTCGGCCCCGCCCATGTCGTGGAGCCCGGCGGTCACGAACTTCTGCCCGCGACCGAGGCTCCCGCGCATGTTCGGCGACAGCACCGCGTACCCCTGGCCGACCAGCAGCGGGACGAGCGGATGCCGCAGCGCCCATTCGTCGCGCCACGCCCACACCGGTCCGCCGTGGATGTTCACCACCAGCGGGTACGGCCCTGGAGTCGGCGGAGTGACCAAGAGGCCCTCGATCACCTGCCCGTCGGGCGCGGACCAGGTGAACCGCTCCGCCGACTCCCGCGGCACGGCGGTGCGGGGCCGGGAGAAGGAGAGGTGCCTTCGCAGGTCCCCGTCCGGTGTCAGGACGCTCAGCGCCGGGGCCTCACGGTAGCTGTGCGTGGTGCAGGCGACGACGCCTCCGCCGACGGCGACCTCGGGCAGCAGTCCGCCGCAGGTGGCGTCGGACTCCCACAGCACCTCGGTCCGTGCCGCGGCCACGGAGAACCGGCCGATCACCGTGTCCAGGCCGCGGAGCCCGGCGAACACGACGGTGTCCTCGCTCTCCCATCGCGCGCAGGTCACGTCCACACCGGCGGTGTCCACGGCCGTGGCCTCGCCGTCGGCCGCGCGGAGGACGACGAGATCACCGCCGTACAGACCGCGGTCGCTCATCGCCCCGACGACCGCGGAGACCAGCGAACCGGACGGGTTCGCGGCCGGAAACCCGATCTGGGTACCCGGGCTCAGCAGGGTACGGACCGCGCCCGCACGCGGATCGAGGAGCGCCAACTCGGCCTCGTACCAGTCGGATTCGGTCGCGCCGTGCGAGACGACGCACACGATCGCCGACGATCCGGCCCACGCCGCCTGCCAGACCGTGCGGTCGGCGGGCGACACCTGGACCGGCGTGCCGCCGCCGGGGTCGACCAGCCACAGGCCACGGCCGGGTGCCGCGTCCCGGCCCACGCTCACCACGGGGCTGCCCGGGTCGTCCGGCGGGCCGCCGGGCAGCCGTCCCGATCCGTCGACGTCGGAGCGCTCGGCCCCGTGCTCGGCGAGCCCCACCAGGAGGGCGCCGCCGTCGGGCCGCCACTCCAGGTACTCGGGCACTCCGGGCAGCCGCCACCGCCGGGCCACCCACGGTCCGGTGTCGTGGCGCGCCGTCTCGACCCAGCTGTCGCCGAGCCACGCGAGACGCGTGCCGTCCCGCGTCCAGCGCGGCCGTCGGCCGCGGTCCGGCCGGGTGAGTTTTCCGGTGGCCAGGTCGAGTACCGCGACGTGGTGTGCCTCGTCCGGTGCACCGGCGGTCCGGACGATCGCGGTGAAGGCGATCAGGCGGCCGTCGGGTGAGACGTCGAGGTCGAGCGCGTCGGTGACACCCGCGTCGCAGCGCACGCGCTTGAAGAACCTCTCGACGACCTCAAGGGGCTCCGGGCCGGGAACCTCGGTGGTGGTCTCCGGGTCGGGGATCAGGGGCACGATCCGTGGCCTAGCGTCGGGCGGGCATCGCGTCGGCGACGTCCCGCTCGGTCGGGAAGCGGTCCGCTTCGAAGCGGTCCAGCCGGTACGGGGACGCGTCCAGCCAGTCCGAGCCGCCGGTGTCGATCTCCTCGGCCATGAGCCGCCCGAGTCCGGGGCCGTGGGTCACCCCGGCCTCGTTGTCGCCGCCGAGGACGTACAGCCCCGGGACGCCCGGCACCGCACCGGCCAGGAAGCTGCGGTCCGGTGTCATGCAGGGAATGCCCTGCAGCCACCGGTCGATGGAGAGGTCGTGCTCGGGGACGAGGGTGCGCAGTCCCGGCAGGAGGCGCTCACGGAGACGGTCGACGAGTTCGGGGTAGTGGGGTCGGCTCTCGGTGCCGACGGCGTCGTCCAGTTCGTACGACGGGCTGTAGCCGTCCCCGTTGCCCCAGGTGAGGCCGGAGCGGTGGGCGCGCAGCCACAGGCCGTACAGGTCCGGGACCATGACCGTCGGCATCGTGTCGGGGACTCCGGACGGCGGTGAGACGACCCGGGTCGCGACCATGCGCAGGAGCGGCAGGCGGTGGCCGAGCGGACGCAGCAGTTCGTTGGACCAGGCCCCGCAGGCGAGGACGACCCGGCGGGCCCGGATCAGCCCGGTGTCGGTAAGAGCCCCGATGACGGCACCGTCCGACACGATCAGACCCGTCACCCGCGTACGTTCGCGGATCTCGCCGCCGAGTTCGCGGACCGAGGCGGCCAGGGCGCGGGTCGCCCGCCCGGCGCTGATCTGGATCCCGCCCGGATGCAGGGCGCCGCCCACCACACTGCCTGGCGCGACGACGCCGCCCGTGACCGTGCCGATGTCGTGGGGCGTCAACTGCCGTGTGCCCTTGGGCGCGAGGGGATGTCCAAGCACGGGTTCGACCCACTGGGTCCAGCCGGACTCGGTGGTGGCGAGGTAGAGGTTGCCGTTGGTCCGGCACTCGATGTCCGGGGTCCGCTCGGCCAGCCGGCGGTAGAAGTCGATGCCGTACTGCTCCAGTTCGAGGTCGGTGTCCGTGAGGAAGTTCGCGTAGCCGGCGGCCCACAGACCCACGAAACCGGCCCCGGCGCCGGAGGTCGCCGCCGACGGTGTCTCCGCCTCCACCACGACCACGCGTCCGGCGCCGCGCAGGAGCAGGTGGTGGGCGAGGGAGGTGCCGAGTATTCCTGCTCCCACGACCAGGACGTCGGCGTCGGTGGTGTCGGGCATCATGCCCTCCTTGTCAGTCGGTCTGTCGGTCGTGTGCGTGGTGCCGGTGGTGGGCGGTCAGAGGGGGTTTCCGGCGTCGAGCAGGACGGCGTAGGAACGGTAGAAGTCGATGACGGACTGCTCGTCGTTCGAGAGCGGGCCCGGCACGTAGGTGCGGGATCTCACTCCGAGTTGGGCGCGCTCGCACAGGGCCCAGTCCTGGAGGTTGGTCTCGTGCCACACCTTGATCAGCGTGTCGACGTCGTAGTCCGCGCCCTCCTGCGCGTCGGCCCGTACGAGCCAGCTCATCCGGATCTCCGTGCGGTCGATCGCGAGGGGCCGCTCGGCGAGCACCACGGCGTAGTCCGGGCAGGCGACGAGCGCGAAGGACGGCTTGAGGTGGATCGCCGCGGTGTACGGAGCGTGGCCGTCGGCGAAGTCGCCCAGGGGTTTGCGGGACGCGTACCCGCCGTCGAGGGTGAGCGACAGCGCGCCGGAGCGCATCGGGAACCGTCCGTGCTGCACGCGCCGGTCGGCGCTGGCCACCAGCTCGGCCTCCCGGTAGTCGTCCTGGTTCAGCCCGCCGACGTCGAAGGTCTTGAGCAGCTCGGGGTGGTTGGCGTTGCAGTGGTAGCACTCCTGGGCGTTCTCCCACACGATCTTCCAGTTCGCCGCGACCTCGTAGGTGATCGTGTGCGCGATCCGGGTGCCGGCGATGTCGAAGGTGCGCATCAGGTCGGCGCCGGTGCCGAGGAGGTCGGCCAGGCTCTGGGCCGGGGAGTCGCCCAGGTTCACGAACACCAGCCCGTGCCAGACCTCGACCTGCGCGGTGGGCAGCGGATGCGCGGCGGGATTGAAGCCGTCCGGCATCCGCGGCGCGCCCTGGAGGCTCCCGTCGAGGCGGTACGTCCACTGGTGGTAGGGGCACACGAAGCGCCGGGCGACCCCGCAGCCGGCGTCCACCAGCCGGGCCCCGCGGTGGCGGCACACGTTGGAGAACGCGGCCAGCGTGCCGCCACGGGTGCGGGTGACGACGACGCTCTCGCTGCCGCTCTCCACGGTCACGTACTGGCCGGGCTCGGCGAGTTGGGACTCGTGGCCGGCCAGGAGCCAGCTGCGCTGGAAGATCCGGGTGAGTTCCTCGGCGTACAGCTCGTCGGACAGGTAGAGCTCGCGCGGGACGCCCTCGCCGCGGTCGATGTGTTCGCGCACGATGCGGCTGTACCGGAGCGCGGGTTCGGTGGTGGTGGTCATGACTGTTCGTCCCATCCGTCGAGGAACGCCCGGACGATCGCCAGGTAGGCGGGTTCGTTGCGTGCGTGGAACATGGTGTGACCGTTGTTGTTCATGGTCAGCCACTCGCTGCCGGGGATGCGTTCGGCCAGTACGCGGTTGGTCTCGGCCGAGGACATGTCGTCGCCGCCGTGGACGATCAGCGTCGGGGCGGTGATCTCGGGGAGGCGGGGTTCGACGTCCCAGTCGCGCAGGGCGCCGGTGGCGAACCACAGTCGGTCGCCCCACAGCCCGTGTCCGGCGGGCCCGGGATCCAGCGCCTCCTGCATCTCCTCGCGCGCCGCGTCGACGTCGACGTCGGTGCCGTAGCACGCGAGCCACACTTCCACGGCCGTTCGGAAGGCCGGGGCGTCGTGGTCGCCGAGCGCGTCGGCGGTCACGGCGGCCGAGGCGTGCGTCTCGGGGAGGACGTCGGCGAGTTGGGCGAGCGACCCGAGGGTGACCCGGGCCGTGCTTGCCGCCGTGTTGGACAGCACGAGGCGGCCGACGTGTTCGGGGTGGTCCAGGGCGTACTGGAGGGCGAGCATCCCGCCCCAGGAGTGGCCGAGGAGGTCCACCCGCTCGGCCGCGCAGTGCCGGCGGACCGCGTCGACGTCGGCCACGGCCCGCGCGAGGCTCCACTCGTACTCCGGTGGAGGTACGTCCGAGGCTCCGGTGCCGAGCTGGTCGAAGGTCGCCACGGTGCGGTCGGGGCCGGACAGCCGGTGCAGGGGCTCCAGATAGCCGCCGCCGGAGCCGCCGGGCCCGCCGTGCAGTCCGATGAGCACCCGGCCGCCGTCGCCGGAGCGGGTGCAGTGGAGCTTGAACCCCTCGTCGGTCAGAACGGATTCAGCGCGCATCGCCCACCACCAGCGTCTCCCTCGGGACCGACGACAGGAATCTCGGCCCGGTCTCCTCGAACACGACCGTGTCGACCACGGCGACGAAGGCGCAGCTCTCGAAGTTGGTCACCAGGCCAGCCTCGATCACGTCCTCGATCTCCCCGTCCTCGATGTCCCAGCAGAACTCGCCCACCCAGTCGGGCATGAAGGACACCCCCAGCTCATAACCTCCGGCCCAGCCGTCGGCCGCACCGGACTCGGCGAAGTAGACGCGCAGCGCGCGGTGCAGTTCACGGAAGGGCAGTCCGACCCGTGCCGTGGACAGCACGACGTCGTACGCGCCCGCGGCGATCTCGGTCAGCCGGGTGAGTGCCTTGGGCGGCTCGCCCATCGAGAACGGCCGGGTCAGGCGGGCGTGGTAGCGGTCGACGGCAGCTGCCGCATCGGGGTGGAACAACTCCCCCGGGCCGATGGGCCGTCGGCTGCTCAGTCCGTGCAGGACCGGCATCGGCGGTCCCGCCGCGACGGTCTCGTGCATGGCTGTCGGCTCGCCGCCTGCCGCGATCACCCCGGTCATCAGCTGGTTCCACGCCTCCAACTCCGTCATGCCCGGGCGGGCGTTGGCGTACAGGTGCCGGACTCCGGCGTCGCAGGCGGCCTGGGCCCGCTCGATGACGGCGATCTCCGCCGGGGACTTGATCCGGCGTACGCCTCGCACGGCCGCGGAGGCGTCGACCACCGTGGCTCCGCGGGCCGTGAGCGCGGAGGCGACGACCTGGGCGACGGCGGGGTTGGGGACGCTGCTCCAACTCTCCACGCCGATACGGCCGTACGGCCTGCCAGACGCGGACGGTGTGCGTGGTCCGGACAGTTCGGCCGTGAGGACGTGGACAAAGTCGGTGACCGTCGGCTCCCCCGCGGTCCCCTCGACCCCGATGAACTCGTCGACGCACGAGGTGAGTCGGACGAGTTGTTCGTGATAGGCGGGCTCGATCAGCACGGTCCGGTCGTCGTCGGCCCTGACGACCGTGCAGTGCACCGGCGGGAAGCGGGTCGAGGAGTGCTGGCGGTACCAGCGGTTGGTGTAGCCGTGCAGCCAGCACATCGCGTCCGGTGCGGTGAGGAGAAGCACGTCGATCCGGTCCGCGGCCATCCGCTCCCGCAGACGGGTCAGCCGGTCGCGGTACTCGGCCTCGGCGAAGGGGAGTTGGCGCTCTCGGCGGGCCAACTCGGCTTCCTGTTCCCGGATATAGGCCTCGACGCCGGTGGTGTTCATCGAGCGGCCTCCGTGGGCAGGTCTTCCCGGGGCGGCCCGGCGAGGGTCGGGGCAGCGACCACCAGCCGTTGTGTGTAGGGGTGTTCGGGTGCGCGCAGAACGCGTTCGGTGGGGCCGGTCTCGCAGATCCGACCGCCTTCGAGGACCAGGACCCGGTCCGCCACGCCGGAGACCACGCCCAGGTCGTGGGTGATGAACAGCAGCGCGACGCCGAGGTCGTCGCGGAGTTCGGCCAGGGCCTCCAGGATCGCCGCCTGTACGGAGACGTCCAGCGCCGAGGTCACCTCGTCGCACACCAGCACGTCCGGACGGGCCGCGAGGGCACGCGCGATGGCGACCCGCTGCCGTTCGCCGCCGGACAGCTGGCTCGGGTAGCGGTCGGCGAGTCGGGGTGAGAGCTGGACGCGTTCGAGGAGCGAGCCGACCTCCGCCCGCGCCTCCGCGACCGACAGGCCGCGCAGTACGTGTCCCGGTCGTGCGAGGTCCTCGCCGATACGGCGGCGGGGGTTGAGCGACTGGTAGGGGTTCTGGAATACGTACTGGATTCCGCGTCGTTGCGCGGCGCTGCGCTTGCGGATGCGGGCGGGCAGTGGCGCGTCGCCCAGCTGGACGCTGCCGCCGTCCGGCAGGTGCAGGCCGACCAGGCAGCGGGCGATCGTGGTCTTCCCGCTGCCCGACTCCCCCACCAGCGCGAGGCATTCGCCCCGCCGTACGTCGAACGAGATGTCCTCCGCGACGACGACGGTCCCGCCCCGCCCCTTGTGCGTGGCCCGCAACCCTCGCACCTGGAGCGCGGGCTCGGCGGTCACCTCGGCGTGTTCGCGGAGGACGCCGACCACGGCCGGTGGAGTCAACTCCCAGCGAGGGCAGCGGACTTGATGCGGTAGTTCGTCCAGGATCTCGGAGGTTTCCTGGATCTCCGAGGTCTTCAGGATGTCCGAGGTTTCCAAGGTCTCCACGGTCTCCAGGACGGGTGGCGTGGTGTGGCAGTCGTCGGTCGACTGCGGGCAGCGGGGGGCGAACGCACAGCCGTCCGGGCGTTCCTCGACACCGGGTGCCGAGCCGGCCATCGGGACCAGGCGGGCGGGACGGCGATGGTCGGGGATGGACTGCAGGAGGCCGCGGGTGTAAGGGTGCCGGGGCCGTTCCATGAGGGTCGCGGTCGGGCCCTGCTCGACGATGCGTCCCGCGTACATCACGGCGACCCGGTCGGCGATCTGGGAGACGACCGCGAGATCGTGCGACACGTAGACCAGGGAGGCGCCGCGTTCGGCCCGCAGTCGCTTGATCTCGTCCAGCACGCTCTGCTGGGTGAGGACGTCGAGGCCGGTGGTCGGCTCGTCCATCACGATGACCGGCGGCTCGCAGGCCAGCGAGGTGGCGATCGTGACGCGCTGCTGCTGTCCGCCGGAAAGCTGGTGGGGCAGCCGACGGCCGAACTCCGTGGTCGCGGGCAGGTCCACGGACCCGAGCAGTTCGCGTACGGCGGCCGGTGCGGGCTCGCGGTGCCGCCGCAGTACGTCCGCGACCGAGTCGGCGATCCGCAGCGAGGGGTTGAGCGCCTGCCCGGCGTCCTGGGGGACGTATGAGATCAACTTGCCGCGGATGTCCCGGCGTTCGGTCCGGGACAGGCCGAGGAGTTGTCGGCCGGCGACGCGGACGCTGCCGTCGGCTATGTGTGCTCCGCGCTGGGCGTAGCCGAGCAGGGCCAGGGCCGTGGTCGTCTTTCCGCTGCCGGACTCGCCGACGATGCCCAGGATCTCGCCCCGGCCCAGTGTCAGGTCCACTCCGTCGACGATCGGCGTTCCGGAGGTGAGGGCGATCCGCAGGCCGCTGACCTCAAGGAGCGGGGTGGTGTCGGTTGTGTCGGTCATTCGGTGCCTCCCGCGAGGGCGTCGCCGAGCAGGTTGATCGCCAGTGTCAGGGCGCCCAGCAGGGCCGCGGCGACGAGCATCGACGAGGGGTTGAGGGCGATGCCGCCGCGGTTCTCGGAGACCATCAACCCCCAGTCGGCGGCGGGGGGTTGGAGGCCGAGTCCGAGGAAGTTGACGCCCGCGATCAGCAGCACCGACCAGCTGAACCGGAGACCGGCGTCGGCGGCGACCGGGCGCGCGATGTTCGGCAGGATCTCGCGCCCGAGCACCGAGAACGTTCCCTCGCCGCGGGCGACGGCCGCCTCGACGTAGCCGCGTACGGACTGCTCCAGTGCGGCCGAGCGGACGATCCGCACGATGGGCGGCAGTTGGATGAGCGCGGTGGCGATCACCACTCCGGTGATCCCGCGCCCGAAGGCGGTCGCCAGCAGCAGCAGGAAGACCAGCGCCGGGAACGACAGCAGGACGTCGGTCAGGCGCATCAGGACCGGTTCGAGCCAGGAGCGGCTGTACCCGGCCAGCAGCCCGAGGGTCAGTCCGGCCGCGTAGGCGGCGAGCGTGGCGACACCCGCGTACAGGACGACGCTGAGTCCGCCGCTGAGCACCCGCGACAGTACGTCCCGGCCGAGGAAGTCCAGTCCCAGCGGGTGCCCGGCGCTCGGCTGGGCGAAGGGGATGCCCACCGTCCGGTCCGGTGCGTACGGGGTGCACAGGGGGCCGAGCACGGTGACGGCGAGGACCAGGACGAGGAGGGCGAGGCCGATCCGGCCCGAGAGGGACTTCGGGGTGCGTCGGCGCAGGACCGCGCCGAGCACAACCCTTCGTGAGGAGTCGTTCTTCAGGGGGGCGCTCATGACGTGCCACCTGTTCTCAGCTTCGGTACGACGGCCATGACCAGCAGGTCGGCGGCGATGGTGACGACCACGTAGCACGTGGCGAGGAGCATGGTCACGGACTGGACTTCGAGGTTGTCGTGGACGGTCACGGCGTCGACGAGTTCCTTGCCGATCCCCGGATAGCCGAACAGTTCCTCGACGATGAGCAGTCCGCCGACGAGGTACTGGGCGATGAGTGCGAATACCTGGATGCTCGGCGCGAGTGCGTTGCGCAGGGCGTAGCGGCGCACGACGCGGCGCTCGGGTATTCCGTTGAGGCGGGCGACGGCGACCGTGTCGGCCACCAGCGCCTCCTGCATGCCGGCCCGGATCATGCGGGTGGCCGGTCCCACCGTCACCCCGATCAGCGTCAGTACGGGCAGTACGAGGGTCTCGGGTGTCGCGAAGGGACTCGCTCCCGGCGCGACGAACGACACCGGTGGCAGGACGTCGAGCCAGGTGAAGAACACCGCGAGCAGCACGGTGCCGAGGACGAACTCGGGCAGCGCCGCCGGCACCAGGGTCACGGTCGTGACGAGGTGGTCCAGCCAGCGGCCCGCCCGCAGGGCCGTGACCACGCCCAGCACCAGGGCGAGCACCAGGACCGGCACGAAGACCGTGGCCGCCAGGACCAGGGAGTTGCCCAGCTTGCCGCTGATCTGGTCCCAGACTCCGACCCGGCCGCCCGCCGCGTATCCGGCGGCGGTGTTGCCGAGGTCGCCGTGGAGCAGTCCGCCGAGCCACTTTCCGTACTGGACGACGAGCGGCTGGTCGAGTCCCATCTGGTGCCGCAGCGCGGCCACCGCGTCCGGCGTCGCCTGCTTGCCGAGGATCGCGCTCGCCGCGTCGCCGGGCAGGACGGAGGTCGCGAGGAACACCAGGACGGACAGGACGAAGAGGGTGAGGATGCCGCCGGCCACCCGGCGCAGGGCGACGCGGGCCGGCGGATGCCGGGAGCCGAAGGACGAGGAGGCGACTGTGGGTGCGGCCGTGGGTGCCGTGGTGGCGGTCATGACGCGAAGTACGCTTCGTTGAGCCCGGTCGGCAGACCGAGGTTCTGGTAGCGGTTCGGGGTCAGGCCGCCGACCCGGTTCGAGACCGCGTCGAGGTTGTCGACGTTGCCCCACCAGACGTAGCCCCCGCTGTCGTACTGCTGACGCTGTACGGCGGCCCAGGCGGCCCGGGCGGCGGCCGCGTCGGGCGAGGCGACGGCCGTGGCGACGAGTTCGTCGGTGCGGCGGTCGGACCAGTGGGTCTCGTTGTAGGGGCCCTTGGAGACCAGGCTCGCGTTGTAGACGTCGCCCAAGGTCGTCATCCCCTGCCACAGTGTCTGTGCGAACGGCATCTTCAGGTAGTCGCGGGTCGGGTCGAAGTACGACGTCGGGTCGACCGGGGAGATGGTGACGTCGACCCCTGCGTCCTTGGCCTGCTGCTGGAAGAGCGTGGCGGCCTCGACCATCCCCGGTACGACGCTCGACGTCTGCAGCTTCAGGGGCAGGCCCCTGCCGTGCCCGGCCTCGGCGAGCAGGGCCTTCGCCTTCGCGAGGTCCCGGGTACGTTGTGGGAGGGTGCCGTCGTAGTACGTGAGTCCCTTGCCGTACAGGTCGTTGCCGACCGTGCCGAAGCCGAGCAGACAGACGTCGACGAGTTGTTCGCGGTCGACGATCAGCCGTATCGCCCGGCGCACCCTGACGTCGTCGAACGGTGGTTTGTCCGTCGCCATGTAGAAGGCCTGGGCGGTCACGCCGGGGCTTCTGATCAGCCGGACGTCGCCGACGAGCTGGGACTTGGCCTGGGTGAAGGGCACCTGGGCCATGACGTCGGTCTGGCCCGACAGCAACGCGTTGAGCCGGGCGAAGTCGTCCTTCACGGACAGGAACACCAGCTCGTCGAGGTACGGCTTCCCGGGGTCCCAGTAGGCCGGGTTGCGTTTGCAGACGGCCTGCTGTCCGGGGTCGAGGGAGACGAAGGTGAAGGGCCCGGTGCCCACCGGCCTGGTGAAGTCCTCGGCGCCCCGCTGCACGATCGAGCCGGTGGCGAGGCTGTAGGGGAAGAGCAGGTTGGGGTTCTTCAGCGGGATGACGATGGTGTACGGCCCTGCCGTGGACACCTTGTCGAGGTCGACGTCGGCGACGTTGAGGGCGAGCCCGTTGCCGGGTTTGGCCATCCAGTTCAGCGTGTACTGGACGTCGGCGGCGGTGAAGTCCTTGCCGTCGTGCCAGGTGACGCCCTTGCGCAGCCGGAACGTCCACACGGAGGCGGTGGAGTCGGAGGTCCATGACGTCGCGAGCATCGGCCGCAGCCGACCGTCGGGACCCATGGTCAGCAGCGGATCGAACACGGCGCAGCTCATCGCTGTGTTGATCAGGGCGTTCGCGCCGAGGGAGGGGTCGAAGGACTCCCCCTTGCCCGCCCCGACCATGCCGACCCGCAGCCGGCCACCGCGGCGCGGCGGGCCGGTCGGCCCGGCCGACGCGGCGACCGGCTGCCGCCCGCAGGCCGAGAGCGGGACCCCGCCGGCCAGGAGCATCCCGGCCGCGGCGGCGCCACGGAGGACGGTGCGCCGGGAGGCGGGTCGAGCGGATCGACCGGAGAGGAGTGTTGTGCCGGAGAGGGCTGTTGTGACTGGACCTGTCATCGTGACTCCCACGTACGACGCCGGGCCGCAGTACGGAGCGTGGCCGGACATGCGGTGAACACCCTGCGGTCTGCGGATTCAGCTTGCAGGCAGTGTGGCACCACAACGGGAGGCAGGCATTCAACAGGTGATGCGCAATTCGGCGAAGCCGCGCATCAGGTGTTGTGTGACGTCTCATCCAGTCGATTCATCGCAGGGTGAGCAGGTCATCGCAGGGTGAGCGGGGTCTCGGATTCGACACGGGACAGTTTGGCCGGGTTGCGGACGTAGTAGATGCCGGTGATGCGGGCGTCCTCGACACGGATCGCCATGATGCCGTCGATCTCGCCGTCCAGGCGTACGAGGAGTGCAGGGCTGCCGTTGACCACGGTGGGCGCGACGGAGATCGGGAGGTCGTTCCTGCCGAGACCGCCGGCCATGAAGCGGGCCACCTTCTCGGCGCCGGTGATCGGCCGCAGCGCCGCGTGCTTGATGCCGCCACCGTCGCTGACCAGCACGACGTCCGGGGCGAGCACCTCCAGGAGGCTCTGCGGGTCCCCGGTTTCGAGTACGCGCCGGAACGACTCCAGGGCCGCCCGGGTCTCGCTCGGGGAGACCACCTGGCGAGGGCGGCGGGCGTCCACGTGCAGGCGGGCGCGGTGGGCGATCTGGCGCACCGCGGCGGGGCTCTTGTCGACGGCGGCCGCAATCTCGTCGTAGCCGACGTCGAAGGCCTCGCGCAGTACGAAGACGACGCGCTCGGTCGGCGACAGCGTCTCCAGGACGAGCATCAGCGCCATCGACAGACTCTCGGCGAGCTCGACGTCCTGGGCGACGTCCGGCGCGGTGAGCATCGGCTCGGGGAGCCAGGGGCCGACATACGCCTCCTTGCGGCGTTTCATGGCGCGCAGCCGGTTGAGCGCCTGCCGGGTCGTGATCCGAACCAGATAGGCGCGCTGGTCACGCACCTTTCCCAGATCGACCTCGACCCACCGCAGCCAGGTTTCCTGGAGGATGTCTTCGGCATCGGCCGCGGATCCGAGCATCTCGTAGGCGACGGTGAAGAGCAGGTTGCGGTGAGCGAGGAAGGTCTCGGTCGCCGGGTCAGTGGCGTGGTCGCTCATGTCTCGCCCCTCTTCCTTCGTGGCCGCCCCTTCGCGGCAGGCTCTGGTTGCCGGTGGCCTTCGGGCGCGTACCCACGGCCTGGTCCTTCCCTCGGTAGCTGTTCCATCGGTAGCTGTTCCATCGGTCCGCCGCTCCATCGGTAGCCGTTCGGTCTGACCCACCTGCACCACCACTGCCACGCATGCCTGGCTAGGCCACCGGTTCGGCGGGGACCGGCGCCTCGCCGCGCTTGGCGTCCAGCAGTTGGCGGCGCTTGTCGTCCTTGGCCCACCAGGTGCGCGTACCTGGCTTGCGTGCCTCGTACGCCAGCTGCCAGATGGTGCTCCTGCACACGAACTCCTTGAGCTTCGCGCCGGGTCGGCCGCCGAGGTAGTACCGGTTGGGGACGTCGTTCCTGTGGGCGAACTGGAAGATGCCGACGCCACGGCCCAGGCTGATGCACTGGCCGGCGAATCCCACGCTGACGGGCGCGGGCCGCTCACCCGCGATCCGGCTGAGCACTGTCTCGGCGGCCTGCGGGCCCAGCTGGACCGCGGCCTGACACCCCATCCGGAACGGCAGATCCGATGGCGCCGCCGAATCCCCGGCCGCGACGATGCGCACGTCGTCCACGCTCGTCAGCGTCTCGTCCGTCAGCAGGCGGCCTGACGCGTCGGTGCTCAGCCCGCTGCGCACGGCCAGGTCCGGCACGCCGAATCCAGCGGTCCAGATCGTCACCTCGCTCGGCAGCTCACGGCCGTCGCCGAGCCGTACGGCATCGCGGGTCACCGCCGTCACCTTCGCACCGGGGCCTTCGAGCACGGTCACACCGAGCGCGGCCAGCCGTTTGGCGACCGAGTACCGCCCCCGAGGGTGCAGGTACGGGCCAAGTACCCCGCCGCAGACCAGAGTTACGGTGCGGCCAAGCTCCGCCAGCTCGGCGGCGGTCTCGATGCCGCTCGGACCGGCTCCGACAACCGTCACCGCGGCGGTGGCGGTCGCGGTGTCGAGCACCGGCCGCAGCCGCTCCGCCTCCTCCAGGTCGGCAATCGGGTAGGCGAACTCCGCCGCTCCGGGTACGCGCTGCTCGGCGCTGCCACTGCCCACCGCGTAGATCAGGTAGTCGTAGCCGACCGTGCCGCCGGTCGCCAACGCCACGCCGCGCTCGGCCGCGTCGATCCGTGTCACGGTGTCGACCACCAGCCGGACGCCCTCGGCCAGGACCTTGCGGTAGTCGACGACCGCGTCGTGGGACCCGCCCACCAGTTGATGCAGGCGGAGCCGCTCGACGAAGGCGGGACGCGGGTTGATCAGCGTCACGGTCACGTCATCGCGCTGCGTCAGGCGATTGGCCGCCATGACGCCGGCGTATCCGCCGCCGATGACGACCACATCGGTGTTCCCAGTCATGATGTCTCCTTCGTTTCCAGGCGTTCGACCTCAAGACACCGGGCCACCGATGGTTGTGACAGCGCGTGAGCCAGATCACCCCGCAGGCGACCGGCGATCGGCGATCGGCGACACAGTTCTGGCGTCAATACTTGCCGGATGCATGAAGTGAGGCTGTCCGACGGGTTCACCACTCTGTCCCCGCTGCGCCTGGACGACGTGGCGGCGCATCTCGCGGGAGAGGACGAACCGCTCGTTCGCTGGCTCAACGGCGGTCCGGGCACACGCGAGGGCGTCGAAGCGTACTTCCGGCACTGTTGACCAATCTGCTGGCCGCGGACCGGCAGGTCGTGGTGCTGGACGCCGACCTTTCGCGCAGCAGCGGGTCCGCAGTTCTGCGGGACCGCTGGCCGGACCGTTTCGTGACCACCGGAATCGCCGAGCAGAACACCATGGGCGTGGCGGCTGGCATGGCGCTGGTGGGCCTGCGCCCGGTGGTGCACACCTTCGCCGCCTTCGCGTCAATGCGCGCCTGTGAGCAGATCCGGATCTCCATCGCCTACCAGGTTCTGAACGTCACCATCTGCGCGAGCAAGGGAGTGCTGGGCGCGTCGTACTCCGGGCCCACCCACCATGCCACCGAGGATTTGACGATCATGCGGGCCATCCCGGGTATGACAGTGGTCGCGCCCCGCGACTTCCGGGACCTGCAGAGGCTGCTCCCGGAGCTGGTGAGTCCGGATGCGCCAGTCTAGGTGCGGATCCCGCCGGAGTCCGAGTCTGACGATGTCGGCGGTTCGTCGGCCCGGCTCAGTGGCCTGCTACGGCAGGCTGGCGGCGAGGTAGCCCTGGCCTTCACAGGGACCATGACCGGAATCGTGCGGGCCGCCGCGAACGGACTTGCCGAGCGCGGAGTCAGCACCTCGATCGCCTACTTCCCTACAGTGAAGCCGCTTGACCAGAAACTACTGGCGAGGTGCATTGGCCGTAGTCGCCTGATCGTGACAGTGGAGGAGCACAGCACGATCGGCGGCTTCGGTTCGGCGGTCGCCGAGCAGATGGCGGCCCGACCCACAGTGCCACTCCTGCGGGTGGGGGTCGATGATCAGTTCTGCTGCGCCGCCGGGAGCTACCGGGAGCTACTGGACCGCTGCGGCATCTCGGCGCAGGAGATCGTGCGACGTGTGCTGGAGCACCGCTAGTGTCCTGCGCCAGTAGTTGATCGTTAGTAGTTGTGTGACTACTACTGCTGGTGCGTCAGTTCCTCGTCGGGGTCCCAAATTGGAGCCGTTGCTGCTGTCCGGGGAGGAGCGGGCGGAGTTGGAGCGGTGGACACGTCGGGCGACATCGGCCCAGGCCCTGGCGCTGCGGGCTCGGATTGTCCTGGCGTGTGCGGGGCCGGAAGTACCGCCGATTGTCGCGGTCGCCCGGGAGTTGCGGGTGGCCGCGGACACGGTCCGCAAGTGGCGGCGCCGGTTTCTCGCCGAGCGGCTGGACGGTCTGGTCGACGAGCCCAGGCCGGGCCGGCCGCCCACCATCGGCGTCGACCAGGTGGAAGCGGTAGTGGTCACCACGCTGGAACAGCTGCCGAAGAACGCCACCCACTGGTCCAGGAAATCGATGGCCCAGCACAGCGGCCTGTCGAAGTCGACCGTGGGCCGGATCTGGCGCCAGTTCCAGCTCAAGCCGCATCTCGCGGACACCTTCAAGCTGTCGACAGACCCGCTGTTCGTGGAGAAGGTCTACGACGTCGTGGGCCTGTACTTCAACCCGCCCGAGGGTGCGGTGGTGCTCTCGGTGGACGAGAAGTCGCAGATCCAGGCCCTGGACCGGTCCCAGCCGGTGCTGCCGATAATGCCGGGCATGCCCGAGCGGCGCACCCACGACTACGTCCGCAACGGCCTGACCACTCTGTTCGCCGCCTTCGATGTCGCCACCGGCGAGGTCATCACGGCCCTGCACCGCCGGCACCGGGCCGTGGAGTTCAAGAAGTTCCTCATCCGGATCGACAAGGAGGTGCCCGCTCACCTGCAGATCCACTTGATCGTGGACAACTACGGCACCCACAAGACCCCGGCGATCAAGACATGGCTGGCCAAGCACCCGCGGTTCGAGCTGCACTTCACCCCTACCGGCTCTTCCTGGATCAACCAGGTCGAGCGGTGGTTCGGCTACCTCGCCCACCAAATGATCCGCCGCGGCGCACACAAGAACGTCCAGGCCCTCGAAGCCGACATCCGCGCCTGGGTCAAAGACTGGAACCAAGACCCCAAGCCGTTCATCTGGACCAAGACCGCCGAAGAGATCCTCGACTCCCTCGCCCGCTTCTGCCGACGGATCTCTGGCGCAGGACACTAGATGATCTAGTCCAGGGGGTCAGTGAGCGTAGGCGATCAGTGAGCCTAGGACGGTTTGTCCGGTGGCGTCGTTGTGCCAGATCGCGGCGGTCAGCGCGAGGATGCGTTGCATGACGCGGGCTATGACACCTCCCGGTGTGCGCCCTCGGTGCCGTTCGAGGTCAAGCTGTCCCTTGAAGGTCTCGTTGATCGATTCGATGACCTGTCGCAGCGGCTTGAACAGGGCTGCGCCAGGCCGTTCCCGTTCACCTTTACGGGCCGGCCGCAGCAACTGGACTCCACGCTCGGACAGTTCGCGTTCGAAACCACGGCCGAAGTAGTTCTTGTCGCCAATGAGAGTCTGTCGGGGGCGCTCTCGCAGAAGCTCGCATTCGGCGGCCAGGAGGTCGAGGAGGGTCTCGCGTTCGTCGGCCTTGGCCCCGGTCAGGGCGAAGGCGATGGGCAGGTCCTGAAGGGTGC
Organism: Streptomyces sp. NBC_00878; assembly: GCF_026341515.1. Classification (NCBI taxonomy): domain Bacteria; kingdom Bacillati; phylum Actinomycetota; class Actinomycetes; order Kitasatosporales; family Streptomycetaceae; genus Streptomyces; species Streptomyces sp. NBC_00878. The sequence goes on along the minus strand of NZ_JAPEOK010000002.1, from coordinate 579,264 downwards.
AGAGCAGGTGCAGGCGCAGGCCCCAGAAGAAGCGGCTGTGGCTGGCGCAGTAGCCGTATTCGATCCAACCTGCCAGGTCGGAGCGTTTGACGGTCTCGCGGGAGCGGCCGCATTCCACCGGGGTGGAGTCCACGACCCATACGTCGTCGCTCCACACCGAGGTGGTGGTGGCCAGGATCCGGTTGACGCTTCGCATCAGACCGGCGGCCTTGCGCAGCCGCTTGTGTTGTAGCCGGGCTGCTGGGGCAGGTAGGGGAAGAGACGGCGCAGGTGGGCACGGGCATGGCGGAGCCATTTGGCCTCGGAGGTGTAGCCGAGTAGGGCCTGCATCGTGGCGAGGGTGACCAGTTCGGCATCGCTCAGGCGGGGCGTAATGCCGACCGGCGGGCGCCACGGCGCCAGGTCGGGATGCTCTTTCAGCATGTCGTCGGTCGTCGCCTAGAGTGCTGTCGCGAGGGTGTCCACGTCGTTCGCCATAAGACGATCTTGGACATCCTCGATCTCGTCTCCGCAGGCGCCCCTTGGACCACACCACCAGGAGGAACCAGTGTCATACCCGCAACTGCTCACCCCCGAGGAGAAGCTCGCCAACGCGAAGAAGCTGTTGAGCCTCCCGCGCATTGTCGTGATCTGCGGCTCCACCCGTTTCATGACCGAGATGACCGAGGCCGATCTGCGGGAGACCAAAGCCGGAAAGATTGTCGTCAAGCCGGGTTGCGACATGAAGTCGCCGCACGAGCTTTGGTCCGATCCTGTCGAAGCCGAGGCGCTGAAGGTTCGACTCGACGATCTGCACCGAGCGAAGATCCGGCTCGCTGATGAGGTGCTCGTAGTCGGCGACTACATCGGAGACAGCACCCGAGCCGAAATCGCCTACGCCCGGTCGCTGGGCAAGCCCGTGCGGTTCACGCACCCCGAAGTCGACCCTGACGCCTGACCGCCCGCTGCCACCTCGACAACCAGGGCCGGCAGCCCGCCGCCTGACCGTCTCGCGGTGGCTTCGGCCGCCGCCCACCCCACACCCTCCGCAGGCATCCATCGGAATTGATCATCTAGATGGCGACGGCACAGACACCGAGGCTTTTCAGCGTTGCCGCTCCAGGGTGAGGACGGCGGCGGCGATTGACGACATTCGATTCGGGCTGCATCGGGACCTGCGGAAGACTCGCCACGACTTCAGCCGTGCGACGCCGCGCTCGACCGGTGCCCGTGCCGCGGACAACGCGCGGTTGACGGTTTGCTGGGTTGGCGTGAGGCCACGGCCCGGCGGGCGTCTGAGGGGCGTTGTCACCCATGGGCTGGCTCCCACGGCGGCGCTTGGCGGAGTAGTCGGCCCGGCCGTCGCCGGCCCGGTCGCACTCGGCGAGAGTGCCGTCGAGCAGGACGCAGTCGGGACCGGTCTCGCGCAGCACCTTGAGCAGGCCCGGTGCACGCTCGGCGAGCAGGCTGATCACCGCGGTCGTGTAGGCGTGGGCGGTGCCCACCGAGATGCCGAAGCCGACGGCGATCTGCGCGAGCGTGTCGTGCCTGCGCATGTACACCAGGCCGACCAGCGCACGCGCACGCTGCTGCGGCGGGAGCTTGCAGCGACGGTCACCCTCGCGGGTGACGATGAGCATTGTGACCCACTCGACCAGGGCGTGATGCAGATCGAGTGCAGCAGGACAGGGGATCAACGCGGCTCCTGTTCCTGAGGGTTGAGACTTCGAACACCTCCCCCAACGGCACGGGAGCCTCACGCGTTGCGTGATACCGATCCCGTCATCCGATCAGTGGCCACACTGAAAGAGTTCACTGGCCGAGTTCCGGCGCCAACTCAACGACCTGGTTGAGGGCCACTCGCAGCTGGCCGGCTTGTGCCGAGAAAACCCCGACGCCTGCCTGCAGTCGCTTCAGGCTAAGGGACACGCCTGTATCACCTTGTACGCCGCACTCGCTGATCTGGGTAACTACCGTCAGAGGAACTGGACATGATTATAGAATCGGGTGGACGGTCACTTGGCCACTCGTGTCGAACGACGACCCCTGGCATTGGTGTCTCCACTGGTCCCTGGACATCGGACTATCCAAGGCTAGGTATCGCGCTCAACACCTGCATGCTCGGGCTCAGCATGTACATTCACGCCGTTCTAGAGGACGGCGAGCTGCAATCCGGGCAGGATTGGAAGGCTCTGATGCTGATGACAGCGAGACGTCTGAACGAAACCGAATCTAGCGTCGGCACGGCCAACAGCAACTCGCTGAAGCCGTTCGATAGCACCCTGGTTGGGGAATGTGCCGTGCGTTCTAGGCTGCTGGCGCTGCTAAAGGAGCACAGTGTCATCGGCGGCCTCGGATCTGCAGTCGCCGAGGCGGTGTCGGCTCATTCGTCCCGAACCAGGTCGCTGAAAATGGGCGTCAAGGACCAATTCTGCCGCGCATCGGAAAGACATCAGGAAATGTTTGGAACCCATTATGCCTACGTAGACAACCTGGCGCAACAGACTATGGATCGGTGCTGAATGGCATATACGGACTACTGTCCGGACCAGGTCCGGAGCGTGCTGACAGAACAGCTGGGTGACTATCCCGTGCTCGAGTCCTTTCACCGGAACGTTGTACAGTCACTGCCCGATGCGTGCCTGCGCCTAGTTCCCCGAACCGCACTCGCCGTAGTCACACCAGACGGCCTGGCCCAGGGCGTGCATCGTCGGTTCTTGGAGGAGCACGGCGCTCGGGTCGTTGCGTTCTGCTTCCGGCGCATCGACCAGCGCCTCTCGGAGCGCCTCTACCGAGACGGGCTCGTCATGGATGTGCCGGGCCGACACATCCGGTCGTGGTGGATAAAAAGCAAGGTGTTCGAGCTCGGTGAATCCCTCGTGCTGCTCTTGCGACACCCGGAGGACCAGCGCTTCCAGGCCACCATCACCGACTCCAAGGGCGCTTCGGACCCCCTACTCGCCCGCCCGGGGACCTACCGCGAGACCTACCGGACGCCCAACAAGACATTCGGGCTCCTGCACAGCTCGGACGACTGGCTGAGCATGCTCTACGAGACGAGCGTCCTCTTCGAGCCCACTGATCTGGCCGAGTTGCTGGTCCAGGAGATCTGGTCGCCGGCAGTGCGGGTGGCAGTTACTAGCTATGAGGCGGGACTTCCGCTGCATCGGATCGAGCAGTACAGGGTGCTCTACCGGCTAAAGCGCCGCCTGCTGGCGGAACTGCTCACCACAGGTGCGGTCCCGTCATCAGTACTGAAGGACTTGGAGGAACGGTACGCGGCGGCCGCCCGAGTCGTAGACGAGAACCCGGGGCATGTTCCGGAGACCGCCAAGATAGAGCTCCTCTTGGCCGAGGAGCGAGAATTCCTTGTCCAGCTCCCTCTCCCTGACCAGCCTGCGGGTGCGGTCGAGGTGCCAGCTGCGTCCACCGCGCTGGTTTGTCTCCGTCTGCTCGCCGATCCAGACGCTTGCCAACAGATGCGGTTCGAGGACTTCCAGGCCGCGTTGGCGGCACTAGGAATCCTACCGAGCACCTTGGAGCTCACTGCACTTGAAAGCCTTTTCTTCTTCCGCCCGAGCCAACTGCCATCCGATGCCCAGACGAGGGCGGAGCAAGCCGTGAGGAGCGACATGAGTGACGTCTCACCCGCATACCGCCAGATCCTCGACGCTGCTGAAGAACTCGACGACTATCCGCTGACCGTCGAGAATGTCAGGGAAATGGGGGAAGCAGGCCTTCAGGGAGCCGCAGACCACATCGCATTCATGATTATCACACCGGACGCCGTCCATCGCGGTCGGCATGTGGAGATCTTGGAGGCGATCCGAGACGCAGGATTCGTGGTCCTTGCCCACCGGGCGAAGTATCTACGAGACAACGACATCGAAGAGCTCTATAAAGATGGTCTGCGCAAAAAGGTTCTCGATCATCGTACGACTCATTGGTATCTGACCCGCAAAGGGCTGGGGATGGGAGCGTCTCTGGGACTGCTTCTGCACCATCCCGAAGCTGGTGCGTGCAGCCGTCTGCTCGCGTTGAAGGGTGTTTCTCACCCGGCTCAAGCCGCACCTGAATCCCTCCGGGGCGCGCTGCGCAGCTACTCCAAGATTTTGGCGCTGCTGCATAGCTCGGATGGCCCCACCGCGGTCCTGCGTGAGAGCCTCCTGTACTTCACGCCTACGCAATTGCACAGCATGCTCGAGCAGCTTGCTGAAGACAACAGGCCCGAGGGAATCCCGGTCTCCATAATGACCGAAATTCTTTCCCCGACCACGCCAGACGACGACCCGGTGACCGTGCTGTATGCATTGAAGGCACGCGTGGTGCACACTCTCTTGGCCCATCCCATAACGCCTGCCGAACTGAGGCCGGCGCTCTACGCCCAGTTGGACACCATCCGTGCGGCACGAACGTCAGTCTGTCGTGGGAAAACACCCTGGACTCTTCGTCTTGTGGCCGCAGCAACCGAACTTGAACGGGAGCACAAACTACTTAACGGCAGTCTGCTCGCGCAAAGCATCACGGTCCCGATGTCTGCAGCTGAGGCCGGCGAGGCCCTAGAGTGGTTAGTCTGGACCCGACTAGCTCTGACCATTCGGCAATTGGCAGACCATGACCGCTTCCCAAGCCTCGATGCGGATCAGCTCATACAGGCCCTGCGCGCCGGTCACGTCCACCTCACCTCCTGGGAAGCCCTACTTCTGGAAAATCTGCTGTTTTTCTGGGAGCCGTGAAAAGAGCAACTGTTGCCGAGCAGGGGCGGGGAATGGTGCGGTGACTGAAGCTCCGTTTTCAATCCCCGTTGCCTCAAACCATGCAGGCGATTTTCCCGTAAAAGGCTTTCTGGGAGAGTGTTTGCTGAGCTTGAACTCGTGAAGTCGTAGGGTGAGGGACAGCCCGGTTCCGGCGAGGCATCCGTCGATGATGTGGGGACGGTACTGAATCGTTCTCATGCCGTGGCGGATGGTCTGGATGAGGTGTTCGGGGGTGCTCCTATGCGGTTCGTCAAGGAAATCGGGCTGCATCAGGGACATGCGCCCGGGCAGCATGGCGGTGTGCCTGATCTGCTGTGGGACGGCATCCAGTACTTCGCTCCCCAGATCAGCAGATCCAGTGAGGAGGTGAGGCGCTCGCGCAGGGCCGCGCTGCTGAAGGTCATGACAGCGACTTCCGCTTTGCCGAGCTTCGCGCGGAGGTAGTCGGCCCAGGTGTCGAAGTCGTCGGGCGCCGGCCCTGATCCGACGTCACTTTTCCGGTAGATCTTGCGCGCATCCAGGAGCGCGGCGGCGATGAGCCAATCCACCGGAGGGCCTCCTCGTGCTGGTCGCGGTCGGTCTCGCCGCGGAGCCAGGCAACGCCGCAGGTGACTTGCCGTGGCGCGATGGGGGTAGTCGCCGACCGCCATGCTCGGGGGAGGCAGGCACGACCGCCACTCGCTGATGGGGACCGCAGCCCACGCCCGGGCCCCCACAACCGGCGAAGACGTCTTCGCCTCCTCGTGCCGTTCAGCACCTCTCTCTTCCGGATCCGCGTGTGCTGGTGCCTGTCCCCGTCGACATCATCAATGGGGCCGCGGCATCACCAGCTGGTCTCTGTCAGGGGCCAGGCTCAATCTGAGGCAACACGCTCCAACTGTCCCTAGAATCCGCCGGGCCACTCCGGGCGTTCGGCATCCGGGTGGGCGCCGACGAGGCGCTGGCGGGGACGATCGACTTGCGGTTTGCGGGAGAGGCTCTGGCCCCCGGCCAGGTGAATGTCGCGTACGGCCTCTACCCGTCCTGGAGGGGACGTGGCCTGGCCACCCGTGCGGTCCTCCTGGTGTCCCAGTACGCGGCCGGTGAGGGCGGGGAGGAGGCGGTGATCCAGGTGGACCCGGACAATCCCGCGTCTGCCGCGGTTGCCCAGCGGGCCGGCTTCACCCCGGGCAGGCGGACGCACAACAAGGACGGCACAGGGCTCGACTGGTATGTACGGGATCTGCGCATCCCTACCTGATGATGGCCCCAACAGGCGATCTGTCACCTGAGCGGAGCGTCGGGCATGCCGCACCGTCGGCGAGTGGCTCGCGGGATTACCGTCGGCGCATGGATGGTGATCGCCGAGGGTGGCGCCGGTGCGTGCTCAGCGGGATGGTGTTTGCCGTCTGCATGGCCGGGACCACCTTGCCGACCCCGCTCTACGGCCTCTATCAGGAGAAGTTCGGGTTCTCCGAACTGACCGTGACTGTCGTGTACGCCGTATACGCGTTCGGTGTCATCGGTGTGCTGTTGCTGACCGGCAACGTCTCGGATGTCGTGGGCAGGCGGCCCGTTCTGCTGTGGGGCCTGGGCTTCGCGGCGGCGAGCGCCGTCTGCTTCCTGAGTGCCACCGGGCTGGGCTGGCTGTACGCGGGGCGGTTGATGTCGGGGCTGTCCGCCGGTCTGTTCACCGGCGCCGCCACGGTCTACGTGATGGAGTTGGCACCCCACGGAGGCTCGTCCCGGGCCACGCTCGTGGCGACCGCCGCCAACATGGGCGGGCTGGGCTGCGGACCGCTGCTCGCCGGAGTGCTCGCGCAGTACGCCGCCTGGCCGCTGTACCTGCCGTTCGCCGTACACCTCGCCCTCGTGGCCGGCTCGGCCGCCGTCCTGCTGTATCTGCCGGAGACCGTTCGCGAGCGGCGGCCGCTGGACACGGTACGACCGCAGCGGCCCGGCCTGCCCCCGCAGGTGCGGGCGGTGTTCGGACCCGCGGCGACCGCCTCGTTCGTGGGGTTCGCGCTGTTCGGGGTGTTCACGTCGGTCAGCCCGGCGTTCCTCGCGCAGTCCCTGGACGTGGACAACCACGCCGTGAGCGGGCTCGTCGTCGCGCTCGCCTTCTTCTCCTCGACCGCCGGGCAACTGGCGGTCGGCCGGGTCGGGGTGGCACGGTCGCTGCCGCTGGGCTGCGCCGGGCTCTTCGCCGGACTGGCGCTGCTCGCCGGCGCGCTCCGGTGGGACCTGCTGACGCTGGTGATGCTGAGCGCGATCGTCGGCGGGTGCGGGCAGGGGCTGGCGTTTCGCGGGGCGTTGTCCGCGGTGGCCGAGGCCTCGCCCGCGGACCACCGCGCGTCAGTGATCTCGACGCTGTTCGTGGTGGCGTACGCGGGTATCTCGGTGCCGGTGATCGGGGTGGGGGTCCTGACGGGTCCGATCGGCCTGGAGGGCGCCGGGCTGGTGTTCATCGCGTGCATGGCTGTCCTGGTCTCTACCGCGGCCGTCTACCTGCTCCGGCGACCGGTACGAGCGAGTGCGTGAGTGAGTGTGTGAGCGCGTACGACACGGTGCCCCCGGCCGACACGCGGATCAATATGCCGTCGTCTGGGATTCCAGGTAGTCCTTCAGGAAGGTGTACTTGGCCTCGCTGTCGGCCGCCGGGAGCGTGGTGAAGTGGTCGCCCAGTTCCATGGAGAGCGGCTTCGTCGTGCGCAGGGCGGGCCAGGCGGGCAGGGAGCCGCCGTTGGGGTTGCCGGTGGCCACGAAGTTCGCGACGTACGAGGACGTGGTGTCTGCTATGGCGTGGTCGGCCTCGGTCCAGGGGCGGTCGGTGCCGTAGAGGTTGCCGAAGAGGTAGTACATCTCGGCGCCGTGGTAGGCGCCGGCGCCGTTCGCGGGCTCGATCGGGTTGGTGGTGTCGGTGCCGGGCGGGGCGTGGGTCCACCAGTAGTTGTAGATCGCGCTGCGGTTGCCGGCGGTGTTGCGGAACTGGGTGCCCCACAGGAAGGTGGAGACGCGTTCCTCGTCGCGCGCGTAGTTGTTGTACTGCGCGGCCGCTTCCGTGTCGGTGCTCGCCGGGTACAGCGCCAGGAACTCCGCCGCTCGGTCGCCGAAGGTGGTCGCCGCGTACGCCTCGTACCGGGCGACGGTCATCACGAGGGTCGGCGAGGCGCCGTTCTCATCCTTGTTGTTGCCGGTCAGGACCGGCACATCCGCCTCGGCGCCGGACTCCATGGCGGCGGTGTAGCCGGTCGGGAGGACGTAGCCGTCCAGGACGTTGCCGAAGTCGGTGCCGGTGGCCGGGGCGCCGGGCGCGTAGACCTTCGTCACGATCTCGTCCGCGGTCAGCGCCCGCAGGCCGGCGAGCGAGGAGGCGCCCATGTACCCGGCGAACGCGGTGCCGTTGGCCTCGGCGACCGGCAGCGTGTCGTAGCCGCCCGCCACCCGGCCGAGCGCCGGGTCCTTGGTGTACTGCACGCCGGCCGCCAGCAGCGCCCGGTGGTACAGCCCCCGTGCCAGCCGCGAGATCATCAGGATGTTCACGAACGACGACCCGTGCGACCAGCCCGCGATGGTCACCCGGTCCGGATCACCGCCGAACGCGGCGATGTTGTCCCGGATCCACCGCAGCGCCGCCACCGTGTCCAGCACACCCCAGTTGCCGGAGCCGCCGTGCCCGCCCTCGGTGCTCAGCTCGGGATGGGCGAGGTTGCCGAAGGCACCGACGCGGTGGTTGTACGTGACGACGACCGCGCCCTTCACCGCCAGGTTCGCGCCGTCGTACACCGGTTGGGAGGCCCACATGGCGGAGTTGCGGCCGCCGTAGATCCATACGAAGACCGGGCGGCGTTCTCTCGAACCGGCCGCGCCCGTCCAGACGTTGAGGTTGAGGCAGTCCTCGCTGAGCGGCGGGACCTTGTCGGCGGCGATGCCGTTGACCGGCTGGGGGCAGGCGGCGCCCCAGGTGTCGGCGGCGCGTACGCCCTGCCAGGACGGCGCGGGCCGTGGCGCGCGCCAGCGGTTCTCGCCGACGGTCGAAGCCGCGTACGGGATGCCTCTGTAGACGGTGATCCCGTCCAAGGCGGCCGGGGCACCGGTCACCAGGCCGGACCGCGTACGCACCGGACGATCGGCGGCGGCGCGGGAGGCGGCCGACGCGGGTACGGTCGTCAGGCCGCCCAGCAGTGTGGCGCCGGCCGCGGCGCCGACGGCGTTCCCGAGTAAGCGGCGGCGGCCGATGCTCTCGGTGCCGTGTCGGGGTGGGGGACGTCTCGCGAGCTCACAGGGGCTCCCTGTCGGAATGGGGGGACGGACGCTCCAGGTGCACGGCTCGGCGTCCGTCCCGCCTTCGGTTGAGGCGTCTCATGCTGCGGTCGTTTCACAGAGTGGAACAAGCGCCTCACCTGGACTCACAGCTTCCGCCGCGCACCCTGAAGTTGCGCCCCGCGGCGTTGACAGCGCCGCAGGATCCGAGCTCCCCGCTCAGGGCCGACTGAAGGTGATGCAGTCGGGTTTCGGTACGGGTACGGATGTGCCGGTGTCGGCGAGTTGGCCCGTGCGTGGGTCGACGCTGAACAGGTTCACCGTGTTGCTCGCCTGATTCGCGACGAACAGCCACCTCCCGCCGGGGTGAAGGGTGAAGCTCCACGGCGTGACTCCCGCGCAGGGGATGCGCTGTACCTGGGTGAGCAGGCCGGTGCTTCGGTCCGTCGAGAAGACGACCAGAGTGTTCTCGCCTCGGTTGGAGGTGTAGACGAAGCGGCCGTCGCGGCTGATGGCCAGTTCGGCGGCGCTCGTGGTGCCGGTGTGTCCGGGCGCGTCGGTCGGCAGGCTCTGGAGGTGGGTGAGCACGCCGTCCGCCGCGTTCCAGTCCAGGGCCTGGATGTCCGCGGTCAGCTCGTTCAACAGGTAGACGGTCCTGCCGCTCGGGTGGAAGGCCAGCCGCCGCGGCCCCGACCCGGGCGCCGTCGCGTACGTACGCGGACCGTCGGGCGTACCGGCGGACAGCGCGCGCGTGGCCCGGTCGAAGTGGTAGACGAAGACCCGGTCGGCGCCGAAGTCCGCGACCAGCGCGAACCTGCCGCTCGGGTCGGTGACCACGTGGTGGGCGTGCGGCCCCTGCTGCCGTGGATGGGGGCCGGAACCGGTGTCCTGCACCCGGGACGCCACGGCGCCGAGTCCACCGTCCTTGCCGATCGGGACGGACACGGCGGTGCCCGCCGCGAAGTCCGCGGCCAGGAGTGTCTTCGAGGCAGCGTCCACTGCCATGTACGACAGGCCGCCCACCGGTGTGCTCTCCGTCGCGATCTCGCCGAACTGCTCAAGCGCGGCGGAGGCGTTGTCGATGCGGAAGACGCGGATGATCCCGCCCGGTTCGCCGCCGGCCACGTACAGGACCGGGCGCGTCGGGTGGGCGAGCACCCAGTTCGAGGTGGCCTGGGCCACCGGCCCGACCGGCGTCATGGCCGCGCGGGCGGGGTCGAACCGGAGCGCGTGCACCTGGCCGGCACCCCAGGTGCCGACGTAGAGGAGGTCGGCCGCCCCGCTCGATACGGCCCCGGCCGGCGCGCCGGCTAACAGCGGCGTCCCCACAGCGGCAGACGCCGCCATGGCGCGCAGCAGCGTTCTGCGGGACGGCGATCTGGTCGTCGAGTGCGGTGAGTTGGGCGAGTTGGGTGAGTGGGGTGAGTGGGATGGGACGGCGGGCAGAGCGTTCGTCTTGTCAGGCATATTGCTAACAATATTGCTGCGCGGTTACGTTCTCGTACGCACCGTCCCGCACACAAGCCCCATGTGATGCGGCGGCCCTCGGTCCCACCCGGCTTCGTTCAGTGATCGGGAGATCCGTATGACCGTGCCAGACAGCCATGACCCCCGTCCCGCGGAACCGGCCCTGCGCCGACGGGACTTCCTCGGCCGCGCCGCAGGCGTCAGCGCAGGTATCAGAGTGGGGACCACCGCGGGCATGACCGCGAGTGCCATGCTCGTCGACGCCCTCGCGGCGCAGCCCGCGTCGGCCGCGGGGTCGCTCGGCAGCAGGCCGGTGCGGACCCGGTCCGGTCTCGTCGCCGGTGTGCCCGCCGCGGCGTCCGGTGTCACCGTCTTCAGGGGGATTCCCTACGCGGCCTCAACCGCCGGGCCGAACCGGTGGCGCCCGCCGCAGCCGGCGCCGTCCTGGACGGGCGTCCGCCTGGCCGACACGTTCGGCGACGCACCCCCGCAGGCGTCCGGCACGCTCACGATGAGCGAGGACTGTCTCAACCTCAACATCTGGACGGGCGCCAGGAGAAGCACGGAGCGCCGCCCGGTGTATGTGTGGATCTACGGCGGCGGGTTCTCCGCGGGAACCGGCTCGGACCCGGGCTTCGAAGGCTCGGTCCTGGCCGCCAAGGGCGTCGTCGTGGTGACCTTCAACTACCGCCTGGGCGCCCTGGGTTTCCTCGCCACCTCCGAACTGAGCGCGGAGTCCCGCCATGGCGTCTCGGGCAACTACGGACTGCTCGACCAGATCGCGGCTCTGAAGTGGGTCCGGCGCAACATCGCCGGGTTCGGCGGCGATCCGCGTCGTATCACGCTGGGCGGCCAGTCCGCCGGTGCCGGCTCCACGAACATGCTGTCCATGTCCCCGCTCGCCACCGGGCTCTTCCAGCGTTCCCTCGCCGAGAGCCAGGTCCGCTGTCCGAGCGATCCCGAGCTGCGCTACCTCGGCGTATCGCTCCGGGCGATGGACACCGCGCTCCGACAGGGCCCCGCCTACGGGGCGACGAAGGGCGCGACCACGCTCGCGCGGTTACGCGCCCTGCCCTGGCAGGACTTGACCGATGCCGCCTCGCTCAAGGACGAGACGGTCGACACCAAGTCCGTCGCGAAACCTCCGCTGTTCAGGCCCGTCGTCGACGGCTGGGTACTGCCCGCCGGCTATCGGGCGACCTACGACGCCCGCGCCCAGAACGACGTCTGGTACCTGGCCGGCAACAACCTCGACGAGAGCGGGGCCGTGCCCGAGACCGCCTTCGAGTACTGGCGCGAGGCGGGTTACCCGGACCGTCCCGGCGCCCCGCCCGTCCACGTCACCCTGGACGACTATGTCGGCGCCGCGCGGCGGAAGTTCGGCACGATGGCCGACGAGTTCCTGCGGCTCTACCCGGCGGGTACGGACGACGAGGCGGCCCTCGCCAGCAACGACGCGATCCGTGACAACTCCCGGGTCTCGACGTATCTGTGGGGCACCGAGTGGACCAAGGGCGCCGACCGTCCGGTGTACACGTACTTCTGGACGCGCCGCCCACCGGGCCCCGACCACGACATCCGGGGCGCGTACCACGGCTCCGAGATCGTCTACTTCTTCGGCAACCTCCACCCCGCCACCCAGGGGTGGACCGACCAGGACCGCGAGATCGCCGACACCATGTCCTCCTACCTGGCGAACTACATCACCACCGGCGACCCGAACGGCCGCGGTCTGCCCAGATGGCCCGCCTACCGTCCCGGCTCGCCGACCGTGATGGAGGTCGGCGAGCGCTACGGACCGACGCGGGTGGCGCCGCCCGGGCAACTCGACTTCTGGAAGCGGTACTTCGCGACGCAGGAAGCCTGGTAAAGACGACCACCCCACTACGACGGGCCGTGCTGGGGGTCCGGGCGGGCGCCGGGTGAGAGTGCGCTGAGAGTCTGGGCCAGTTCGCGCCGGGTGGTGACGCCGAGTTTGGTGTAGGCGTGGTGGAGGTGGTTGTCGACGGTGCGTACCGACAGGGCCAGGGCCTGGGCGATGTCCTTGCTGGCGTTGCCGACCGCGGCGAGCAGGGCTATCTCGCGTTCGCGGGTGGTGAGCGGAGCGGTGACCTGGGCGGTGGTCAGCAGTGGTGTGCGGGCGCCTTCGCAGCGGGCCAGGGCCGCGGCGGCCCGGTGGGCGGCCGCTGAGGCACGGCGTGGTCGGGCGGCCCGGCGCCAGGCGGCCGCGGCGGCGGTGGCAGCCTCGGCGGCGAGCAGGTCCGCGCCGATGGCCCGGCACGCGTCGGCGGCCTGGAGGAGCTGGTCGGGGTCGTCGGCCGCCAGCGCCGCCGCCAGTCGGGCCCGGGCCGGGGCAAGCATCCCGTCGCACGTCTGCGCGAGTGCGGTCAGCCGGTCCGTGACATCCTTCGCTCCGCCGAGGCGGGCCACATCGGTCAGCAGCAGCGCCTCACCTGTGACGTGGCCCGTCGAGCGGGCGGCGCGGGCGGCGGCGGTGAGTACGGACCGTGCCCGGCCCAGCTGTCCGCGGACGGCCAACAGCCATGCCTCGCCCAGGCGTTCCTCCCCTGTGGACAGCAGGCCCGGTGCCAGCGGCGGCAGGGTTCGGTGTTCGGCCAGTGATACTTCGGCCGCGTCCAGGTCTCCCAGCACGGCCGCGCATGCGGCGAGGCCGCCGAGCACCGGGCGCAGGGCCATGGTGTGGTCGAAGGTACGGGCCAGCGCGGCGGCCTCGGCCCACCAGCGGCGGGCGGTCGTCGGCCGACCGACCAGCCACTCCGTTCGGCCGAGGAAGACCGCCATCCAGACCCTCACAAGGGAATCGGCGGCAACAAGTTCGGCGTAGGCGCGCTCGCCCTCGCGGCGGGCTTCGGCCGGGAGACCGGCTTCGGTGAGGGCGAGGACGAGCGGGATGCGCTGGACGGCTGGATGGGAGACGAGGGCGTGTTCGTCGACCCGCCGGTGGCCGACGTGGGCGCGCTCCGCCCAGGTCGCGGCCTCTCCGGTGCGGCCCACCAGGGCCAGCCCGAAGGGCTTCATCCAGGCGCCTCGCAGCCAGACGTCGACGTCGGGGGCGTCACCGACGTCGGTCTCCATGTCATCCAGCAGGGCCAGCCCCTGGGCCGGCAGACCGGCGGCGATCCGCATGAAGCCCTCATTGATCCTCAGCTTGCGGCGGCCCTCGGCGCTGGTGATCCGGTCCAGTGCGGCCTCGTTGACCGCGAGTGCCTCGGTGAGGGGGGCGTTGCTCCACAGCAGATTCATCGTCCGGACCAGAGCGACCGCCAGCTCCTCCTGCTCGCCGATGGCAAGGGCGTCGGCCTGGGCGAGCGCCGCCTCGGCCTGATCCCAGCGGCCCATCTCGAAGAAGGCACTGCCGAGCATCAAGCCGGTGGCAGTGGTGCGGTGTTTCTCGGGCAGGGCCTCAAGGAGAGCGATGGTCCGGGGGTAGTCGTGCGCGTGGCGAGCCAGTACGGCGGCCTGAGTGAGAAGGGTGGGATCGGCGGTTCCCGTGGCGGCCAGCCGCCAGCCGGCGGTGCGCAGCAGGTCACCGCGTCGGCGGGCGCCGCGGGCCTCGACGCGTGCGGCCTGGTCCAGCAGCAGGGCCCGGCGGCGCAGGACCGGAAGACCGGCCCGCAGCGCCTCGCCGTACAGCGGGTGGGCGAGGGAGACGACGGTGCGCCGCCGGTCCAGCGTGACGCGGATCAGCCCTGCCCCGTCCAGGGCCGCCATCACCTGTGGCGGGGCGAGGACTTCGGCATCGGCCAGCGGCAACGGCTCGCACAGCGCCAGCAGTTCCAGCACGGGGCGCCCGGCGGAATCAGCGGTGGCCAACCGGGCTTCGATCACTTCGGTCAGCCGCGCGGTGCCCGGTAATCGGCCCTCGGACAGGTGCCAGATCTCCCCGTCCTCGGTCAACTCCCCGGCGGCCAGGGCGCCCAGGACGAGTTCCCGCAGGTACAGCACGTTGCCGCCGCTGGCCGCCGACAGCTCGTGCAGACTGCGCCGGGCGACCGCTCCGCCGAGCGCGGCCTGCAGCAGCGCCTCGATCTGCTCCGGGCTCAGTACGGTCAGGTCGACCCGGTACACCGCGTCCCCGCCCCGCAGCGCCGTGACGGCCTTCCCGTACGGCTCACCGCTGCGGACGGTGCCGATCAGCAGGAGTACGCCGGTATCCATCAGCTGCCGCAGGAGCACCGCCGAGGCCGAGTCCAGCAGGTGCATGTCATCCACGAACAGTGCCCAGCGCCGCCCCGGCCCGGCGGCCAGCCGCTGGGCGACCGCGGCGAACCCGGCCACCGGGTCCGACAGATCAACCCCCGCGGGCAGCAGATGCGCGATCGCCCCCAGCGGCACCGCGCCCGCCGCGGCACTCGCCGTGGCCCGCCCCACCCGGAAGCCCGCCGCCGCGGCCCGGGCCAGACACTCCTCGGCCAGCCGGGACTTGCCCACCCCGGCCGCCCCGCCGATCACGAACCCCCGGCATTCCCGGTCCGCCAACGCCGCAGCGAAGGCGTCCAGTTCAGGCCCCCGTCCGACCAACGGCCAACGACCCACCCGATCCCAATCCCGCATCACGGCTCCCCCCGGCAGGACAAGACACGCGAACACCCACGACGGGCGCCCCCGGCAACGCTCCACCCACTCAGCACGATGCACGACGCATGATCCGTTTGACGCCACGTCAGTTTAGGAACGCCCGTACGAGCGGACCAACCGGCGCTCCGGCAGTTCTCCGAGATGTCGCCCAACGCGCAGAGGCCCCGCCCCGGTACTCGCGGGCGGAGCCTCTGTGGCCGTTCAGCTCATGTCATGTCTGCGGCTGGGGAAAGATCAGCCGGAGTCTTTGAACTCTTCTCTTCTTGCGGAACATGAGCCAGGCGAGAGTCGGCGGGCAGGTCTGGACGGCGCCGACGTGGGTGACGTCCATTTCCCAGATGGTGATGTCGCGGCTGGCCACCACATGGCGCACGCTCTGGTGAACCCCGGATTCCAGGGTCTCTCGCATGACCGGGACGGGATGGGTGCGTTCGCCAGGCTTGCTGAGTGGGCCGACGAGTTCGGCCTCCGCCGGCCACAACTCGGATAGCTCGCGGGGCAGGCTGCCGCGCTCGGACGCCTGCAGGGTCTCCACGGCCTCGTGTTGGCTCTCCTTGGTGAGCGCAGCGGCGTCGTCGTGCGACTGCGCGGCGGTCGACAGCAGCACCTCGGCCATTTTCCCCCTGGCCTGGTTGAGCCGACTCCGTACGGTGCCGACCGGCACCTCGCAGACGTCGGCGATCTCCCGGTACGAGGTGACGCCGCTGAAGTGCCGCAGCATCAGCACCAGCCGGAGCTGGGGCGGCAGTTCGTCCACCGCGTCCCAGATCCAGTCCCGCATCGCGTGCTGCTCGATGAGCTGCTCCGGCTGCGACGGCTCGTCGTCGCGAAGCCGCAGGTGGTCAAGTCCTTCCAGGCCGGGCATCTCCCGGGTTTCGCGCAGCCGCGTGCGGGAGGCGTTGCGCACGATCGCTCGTAGCCACGCTCCCACGGCCGACGGGTCCCGTACGTCGCCGATACGCCGCAGCGCGGTCAGCGCGGCGTCCTGCACCGCGTCTTCCGCGTCGGGGCCGTAGCCGAGCAGGCTCAGCGCCACCGCGCGCATCGGCGCCTGGTGGCGGGCCAGCAGTAGTCCGAGGGCTCCGGTCTCGCCGGCCTGGGCCCTGCGGGTGAGTTCCTCATCAGTGGGTGCGTTGAGGGGCACCATGTACTGAACGCCTCCGTGCCGACGAATAACGAACCATGTGCTGTGTGGGAGACAGAGTCCCACTTTTCCCGCTCGGCGACGCGCGCGGGGTGGGCCTTGCGCATCGGGCCGAGTGGGCCCTTGCCCAGGAAGATACGGCGGGGCGGATGCTCCGCGTTCACCACGGTCATGAGAGAAACGGTCATGAGAGAAATCGTCTTTCCTCGGTTTCGGGCAACCAGCTGCCGTGGAAGCCGGCCGGAACGGGGTACGGCAGTTCCACCACTGCCTGGACGGAGAGCTCCGCGGCGTCGAGGACGAGCAGCTCACCCGCTTCACCGTCGTCGTTCGAGATGAATGACAGGAGCCAGCCCTCGTCCTCGCCGGTGGCGTCCGCCGCCGGTACGAAGACCGCCTCGCCGGCGTAGCGGCTGCCAGGCGTCTCATGGGTGTGACGGGTGCCGCGCGCGAGGTCGTGCTTGGCGATGCCGTCACCGGAGACGGTGTACAGGTAGCGGTACGGGCGTCCGGTGAGGGTTTCGTTGTGTGTGGGGAACTCGGCCTCGCGGTCGTCCAGTTGGGACTCGCAGACGCGGCCGGTGGCCGGGTCCAGGGTCCAGCGGTACAGGACGGCGGAGGCCGGGGCGTGGCCCGGTTCCAGCACCCCGGGCAGGCCACCCGTGCTGGTGGGTCCGCCCATGTCCCCCCAGGACTTCCGGAAGCAGGCGTCGTCGTGGCGCACCGCGTCCAGCACGATGCGCCCCCGCTCGTCCTCGTAGGCGTTGCCCACGTGGAAGACGTAGCAGGGATCGACGTCGTACCACCGCACATGGGTGCTGCCGGGCATGCGGGACATGATCCCGAGCCGTGCGCCGTACGCCGCCTCCCACCGGTAGGGCACGCCGCCGCGCCCTGCGTGCGCGGGATCGAAGACGACGGGCAGGTCCATCCAGACGATGTGGCGTTCGGTGATGGCGAAGTCGTGCATCATCGTCGGGCCCGGCACGCCGATCGGCCGGCTGTCGAGCAGCAGCCCCTCCGCGGTGACCCGGTGGTAGGTGAGGTAGGGCGGGGCGGCGAACCCGGTTCCGAACAGGTGGAGTTCGCCGGTGACCGGGTCCTTCTTGGGGTGGGCGGTCATCGCGGTGTTCAGGCGCCCGCCGAAGTCGTACGGTCCGACGGTCTCCAGCTCCGGGGTGACCCAGTAGGGAAGGCCTGCCTCGCACAGGGCCAGTACGGTGCCGGCGTGCCGGATCACGTGGGTGTTGGCGGGCGTCGCGGTCAGGTCGATGGTGAGGTTCTCGCGAATGAAGGGATGTCCCTCCAACTCCCGGGTGCGCACCCACCGGTTGCGGTACCACTCGGCGCGCCCGCCCCGCAGCCGCATGCCGTGGAGCATGCCGGGACCGGTGAACCAGTGCCCGTTGTCCTCGCCCGGCAGCGGGTTGGGGCCGTTGCGCAGATACAGGCCGTCCAGGTCGGGCGGCAGGGAGCCCCGCACCGTGAGATCGGCCGCGCTGTGCTCGTCGGGGACCGGGGCGAAGCGGCCCTGGAGATACAAGGGAAGAGCTGTCTGGTCTGTCATGCCGCTCTCCTCGTCATGGCGCGGGCCGCGTCCTCGATCATGTCCGTACCGATGCCCGGGCGACTGATCATCCGCGGCAGGTCTGCGGCGGGCAGGGCGCGCAGGCGCGTGCGCACGTTCCCCATCAGGTCGTAGACCCCTGTCCAGCCCGCTCCGTCGAGGAATCCGCTGGCGACGGATCCGCCGTGGACGGATCCGCCGTGGACGAGAACGACGTTCCGAGCTGCCGGGCGGTGCTCACGTGGTGGTTGCTCCTTCGTACGGTGAGTTCTTGGTCCTGCGAGGTGGCACAGCCGCGCGGAGGAGGCGGCCTATCGGGGAACGGCCGTGACCGGAGCGGCCTGGGCCAGCAGTCGCGCCTGGGCCCGTGCGGGATAGACCTTCGTGAACACGGCGGGAGCGACGAGGCCGGCGACATGGGCTGCGATGCCCACCCAGGCCGGGGCGTCGACCGCGCCGCAGACGGCCTGGCTGACGCCGATGAAGGTGAAGCCGGTGCCCCAGGCGATGGTGATGTGGTTGTTGACCTGGATGAATTCCGGCATGTCCCAGTATTCACGGGGCGTCTGGCGCTTGGCGATGCCCAGGGTGAAGGGGCGGCGGATCGCCAGCGTTCCCCAGGCCGTGGCGGCCAGCCAACCGAAGGAGATGACGTCGGTGTGGTCCGCCAGGGCCGAGTCCGGGGCAGAGACGGACACGGCGCCGATCACGGCGAAGTACGTGATGGAGCTGATCTCCAGGATCAGCGCGTCGAGGTCGACGCCACGGCGGCGGTCCTGGAGCAGGAGCAGCAGGCCCGTGACAAGGCCGGCCATGGCGCCCCAGCGCCAGTCGAAGGACGAGACGACGCCGGCGACGATCCAGGGGATGAATCCGCGCAGATAACCCATTGAATGTTCCTTGGTGAAATGAAGTGGACGGCTGCGGAGAGGTGCTGTTCCGAAGCCGCTCGGTGACCGACGCCGACTAGACGCGTGGCGAGCGTCGAAGTTCGAAGATCAAAGTGTGGCGCTGGTCACAGGTTCGCCGGAGTCGGCTCTCACCCTCGGTGGTGTGGCGGTTCCGCTCGTGGAGCGTCCGCGGGGGAAGGCCGCGGTGTTCGCCCCTGCCAGGGCTGGGCTGTTGTCCGCGTCGAGTCCTGCGCGGCCGCAGCGGAGACCGTAGGGGCAGGGGGCGAGACCCCCTCCGGCCGGCTCCAGACCGCGGGGGGAGGCGGTATGGGCCGGCCGGAGGGGTGACTGTGTCCGCCGAAGCCGGCGGAGGGTCGGGAGGTGGTGGCTCGGGCGTTCGGGGTGCAGAGTGATGGATGCCCCGCCGTGCCGCGCCATTGGTGCCGCGGCCCGCGGCTACGCGCCGGACGCCTGCCTGATCAGGCTGACGACCGCGTCGGGCTGGGACAGATACACGGAGTGGCTGCCGGGGACCTCCACGGTCGTCGCCCCGATGCGCCCGGACATCGCCTGTTGTGCCGGCGGAGGGATCATGCGGTCGTCGGTGGCCACGAGGTACCAGCTCGGCTTGGTCCGCCAAGCAGGCTCGGTGACCGCGCCGTTGAGGGCGTCCACGCCCCACGGGACCTGCGAGTCGGCCATGAACGCGGCCTCCTCACTCGGCAGGTCACCCGCGAACGACTCCGCGAACCGCTCACGGTCCAGGAACAGGAAGCCGTCCTGCGGAGGCAGGATCGGGGGTACCGGAGCGCCCGGCGGCGGGTCGGCGATCAGGCTGTTCACCGACTCGCCCTTGTCCGGGGCGAAGGCGGCGATGTAGACGAGGCTCGCGACGCTGTCGTGCCGGCCGGCCTGCGTGATGACCACACCGCCGTAGGAGTGGCCGACCAGAACGACCGGGCCGTCCTGCGCCTCGATGACCTGGCGGGTGGCGGCCACGTCGCCTTCCAGGCTCAGCGTGGGGTTCTGGACGACACTCACGTGGTAGCCCTCGCCCACCAGCCGGTTGTGCACCGCCTTCCAGCCGGAGCCGTCGACGAACCCGCCGTGCACGAGGACGACGTTTCGGATTGCCGAGTCTGCGCTCATTGCCTTCCCCTTTGCCTGTGATGACCGTTTTACCGGGCAACCTGAGGCTAAGGGGTCCTGGTTTCGACCGCTTCTGTCAAATGGCGTAGGTCAGGCAAGTGGCGTAGGCCCGGATCGAGGCCGGAGGGTTCGGCATGGTGGTCCTGATCCGGTGGGGCTGGGCATGTCCGGGCCTGCGTGAAAGGCTCACACCGGGTGGGCGCCTGACGATCACGGACAGCGGCCGCCGAATGAGACAGGCACGACGAGAGGTGGCGGTATGCGCATCGGACTGCTCGGTACTGGGCCCTGGGCCGACATGGCCCACGCTCCCGCCTTGAGCGGGCATCGCGAACTGGACTTCGTGGGGGTGTGGGGCAGGCGCGCCGACGCGGCCAAGGCCCTGGCCGACCGGCACGGAACGCGCGCGTACGAGGACGTCGACGACCTCCTCGCCGAGGTGGACGCGGTCGCCATCGCCCTGCCTCCCTCCATACAGGCCCCGCTCGCGGCGCGCGCCGCGCGGGCTCACTGCCATCTGCTGCTCGACAAGCCGCTAGCGGCGACCGTGGAGGAGGGACGCGCCGTCGTCGAGGCGGTCGAGCAGGCGGGCGTCGCCTCGGTCGTCTTCTTCACCAGCCGCTTCCAGCCCGAGATACAGGCCTGGATCGCCGAACAGGCCGCCACGGAGGGCTGGTTCACCGCACGCGCGGAGTGGCTCGGCGCTGTGTTCACGAGTGACAGCCCGTTCGCGGCCTCGGCCTGGCGACGGGAGAAGGGCGGCCTGTGGGATGTCGGCCCGCATGCCCTGTCCGTGCTGCTGCCGGTTCTCGGGGATGTGGAGCGGGTGGCGGCTGCCGCGCGGGGCCCGCAGGACACCGTTCACCTGGTGCTCCACCATGCCGGCGGGGCGTCGAGCACCCTGACTCTCAGCCTGACGGCGCCGCCCGCTGCCGCCGGAGCCGCCGTCGAGCTGCGGGGCAAGGCCGGGGTGACCGTCCTGCCCGGCTCCGCCGAGGGGGCGGTCGAGGCTCTCACACGGGCAGCCGACGCCCTTCTCGACGCCGCCCGCACCGGTCGCCCGCATCCGTGCGACGCCGCCTTCGGCCTGCGGGTGACGGAGATCCTCACCGACGCCGAAGCACAGCTCAGCAGCGGCTCCCCGGCGAGCCAAGAGCGCTGAGAGGGCCGCGGAACCGACCGGCCGACGAGCGGGCGGGGCAGTGCACGGGCGGCTACCGCACACTGCCCCAGTGGCGCGGAGACACATCCGATGAGAAACGTGCGCCCTCCGGTCCTGCCGGGCTCTCGCCGCTCCCCCACTCCCTGATCCCGCTCTGTCCCTGTCCCCTTGCTCCTGTCCCCTTGGCCCTATCCCCCGGCGCACGCCGGTGCGTCCGCGTCGACGGACAGCGGGCTGCCCTCGGGCACGAGGTAGGTGACGTACAACTCGACCGGCTCGGTGCCGAGGTTGCGGCCGATGTGGACGTGCCGGGCTCCGGCCGGCTCGATGAACGAGGTGCCCGTCGTGGTGACTTCCACGGAGCAGTCCTGCAACGTGCGGGTGAGTGTGCCCGACTTGACGACCGCGATGACCTGACCGGAGTGGTAGTGCCAGCCCGTCGAGCCGCCCGGCGCGATGGTGATGGACCGCACGATGACGTCCGTACGCCCCTTGGCCTTGACCTTCAGCGTTCCGGCCGAGGTGCCCTGGGCGAGGATCGTGCCGGTGACCCCGCTGCCGGGCGTGGCGAGCGCGGACGTCGAGCCGAAGGCCAGCGCGGCCGCACAACCGGTCATGACGAACGCCCTGCGGATCTTGCGCATCCGAGACGTAGTGCCCACGGAAATCCCCCTCCGGATCGGCCAACTCGTGGACTCTCCCGCATACTTGAGCCCGACAGACTCATTGCCCCCGTACATCGCCGCCCACACCCGGGCGCCCCGGACAACAGTCCGACCCGCTGGTGAGTCCGAGCCGCCCGTGAGTCCGACCAACGTGCGAGGGGCCGCCGCGCTCCTCTCGTCACCCGGCCTCGGTGCGCTCCCGAATCTGCTCCGGAGTCAGATACGCGCTCGTGTGCTCGAAGCCCCGCAGCGTCGGGGACGCACGGGACAGCAGCCCCGTACGCACGAAGTCGTCGCCGGCCACGGTGTTCAGCGCCCAGTTCGTCGCCACCCGGGCCTTCGCCACATTGGTGCGCAGCGCCGACCAGTGGTAGCCGCGGGCGACTGCCAGCGCGGGCAGGCCGCGCAGCTCGACACCGAGCGGCTTGGACACGGCGTCGAGGCCCCCGAGATCGACGACGAGTCCCAGGTCCTTGTGGACGTACGGCGTCATCCGCTGCCCGCGCAGCGACGCGATGACGTTGTCGGCGACGTGTTTGCCCTGGCGCATCGCGTGCTGCGCGGTCGGTGGGCAGACGGCGCCCTCCGTGTCCTTGGCCTCGTCCGGTACGGCGGCGGCGTCGCCGAGCGCGAAGACGCCGTCGTGGCCGGGCAGGGACATCTCCGAGCTGACCGCCAGCCGCCCCTTGACCGTCTCGGCGCCCAAGGTGGCGATGAGCGGGCTCGCCGCGGCTCCGGCGGTCCAGATCAGCGTATGGGTCGGGATCACCCGGCCGTCGGTGAAGGTGACCTCATCAGGGCCCGCCTTCGCGATGGAGACGCCCAGCGAGATGTCGATGCCCCGCTTGCGCAGGATCTCCTGGGCGCTGCGGCCGAGCTTGTCACCCAGCTCGGGCATCAGCTTCGGTGCGATGTCGATCAGATGCCACTTGATCAGCTTGGGGTCGAGCCTCGGGTAACGCTTGACGGCGTTGTGCGTCAGGCGCTGGAGGCACCCGGCGGTCTCCGTGCCGGCGTAGCCGCCGCCGACCACCACGAACTGAAGCCGCGCCGCCCGCTCGGCCTCGTCCTGGCTGGCGTCGGCGACATCGAGCTGCGAGATGACGTGGTCACGGAGGTACGCGGCCTCGGCGAGCGTCTTCATGCCGCGGGCGTGGTCGGTGAGGCCCGGGATGTCGAAGGTGCGCGTGACGCTGCCGGGTGCCAGCACGATGTGGTCGTACCGCTCGTTCACCATCTCGCCGGTGATCGTGCGGACGACGCAGACCTTGGCCTTCAGATCCACGCCGATGGCGCCGCCGGGGATGATGCGCGTGCGGTACTTGCGGCTGCGGCGCAGCGACACGGCGATCGACTGCGGGGTCAGTACCCCGGAGGCGACCTGTGGCAGCAGCGGCAGGTAGAGCTGGTAGGAGACCGGTGTCACCAGCGCCAGGTCGGCCTCGTCGGGCCGCAGCTTGCGCTCCAGGCTGCGGACGCAGCCCACTCCCGCGAAGCCCGCTCCCACCACCAAGATCTTCGGTCGTGCCACGATGTCCATCCCTTCACCGGCCGCGCACTGTCTGGCTTCCCACGATCCCCCTCTGCCCCCTGAGTCCCCCGTTCTCACAGGGTGATCCCCCGAGGAGGCGAGCCGACACCCCTCCCCGACCGACGAGTCGGCCCCCTACCCGTACGGTACGGACCCGTATGGACCGGACCGTACGGATACGGGTTCGAGTCATCGGTGTCGAAGTCTGCGCTGAACCAGGTGGCCGTGTCAGCCCCTTCGCGGGGACTTCCTCCTCGTGGGAAGGCCGGTCAGCGTCCGTGCCCCTTGTTCAGACGCTTCAGCACGGCACGTGCCATGGCCTCCTCGCCCTTGGCGTTGGGGTGTGCCGGGGCCGCGGGCGAGGCCGGTCGCAAGGGCTCGACCCAGCGGATCTCCGGGGCCTTGCACATGTCGTGCCCGATCGTGGGCCCGTACGTGTCGACGTACTCGGCCCGGTTCAGCCCCGCCACCACGCGCATCATCAGGTTGAGGCGCTTACCGGTGTCGCGCAGATAGGGAAAGTCCTTGGCCGCGAACGGGACCGAGGGGTAACAGCCACTGCCGTCCTCCGGCAGGAGATTCGGATAGCCGACCACGAGCACGCGCGCGTGCGGAGCCCTGGCACGCACGTCCCGCAGAACGCGGGCGATCTTGGGCGCGGTGTCGAGGATCTTCCGCGTCAGCTGATCGACCCCGGTGGACGTGTAGTGACGCCGGCAGGGGTCACCAGCGAGATCCTGCGAACTCAGCTGGGCGCAGGTGCTGATGACGGAGCTGAACCCGAAGTCGTTGCCGCCTATCTGGACCGTCACCAGGTCGGTGTCACGCCGCAGGGCGTCGAGCTGTGGAGGGTTGGTCCCCTGTGCCTTCCACATGTGCTCGGTCGTGGCGCCGCTGCAGCTCACGTCCTTGAACGTGGACGTTCTTCGCTCCGCGGCGACGAGTGAGGGGTAGTTGTGGTCGGAGCGGGCGCAGTTCGCGTCCACCTGACGCGGGATCAACGGCCCAGAGGTGTACGAGTCCCCCAGCGAGACGTAGTCCGTGCCCCGGCCGCGGCCGTCACCGTGGGCCGCGACGGGTGCCGCCGACGCGACGACGAGGGCGCAGCCGCTGACCGCTGCTCCCACGGCGGTCGCCCGTCTGCGGTTCGACGCCGTTCTGCCGTACTGGGTACCACGGTTCATGAAGTTCCCCCCTGAGTCCGGAACGGCGAGCCGGGCCGCCGACGGCGCCCCAACGCCCGGTAACTGCACTTGTATACCGGCTAGTTCACTCCCGGGACCAGAGGCCGACAGTACGGAGCCAACGGGTACGCGCCACGGATCCGCCGGTTCGACATGACCGCCAGAGGCCGTCGACTCCGCAGGGGCGGAGTTCCACAGGGGCAGAGTCGACGGCGGCGGCAGCTGTCAGATGCCGAACTCCGTGGGTGACAGGCCGAGGGCGGCGCAGGCGTCGCGGATGGCCTGCTGCTCGGACGCCTCGAAGTGCCCGTCGGCGCCCGCGACCACGATGCCCGTCTGGATGACCGCGCGGGCCTCCGCCGGCTTCTTGGCCGCCTTGGCGATCTCCCGCAGCGCTTCGGCCTTGCCCAGTTCGAAGTTGGCGACGAGCTGGTCCAGGTGTTTGTTGAAGCGCTGGCGAAGCTGGTCCGCCGGGAAGTTCTGCAACACCTCGTTCGAGACGATCAGCTCCTCCACCCGCTGCCGCTCCGCCGCCTCCACGTATCCGTCGGCCGCGGCCACCAGCGCGCACATGGCCATGCTGGCGTCCCGGTACGCCCCGCTCTTGAGCTCCGTCTTGACCGACGCGAGCTGGGACTTGAGCAGCCCTACCAACTGGGCCTTGGAGCCACCGGACGAACCGGACGCGTGGCCACCGCGCTGTCCCTGTCCATAGGGGGCGTGCCCCTGTCCGCTCCCTCCCCTGGCACCCTGGGACTGCTGGAGATTCTTGGCCTGGTCCTTGAGCCGGTCCCACATCGCCACTACTGCCACCTCGGCTTCTGCTGTTGCCTGTCCGGTCCTGATCATCGGTCACGCTTTCACGCCCCGCCACAGATGAACGGTCCTCGCGGCCACTGGTGTTCCCGAATGGCAAAGGCAACGTAAAAAAATCCTGCTCAGCGTCGGCGGGCCATGGTGTGATGGCGTCGTGAGCCGTGCCACAGAAGAGAGCAACCGTCGCATGCTTCGGGCACGGGACGCGATGGACCGCGCCTACGCGCAGCCTCTGGACGTCCCGGCCCTGGCCCGGATCGCCCATGTGTCCCAGGCACACTTCACCCGCACCTTCCGGGCCACGTTCGGCGAGACGCCGCACCGCTATCTGCAGCGCCGCCGGGTCGAGCGTGCGATGTTCCTGTTGCGGGAGACCGACCGCAGCGTGACGGACATCTGCTTCGAGGTCGGGTTCGGCAGCCCGGGAACCTTCAGCCGCACGTTCCACGACGTCGTCGGCCGGTCACCGAGGACGTACCGCCAGGAAGCGGCGGCCGCGGCCGTACCGACGTGTTTCGCGATGGCGTGGATGCGGCCGAGCGCCTGATCGCCCGCTCGGCCCCAGGTCGTGTCGTCAAACTCCCGCCTGCCACCCTCCGGGCGGACGGCGGGAGTTTGACGACAGGACCCAGCCATCCGCCGGCTGAGCAGTTTTGGATAAGTTTTCGCCCGTCCGGCTCGCTAGCGTGGTGCCCATGTTCACCGCTATCACGCACTCGCAGATTTACGTCCTCGACCAGGACGAGGCCCTCGACTTCTACGTGGGCAAGCTCGGCCTGGAGGTCAACGCCGACGTCGACCTGGGCTTCATGCGCTGGCTCACCGTCGGCGTCCCCGGTCACCCGGAGCGCCAGATCCTGCTGGAGAAGCCGGGGCCTCCGGCCCTGTCCGAGGAGACGGCGCAGCAGGTCCGGGAGCTGTTGACCAAGGGGGCGATGGGCGGACACCTCATCTTCGCCACCGACGACTGCCGCAAGACGTACGAGAAGCTGCTGGGCCGGGGCGTCGAGTTCACCGAGGAGCCCACCGAGCGCCCGTACGGAATCGACTGCGGCCTCCGCGACCCCTTCGGCAACAGCATCCGCTTCACCCAGCCGAAGGAGTAGGACTCCTCCCCCACAGGCAAGGCCCGGCCGGTGACGGGGCGAACGCCGTCACGGCCGCGTCCACCGTCCGGCCGGTGACGTGACGGTTCGGCCGAGATGCCGGGCGAAGAGCCGGACCGCCGCCGACAAGCCGTTGCACGGGCTGTCGCCCGGGCTCCGTCAGGCCGTCGCCCGGGCCAGGTTGCCGGAGCCGTTCAGGACCGGGTCGCCCCGCAACCGCAGGAAGGCAAGACCGAGAGCCACGGCTTGCAGCACGCCGCACACCAGGATCGCGTGGCCGAGTGCCGGCAGCGGCGTCAGGGCGACCACGATGCCCGCGACCGGGAAGGGCAACAGCAGAAGCAGGATGGTCAGCGACAGGGTGCTTCCGAAGGCTGCCGGCGGTATGAGAAGTGAGCGCAGCGTGCGCAGCACCACGGTCAGGCCGCCGTCCGCAGCCATGAAAAGCGCCATGACCAGGACGTACGAGATGTAGGTGGGCGCCTGGGACAGGGCGAGACAGGCCGCGGACGCGACCGTGGAGCAGACCACGCCTACTCCCCACAGGCCCAGCCGGTTGAGCGCGATCCGGCAGGCCGCGATGGCGAGGAGGGTGGATGCCGCTGCCGCCGACCAGAGGGTGCCCACGGCTGCCGAGGTCAGCCCGAAGTGC
Organism: Streptomyces sp. NBC_00878; assembly: GCF_026341515.1. Taxonomy (NCBI): domain Bacteria; kingdom Bacillati; phylum Actinomycetota; class Actinomycetes; order Kitasatosporales; family Streptomycetaceae; genus Streptomyces; species Streptomyces sp. NBC_00878. Next base: position 552,354 of record NZ_JAPEOK010000002.1, on the reverse strand, counting down.
TCGATCACGATGATGGGGCTGGCTGCCTGCAGCAGCCCGAGCGCGAGGTTGGAGATGACGAGCCCGGCCACGAGCCAACTCAGCACTGGCAGCGAACTCAGGGTGTGCCACCCCATCTTGAGCCCTGCTTCCAGTCGCGCGCCGTTCCTCGCCGAGGCGCGCAGTGGCGTCGGCGGGGTCTGCAGCGCGAGACAGGCCGCGAGGACGGAGCACACTCCCAGGACCGCGAGCATGTGGCTCGGTCCGGCGAGCAGCAGCACACCTCCCAGCGCGGGCCCGGTGAGCGTGGCGGTCTGGTCGATCCCGATCAGCACGGCCTGCACCTTGTGCGCCTGTCCCGCCGTGCGCCGGCTGACGATCGCGCCCACGGCCTCGTTCGCGATGAAACTGAACTGCGTCAGGGCACCGGTTCCGGCGGCCAGCGCCATCACGGTGACCGTTTCGGCCGTCCCGCTCGGGAGTACGAACAGGGCGACGCCTCCCGCCGCCACGAGCAGCGCCCGTGCCAGGGAGGCGAGGAAGAACACGATCGCGGCGCCACGCCGGTCGACCAGGTCACCCGCCAGGCCGAAGGCCGCCACCCGCGGTATCCATTCCAGCGCGAAGGCCAGGCCCGTCAGAGACGCGGATTTGGTCGTGGCGAGCACCAGGAGCGGCATGGCGTAGGTGCACATGGAGAAGGCGAGTGCGTCAAAGGCACGGGGTGCGTAGACCCGGCGGAGCAGGCTGCCTTGGGGAATGGCTGCGTGCCGACCGGCCGGTTGGCCCTCGTAAACGGAGATGGTCACGGAGTTGGGGTGCTTTCGGTCAGCGGTGGCATGACAAGAGGAGGGGAACGTGAGGAGGAGGTCTTCGACCGGCCTGACGGCCCGTCAAATGAAGGACCCGGCCGATGGTTCTTGGCCTGAAGCCGGACGCGATGCGCCGAAGCCGGTCCCGTAGGGCGGCGACCGCCGCAGGGGGCTTCTGTCGCCGACCGCGCCGAACGGGAGGCGCCGCATTCGATCAGCAGGGCATCAGGCGTTGTTCGTACGCGCTACGCGGCCTTCGCACCGCCGTCCGCGCACCGTTGGCGCGGGCCCTTGAACAGCCGCACGGCAGGTCGGACATGTCTCCGCGATTCCCTCGACCGGCCGCTGCCGGGATGCCGGTTGCCCCACTGGTGTCGCTCCGCTCGGCGGCGGGCTTGGCTGTGACGGGGACGCTGTCCGTCCACGCCAGGGTGCGAGCTCTTGGGCACGCGGACTCCACTCGAGTGTGGGCAAGAGGGAAATCAGGCCTGCGGTATGAAGCGGCACGCCCGACGGTAGTGAAGTGACCTTGCCACAGGCGTAGTTGAGGAAACAACCGCGAAGCCCACACAAGTTTTCGGCATCCTACCCGTGCCGGTGCCGGGCCACAGGAGTCGGTCCCACCAGCGAGGCGTCACCGGCCCGTCCGCACGCGACACCGCGTCCGCCGGTTCGCAGAACGCGCTTACCCCAGAGGCCGGCAGAGCGGGCCGACCAACCCGGGACGACGTACGAGGGCCCGCGTGCCTCTCAGGGCCGGGCAAGCCCCCGTACGCGCCGGTTCTTCGATGTTCTACGCGTAGATCGGCCCCGCGTGGGCCCACGTCGTCGTACCGAAGACCTCGGGGTCGTCGATCGTGATCCGCAGGTTGCTGACCTTGAGCCCGTACTGGGTCGGGGTCATGCCGGACGGGCAGTCAACGTCCACGATGGGAGTGAAGTTGACGAACCAGTTGGGACCGTATTCGGCGTCCGGGTTGTCGCGGAACCGCTGGACGAGATTGGCGGCGCCGCCCTCGACGTAGACCGGGGACAGACGACGCTGTTCCTGGTGGACGACGAAGGCGGTGGAGTGGTCGAAGCTGCCGTCGGCACGCAGACAGCCGAAGGTGCGGTCGGTGTCGGCGTACGCGTCGAAGTAGCCGGTACCGGCCAGTCCCGCCTTGTAGCCGGGCTGCTCGCGGACGTTGTGGAGCACCGTCCCGAGCTTGAAGCCGCCACAGCCGGGCGACGGGTCGAACTGCCGGAAGTAGAGCTCGCAGGTGTTCGGTTCGTTGTACGCGGCGTCCGGGTCCGGGATGTACGGCTGGGGCACGACGGCCCCGTAGAACTTCGCCGTCATGGAAACGCCGCCCGCGCTGGGCGCCGGGATGTCGACGACGGTGTCGGCCTGGGCGACGCTCGGTCCGGTCAGGACGAGGCCCGTGGCCGCCAGCAGCGCGACGCCCAGCCGCGTCAGAGTCTTGCGGATGCCTGTCTTTCGCATGTACTGCTCCCCCTTGATGCGCATTGGCCAAGGCAAGCTAACCGCGCCTCAACACCCGTGACAGACAAACGCCTTGAATCCACACAAGTGGAGGAATGGTGCGCGGTGCGCTGGACACGGTGAGGGACTGCGTATCCGGACTTGGTTTCGGGGCTTCATATCCGGCCCCTGCGTGGCGTCGAAGCCGAATGGGACGGCCTGCCCCTCGGCGTTCCGGCTGGCACCCGCGGATATCGGGGGCTGCTTCCACCTCGGAGCGGGGGGACAGCCGGAGCGAGAAAGTGCGGCCACGCCTCTAGCGTGATGGAGACGTGAGGAGTTCCGCGCTGCTCATGCCGCACACCTCGCCTCGCGCCGACGCGCTTCTGCCGGCGCGGTCACTCCCACGCCCCGGCCGACACCCATCAACTCGTCGCAGGAGCCGCACCGAATGGACCCGATCAACACCCCACGCCGCGCCGTGCTCGCGCTCGGCACCGCCGCGGCAGCCGCACCATGGCTCGGCGGAGTTCCCGCCCGGGCTCACGCCACAACCACAGGGCGAGCCGCGGACACAGCCCACGCGGCGGCCACCGGACTCGACGAACTGGGCATCACCGAGCTTCGCCGGCGGATGGACGACGGACGGCTCGACGTCGAACAGCTCACCCGTCACTACCTGGAACGCATCGAGCGCATCGACCCGCTCCTGCATGCCGTGATCGAGGTCAATCCCGACGCACTGCGAGAGGCCCGGCGCCTGGACGCCGAGGGGGATCGCCGCGGACCGCTGCACGGCATGCCCATCCTGCTCAAGGATCTGGTGGAGACCGCGGACCGGATGCACACAACGGCCGGATCACTCGCTCTCCAGGGACTGCGGCCGGCGAAGGACGCCACGGTCGCCGCCCGGCTGCGCGCCGCCGGTGCCGTCATCCTCGGCAAGACCAATCTCAGTGAGTGGGCCGGCGGCATGTCGCTCACCCACCATGCGGGCTGGAGCGCCCGCGGCGGACAGACCCGGAACCCCTACAAACTGGACCGGTCGCCGAACGAGTCGAGTTCGGGCACGGCGGTCGCCGTCGCGGCCAACCTGTGCGTCGCCGGAATCGGCACCGAGACCAACGGCTCCATCATCGACCCGGCCTCGGCGAACTGCGTCGTCGGGGTGAAGCCGACCGTCGGACTGGTCGGGCGCGGCGGCGTGATTCCGGGTGTGCCGAGCCAGGACAGTGTCGGTCCGATCGCGCGCACGGTCCGCGACGCCGCGATCCTGCTCGGCACGCTCGTCGGCATCGACGACCGCGATCCGGCGACCGGGGCGAGTCGCGGCCACTTCCATCGCGACTACACCCGCTTCCTGGACGCCGACGGGCTGCGTGGGGCCCGCATCGGCGTACCGCGAACGGTGTACTTCGGCTACAGCCACCACGCCGACGAGATCGCGGAGCGGGCGATCGCCACCCTGCGCAAGGCCGGGGCGACCGTGGTCGACCCGGCCGGCATCCCGACAGCCGAGCAGCTCGAAGACCTGCCCAGCTCGATGGTCGTCCAGGCGTACGAGATCAAGCGTGCGCTGAACGCCTACCTGGCCGGCGCCCCCGGCGACCATCCGCGCAGCCTGGCGGAGCTGATCGCGTTCAACCGCGCGCACGCCGACCGCGAGCTCCGCTATGTGCGGCAGGACGGGCTGGAGGCGGTGCACGAGCTGGACTTCACCGAACGCGAATACCGCGAGGCGCTGGCCACCAACCACCGGCTCTCGCGCGCTCGGGGCATCGATGCGGTGCTGCGCCGGTTCCGTCTGGACGCACTGGTCATGCCGACCACCGGACCTCCCGCCAAGATCGACCTGATCCGCGGGGACACCTACGGCGGCGGCGCGTCGACGCCCGCCGCTCTCGCCGGATACCCCGCGATCAGCGTCCCGGCGGGCTTCGCGTTCGGCCTGCCGGTCGGCCTGACCTTCATGGGTACGGCGTGGAGCGAGCCGACTCTGCTCCGGCTCGCCTACGCCTTCGAGCAGGCCGGCCGCGTCCGTCGACCGCCGACCTACCGAGGCGCCGATGTCGGCTTCTGAACCGCGACCGACGAGGACACGCCCGGGCGGTGACGCGCTGGGCGCCGGGCCCGGCCGTCAGCGTGCTGTTTCCGAGACCCTGATGGCGCCGACCGGGCAGGCCCGGGCCGCCTCCCGGATCATCGGGTCGCCGCTGTCCTCCCGTCCGGGCAGGAGGGTGCTGAAGCCGTCGTCGTCCTGAACGAAGACGGCTGGGGCGGTCAGCGCGCATTGGCCGGCGCCGATACACACGTCCGTGTCGATGTCGATGTGCACGAGGAGGCCCCCTACCAGGTCACGGGGAGTTCCAGCATCCCCTGGATCGTGTCGCCCGGCTTGAAACGGACCTCGTCCGCCGCCACGGCGAGCCGCAGACCGGGCAACCGCTCGAACAGGGTTCGCAGGGCGATCTCCAGCTCGGCGCGGGCGAGGTTCTGGCCGAGGCACTGGTGGACGCCGAAGCCGAAGGCCACGTGATGGCGGGTGGGCCGGTGCCAGTCAAGCGCGTCCGGTTCGGCGTAGACCTCCGCGTCGCGGTTGATGACCGACGTCCCGAAGACCACGCCGTCACCCGCGCGGATGGTCGTCCCGGCCACCTCGATGTCCTCGGTGGCCAGCCGCAGCAGCCCGTCCGCGATGGACAGCATCCGCATCAACTCGTCGACGGCGGCGGGCCACAGCGACGGGTCGGCCCGCAACTCGGCCAGCCGCTCGGGGTGTTGGAGAAGGGTGTGCGTACCCAGAGAGATCATGTTGGCGGTCGTCTCGTGGCCGGCGATCAAGAGGATCGTGGCCAGGCCGATCGCCTCCTCGCGGTCCACCGCGCCCTCGCGCAGCTGTTCGTGGACCAGGGCGCCGAGGACGCCGTCGCCGACGGGCGACTCGAGCTTGCGGTCGATCAACGCGCCGAGGTAGTCGTACAGCTGATCGCGCGCGCCCCGCACCTGGTCGAGGTCCCGGCCACGCAGCAGCAGACGGGACTGCTCCTCGAAGAACTCGTGGTCCGCGTACGGGACGCCGAGCAGCTCGCAGATCACCGTCGAGGGCACGGGGAGCGCGAAGGCGCTCACCAACTCGGCGGGCGGGCCCTGCGCGACCATCGCGTCGAGGCATTCGTCGACGATTCGCTGGATCGCCGGTCGCAGCGCGGTGGCGCGCTTGAGGGTGAAGCTCGGGACCAGCATCCGCCGCTGGATGTGGTGTTCGGGGTCGTCGACGTTCAGCAGGGCGGCCCGGCGGTCGCGGAGCGCCATGACGCGCGGCGAGGTGCCCGGAAAGCCGTGGCGCAGGCGGTCGGTGGACAGGCGGGAATCGGCGAGCAGGGCGCGGGCCACGTCACGTCCGGTGACCAGCCAGGCGGTCCGGCCGTCGTAGAGGGTGACGCGGGCGAGCGGTCGGTCGGTGCGCAGGGGGTCATAGCCGGTGGGCGGCTGGAAGGGACAGGTGCGGTCCTGGGGGAAGGCGACGGGCGCCGGGAGTGCCGACACTTCTGTCGCGCCTGTCATGCCTCTCGCGCCTGCCGCGCCTGCCGTACCTGTTGCGTCCGTCGTGTCTGTCATATCCGTCATGGAAGACCTCGCAGACGAAGAGTGCGTCGTACCGACCCTCATTAGATGCCGCAGGCACCTATCTGGGCGACACCGAGTTCGGCCAGATCGACGAAGGGGGGCAATCTGGCCGGAATTGACCACTCCGGAGACCACTTCGGAGACCACTTCGGAGAGTGCTTCGGAGACCGCTTCGGAGACCGCTTCGGCACTGACCGCGACCGTGCGTTCGTCCGGGCGGTGAAGTGCGCGCCTTCTCGGCACCGGGGACCGGGCACCACGGCGTTCGGCTGTGCGGCGCGTCCGCCGCCGAGTCCTCCTTCGCGCTCCCGCGAATGGCGTAACCGTCGCTGCGCCGCGCTCACCATGATCCATAGCCTGGCATCCGGCGCGTGACCTCGCGTCTGTTCGGACAGAGAAGGCGAGCGCCCCCAGTGAAACTCCCGATGTTGCAGCGCATGGCCTGGCTCACCGCGGCCACCACGCTGCTCACCACGCTCGCCACCGCCCCGGCCGGTGCCGACAGCACGTGGCAGCAGGCCTGCGGACCATGCCGTTCTGCGAAGCCTGATGCCTCCTGAGCACTGGTCGGCATCCCTGCCCTGTAACGCTTTTCGCGCCTCGGCCCAAGCACAGGTGAAGTGCCGTTGAGGCTCCCCGGGGAACCTCCGCCGAGGATGCCTCGCGGAGCCTCCGACCAGAAGGAGTCGCCGGTGGATGGCACGGGACGGTTACGGGGTGGACCCGCCGCGGCGGTACGTGACCCGCGGCTCCTCGAAGAGTTCTGTCGGCGCCACGTGGACGCGGTAACTCGTTTCGTGGCCCGGCGACGCGTCGACTCCTGACGGGGCGAAGTCCCGCGGTCCGCCGGGAAATCCACGGACGGCGGGACGCCGGGGAGCCAGGCAATGACACGGGACCCCCCAAGAAACGCCTCACCCACAGGACGCGGTCCACGTATGGAAGCCCCACCCCCCGTCCCTCCGTCGAGGGGACAGCCACCCTCCGCACCACCACGACCACGACCACCCGCATCCGGCGCGGCGAACGGTCCGTCGCGGTTGGGCTGGCTCGACGCGTTGCGCGGCATCGCGGCACTTGTCGTGGTGTTCGACCACGCGACGTACACGTTCATGGCGGATTTCCGGCGGGAGCTGATGCCGGAGTTCAACACCAGTCGGTACGGCATCATGGTGTTCTTCCTCGTGAGCGGCTACATCATCCCCGCGTCGCTTGAACGCCGGGGCTGCGTCCGGACGTTCTGGATCGGACGGGTCTTCCGCATGTACCCGCTGTGGGCGGCTGTCGTCACCGCCGTCCTCGTCCTCGACCTGGCGGGCGTGGCGGACATGCGAACCGGCTCGGGTGAGCAGAGTGGTGCCACGGTGGCGGTCGCCCATGTCACCTTGCTTCAAGAGCTGCTGGGGACGCCCAGTCTCCTTCTCGTCCTGTGGACGCTGTCGTACGAGATGGCTTTCTATCTGCTGGTCGTTGCTCTGTTCACGGTCCGCCTGAACGAGTGGTCCTGGGCGGTCGCCGTCACCCTGGCCGTGCTCGCGGCCGTGAGCGCGGCGGCAGGGGGCACGCTGCCGGCCTCCGCCCTTTCCGACGCGGTCGGCACCGGCCCGCTGGCCGCGCTCGCCTCGGTCGCCATAGTGGTCGCCATCTGCTGCGCGAGCAGCACGTTGCCCTCCCTTCGCGTGTTCGGGGGTGTGTTGGGCGGAGTGCTGGGGTACGTCCTGGTCGCGTTCAACGGCACGGTCCCCATGTGGGAGGGCCTGACGATCCTCGCGGTGATGTTCCTCGGCACCGCCGTCCACCGGGCCGAGAACGGGCAGAACACCTGGTGGTGGGTGGCCTGCACAGCCGTCGTGGTGATCGGCTGCGGCGTGGCGAGTGCCTACTGGCAGGGCGGCGGGACCTCGTACACCCGGCGCGGCTGGATCCTGGCGTTCCTGCTGGCGTTGCTCACCTTCGGTGTCGGACTGGCGGCGCGCCATCGGCGGATCCCGCTCTGGCTCACCGGTCTGGGAGTGATCAGTTACTCGGTCTACCTGGTGCATCCGGTGCTGCTGTCGGTGATCGACGGCACGATCGGCCGACGGCCGCGGGACAGTGTCGTACTCGTGGTGGCGTTCTATGCGGTGCTGCTGCCGCTGTGTGTGCTGACCTACCGCTGCATCGAAGCTCCGGGCCAGGCATGGGGCCGAAAACTGGCACGCCGCGTTCAGCCTCCGTGACGAGGGGCCGAGCGCACGCGTCGCACACGTCCCCAAGTGCCCAGTGCTGGGCCGGGAACGTGTCCCGGTCGTCGGCCTGTTCGGTGCGAGGCGCCCGGCCGGAGTGTTTGACTTGCGTGTATGTCGACGACCCTTGGTGTGACCCGGCCGGAGCAGGCCTCGTACATGCTGCGGGCGGCAGCCAGCAACGCTGGTCGTGCCTACAAGCAGCAGCTCATCGACCTGTTGGACATTGCACGCGGTCAGACCGCGTTGGACGTCGGCTGCGGTCCGGGCACTGACCTTCCCGCACTGGCTGAGCGGGTCGGTGAGCACGGCACCGTGATCGGCATCGATCGCGACCCGGCCATGCTCGCCCAAGCGCGTGAACGAGCCACTGGCCTGCACGGAGTGGAGGTATGCGAGGGCGACGCACACGCGCTTCCCATCCATCCGGGATCGGTGGATCGAGCCAAGATCGACCGGGTTCTGATGCATGTTGAGGAACCAGACGCTGCTCTCGCTCAGCTGCACCGTGCCAGGCGCCCTCGTCGGTCTCGTCGAGCCTGACTGGGACACGCTGGCCGTTGATGCGGAGGATCGTCGGACCAGCCGGGACTTCACTCGGTACACCACGGAGGAAGTAGTTCGTAACGCCACCATCGGACGGAGCCTGGGCCGGCTTGCTGAGAAGGCAGGTTTCCGTGTGGAGACGGTGGTGGCGACGACACCGGTCTTCAGAGACTTCGCCGATGCGGACCACACGCTGGGGCTTGGCCGCACCATGCAGCGGGCCATCAACGACGGTTACGTGGAGCTGGACCGCGGCGAGCGGTGGTTTGCCGACCTCGCTGAAGGCTCCTTCTACGCATCGTTCACCCTCGTCACCGTGATCTGCTCTCGGTGACCTGAGACTCGATGGCCACAACTGTCAGAACTTGCGTCGTGGTCTGCGACCGAGGTGGTCGCGGTGTCGGCTTTCGGGTGAGGCGGCGGGGCATGAGCGGGATAGATGCCCAGGTGACGAGGGTCTCGCTGACCTGGGGCAGCCTTTCGTGGTCACGGCAGTGGCGGCGGAATCGTGAGGTCGAGTTGGGTCTTTGCCCAGGTCACGGGAAGTGCCTGCGCAGGCGGATCGGCCCAGCCGCAGGCGCTTGGGTTCCCAGCGGCGCTTCCTGGTTTTCTGACCACTCGTCGGACAGCTGCTCGTTCATTTCAGAGGTCGTTGAGTCCGTTTCTAGTAGTGGCCTCGTCCGGGTTGGGCGAGGAAGCCTTGGCGGGCGAGGCGGCTGTGGGTGACGTTCATGTCTGGGTCGTCGGCGGGCAGGCCGAGTAGTCGTGCCGTGCACGATCTGCTGGTAGGCGGAGCTTTGGTCGTGAGGATCGGACCGGGATCGGAAATTCGGTGTTGTGCCCGCCCCATGAGGACACAAGATAGTGCGCATGACTTTGGCCACCCCCGTACTGCACACCGCTCACCTGCGACTGCGCCCCTTCACCGACGCCGACGCGGACCTGCTCTTCGCCCTGCACAGCAGCACCTACGTGATGCGCTACTGGGACTCCCCGCCGTGGAACGAACGGGCCCGCGCCGAACGCTTCATCAACATGTGCCGGAAGATGGAGGACGAAGGCACCGGGGCCCGGGTGGCCATCGACCGCGCTTCTGACGGGGCCTTCGTCGGCTGGTGCGGTCTGACCGGATGGAACCCGGACTACCGCAGCGCGTCGTTGGGCTACGTCCTCGACCAAGCGATGTGGGGACACGGCTACGCGACGGAGGCCGCGCACGCCTTGCTGCGGTGGGCATTCGACACACTGGACCTGAATCGAGTTCAGGCCGAGACCGATACGCGCAACGTGGAGTCTGCCCGGGTCCTGGAGAAGATCGGATTCATGCGTGAAGGGACGTTGCGGGAGGACTGCGTCGTGAATGGCGAGGTATCCGACTCGTGGGTGTTCGGGTTGATCAGGCGAGAGTGGCGGCCGGCGGCCGTGCCGATTCCGGCCCTCGAAGAGCGGCGTTAAGTCTGTCCTGGTAGAGGCCGCGTCCAGGTTGAGTGAGGAAGCCTTGACGGGTGAGGCGTCCCAGGCGGCTGCGGGTGACGTTCATGGCCGGGTCGTCGGTGGGCATGCCGAGGAGCCCGTGTGGATCACGGACCCGGAACGCCTGATCGGGCTGGGTGTTGAAGGCGTTCAGGATGACCTGGTAGGCGGTGGTCAACTCAGGCGGTTCGGATTCGGTCCCGGTCGTGTCGGAGACAGGGTCCTCCCCCGGTTCGGGCACGGCCAGCGCGGCCAGGGCCTGCTCCGAGCCCAGGACGAACGGGGAGGCCGTCAACGCGCCGGAGAAGCCTGCCATCTGCAGGATGTGACGGCGTGTGAGCCCCGTGGCTTGCTTCGGCATGCGGCGTGACCTTTCCCATTCTCTGGACAACGTTGTCAGAGGGTCGCGGTCATTCTTCGGGCGCCCGGTGGACACGTCAAGACTTGAGTCGCCTCTTGGGGCACTCGACGCATCACGCGTACTCCCTTGAGGGGCCGGTCGATTGGGTCATGCAGCCCTGTTGACCGGCCCGCCGAACGACACTTAGGTTTCACGGAGGTGAAAGCGCTTGCTGTTATGGGCACCTGACAACGATGTCAGGGTGTTGAGAATGCCAAGGACCAGATAAGGGTGATGCCTGATCATGTCCCCACTGAGCCGCCGCCTCTTCCTCGGTACTGCCTCGGCCGCCTTCCTGGCGGCAGGGACCGGATCCGCCGCCGCGCTGTCGGAGAGCATCCGGCGCGGAGCGCGGAACTGGACCTTCGAGAACGACTCGCTCAGAGCCACGGTCACCTACGAAAGCGGCGGCATCCGCCTCTCCGGGCTCGTCAACAAGCGTGCGGGCCGTGACTACTTGGCCGCCGCGCCCTCACTGCTCTTCGCCCACGAACTCGACGGCGCCGACACCGTACGCGCCGACGACGGAGGGTGGAGCCTGGGCGCGACGACCAGGGAACTCATCACCGTACGCACGACGGAGAGGTCCTGGCGGGTCGGGGAACGCGTCCGTATCCCCCTGCGCAGAACCACGCCCCGGCCGTTCCGCGTCACCCTCGTCTTCGAGATCTACGACGGCGACGCGGGCCTGCGCTACTTCACCCTCGTACGCAATGAGGACACGGTCCGCGAGCTCACCCTCACCCGCTCCACCGTGATCGGCCTGCGGCTGCCCGACGAGCCGCACACCCTCCACTACGTCCCGAACATGAAGTGGTTCAGCACACGAGGGTCGTTGAGTACCGACCCCGTCGGCAGGTCCTGGCCGAAGAAGGCCCTCAACGTGTACGACTCCGGGGACGGCTGGAGTGTGAGTCCCGAGCTCAACTGGAAGACCCAGCGTGGCAACGGCAACTACCCGACCGACTACATGCTGCCGCCGTTCGCGGGCGTCAACGCCTGGCACGAGCAGGACACCGTCTCCGTGGACACCCACCCCGAGGCGCTGCGGCTGTCACTGTTCCCGGGTGAGGAGTTCGAGTATCTCGCGGTCAACCTGACGGTCTTCAAGGGCGATGTCGTCGACGGCAAGATGGCCGACGAGCTGCACTTCCGCAAGCGCTTCAAGTACCACCGCACGACCACGCTCTTCCACCAGAACGACTGGGACTACCGCGGCGGCCCGGGTCATGAACTGCCCGTCGGCTACTACTACGACACCGTCATCCCGCAGACGAAGCGGGCGGGCCTCGACATGGTGATGCTCGACGACTACTGGAACACCACGCGGGATTCCATCGAGCCCAGCGACTCCATGAAGAAGTCCATCACCAGCCTGGCAATGCTCTCGAAGACGCTCAAGGACAACGGACTCGGCTTCGGTCTGTGGTTCTGCCTGACGGGAGACGGCCATCTCAAGGGCCGCGACCTCGCCGACCCGGCCCAACTCGCCTACAAGAGGGGCCAGATCGAGACGCTGCTCAACGACTACGGCGTCACCCAGCACATGATCGACCTCACCGAGTACTGGCAGAACGAGCGGACGACCGCCTACTCGCACCCGAGTGACAACGTCTACCGCAAGGCCGTCCTCACCCGGACCATGCTCAACGACCTGGTGACGAAGAACCCTCAGTACCTGCCCAAGCTGACCAGTGAACTCGATATCGCCCCCACCCAGGGCGACCGCAACAACGGCCTGCTGCACATCGCGTACAACGGCTGGAACACCTCCAACGGGGGCGTCACCGGGGAGGACCTGTCGCTGCGTACGGCGCTCACCGCCTTCGGACACCTGCCGATGGGCGCGACCTACATGAACGGCGGCAAAATGACCGGCCGCATGGAGGACTACTACTCCTACATGGCCGTCCGCGCCGTCAAGTTCCCCCAGGATCCCGGCGACGCGACCAAGTGGCCCGAGGCGGCGGTGAGGTTGATGGGTGTCTTCAACGCCTGGCGCAGGCGGCCCGAGATCACCGCGCTGACGGATGGTCAGTTCCTGCCCGTCCACCTGGGCCAGGGCTGGGACACGACGGAGTGGGACAGTGCCAAGGGCCCGTACGTGTGGATGTGGGCGGACGCGCCGCGCCGCACCGCCCTCCTGATCGCGACCGCCGCCGGCACCGCGCAGACGGCCGTCGCCGCCAAGGTGCGCTGGCTGAAGGACCGCACGACGTACGCCGTCACGGACATCACCATCGACGACGACGGCACGCAGGCGCACACCGCGAAGGGGCAGTTCACGGGCGAGCGCCTGCGCACCGAGGGGCTTCCGGTCGACCTGTCCGAGAACACCTCGAAGGGCAAGGCGTTCTGGCTGGAGGCGGTGTAGGCGCGGGGCGCGCACGTCGCGGGTCCGGAGGCCGGTGTGCCTCCGGACCGGTGGCCGCGTCAGCCGCGGGCCATCGCGATGGAACCGGCGAGGCGCTCCCCCGCCTCGTAGATCATGTACGGCACGCCGCCGTCGGTGCCGAACGACGGGGCGGCGGCTCGGCCGTTCTCCGGGGCCCCGCTCCGGGAGTTGTAGAAGACACCGAGGTGGGCGCGCTTGCTGAAGTCGTTCCCCACCTCCGTGATCATCAGGTCGCCGCCGCTCTCCTTGTCCTTGTTGTAGACGACGTAGGTGCTGTTGTTCCGGTAGAGCAGGTGCGGCCCGCCGATGTTGACGGCGCCGACGTCGGAGTGCCGGACCAGCGGCTGCTGGTCGTAACTCCAGGTGCGCCCGTCGGCGGACCAACCCCAGTGGATGTCACGGTGGTTGGTGGTGTTGTTCAGCATGAACACCATGACGTAGTGGGCACCGCGGGACGGCAGTTCGTGCGGGAAGACACGGGCGTACGACGTCTCGGTCGTGCCGCTCGGCAGCATCGACGTGGACAGGACGACCTTGTCGTAGGTGAAGTTGATGCCGTCCTTGGACCGGGCCAGTCGGGTCGTCGTGTTCTCGCCGTGAAAGTAGAGCCACATCTCCTTGGCGCTCTCGTTCCACATCACGTGGGGGGACGCCACGTGGCTGACGGAGTAGTGGGGCTGCCAGTTGTTCCTGACGATCGGGTTGTTCGGATACTCCGTGAAGGGGCCCTCCAGAGAGTTGCCGTAGGCCAGGCAGATGCCGCCGGGCGCGTCGTGCGGCCCGTAGTACAGGTAGTACCTCGCGAGGGGATTGGAGAGGCGTCCAGTCGTTCCGCGGAGGCACGGGAAGATGATCTCGCCCGTCGGGTTGTACTTCAGCTGGGACGGGGTGAGCAGCGTACGGACGTGGGTGTAGTCGGGGAATCCGCCGAGGGCGGCGGACGCGGTCGGGGCGGAGAGTCCACCGAGGGTGAGGGCGGCGCCGGTGGCCGCGGTGGTGCGCAGGAACAGACGACGGTCGAAATGCTCAGGCATGGTCGGCTCCGGAGAGATGGGGGATGTGGGGGGGGGAGAGATCGGGGAGATGCGGAACGTCAGAGGTAGGTGGCCGCGGTGACGCACAGCCCGCCGAGGGCGACGGCCCAGACGTACGGGAGGGTGCGCACCATGACCTGCTGCGGGGAGACGCCCGCGTACTGGGCGGCCCACACGGTCTGCGTACTGGTCGGGTCGGCGACACCGAAGACCTGGTTGTACGACGTGGCCATCCCGAGGACGACCGCGGCGGGATAGATACCCGTGGCGATCAGGACGCCCGCGATGCCGGCACCCAGCCCGAACACGTTCAGCGGCCCGCGGTAGAGGCACAGCGGCGCGAGCAGGGTGAAGACGATGACGAACAGCACGGCGTTGTGCGGGCTGACCGCCTTCATCAGCGGTTCGAGTGCGTCGACGGCACCGGGCAGTTTCACGGCGGCGAGCAGGATGCCGATGGCGATGAACAGGGCGATCGGCGGGGCTGCCACATCGAAACCGCCGTACAGGGTGCGCAGGAGCCGCTTGTTCATGTCCCGGGGGCGGGTGGTGGTGACCAGGGCGTACAGCACTCCGGCCAACAGGGAGGGGATGATGGCGAGTTCGAAGCCCAGGGCGAGGATCAGGGGCACGGCCGGGGTGAGCAGCGCGTACCAGGGGGCGTCGCCCAGCTTCTCCCGGCGGCCGGGTGAACGGGGCTTGTCCTGCACGGACTTGAGCGACCAGGTGTGTTCCACGCCGCGTCGGCGGGACTCGACGAGTACGTAGAGTACGGCGGCCACGAGGGCGAACGGGAACAGTTTGACCATGAAGCCGCGGACGGTCGGTATGGGCAGTTCCAGGGCGGTGGAGAAGAACTGCCACAGGGGCAGTTCGAAGGGGATGCCCACGGCGATGCCCATGAGGATGGTCCCGGCGGCGGTCACTTTCGGGATGCCCACCGCGATCATGGCCGGGATGCCGATGAGGCCCGCGAGCATCGCGGCGGGCGCGGAACCGGTGACGGTGCCGACGAGGGCGGAGACCGCCAGCACGCCGAGGGCCACGACGACCGGGCGGTCGCCGCCGAACTCGACGATCTTGCGGACGAGTGTGGCGGCGACGCCCGTCTCCTCCAGGAGTTTGCCGAGCCATGAGCCCAGCACGATGGCGATCATGGTGGCGGCCAGCGTGGGCGCACCCTCCTGGAGGACCGTGTCCAGGACGCTGTTCTTCCCGGTCAGCGGTGCGCCGGCGAGGAAGGCGATGACGACGGCGAGGATGACGAGCGCGAACGCCGTGGGCAGTTTGCGGGTGAGCATGGCGGCGACACCCGCGGCCATGACGAGCAGGATGACAACGCCCATGGCTCAGTTCTCTCTTCTTGGTGCGCCGACCGCGGCGGCGAGCGCGGCGGTGAGCAGGAGGGGGCTGCGGCCGAGTCCGCAGACGGTACGGGCGTAGGCGTGGGCGGCGATCTCCTCGGCCCCGGCGACATGGGCCAGGATCCGGAAGCGGCCCAGCCGCAGGGCGCTGTGCCCGATTGCTTCCTTGAGGGCGGTCTTCGTGTCCTTGGCGTGCAGCAGTTCGTGCGCGGTCTCGTGGGCGAGGGCCGCGGCGCGAACGGATCCCACGGGATACCAGGCGCGCCAGCCGAGTTCGTCGATCAGGATCTCGGCTCGTTCGATGGTGTCGGTGTAGAGCTCGACGGTGGCGGGACGCGAGGTGTAGCGGGCGAGCAGCGCCTGTTCGAGCCCGTCGCCGCGTTCCACGATCCGGGCGCGGCACGGGCCGGGGCCGAGTGTCGCGCCGAACGCGTCCGCGGCCTGGGCCCAGTGGCGCAGCTGCACGGGGTCCCGTCCCTCGTGGGTGGGCGTCGCGGCGAGGAGGCGTACTGCGAGATCGAGGTCGTCCGCGGCCGGATCGGTGACGGGCGCCAGGTGACCAGCTGGCCGTGCCGCGAGGGCGCCGGTCATGACCTCACCTCCACCACGGCCACCACGGGCTCGTCGGCCGCGCGGTCACGCATCTCGCTGTGGGCCAGGGCGAGCAGCGGCTGCGGATCGAGGACGCCGGAGAGGTCGGCGATGCGGGAGCCGAGCAGGAGGCGCAGCGCGGGGGCGCGGACGCCCCCGTCTCCGTACGAGGTGGCCTCGCGCACCAGGCGGGCGAGGAGTTGGGGGGCGGCGGCCACGGTGGTGGCGGCTACCTGTGCGTCGGAGGCGTGCAGGCGTACGACGCCGTCGGCGTCGACGACGCGTACGGGTTTCCGGGGTGCCCGCAGTCGGCGGCGCACCTCGGTGCCGTAGACCGTGTGGGCGGGTGTGCCGGCGAGGACGCGGACCCGGGCGGGGTCGGTCTTGAGGCTGACGGCCGCGGCGGTGAGGCGTTCGGTGGCGTCGGCGCTGTGCGAGCGGTCCTGGGTCCGCAGTTCGGTGGCGCCGGTGGCGATGGCGCGCACGGTGCTGGTCTGCGGGTCGAAGGTCACTTCGACCTCGACCCCGTCGGCCGCGGCACCCTGGGCGACGACGGCCTGCTCGGCCTCGGCGCGTACGGCGAGGATCTGCTCCTGGGAGGCACCGGGGATGATCCGCTCGATCTGTTCGCGCACCAGGGCGAGGGCCACGCCGATCGGGCTGATGACCTCGCTGTGCCGGGCGATCCTGCCCTCCATGCCGGTGAGTGCCGCCAGGTGCGGGGTGACGGAGGCCGCTCCTCCCCCGCCGCCGACGAGCACCGCGGTGTCGGGGTCGAGGCGGTAGTCGCGGACGAGTGCGTCCACCACCTTCCGCACCTGGGTGACGCCCGCGTCGAGGATGCGGCGCGCGGCCGTGGGCACGTCCATGCCCAGGGCGGCGGCGAGCGGGGCGATCGCGGCCTGCGCCACCTGCTGGTCGCAGTGCGCGAAATCCCCTTCGGGGACACGGCCGAGCGCGTTGGCGGCGCAGGTCATGGTGATGGCGTAGCGGCCGCCCGCCGCGTCCAGGACGGCGTAGTCGGCCGGGTCGTCCGGCATCGGGCGCACCGTGGCGAGCGTCGCGTCGCGCAGGTCGTCGAGGTCGGCGAAGCAGGCGTAGGGCAGTCCGGCGATGTGGGCGCTGCGCGGTCCGACGGCGGTGATGCGGGCCTGGCCGACCCGGACCATCGAGCCGCCGCCGACGCCGACGGTGCGGACGTCTAGGGCGTTGAGGTACGAGGCCTTGCCGAGCATCGTGGCGTGCCGGATGGCGACCCTGCCTCGGCGTACGACGCTGATGTCGGTGGAGGTGCCGCCGGTTTCGAGGAAGACACCCTCGCTGATCCGTTCCTGCATCAGGGCGCCGGCGACTCCGGCCGCGGGGCCCGACAGCACGGTCAGAAGCGGGCGTCGCCGCATCTCGTCGAGCGCCATGACGCCGCCGTCGCAGCGCATGACCATGAGCGGTGCGGTGACGCCCGCCTTGGTGATGGACGCGTCGACGAGGTCGGCGGTGGCGAGCATGCGCGGCAGGATGGCCGCGTTGACGACGGCGGTACGGGTCCGCTTGTGCAGCCCGTACAGCGAGGTGATCTCGTGTGCGGCCGTCATCGGGAGCCCCGCCGGCCTGGCCGCTTCCAGTACGGCCTGCTCCCCTTCGGGACGGTCGACGGCGAACGGCTCGGTGGCCACGAGGACTTGGGCGCCCGCTCCCGTCAACTCCTCGACCGCGGCGCGTACAGCGGTCGCGTCGGCCGGGTCGGCGACGTGGGCGTAGGAGAGCGGAAGCCGCTTGCCGGGGGCGAGTTCGAGACGGCCGAGGGCGGCGAGCCGACGAGTGAGGACGGCCCCGGGGCCCGTGCCGATGCCGATCAGGCCGACGGTGGCGACATCGCCCTCCAGCAGCGCGTTGGTGGCCTGGGTCGTGCCGTGCGCCAGGAACGCGACGTCGGCCGGAGCGCAGTCGACCTGTTCGAGCAGCCGGTCCAGTGCCTCGACGATGCCGTGGGCGACTCCGTCCTCGTGGTGGTGGCTGGTGGGGACCTTGATCTGTCCCAGCAGACGCAGTGTCGTGGCGTCCACGGCCACGGCGTCGGTGAACGTTCCGCCCACGTCGATGCCGACGCGGATTCTGTGGGTGGTCATGTCCGGGCACCTCCTTGTGCTCTGTCAGTCATGCGCGGGCGATCGCCGGGCGGGCAGGCGAAACCGACCCGCCCTGCTCATGCGCGCGGTACGGCGGCCGGGGCCGTCGTGTGCACCGTGGTTCAGCAGCCGGGTACGTCCGGCCTGTTCAACAGCCGCGTACGTCCGGCCGGTTCAGTAGCCGCGTACGTCCGGCCAGTGGCGCTGTACTCCCTCGCGGTCGAGCCGCCGGGCGAACTCCTCGAACCGCTTGTCCTCGGCCTGCACCTGGTGCGGTTCGACGTCCTCGGCGAGACAGTGGGCGGCGAGCGCGCCCGCGACCTCGCCGATGTTCCACTCCACCGGATGGAGCCGGTAGCAGCCGTTGGTGATGTGCGTCGTGCCGATGTTCTTGCCCGCGGGCAGCAGATTGCGGACCCGCCGCGGCACCAGTGCGCCGAGCGGGATCTCGAAGGGCACCGAGCCGATGTCGATGTAGGTGTCGCCGCCGGTCGAGGGGTGCAGGTCGATGCGGTAGCCGCCGACTCCGACGGAGTCCCGGTACTTGGTGCCGCCGTGGGGTCCGACCAGGTCGATCGCCACGTCGTGCTCGGTGACGGTGGTGACGGCCTTGATACGACGGGACTCGCGGACGTACGGCGCCTTCGCCAGGCCGTCGGCGGTACCGGTCACGTCCGGGCGCGGGCGGAGGCCGGGGAACCCGGTGCCGCCGTCCGGGCGGGGCGCCTCGGTCTGGAGCCAGTACAGGACCGACAGGGACAACTGCCGTGCCTCGGTGACCGCTTCGGCTCCGGTCCGCGCTCCGGCCCCGACGAGGGGCTTCAACCAGTAGTCGTTGAGCGGCCAGTTGACGAGGGTGATGTCGGAGTCGAAGGCTCCGGGGCGGTGCAGCTTGCGGGCGAGGATACGGCGGAAGCCCCACAGCTCCTTGTCGCCGGGCTCCGTGCTCTGGTCGGCGCTGACGCCGAGCGGGTCCTGGTCCGGGTTGGGGACGAAGGTACGCGGCACGGGTTCCAGGGAGCGCGGATCGGGTGCCTCGAAGCCGAGGAGCGGGCCGGGCCAGAAGTCCGGCCGGTACGCGCGCCAGAAGTCGTAGTCCGCCGGGCGGTCGATGGTGTGGTCCTCGCCCTCGTGATGCGAGAGCGCGAAGCACACGGTGATGCCCTGCTGGTTGAGTGGCTGGGCCTGGTCGGGGGCGTGCGGCTCGTCGTACTCGGAGCGCGCCTCGGTGCCACAGACGTGCTCGACGTTGGCGAGGTCCAGGAGTCCGCCGGTCTCGGTGGCGTCGATGACGTACCGGGCCGGGACGGTGACGCGGGTGCCGTCGTACCGGTGTGCCAGCGTCACGGACCGTACGACATCGTTGTCGGACTCCGCCGCGACGGGCCGGTGGTCGGTGAGGACGGTCAGTCGACCGGCGGCCCGGTGGGGCGCGAGCATGGCCTCAAGGACGGCCAGCGCGACACGCGGCTCGTGGCAGAGTTTGCTCACGCGTCCGGCGCCGGGGTTGAGGTCCGTGAGCGCCAGCGCCGCCGAGCGCAGCGGGTACCACTGCCGGTAGAACTGCCGGATGCCGTCGCGCAGTTGCCGGTACGAGGCGGTGGTGCCGAACTGTTCGACCCAGGGGTGCTCGTCGGGCGGTACGGCCTGCGAGGTGAGCTGTCCGCCGAGCCAGTCGGTCTCCTCGGTGAGCACGACGCGGCAGCCTGCACGGCAGGCGGCCAGCGCCGCGGCGACGCCGCCGAGTCCGCCGCCCACGATGAGGATGTCGGCTTCGGGTATCACGCTTCTCCTTGCGGTTGTCCTGGTCCACGGAAGATTCGGTGCAACGTTTTCGGTGTGACGTTCTCGGTGCGACGTTCTCGGTGCGAGGCTTTCGGTGGGGAGTTGCGGCGGGAAGTCCCGGTGGGGAGAGGTCAACTCCGCTCCGGCGGCCTCCCGGTGGTCACACCTGGCCGGAACACGCAGGTGACCAGCGGTTCTTCGGTCTCTTCGCCGGATACGAGTGCGGCCAGCAGGCGGACCGCGGCCGCGCCCAACTCGTGGCGGGGGATGTCGAATCCGGTGGGGTGCGGACCCACGTCGAGATCGGGCGGAGGGCTTCCGAGGAGGGCGAGGGAGAGGTCGTCGGGGCAGACGAGTCCGGCGTCGTACACGGCCCCGCGCAGGGCGCGCCAGGCGGCCCCGGTGTCGGTCTCCTCCGCGACGAAGGCGGTGACGCCCTCGTCGAGCCATCGGCCCAGTCTCTCGGGTGTGATGTCGCGTTGCGGATCGGCACTGCGGAAGACGGCTTGGGGCCCGCCGGCCAGTCCGGCCGCCTCCAGCCCCTCCAGGAAGCCCTGTTGACGGTCCGTCGAGGCGGGCGCGTCGTCGTCCTCACGGACCAGGACGATGCGGCGGTGCCCCAAGGACGCCAGGTGACCGACCACTTCGCTGCTGGCGCTCACGTAGTCGGCGCCCACCCAGGACGGCCCTTCCAGCTCTTCGCGGCGTCCGAGGTGCACGACCGGGAACCCGTCGGCGACCATCCGCTTCAACTCGGCGAGCGGGACGTGCCGGCCGAGGAACAGACAGCCGTCCGCGAGCCGTACCCGGTTCAGCGCCTCGGGCCCGGTCGCCCCGGCGCCGCCGGAGCTCGACCCCGTGAACAGCACCAGGTCGTAGCCGCGCGCCGCTGCTTCCCTCTCCACGCCGACGAGGAAGGGGTAGTACGAGTGCTGCACGTCCGTGGGAAAGGTGGCCGTGAAGCTGAAGACGCCGAGCAGGTTGTTGCGGGCCGCCGCGAGACGCTGAGCCGCCGGGTCCGGTACGTAGCCGAGGCTGCGGGCCGCGTCGAGCACCCGCTGCCGTGTCTCGTCCGAGATCGCCGACCCCTGCGCCTTGTCCGACAGCACGAGCGACACCGTGGCCTGGGACACCCCGGCCAACCGGGCCACTTCCGCCTGCCGCGGTCGCGACGTGCGGCCCGCCCCCGCGGGGGTCCGACCGCTCCGGGACCGCTTCCTGGGCTGCTCCACCATACTCCCCACCCGGCCGCTCACGGCCGACCTCCGGACTGTTAATGCGTATCAGTAATGCGCATTAGCAGAACTGTGAGTGCGCGGAGGGCGTCGGTCAAGACTTCCGACACGACTTGTTCGGACGGCGGACCGGGCCAAGTGCGGTGCGGGCCGGTCGACTCGGGCTCAGGACACCGGGTCCGGGCTGTCACCGCGGCGCAGTGCGCGGGCACACCAGCCGATGACCACGGCGTTGACCAGTGCGCCGAAAGCCACGGAGATGACAGGCGCCATCACGTTGTCCGGCAGCACGAGCAGCACGAAGCTGGCCGGGGCGGCGGCGAAGAGGGGGATGATTCCGGCCATGGACCCGCCCGAGTCGTCGCCGACACTCACCGCGTACGACCACACGAGCAGGGCGGCACAGACCGCGAGGTAGACGAGGGCGGCGACCTCGCCGAGCAGCTGGCGCAGACGGCGTGGGAAGGATCGGCCGGAACCGGTCACGGCAGTGGACTCCTCGGTCGGGGTGGTCATGGTGCGGAGCTCCCGTGGCGGGAGCGGCAGTTGGTAGGTCGTGAGAGGTGGTGCACGGCGGGAGCGGCGGCCGGTGGGTCGCAGCGGTGGGTGCCCGGCAGGTTCGGCGGCCGGTGGGTCGTCAGAGGTGGGCGCCGGGCGGGTTCGGCCGGGCGAGGCCGAGATCGTACGCGAGGATCGTCACCTGCACCCGGTCGCGCATTCCGAGCTTACGCAGCAGCGCGTTCACATGGGACTTCACGGTACCGACGGTGATGCCGAGCTCTTCGGCGATCTCCGTGTTGTTGAGTCCCGAGGCGACCAGAGTGAGGACGTTCCGTTGGCTGCCGGTGAGGCTGTCCAGCTCGCGGGGGCCGCTCGCGGTCCGGATCCCCGGGCCTGTTCCGGATGCGTAGTGGCCGATGAGCCGGCTGGTCGCGGACGGGGCGAGCACGCTCTCGCCGGCGGCCACCACCCGGATGCCGTGCAGCAGTTCGGCCGGGTGCACATCTTTGAGCAGGAAGCCGGAGGCACCCGCGCGCAGCGCGTCGAAGACGTACGCGTCGAGGTCGAAGGTGGTCAGCACCAGGACACGCGGCGCGTTCCCCCGGCCGGTGATGATCCGGGTGGCGGCGATGCCGTCCAGTTCGGGCATCCGGACGTCCATGACGACCACATCGGGTGCCAGCTCTTCGGCGAGACGCACCGCGGCGACGCCGTCGGCGGCCTCACCGACGACCGTCATGTCCTCCTCGGCGTCGATCATGGCGGCGAACCCCGCCCGTACGACGCCTTGGTCGTCGACGACCAGCACTCTGAGACTCATCGCTCCCTCTCCTCGACACTCCGCTCCGCGACCGGCACGACGCCGGCCGGGGGTCCGTCCCCGCGTGTGGGTCCGCCGTCGGTCCCGTCGGTCCCGTCGGTCCCCTCCGCCCCGGCCCCGGCCGTCCCGCCCGGAGCGAGTGGCAGCCGGAGGCTGACCCTGCCCGGCCCGCCGGTGGTCAGGGTGCCGCCGAGCGCCGCGACTCGCGCCGCCAGCCGCTCGCGTACCTCGTGGTGACCGGCCCGGGGCAGCCCGGTGGCCGTAAGCGTCAACGTATCGTCGTCCGCGTCGAGTTCTAGCACCGCGGGCTCTTCACCGCCGATCGCGAGTACGGTCTCGGCGGCATGGTAGGCGGCCAGGTCCACCGCGGTGGGCAGCCGCTCCGGCACCCGGTCGGTCAGCCGTATCTCGACGTCACGGCCGGTCGCCCGGCACTGGTGGGCGAGCAGGTCGAGGGCCTGGAGGGTGGGCTGCGGCCGCAGTTCGGGCCCCGCGTCCTGCTCGTCCTCGCCCCGGACCGTGTCGAGCAGGGTGCGCATCGCGGCCAGCGCCTCGCGGGCGCGTTCGGCGGTCGCGTCGAGGTGTCCCGCCTCGGCCTGGGCGACCATGTCGGCGGTGCGCGCCAGCACGGTGGTCTCGAGCCCGGCGGCCATGCGGCGGCGCTCGGCCCACGCGTCCCGGACGGCCTCCTCGGTCCAGGCGGCGACGCGTTCGACCCGCGTGCCGCGGGCAGCCCGGTCACGCCGCCCGCGCCGGGCCCCGCCCCACCGGGCCGCGCCGACCACCAGGGACGCCCCGGCCGTCGTCGACGCGGCCACCGCCCAGACGGGGACCGTCGTGCCACGGTCCAGGACGGCGGCGGTCGCCGCGGCCGCGTGCACCACCACGGCCGCGACCGTACGCAGGCCCAGCAGACCCGGCAGGCCTGACAGGCCTGACAGCGGCGTGCGCGGGCGGCCCGCGGAACGGCCTTCGGCAGGGGACGAACCGGCAGCCGTGCGGGCCGCGTCCGCGGCGAGCGCCGCGCAGGTCGCGAGCATGCTCATCGCGGGCGGCAGGAGGACCGGACCGGTGTACCCGCCCATGGCCATCGCCGACGGCCAGAGCAGCGCCAGGCCGAACAGGGCTCCCTGAGTGGCGCGGGGCGCCCGGCCCAACCACAGCAGGGCGGCCACCTGTGCCGCCGCCAGCAGCGCGAAGAGGGCGCCGGCAGACACGTGCGAACTGTACGACGGGGTATCCGTCCGGAGAACCAGCGCCGGGAGCAGCGGCTGCGTGCACAGGCCGACGGCGGTCGTCACCTGCGCCACGCGGTAGCTCCACGGAAAGGACCGGTCCATCGAGGCCACGGTCCGGCCGGGCAGGACCGCGCGCACCTCCCAACCGCCGTCCGCCGTCGGGCCGCTGTGCAGGGTGCCGCCCGCCTCCCGTGCCCGGGACCGCAGGAAGCCCTGGCCGCGACCGCCGCCGAGGCCCGCACCGTGCGTCGGCGAACCGGCCGGCGGTGCCGCGCTCGTGACCACGACGTCCGTGCGGGTGTCGCCGTACCGGCACCGCACGGTCGTGTGCGCACCAGGGGCGTGCCGTGCCGCGTTGGTCAGCGCCTCGCGCACGATGCCGTACGCCGCGTCCGCGACGGCGCCCTCCGGCAGCGGGTCGAGCTCGCAGTCCACCGGCTGGTCGAGGCGGCGGAACCCCGCGACCAGGCCCAGCAGCCGTTCCTCCGGCGACGGCAGTCCCTCCCGCGAGGGCGCCGGCGCCCGCACCGCCGCGAGGGCCCGGCTGACCTCTCTGCCGGTCTCGGCCGCGAACTCCAGTGCCTCCTGGGCCAGTTCGGGACGACGGTCGCGCAGCCCGAGCGCCGCCCCCGCCGTGACCACCACGGCCGTCAGGTGGTGGGCGCTGACGTCGTGCAGCTCCCGTTCCATCCGGCGCCGTTCGACAGCCGGGAGCCGGTGGCGCTCGGCCTCGGCCCGCTTCAGCAGGTGTTCGGCGGCTTGCCGCGCGTGACGGGTCCGCCGTACGAGGATGCCGGCGCCGCACGTGACGGCGTACAGCAGCGCGGTCAGGACGAGACCGAGTCCGTTCCGGTCGCTGAGTCCGTGCAGGCTGAGGCTCTGCAGGAACTGCCAGGCGGCGAGCGTCACGACACACAGCACGGTGGTGAACGTGTCGCGTTCGGTCGCCACCGCGAACAGGGCCAGCGCGACACCCGCGGTCCCGAACACCGCCATCGCCCCGCTGGACAATCCGCAGGCAGCGACGACGAGCACGAGGGTGACCACCGGCCGCGTGTGGCGGAGGGCGAGCGCGGCCGTCACCAGTCCGGCGACCAGGACCGCAACGAGCAGGTCGGACGCGGGCGGGACGGATCCGCGCAGCAGCGCCCCTCCGGGCCACACCACGGCCTGGGCGCAGATCAGCAGGACCGGGAGCAGCCGGTCGTCGGCATCGATTCGGTTCATGGCGGATCAAGGTTATGTCCGCAGGTGAGGCGACCGGCTCCCGCTGGAGGTGGATTTCCTTCTCTTACCTGGGTTGCAGACCCGGTGGAACCCGGCCGGGTGGACCACCAGGAGGTTTTCTCTAACTCCGGTTCGACGCGGCAATCATCCGGCAGCGCGACGACCGCGCAATGGCACGGACCCTAATCTCGAACACATCGAGAAAGCGATCGGGAACCGGTTCCACCAGCGTTTCTACGGCGCCTTTTCGTGCAGGATTTCCGTGCACTTCTTTTCCGTGCATGGAAATCCTGCACATCGCTTTCCCGTTCCGTTCCGCAGGTACGCCGTACCTGCTGTCACAACGAATTCAGGAGAATCTCTCATGTCCAAGCGCATTCTTGCTTCGTCCCTCGTCGGCGTTGTCGTGGTCGGCGGAATTGCCGCCGGTGGCCTCGCGGTGGCCTCCGCCTCCGCTTCCTCCTCCACGGAGCCGAGCCTGGAGAACGTCTCGGCCCGTTACGTCGCTCCGACGGACAGCGAGGCAGGCTCGCTGACCTTCACCGCGGACGTGAGTGACGACTCGGGCGTCAAGGACCTCAAGGTCCTCCCGTGGCCCGCGGGCTCGGGGCTCGACGTGAGTGAGAAGGACCTTCAGCACGTGGACAGCGCCAAGTGCGAGAGCACCTCGGCCGAGACGTCGCGTTGCACCTACACGCTGCGGGTCACGAAGAAGGAGGCGGCCGAGCTGGACCAGGGCCGGTGGTACGTGTCGACGCTCGCGACGGCCAAGGACGGCGACACGACGTTCGAGTCCCTCTCCGCCCGTTTCGTCGTCGCTGACTGACCCGCCTGCTTCGGCCGGGCGCCTCGGGGGCGCCCGGCCGGGCCATCGCGAGAGACCGGGGTCCGACATCAGGCCGTTGTCGGACCCCGGTGCTTTCATGGGAACCATGACCAGCAGAAGTGTCGTCGTCGAACGGCGTGTCGCCGCGGCCCAGGGACCGGTGTGGGAGGCCATCACCGACCTCGCGGGCATGCCGCGCGTTCTCAGCAGCGTCTCGAAGGTCGAGGTCCTGACGGAGGGGGCCTTCGGCGTAGGCACGCGGTGGCGGGAGACGCGGCGCATGTTCGGCAAGGACGCCACGGAGGAGATGTGGGTGACCGCGAGCGAGCCGCCCGAGCGGTATGTGGTGGAGGCCGCGTCCCACGGCTCGCACTACATCTCGGAGTGGGTGCTGCGAGCCGACGGCCCGGCGACGACGGTCCGTATGACGTTCTCGGCCGTGGCGACCGGCGGTGTCGCGGGCCTGCTGGCCAAGATCATGGGCGGCCTGGGCGCGCGGGCGGTGAGGAAGGCCATCGCCAAGGACCTCGCTGACATCGCGGCCGCGCTGGAGGGTCGCAGCGGCTGAGGCTCGCGGTCCGCCGAGCCCCGCGGGCCTCTGCACCGAGCCCCGCGATCCGCTGAGCCGGGCGCCGGGTGGCACCCGGCGCCCCTTCGTTCAGTCGGTGCCCTCCTGTGGTGTTCCGGCCGTCGTGCGCGTCTCGCCGCGGCCCGTCCCCGTACGGGGGTCAGGCCACTGCCAGCACCGTGGTCAGTACCTGCCGCAGGGTCGATTCGGCGTCCGGGACCGGGCCCGGCGACCGCCAGGCGACGAACCCGTCGGGCCGGACAAGTACCGCGCCGCCGGGCGTCGTCCCGTGAAGTGCGGACCAGTCGGCGTCGCCCTCGGGCGTGAGCTCGGTGTCCGGTCCCTCGCCCACTCGGTACGAAGCCAGCGGGACGGGCATCTGCTCGGCGAGGCGGGTGGCGGCCTCGTGCCATCCGCTCGGGCCACCGGCGCCGCTGAGCAGGACCAGGGACCGTTCGTAGAGGTCGAGCGTGGAGACTCGCTCGCCGCGGTGCCGTACCCAAAGGTGAGGTGCCCTGCTGCCCGGTTCGCCGCTCAGGAGCGGTGATTCCGGGACCACGGGGGTCTCGGGGTCGGCGCCGACGACGGCGCCGTGCGGGTAGCGGTAGGCGAGGGCCACGTTGAGGATGCCGCGCTGCGGGGCACCGCCCGCACCGGGAGGCGCGGCGAAGCCCGGGTGGCTGTGTTCGGCCGAACGGGAGGCGGCGCGGGCGCTGGTCGCCTCCGCGACCGGTCGGCGCTCGGCGTCGTACGTGTCCAGCAGCCCGTCCCCGGCCCAGCCGCCGAGCACCGCGGCCAGTTTCCAGGCGAGGTTGTGCGCGTCCTGGATACCGGTGTTGGAGCCGAAGGCTCCGGTGGGGGACATCTCGTGGGCCGAGTCGCCGGCCAGGAAGACGCGTCCCGACCGGTAGCTGCGCGCGACGCGTTGGGCGGCGTGCCAGGGAGCCCTGCCGGTGATCTCCACGTCGAGGTCCGCGACCCCGACCGCTCGGCGGATGTGCTCCACGCACCGCTCGTCGGTGAAATCCTCCAGGGTTTCGCCCTGTTCGGGGTGCCAGGGGGCGTGGAAGACCCAGTTCTCGCGGTTGTCCACGGGCAGCAGCGCGCCGTCGGCGTCCGGGTCGGTCAGGTAGCAGACGATGAAGCGGCGATCGCCCACGACATCCGCGAGACGGCTGGAGCGGAAGGTGATGCTGATGTTGCTGAACAAATCGCCGGGGCCGCTCTGACCGATGCCGAGTTGTTCGCGGACCGGGCTGCGGGGGCCGTCGGCCGCGACGAGGTAGTCCGCGCGGATGGTGGTGTGCTCGCCCGTCTCCCGGCTCTTGACCACCGCGGTGACACCGGTGGGGTCGGTGTCGAACGACAGCAGTTCGGTCCCGTACCGCAGATCGCCGCCGAGCCGCGTGGCCTGGTCGAGCAGGACCGGCTCCAGGTCGTTCTGGCTGCACAGGCACCATGAGCTGGGGCTGAAGCGGACCAGTCCGCCGCCCGGGTCGATCTCCTTGAACAGCCATTCGCCCGCGTCGCCGACCAGGGTGGGCGCCTGCAGGATGCCGTGGTTGTCGGCCAGTGTGGCCGCGGCCTGCCGGATCATCGGCTCGGTACCGGCCGCCCGGAACAACTCCATCGTGCGTACGTTGTTGCCGCGGCCGCGAGGGTGGATGGACGTGCCCGCGTGGCGCTCCACCAGCACGTGCCGCACGCCAAGTCGGCCCAGGAACAGGGAGGTTGCCAGGCCGACCAGGGAACCGCCCACGATGAGGACCGGCACCGTGAGGGTCCTGCGGTCGGTTTGATCGGTTCCTGCTTTCATCACTCGCCTCCAGCACGTCGTGTCCGCCGAATCCGCCGGATGCGGCCGGGACTCTCATGCATGCCCCGTGAGGCAGACGGCAGGTCAGGCTTCACCCGCCTGACCCGTCCGGTTCGCGATGTCGGCGGACACGGCCGACGATCGTGCTCATGCGACCGACGCACCTTGTCGCCCAGCGCGCCGGTTGCTCCCCGGTCCACGAGGAAGTCTCCCGAGGAAGAGGTGTGCCGGATGACGGTTCCCCCCGCCCTGTCGACGTTTTCGGACGGTGTCTCCGTATCGGCGTTCGACGGGTCCAGAGTGCGGGTCGTCCTGATGCTGGACATCCATGACGGAACTCAGCAGGAGTTCGTGGACGCCTACGAGTACATGCGGTACCGGGTCGCCGACGTACCGGGGCACGTCAGCGACCAGCTGTGCCAGTCCGTCGAGAATCCCACCCAGTGGCTCATCACGAGCGAGTGGGAGAGTGCTCCGCCGTTCCTCGCCTGGGTCAACAGCGAGGAGCACCTGGAGATGGTCGCGCCCCTCGAGAACTGTGTCCGCGACACACACTCCATGCGCTACAGCGTCCTGCGCGAGACCACGGGCGCCCATGCCGATGCGCGAGCGGAGCCCGGGCAACGGCCGGAACCCGCCCCTCGCCCGGGTTCCAACGTCGTCCGGCACGCCCTGACCTTCACGGTCAGGCCCGGCAGCGAGTCCAAGGCCGCGGAGATCCTCTCCGGATACGCGTCGCCCGAGGCGCGGGTGGACGACTCCACCCGGCTGCTGCGCACGTCCCTGTTCCTGCACGGCAACCGGGTCGTCCGGGCGGTCGAGGTGCAGGGCACCCTGCAGACGGCACTGCGGCACGTCGCCCGGCAGCCCGAGGTGCGCGCCGTCGAGGAAGCCCTCAACCCCTACCTGGAGCAGGAGCGGGACCTGGACGATCCGAAGTCCGCCCGCCTGTTCTTCACCCGGGCCGCGCTGCCCGCCGTCCACCATGTGAGTTCCGGACGCCCGGAAGAGTCGCGCGTGCGGCGCTACGCGCTGCACTACCCGGTCAGGCCGGGCGCCGGGCCCGCGTTGGCCCGGCTGCTGGCACGGCAGGACGAGGCCGCAGCGAGTGCCCCGGCCAGTCCGGTCCGCGCGGCGACCGTCTTCCACCACGACGACCTCGTCGTACGGCTCGTCGACGTGGCGGGCGAACCGGACGAGGCGCCCGCGTTCGTCCTGGCCCTGCACGAGCCCGCCGGTGTCGCCGAGGCCGAGCGGTTGCTGGACGCGGCGGCAGCCGGTGTCGACGGGCCGCTGACGGACGACCGCACACTGCTGCGCCTGCTCGCGCACACCCGTATGCAGCCCCTCACCGACCGCCGATCGCCCGCTCCCTGACGCCGGCCGCACCCACCCCTGTCCCCCCATCTCCCGGAGTGACCGACATGACAGAGCAGCAGACACGCATCGTCTCCCTCGACGACACACCGCCCAACCGTCGTCGCGGCGGGGACCTCCGCGCCCTTC
This sequence comes from Streptomyces sp. NBC_00878, assembly GCF_026341515.1. Taxonomy (NCBI): domain Bacteria; kingdom Bacillati; phylum Actinomycetota; class Actinomycetes; order Kitasatosporales; family Streptomycetaceae; genus Streptomyces; species Streptomyces sp. NBC_00878. The sequence goes on along the minus strand of NZ_JAPEOK010000002.1, from coordinate 522,795 downwards.
TCACGCCGAGCACGGTCGGGTCGACCAGCGGATTCATGGGCGTGGCCATCGTGCAGCCCGGAGAGCGCGTCGGCGAGCACTATCACCCGTACTCCGAGGAGTTCGTGTACGTCACCGACGGCACCTTCGAGGTCGACCTGGACGGCGAACCGCACCGCCTCGACACCGGCCAGGGGATGTTGATCCCGCCGAACCTGCGGCACCGCTTCCGCAACGTCGGCGACGGCGAGGCACGCCTCGTCTTTCACCTGGGCCCGCTGGCTCCCCGGCCGGAAATCGGGCATGTCGACACCGAGGAGGAGACGGACGCCGGCGCCCACCGGGACGACCGCCCCGCCGCACCGGCCGAGGCCGTGTCGTGAATCGGCGGCGGGTCGCCGTCACCGGCACAGGCGTCGTCGCCCCGGGCGGAATCGGCGTCCCGAGCTTCTGGAACCTGCTGTCCAATGGCCGTACGGCGACGCGCCGCATCTCCCTCTTCGACCCCTCGGCCCTGCGCTCGCAGATCGCCGCCGAGTGCGATTTCGATCCGTCGGCGCACGGGCTGGACGAGGAGACGACCCGCCGCTGCGACCGGTACATACAGTTCGCGCTGGTCGCCGCGGCCGAGGCGGTCCGCGACGCGGGCATCGACCTGCGGCGGCAGGCCCCCTGGCGGACAGGCGTCACGCTGGGCACCGCGGTCGGCGGCACCACCCGTCTGGAGCACGACTACGTCCTGGTCAGTGAGCGCGGTTCCCGCTGGGACGTCGACGAACGGCGGGCGGAACCCCATCTGCACCGCGCCTTCTCCCCCAGCACGCTCGCCTCCGCCGTGGCCGAGGAGTTCGGCGTCCATGGACCGGTGCAGACCGTGTCCACCGGGTGCACGTCCGGGCTGGACGCGGTGGGGTACGCCTACCACGCCGTCGCCGAGGGCCGGGCCGACATATGCGTCGCGGGCGCGTCCGACTCACCGATCTCGCCGATCACCATGGCGTGCTTCGACGCCATCAAGGCGACCTCCCCGAACAACGACGATCCCGCGCACGCCTCGCGTCCCTTCGACGCCGACCGCAACGGCTTCGTGATGGGGGAAGGCGCCGGGGTGCTCGTCCTGGAGGAACTGGAGCACGCGAGGGCCCGCGGCGCGGAGGTGTACTGCGAGATCGCCGGCTACGCGACCTTCGGCAACTCGTACCACATGACCGGGCTGACCAAGGAGGGCCTGGAGATGTCACGGGCGATCGACACCGCGCTCGACCAGGCGCGTCTCGACGCCTCCGACATCGACTATGTCAACGCGCACGGCTCGGGCACCCTGCAGAACGACCGCCACGAGACCGCGGCGGTCAAGCGTTCGCTGGGCGCCCACGCGTACGTGACCCCGATGAGCTCGATCAAGTCCATGGTGGGCCACTCGCTCGGCGCGATCGGCGCGATCGAGGTCGTCGCGTGCGTCCTCGCCCTGGCTCACCAGGTGGTGCCGCCCACGGCCAACTACGAGACGCCCGACCCGGAGTGCGACCTGGACTATGTGCCACGCGTGGCCCGCGAGCGGAAGCTGCGCAGTGTGCTGTCGGTGGGCAGCGGTTTCGGCGGCTTCCAGTCCGCGGTGGTCCTGACCGGGCCGGAGGAGGGACGATGATGAGCGGAGGACAACCCCGGCGTGCGGTGGTGACCGGGCTCGGCGTGGTGTCCCCGCACGGCATCGGTGCCGAGACGTTCTGGAAGACGGTCGCGGACGGCGGCAGCAGTCTCGGCCCCGTCACCAGGGAAGGCTGCGGGCACCTCCCACTGCGTGTCGCGGGCGAGGTGTGCGACTTCGACGCGACCGAGCTGATCGAGGAGCCGTTCCTCGTCCAGACCGACCGGTTCACACACTTGGCACTGACCGCGGCCCAACTCGCCATGAACGACGCCCGGTTGGGCCGCACCGATGCCGACTCCCCCTATTCCGTGGGCGTGGTGACGGCAGCGGGCTCCGGCGGCGGCGAGTTCGGGCAACGCGAGCTGCAGAACCTCTGGGGGCAGGGACCCCGCCATGTCGGCCCCTACCAGTCCATCGCCTGGTTCTACGCGGCCAGCACCGGCCAGATCTCCATCCGCAACGGCTTCAAGGGCCCGTGCGGTGTCGTGGCCGGCGACGAGGCCGGCGGCCTGGACGCCCTGGCGCACGCCGCCCTGGCCGTACACCGCGGTACCGACACGGTCCTCGTCGGCGCGACCGAGGCCCCGCTGGCCCCGTACTCGATCGTCTGTCAGCTCGGCTACCCCGAGCTGAGCCGCAGTGCCGACCCGCAGCGCGCCTACCGTCCCTTCACCTCCGCCGCCTGCGGGTTCGTGCCCGCCGAGGGCGGCGCCGTGCTCGTCCTGGAGGACGAACGGGCGGCGCGTGTCCGCGGGGCCGAAGCCCGTGCGACGGTGGCTGGGCACGCGGCCACGTTCACCGGCGCCTCCCGCTGGGAGGAGTCCCGGGCCGGGCTGGCCAGAGCGATCGGTACGGCACTGGCGCAAGCCGGCTGCCGGCCCGGGGACGTGGATGTCGTGTTCGCCGACGCTCTCGGCGTCCCGGAGGCGGACCGGGCCGAGGCGCTCGCCCTCGCCGACGCCCTCGGCCCGCACGCACGACGCGTACCCGTGACCGCGCCCAAGACGGGCACCGGACGGGCGTACTGCGCGGCGCCGGTGCTCGACGTGGCGGCCGCGGTGCTCGCCATGGAGCACGGGATGATCCCGCCCACCCCCCATGTGTTCGACATCTGCCACGACCTGGACCTGGTGGTCGGCCGGGCACGCCCCGCCGAGCCGCGTACGGCGCTGGTGCTCAGCCGGGGACTCATGGGCTTCAACTCCGCGCTCGTCCTGCGTCAGGGCGGCACGCCGTCCTCCGACCGAAGGAGCACCCCCGCATGACCGACCGAACCGACCAGGTCGACTACCGCGTCACTGTCGAGGACTTGGCCGCCCTCATGACGCGCACCGCGGGAGTGAACGTGGATCCCGATGTCCTCAAGCAGCGGCCCGACGCCGGCTTCGACACCCTCGGCCTGGACTCCCTCGGCATGCTGGGCATCGTGGCCGAGCTGGAGAAGCGCTACGGCCTGGCGCTGCCGGAGCAGATGGAACGGTCCAAAACACCCGCGGAGTTCCTCGCGGTGGTCAACGACGTACTGAGGAAGGGAGCGTGACATGGCGGGCCACACCGAGAACGAGATCACCATCGACGCACCGCTGGAGCTCGTCTGGGACATGACCAACGACATCGAGAGCTGGCCGCAGCTGTTCAGCGAGTACGCCTCCGTAGAGGTGCTCGACCGCGACGGCGACCGCACCACCTTCCGGATCACCATGCACCCGGACGACCAGGGCCAGGTGTGGAGCTGGGTGTCCGAGCGCGTCGCCGACCCGACGACCCGAACCGTCCGCGCCCACCGTGTGGAGACCGGCCCCTTCCAGTACATGAACATCAACTGGGCGTACGCCGAGACCCCGAAGGGCACCCGGATGCGCTGGGTCCAGGACTTCGCGATGAAGCCGGACGCACCCGTCAACGACGCGGGGATGACGGCGATGATCAACCGCAACTCCCGTACGCAGCTGGCGCTCATCCGGGACCGGATCGAGGAGGCGGCCGGCGAGCGGCACACGGCCGCGGTACTCACGGACTGAACCGACGCCGACCGATCCGCCCGATCCGCCCGACCAACCCGACCGACCTGATCGACCCGACCGGCGAAGGAGACATCCCTATGCACCACACTCTGATCGTCGCCCGAATGGCGCCCGGCGCCGCACCGGACATCGCGCAGGTGTTCTCCGAGTCCGACAGCGGCGAGCTGCCCCACCTCGTGGGGGTCACCCGGCGCAGCCTCTTCGAGTTCGGCGACGTGTACCTGCACCTCATCGAGAGCGAACGCGACCCCGCTCCCGCCATCGCCCGGATGGCGGGCCACCCGGAGTTCCGCGGGGTCAGTCAGCGGCTCGCCCCGTACGTCTCCGCCTACGACCCGGAGACCTGGCGCAGCCCCCAGGACGCCATGGCGCGATGCTTCTACCGCTGGGAACGGGACGCCGCGGGCTGACCTCCGTCCCGACAGATGCGCGAAGAGGGCATGGTGAACCATGCCCTCTTGCAACGCGGATCCGCTCGTGCGACGCGGATCTACTCGTGCGCCACGGGTCTACCCGAACACCGAACCCCGCTCGCCCACCATTTCGTCGAGCGTGTCCTGAATGGTGTCCCGCACCTCGTCCGAGATCTTGTGCACGAACATCGGATCGTCCAGCGCCTCCGGTGAGTAGTGAGCGGTCGGCACCGGCTCACCGAACCGGATCGTCCACTTGGTCGGCAGCGGGATCGCGCCGAGCGGGCCGAGCAGGGGAAACGTCGGCGTGACCGGGAAGTACGGCAGACCGAGGAGCTTGGCCAGGGGCTGGGCGTCCGCGACCATCGGGTAGATCTCCTCGGCGCCCACGATGGAGCACGGCACGATGGGTCTCCCGGTGAGCAGGGCCACGGACGCGAAGCCGCCCCGGCCGAAGCGCCGCAGCCGGTACCGCTCGGCGAACGGCTTGCCGAGCCCCTTGTAGCCCTCCGGCATCACACCGACCAGTTCACCGCGTTCCAGCAGCCGCAGCGCGTTGTCCATGCATGCGGCGGTGTGGCCCGCCTTGCGGGCCAGTACGCGCAGCACCGGCAGTTCGAAGACCAGGTCGGCCGCGAGCAACCGCAGCGCGCGATGTGCGGGGTGATGGTCGCGCAGCGCGACCTGCAGCATCAGCGCGTCCAGCGGAAGTGTGCCCGAGTGGTTCGCCACCACCAGGGCGCCGCCGTCGCTCGGCACGTTCTCCAGGCCTTCCACTTCGACGCGGAAGTACTTCTCGTAGAGGGGCCGGAACGGTGCGAGCAGCAACTCGTCGGTGAGTTCGGGATCGAAGCCGAAGTCGTCGGCGCTCTGCTCCTCGGTGAGACAGCGGTCGAGGAAGTCACGGCCCCGCGCGAGGGTGAGCATCCCTTGGGCGAGCACGTCCGCGAGCAGGTCCCCAGGGCTGGTCCGGTCCTGCGCGGCCTTGAATCGTCCTTCGCTGCTTGTCCCACTCATGTGTTTCTTCCTCCCATGACGCGCTCAGTAGACGAACGGCACCAGCTTGGCGGTCTTCTCGGCGTACTGCTCGAAGGCTGCGCCGTACCGCTCCGCCAGGTATTTGTCGAGCATGGGAATGTTCAGGAAGGAGAACATGCACGCCATGATCGCCGGGATGACGAAAGCCCACAGGCTGCCCGTCACCAGGGCGAAGCCGGTGAAGAGCACGACATCGCCGAAGTAGTTGATGTGCATGGAGTACTTGAAGAGGCCCTCGGTGTAGAGCTTGCCCTTGTGCTCGGGCACCTGCTTCCACACCTTGCGCTGGTACTCCGAGCCCGTGTTGAGGTACGAGCCGAAGAAATAGAGCGCCACACCGAGCCAGGTCAGGACTCCAACGGAAGCGGTGTTGGTCCCGCCCAGGTACGCCATCGTTCCGTGGATGATGACGACCCAGACGCCCACGGTCACTGCCTCCGACCACTCCATGCTGCGCCGCAGCATGACGAAGGTCGTGGCGACGAACCGCAGGAGGTAGATCGCCGAGAGAGCGATCAGAAGCCCCCGGCGGAGCACCTCGGCGTGGTCCGCATCGGTCCCGAACCAGTCCGCCACCGTGTCCGTGCCGCCGAAGAGGAACCATGCGGCCGCCGCGACGGCAAGCGCGTTGCATGCCGTCACCACCGCCTTCGGACCGGTCGACGCGTCGTACCCGCCGTACATCTCTCACACTCGCCTTCCGACTTTTCGTGGTCAGGTTGCGGACGGTCAGGAACGGGCTTTCGCCAGCTTGCCCGTCCGGCTCGACGTCTCGCCGCGCTTGCGGCGGGCTCCGTTCGCCCCGCCCGAAGCGTCCCCGTTGGCCATGACCGGGGCGTCGACCGGCTCGGCCACGGGGAGGTCGCCGTCCGTCTCCACCGCGTCCGCCGCTGCCGCCGCTTCCGCCTTGAGCCGGTCCCGCATCTGCAGGAACTTGGCGTTCATCTCGTCCACGGCGATGAACTTGTTCACGCCTCGTTCGCTGACCTTGGGCTCCTGGCGGAGCATGATGCTCACGTCCTGGGGGTCCTGGACGAGCTTCTCCATGAGGAGTGACGCCCTCAGTACCCAGGGCCGGAGCTGCTTGACGGGCACCATCATCTTGAGCTGCGGGTACTCGTACAGGCGCATGATGGCGAGGGTGTTCTCGTCGTCGATGGGGGTGAGCCAGGTGGTGATCTCCAGCAGGCCGGTCTTGACGTGCGTCAGTCCCGGAGCCTGGTAGATGAGGTTGAAGTGGGAGCTGTTGGCCGGGTTGGCTTCCTCGCACTGGTCGAAGGTGGAGCGGATGGTGGTCCCCTCGACCTCGACCTCGTGGTTGACGATCTTGTTGGCCGCGATGTAGCGCTCGCGCCCGTCCGTCCAGAGATTGCGCGCGGTGCCGTACATGAAAGTGTAGTCGATGTTGTTCGTCCAGTGATCCCGGTGCACGAAGGTCACGTGGTAGAACTCGAGAAGGCTCTCGATGTAACGCGTGTAGTGGACGGGCCGGCTCCAGGAGATCGTCTCGTAGGGCCTCGGGTTGCTCACGAGTTCGGTCGGGAGCTCGATCGCCGGGAGGTTCTCCCGCTGGTCCCCCCACCACAGCCAGACCAGGCCGTGTTCCTCACGCACCGGGTACGTCTTCAGCTTGAGCGAGAGGGGGATGCGGGCCTCCGCGCCGAGGGCCGGCACCACCTTGCACGCGCCCTCGGAGTCGAACCGGAAGCCGTGGTAAGGGCATTCGACGGTGTTGCCCTTGAGGCGGCCGTCGGCGATGTTGGCTCCCTTGTGCGGGCAGCGCGCGGTCTGGCACACGAGATCGCCACTGAGGTCGCGCCACAGGACGAGCTCCTCGCCCATGCGGCGTACGCCGGTGGGTTTGTCGCGCTCGATGTCGCTGGTCTGCAGAATCGGATACCACTGGTTGGGGATCATCTCGTTGCCTTCCTCTGGTGACCCGCGCCATGGGAAACGCGGCGCGGCCTGCTGTCGGATCTCGGCACGGCTCAGCCCTCGACGACTTCGACGATGCCGGTGTCGCCGTCGACCATGATCATGTCGCCCGTGTTGATGCGCTGCGTGGCGTGCTTGGTGTTGACCACCGAGGGCACGTTGAACTCCCGCGCCACGATCGAGCTGTGCGAGAGCATCGACCCGATGTCGGTGACCACACCGCCGGCGATGGCGAACAGCGGTGTCCAGGAGGCGTCGGTATAGCGGGTGACCAGGATCTCGCCGGGCTGGAACTCGTCGGCCTGCCACACCAGGTCCTCCACGATGCGCGCGCGGCCCACGATCCGCCCGGGGCTGGAGCCCAGGCCCTCCAGCCGCTCCCCGTCGGCGACCGGCCGCACCGCCTGGGTGATGTCGTGCTCACCGATGAACGTGAGGGGCGGTTCGGGCAGCCGGTTGTGGTACTCGTGCATGCGCCGCCGCTCGTCCAGCTTGGCGCGGGAGAACACCTCGCGCGCTGTGTCCGACCCGCGCAGATAGGTCCGTACATCCTCGAAGTCGAGGTGGGCGACCTCGTCCAGGGAGTGCAGGACGCCCTCTTCGACGAGTCGGCGGCCGACCTCGTACACGACGTTCCTGACCAGCCAGATCGACGTGATCATCGACATGCGCGTGGTCTCGCGCAGTTCGCTGCACAGGGCGTACATCGAGATGACCGTCTCGATGGTCTTCCGCTTGGGCAGCGGCAGCTTCTCCAGGACCGCCCGGACGTCGCCCTCTTCGTGCGCGCGGCTGCGCCCCATGATGTCGTCGATGGAGAAGCCGTCGGCGGAGTAGCGGCGGATCATCTGGAAGATGTACGAGGGGTCGTCGATCCAGCGCGGGTGGGTGAGTTCCATCTCCTGGCGGCCACGCGTGCCGTTGGCTCGCAGGAACGGCTCCATCTGCGCGTTCCAGAAGGCGCGTCCCTCGGCGTCCTCGCGCAGCCGGACCTCGACCTCTTCGAGCGGCGTCTCATTGATGATCCGCATGACGCGCGGCCTGGCCTTGGCGGCCTGGGCCACTCCCCAGATCTCCTGGGCCGACGCCACGGTCCGCAGACTGGACATGTCGGTCTTCATGCGGTTCTGCAAGTTGACGCCGTCGGCGCCGAGCCAGCCGGCGCACAGCGCCGTCAGTACGCCGTAGAACCCGAAGGCGTTGATGTAGTAGGGCATGTAGCCCACGTGCGCGTCGTGGAAGAAGGCCAGGTACCGGGCGAGTTCGGCGTCGAGTTCGCGGCGGCTCATCCGCGTCAGATCCAACTGCCTGGCGCGGTCGAACTCGTAGAGCCGTGAGGCGACCATGTCCTCGGCCCGGTGAGTCATGCTGAGCATCTCGGTCGCCGTGGCCTGCACCCAGTGGACCGTCGAGAGCAGGTCCTCCATGCCCCCGGGGAAGGTGCCGAAGGGATTCGCGTACGCGGCGAGGTCGACCTCTTCGCTGACGAAGCGGCTGGTGAAGTGGCGCTGGTCGCGGGTGGGTACGGCCTGGCCGAGCAGGTACGCCGTGTAGGAGATGTTCAGATAGACGTGGCCCTGGAAGTGGCCCATCTGCAGAGCGACTTCGCCGGTGTCACGGACGCCGAGCGCGGCGGAGCAGTCGTCGTGCACGTGGTGCTGGTAGTACTGGGCGAAGCTCAGGCCGAGCGGTGACATCAGGCCGACGAAGATCTCGCCGATGTCCATCCGGGACCACAGTGTGCCCCGTTGGACGGTGTCGGGCTGCGGTACGAGGTAGGGGCTGCGCTCCGCGTCCACGGTCTTGCTCTGGGGGTGGGTGGTGATGGGCCTGGTCTGCAGGAGGTACAGCGTGCCGTCGCGCATCGCCCACTCGATGTCCTGCTCGGTGCCGTAGTGGGACCGGACTTCGATGGCGAGCCGGGCGAGTGTGTCCAGTTGTTCGCGGGTCAGGCAGGGCGCGTTGCGGTCGGCGGCGTCGACCTTGGTCATGCCGATCCGGCCGGGTGTGAGCGGCGCGCACTTGGTCACCTTGTAGCGGACGCGCTCGTCGACGACCTCCAGGGTGCGGTCGTCCACGACGAAGAAGTCGCTGGATACCCGTCCGGAGACCAGGCCCTCACCGAGGCCGCAACAGGCCTCCACGACAAGCCGGTTGGGCCGTGCGCTGATCGGGTCGACGGTGAACAGGACGCCGCTGACGTCGGCGTCGACCATCTCCTGCACGACCACGGCGATGGAGCCCGCGGGGCCGGTGCCCTCGCGATAGGCGGCCGCGCGGTCGGACCACAGCGAGGCCCAGCAGACCTTCACCGCGTCGAGCAGCGTCTGGTCGCCCGACACGTCCAGGACCGTGTCGTGCTGGCCGGCGAAGGACTGCGCGGCGGAGTCCTCCCGGCAGGCGGACGAGCGGACCGCGACCCTGGGGCGGCCGAGGTCCTCGTAGGCGGCGAGGATCGTCCGGGCGATGGGCTCGGGGATGTCCTTGGCCACGATCAGCTCTCGGACCGTCCGGCTGTCCGCGGCGCGGGCCTCGGCGGCGCGGATCTCCGCCGCGAGGCCGGTCTCGCGCAGGAAGAGGTCGAACAGTCCGGTGGTGAGACAGAACGCGGGCGGGACCGGAAACCCGGCCTCGATCATCTCGCCGAGCCGGGCGGCCTTGCCGCCCAGGGTCTCGACACCGACACCGACACCGACACCGGCGCCTTCGGTGCGGCCGAGGACGGCCACCAGTTCGGAGTGCGGGGCGTCCGACAGCGTCGTGGCGGGAGCGGAGGCCGGGTTGCTTGCCGTTCGGGTGTTCATGATGAGGTCTCCTGGCCTGGTCAGGCAGTCGCGGCGGGAGCGTTGGTGCCCACGAACGCGCGGAACGGCTGAGTGGGGATGATCTGCGTGGCCCGGACGTCGGCGAATCCCGCCTTCTCCAGCTGGGCGGTCAGCTCGTCCTCCTGGGGCAGCGGGCCGCCGAAGTCGGCGTACTCGAACCAGAGGTTGAGCACGTCGAGGCTGAGGTTGCCGCCGCCCTGGCAGGACGAGGTGAGCAGCAGTCGGCCGCCGGGCGCGAGGAACGACCGAGCGCGCTCCAGTACCTCGACCCGCTCGCTCTGAGGGAAGTAGTAGATGTTGTTGTGGAGGGTGACGAGGTCGAACTGGGGCTGGAGTTCGAGCTCCCGCAGATCTCCCTGGCGGGTCTCGACCCGGTCGGTGAGCCCCCATCGGGCCATGTTGTCGGCGGCCTGGACCGCGACGTCCTTCTGCAGGTCGACCGCGAGGGCGGTCAGGCGGGGGTTGAGTTCCGCGGCGTGGCGGACGTAGGTGCCCGTGCCGCAGCCGATCTCCAGCAGCCGGACCGGCCTGTCGCGCTCCAGGGTCTTGCCGATGGCCTCCTGGACAAACCCCTGGAGGGCCAGGGAGGAGCGGGCGATGACCGGTCCGTCCTGGTCGTCGAGGGAGAAGCCGCGGCCGGTCTTGAGCATCCGGGGTGCGTCGAGCAGCACGGGTACGTGGAAGCGCATGATCTCTTCCAGGGTGGCGGCGACGGCGTCGTTCCCGACCTGGGCCAGGAGCTTGGCCGGGGTGCTCTTGAGCCGGTAGCACCCCTCGCGCATGTCGAACTCGCCGAGGCGGACGCCGATGTCGAGCCAGGCGCGCAGTCGCCGGCGGTCGTCGGGGACCTCCAGATACTCGGCCAGGCTGTCCAGGTCGCACGGGCGCACGGCCAGGCATTGCAGCACGCCGGACCCTGCGGCGGAGGCCAGGAACGACGCCCGGTACAGCGGGGTGACGACCAGGGTGGAGAGCGCCAGTAGGAGCGGGGTCCGCGGATCCGTGACGATCCTGGCCGCGGCCAGCACGTCGGTGATCGGTTCCTCCACCCGGTCCTTGACGGTCCTGGCCAGGCTCAGTAGATCCATGAGGGTTCCCTCTTCGGAGTGGGGAGTCGGTCTGGCATGTCCGGGCCGGGTGCGCCCGACTCGTCGGTGAGTCGGGCGAGTTCGCCGCGGATCTCGCGCAGGAGTGTCAGCCGCGCGGGGCCGTTGAGGAAGAAGTGGTCGCCCTCCAGGTGCCGTCGCAGGAGGGAACCGCTCGTGTACGCGCGCCACGCCTCCATTTCGGGTGCGGGCGCGATCGGGTCACGGGTGGCGGAGAACGCGGTCATCGGGCAGGCCAGCGGGTGCCGCGGAGTCCAGCGGTAGGTCTCGCAGGCGGTGAGGTCGGCGCGGAGCACCGGCAGCCGCCGCTCCAGGTAGGAGCTGCCGATGGTGTCGTCGGCGCCCAGGCCGCCGAGGCCGCGGACCAGCTGCCGCAACTCCGCGTCAGAGAGCGTGTGGTCGTCGCGGTCGCCGTACAGATGGGGGGCCTTGCTCCCCGACACGAACAGGTGCACGGGTTCGGGCCGGCCGCGGTCGCGCAGCTCGCAGGCGACCTCGTAGGCGAGCAGGGCGCCCATGCTGTGGCCGAACAGGGCGTAGTCGTGGGCGAGTTCGCACGCGTCGAGCGCGTCCGCGATGTCCGAGGCCAACGGGACCATCGCGGTGTACGGCGTCTCCCGCAGGCGGAGCCCCCGCCCGGGCAGGAGCACGGGCACGACCTGTACGCGGTCGCCGAGGTGCTGGGCCCAGCCGCGGTAGACGGACGGCGTGCCACCTGCGTACGGGAAACAGATCAACCGCAGCGGCGCGGTGTCCGTCCGGGCTTCGGTGCCCGTCCCGGCTGCGGTCCCCGACTCGACGCCGGGGAACCAGCCGCCGGTCGGTGGCCGCGCAGCCGGCGAAGCCGGCGGATTGCCTGGCGGCCGCTCAGTGGTGTGCACGTGGGTCCTCTCCGTCCTGTCTGCCGGTCGCCGGCACTGGCTGGTCGCGGCTGACGTGCGCCTGTCTGCCGGTCGCCGGTCGCCGGCTCCGGCTCTGGCTCTGGCTCTGGCTGGTCAGCGGGTGACGTGCTTGCGGCCCTCCGGTGAGTCCAGCCAGGCCAGGGTGAGTTCGATGCCCTCCTCGAAGCCCACCTCGCTCTTGAAGGCGAAGTCGTCGCGGGCACGGTCGACGGCGTAGGACTGGTCGCGGTCGAAGAGGTGGACGGCGTGCCGGGTGAGTACCGGACGGGCCTTGATTCCCAGCGCGCCGTAGAGCTTCTCCGAGACCGTGGCCACCCCGCGTGCCACCGGTGTCGGCAGACTGAACCCGGGCGACTTGACGCCGAGCCCGCGGGCCAGCGCCTCGATGTACTCCCGCCAGGTCGTCAGGTCCTGGTCGCGCAGGTTGTACACCTTGCCCACCGCGGCTTCGGACGTGCAGGCGGCGATCATCCCGTCCACCAGATTGCCCACGTAGATGAGCCCGGCGGGTACCTCGCCCCTGCGGATGTAGACCATCTGCTTGCTCAGCAGGAGGGTCGCGATCTCGATGACGAAGTCCTTGCTGCGCGGGCCGTAGACCGACACCGGCCGCACGACGGTGAGCGGCAGGCCGGCCCGCTCGGCCGTCTCCCGCACGGCGCGTTCGCCGAGCGCCTTGCTGCGGTTGTACGGCAGTCCGATGTCGTTGAGGTCCGCGCTCTCGTCGCACGGCGTGACCGGGTAGCCGTAGACGTCGGTGGTGCTGACGTGGAGGAAGCGCTCGACCGTGCCCGCGTGGTGCGCGGCCTCGACCAGGTTGCGGCTGCCGTCGACGTTGATCCGTCTGAAGTCCTCCCAGGGGCCCCAGTCGGCCGACATGCCCGTGCAGTTGTAGACGTGGCGCACACCGGTGGTGGCACGACGGAGGCTCCGCGGGTCGTCGAGGTCGCCGGTCGCGATCTCGACGTCGACGCCCTCGAAGGCGGAACAGTCGCTGCCCTGGCGGACCAGTACCCGCACCCGGTGGCCGCGCTCGGCCAGCCGACGGGTCAGGTGTCCCCCGATGAAGCCGCTCGCGCCCGCGACCAGGACGTCGGCACCGGAGTGGGCGTCGGCTTCGACGGCACTGAGACGCTCCGGTTCGGGTGCAGGAGCGGGTGCGTGCGCGGACGCAGACGTGGACTCGGACTGGGACTCGGTCGAGGACGTTCCCGTCGTGTTCTTCTCTGCCATGGCCCGCCCCAGGAGGTCGAGGGAGTGTTCGAGGTCTGCTTCGGTGTGGTCCGCGTTGATGAAGAAGCGGAGGCGGCACTCGTCGCGGGCGACGGCGGGGTAGCCGATCGGCATCACGTTCACGCCCTGGTCGAGCAGGGTGTTGGAGAGCGCCATGGTCTTCTCCCAGTCGCCGATGATGACCGGGATCACCGCGGAGGCACGTGAGACGCCGATGTCGAGTCCGCGGGCCCGCGCCGAGTCACGGAAGTGCTCGGACAGCTGCCGTACCCGGGCCACCCGGTCCGGCTCGTCCCTGATGACCCGGATCGCCTCCAGCGCCGCGGCCGTGTTCGCGGGCGAGATTCCGGTGCTGAAGATGTGCAGCGGGGCGGTGAACTTGAGGTATTCGATGATCGGCCCGCGGGACGCGATGTATCCGCCGAGGCTGCCGATCGCCTTGCTCAGCGTGCCCATCCACAGGTCGACGTCCTGGCGGTCGACGCCGAAGTACTCGCCGATGCCCCGGCCGGTGCGTCCGAGGACGCCGATCGAGTGCGCCTCGTCGATCATCAGCATCGCGCCGTGGCGTTCCTTGACCTCGATGAACCTGCGCAGGTCGGGGATGTCACCGTCCTGGCTGTACGCGCCCTCGATGAGGACCAGCGCCCGCCGGTGCTGCGAACGCAGCGTGCCCAGCAACGAGTCGAGGGCCCGCCAGTCGTTGTGCGGGAAGGGCCTGCGGCGCGCACCCGAGAGGATGCAGCCGCGTACCGCGCTGTCATGGATCCATTCGTCGTGCAGGATCAGGTCCTCGGGCCCGAAGAGGTGACCGATCGTCGCCACGTTCGTGGCATGGCCTCCGGCGTAGACGATGGCCGCGTCGGTACCGAGGAACGAGGCGATCTCGGCGTCCAGTTCGTGGTGCAGCGGTGTCTCGCCGAACAGCAGGGGTGTAGCCGAGCTGGAGGTGCCGTACCGGTCGATGGCGTCCTGTGCGGCCCGGCGGACGCGGGGGTGGTTCGACAGGGCGAGGTAGTTGAAGGACGAGAAGTTGATGACCGAGCGGCCTTCGACACTGGCTCGGCCGGAGTTGTATCCCTCGTGCACCCGGCCGTACGGATTCGCGCCGCTCGACCTGGCCCGGCGGAGCCGGCCCTGCAGTTCCGCGTACTCGGCCCACTCCTCGAACTCCCGCTCCTGCTTGACCGCATGGGCGGGGCCGGCCGCGGCGGGCAGGGAGCCGGCCGGTTCCGCGGACTCGCGGGAGCCGTCGGCCGGGTGGACACGGCCCGGGTGGTCATGGTCCGAATGGTCACGGTCCGGGAGGACCGGGGTGCTGCCTCCGGTGCCGAGGAGGTCCACGAGCTGCCCGACGGTCGGGTCCTCGGGCAGGTCCTGCCCCAGGCCGCCCGGGAACTGCCGGGTGAGGGAGCGCTCCAGTTCGGTCCGCATCAGCGAGTCGAACCCGAGGTCCGCGCCGAGACGTGCGTCCAGGGGGATCTGTTCGACGGGGAACGAGCACACCCGCGCGACATCGCCGAGCACGGCACGGCGTGCGATCCCCTTGTCGGCCGGGACGGCGATTGTCGGGACGGCAACTGTCGGAACGACAGCAGCCAGGACCGCGGCCGTCGGAACCTCGGCGTTCGGGGCCGTGGGCTGAACGGAGGCGTGCGTTCCGTCCTCCCGCGGCGACGGACGGAACCAGTACGGCTGTCGCTCGAAGACCGCGTGCGGTACCGGGAGCGGGGGCCTGCGGTACCCCTCGTCGAGAGCGGCCCAGTCCACCTCGCCGCCCGCGCAGTGCAGGCGGCCGAGCGACTGCAGGAGTGTCCCCCAGTCGCCGCCGCCGGTGTGCCCGCCCCGGCCGCGTCGCAGGGACGGCAGCCACAGCACGGGGTTCTTGTCGTCCGCGGCCGTCATGGTGCGCGCCATGTTGAGCAGGGTCGGATGCGGGCCGATCTCCACGAACGCGTCGCAGCCCAGCCCGCGAAGCGTCTCGAAGCCGTCGGCGAAACGCACCGTGCCCAGCAGGTGCTCGGCCCAGTCGTCGGCCCCGATCCGCGTGGTGACGAGTTCACCGGTCGCGTCGAAGACCCAGGGAATCTCCGGCTCCGCGAAGGCGACGGCACGGGCCGCCTCGCGCAGCGGCTGAGCCGCACCGGCCATCAACGGGGAGTGGAAGGCGTGCGACACGGCCAACGGCTTGACCACGACGGACCGGTCCTGGAGCAGGACACGTACCTCGTCGATCTCCTCGCGTGCCCCGGACAGCACCAGCTGGCCCGGAGCGTTGACCGCGGCCACGGAGACCGAGCCGAATCCGGCGGCCGCCGCGCGGATCGCCTCCGCGTCCCCGGCGCAGGCGATCATCGCGCCGTCGCCCGGCTGTTCGTCCATGTGCCGGGCGCGCGCCACGGCCAGGGTCAGTCCGTCCTCCAGGGACATCACGCCGGCCACGCACGCGGCGCCGTACGCCCCGATGCTGTGCCCGAGCAGGGCGGTGGGGCGTACGCCGAGCGACATCCACAGTTCGGCGAGCGCGACCTCCAGCGCGACCAGGGCGGCCTGGCAGTAGCGGGTGCTACGCAGCCGGTCCGCGCCGTCCTCGGAGAAGAGCAACTCCGTGAGCGGAACGCCGAGTTGGGGCCGCAGTACGCGGTCGGCCCGGTCGAGGGTGCGGGCGAAGCCGGTGTGCGTGTCGTACAGCCCCTTGCCCATGCCCGTGTACTGCGTGCCCTGGCCGCTGAACAGGAACGCGACCTTCGGTGCCGCGCCGGGTCCGGCATGGCCGCGGACGACGGCGGTCGACGCCTCGCCGCGGGCCAGGGCGTCGAGCGCCGTGTCGAACGCCTCGGTGGAGCCGCCGGTGACGACCGCCCGGAACGCGAGCTGGGCCCGGCCCGTGCTCGCCGTGTGGCAGAGGTCGCCGAGGTCCGCGTCGGGATGGGCGGCGAGGTGAGTGCGCCAGCGTTGTGCCAGGGCGGTGAGCGCCGTCGGTGTGTGCGCCGACAGGCACAGCGCGTGCACCGGCCGCTTCGGGGGCACCGCGTCGTCGCGCGTCGGCTCGGGGGGCGATTCGAGCACGACATGCGCGTTCGACCCGCCGAATCCGAACGAGCTCACCCCCGCCCGTACCGCGGTCCCGTCCGGCAGGTCGGTGAGCCGCGTCGGTACGCCGAGTCCCGCGTCGTCCCAGGCCAGGTGCCGGTTGGGGGTGCGGAGGTGGAGCGTCGGCGGTACCTGGCGGTTGCGTACGACAAGCGCCGCCTTGATGAGTCCTGCGATGCCCGCGGCGGCTTCCAGGTGACCGATGTTGGTCTTGACCGACCCCACGAGACACGGGCTGTCCGCTGTGCGGCGGCTGCCGTAGACGGCCGCGAGGCCCTCCCATTCGACGGGGTCGCCGAGCGAGGTGCCGGTGCCGTGTGCCTCGACGTAGTCGATCTCGTCGCCGCTCAGCCCCGCCTGGGCGAGCGCCCGCTCGATCACCGCCCGCTGGGCCGAACCCTTGGGCGCCGTGAGGCCGTTGCTCCGACCGCCGTGTCCGGTCGCCGCGCCCCTGATCACGGCGTGGATCCGGTCGCCGTCGGCGATCGCGGCGGAGAGGGGTTTGAGCAGGACCAGACCCGCGCCTTCGCCGCGCACGTAGCCGCTCGCGGAGTCGTCGAACGTACGGCAACGGCCGTCCGACGACAGCATGTTGCCCTCGGAGAACGCCACGGACAGGCCGGGGGTGATCAGCAGGTTCACCCCGCCGGCGAGCGCCGCGCCGCACTCCCCTCGGCGCAGGCTCTCGCAGGCCAGATGGACGGCCAGCAGCGACGACGAGCACGCCGTGTCGAGGGCGAGGCTCGGGCCCTGGAGGTCGAGCGTGTACGACAGCCTGTTCGCCGCGATGGAGTGGGCGTTTCCGGTGGCCGCGTGAACGTCGATCGTGTCCAGGCGGCTCAGCTGCAGCTCGGAGTAGTCATGGCTGCTGATGCCGACGAAGACCCCGGTGTCGCTGCCCGCGAGCCGGGACGGGTCAAGGCCCGCGTCCTCCACGGTCTGCCAGGCGATTTCCAGGAGCAGCCGCTGCTGAGGGTCCATCCGGATCGCCTCTCTGGCCGAGAGGCCGAAGAAGCGGGGGTCGAACTCGTCGACATGGTCGATGAATCCGCCGTAACCCGGCGCGCTCACCTGGTCGCGGTCCCAGCGGTCGCCGGGGACCTCGGTGATCGCGTCGCGGCCGTCCACGAGGAGTCGCCAGTAGCTGTCCACGTCCGGGGCGCCGGGGAAGCGGCAGCCGAGGCCGATGATCGCGATCGGCTCGTCCGCACGACCGTCGTACGAGGCCGTGGTGATCGTCGAGCCGGCCGTGAACTGCCCCTTTTCTCCGCCGAAGTGGGCGGCCACAGCGCGGATGGTCGGGTGGTCGAATGCCGCACTCGTCGTCACCTCGCGGCCCGTCTCGGAGCCGAGCTCGGCCAGGATCGCGACGGCTTGCTTCGAATCGAGGCCCAAGGACGCCAGGGGCTTGGTGACATCGATCGACGCCGTGGGCAGCCCGAGCCGGCCCGCGACCCTCCCGACGAGCCACGCCTCGATCGCCTCCGGCTCCCGCAACGTCTCGGACCGAGTGGTCCCGGCCGGCTCAAGCCGCGTGGTCTCGGGGGTCGAGGAGCCGGGATCTTCGCCATCGGCTGCCCCCGGCTTCTCGCCGAGGAGCAGCGCGATCAGCGTGTCGACCCGCGGACGGACCAGCAGCTCCCCCACCGCGATCGCGGTGCCGAGTCGCTGTTCGAGGTCCCGTACGGCGGTGAGGAGTGACGTGTAGTCCAGGTCGAGTTCGGCGAACGTGCGGTTGCTCAGGTCGGGAGCGGGGGCGGCCGAGACGTCGGTCAGTACCTCGGTGACGGCGTCGATCACCCGCTGTCCGCGGCGGCCGGGGGGCAGGTCGGCGAGAGCGTCGCCCGGCAGGGGCGTCTCGGTGTCCCGGGTGACGCTCGCCGCCACCACCGTGAGTCCGAGGCCGAGGAAGTCGCTTCTGCAGGCCTGGCGTTGGATCTTGCCGCTGGTGGTCTTGTGGACCGTCGACCTCTTGAGGAGGACGACGGCGTGCGGTGTGACGTCGTGTTCCTCGGCGATCGCCGTGCGCAGCTTCGCCAGGAGCGCCGGCGCGCTGTCGACCCGCCTGCCCTCGACCTCGTAGGCGACGACCATCTCCTCGACGCCGTCCACCTCGACCGCGAAGGCGGCGCCGCTGCCCGTGCGCAGTGAGTCGTCGGCCTGCTCCACGGTGAGCTCGATGTCGTGCGGGTAGTGGTTGCGGCCCTGCACGATGACGACGTCCTTGGTGCGGCCGACGACGTGCAGTTGGCCGTCGCGCAGGAAGCCCAGGTCGCCCGTGCGCAGGTAGGGCGTGTCGTCCTCGCCCTCGATGCGGGCCCCGAAGGTCTCGTGGGTGGCTTCGGGCCGGCGCCAGTAGCCGAGCGCCACGCTGCCGCCCGCGACCCAGATCTCCCCGATCCGGTCCCCGGCGGGGATCCGCCGCCGGGTGGAGGCGTCGACGATCGCGACGTCCACACCGTCGACGGCGGGGCCGCAGCCGACGACCCGGGTCACCCGCCCGTCCGCCGGTTCGCCTGCGGGCTCGGCGACGCCCGCTCCGAGCGCATTGGACGCGTACGCGCCAACGGTCGGCGGCTCGGTGGCCGCCAGGCCGGTCACCATCAGCGTCGCCTCCGCGAGGCCGTAGCACGGCAGCAGGGCACGCCGTTCGAAGCCGCTGGGGGCGAAGCGCTCGGCGAACCGGTCGAGTGTGTCGGCGCGTACCGGCTCGGCGCCGTTCAGCGCCAGCCGCCAATGGCTGAGGTCCAGGCCCTCCAACTGCTCGTCCGTGATCCTTCGTACGCAGTGCTCGAAGCCGAAGTTGGGCGCGACGCTGGTGGACGCCCGGGTCCGGGACAGCGTCTCCAGCCAGAGCAGCGGCTGCCGTACGAAGGACATCGGCGACATCAGATGGGCGGGGAACCCTCCGTACAGCGGGGTGAGGATGCCGCCGATCAGGCCCATGTCGTGGTACGGCGGAAGCCACGACACCATGGCCGAGTCCGCGTCGTGCTCCAGACGGTGATGGATCGAGCGAAGGTTGTGGATCAGATTGCCGTTGCTGACCATGACGCCCTTGGGGGCCGAGGTCGAGCCGGACGTGTACTGCAGGAAGGCCGGTGCATCGCCCGCGGCACCGGGGTCCCGCCAGTCGTCGGCTCCGGCGGTGTCGAGGTCGTCGGTCACCAGCCAGCGCAACCCGTCGAGCCCGAGCGCGTTGATCTCGTCCTTCCTGGTCGCGACGGAGCGGGCGAAGGTCGCGGTCGTCAGCGCGTGCGTCGCCTGCGAGTCCCGGGCGATCGCCGCGAGGCGTGGCATGGTCTGGCCGAAGCGCCTGGTGTCCGGCGGGTACGCGGGTACGGCGATGGCTCCGGCGTAGAGGCAGCCGAGGAAGCCTGCGATGTAGTCGAGCCCCGGGGGCTGGAGCAGCAGGACCGCCTTGTCCGCCAGGCCCTCGCGCTGGAGGCGCGCGGCCACGCCGCGGACGCGGAGGTCGAGTTCGCGGTAGGTCCACGACGCGCCGTCCGCACCGGGATCGGGTGTGCCGGTGGCGGTGCCGGGTCCGGTACCGGGTCCGGTGCCCATGCCTGTACCGGCGCCGGCGCCGGTGAGGAAGCGGTAGGCGAGTGCGTCCGGGCGGTGTTCGAGGTGGTGCCGCAGCAGCCCGGCGACGCTCTTCGGCTCGTTCCCCTGCCAGTGTGTCTCGGTCGCAACTTGGTTCATGAACGTCTCCGTCACTTGCCGGGCAGGGCCTGCGGGCGCTGGGCAGGCTCGGCCGTCCCGCCGCCCAGGCGGTGGTAGTCGGTCTTGCCGTTGGCGTTGCGCGGCAGTTCTTCCAGGCAGGTGGCCGTCCGCGGCAGCATGTACCGGGGCAGGTGCTGGGCGCAGTGCCGCTTGATCTCGATGAGGTTCGGCCTGCGCGCGCCGTCGTTGAGCGTGTAATGGAGGGCGATCCTCGGATCGGTTCCCGGCCCGTCGACGACGACGGCCGCTGCGGCGATCGCCGGGTGCCGCAGCACCGCAGCCTCGATCTCGCCCAGTTCCACGCGGTAGCCGGAGAGTTTGACCATACGGTCCTTGCGCCCGCGGTAGACGAGGCTGCCCTGTTCGTGGCTCACCAGGTCGCCGGTGGCATGGCGGCCCTTCCAGTGCCCGGCGGCTGCCGGTTCCGACTCCCGCCGCCAGTAGCCCGGGGTGACGCAGTCGCCCTCCACGATCAACTCACCGATCGCGTCCGGCCCTTCGACAGGGTGCCCCTCGCCGTCGACGACCGACACCCGGGCGCCGGGAACGGGCGTGCCGATGGGCACCGGCTCGTCACGCACCAGGTCCTCCGGGCGGACGTGGTGATAGGTGCAGACGTTCGTCTCGGTCGGGCCGTAGAGGTTGTACAGCTCCGTCCCGTGGGGCAGTCGCGCGGCCAGCGCGCGGAGTTGCGGGATCGGGAAGACCTCACCGGCGAAGAGGACGTAGCGCAGGCTGCGTACGGTCTCGGCGGTGAGTGCCCCGGAGGCCGTGAGGAGGTTCAGTACCGAGGGCACGGAGTACCACACGGTGACACCGTGCTCGCGGATGCCGTGGGCGAGCGCCGTGACGTCGCGTGCCTGGTCGTCGGGGACGATCCACAGGCCGGCGCCGACGGACAGCGCGGTGAACAGATCGAAGGTGGAGAGGTCGAAGTTGAACGAGGCGTGGTTGGCGAACACGTCGTCGGGGCCCACGAACAGTTCGGCACGGGCCCAGCGGATGAAGTTCGCCAGGTTGCGGTAGGAGATCCGGACGCCTTTGGGCGTACCGGTCGACCCGGAGGTGTAGAGGATCGCGGCGAGGTCGTCGCGCTCCAGTGCGGGCAGGATCACGACGTGCCCGGCCGCACCGGCGGCGAAGTCGGTCCACGACCGCACGGGTATCGGCCTGCCGTCGGGACCGGCGACAGCGCCGCTCAGCTCCTGGCGGCTCGTCCCCTGGCGGCTCGTCCCCTGGCTGCCCGTGTTCGGGCTGTCCGTGTTCGGGCTGTCCGTCTCGTCGGCCAGCACGATCGTCCGGATCGACGCGGGAAGGCCGCCGGCCAGCGCGTCCAGGTGCCGGCGGTCGGTGAAGAGCACCACCGGCTCGGAGTCCGTGAGGATGGTCGCGACCCGGCCGGGTGGCTGGCCTCCGTCGAGGGGCACGTAGGCGCATCCTGCTTGCAGGGCCGCGAGGATCGTTTCGGCGTAGCGCGGCTGCTTGTCCATCCAGATCGCCACGCGGTCGCCCACCGCGGCCCCGAGGCCGAGCAGACCGGAGGCCACGGCGGCCACGTCCGCCGCCAGTTCTCCGTAGGTCACTGTCCGCGCGCCCACGAAGGCGGGGCGCGCCGCCTGCTCTTCGGTGAGAGCCCGCGGGAGCCGGATCAACGCGATGTCGGACTCGTTCATCGTCTGGGTCATGCCTGCTCCAGTCACCGTTGCCTCACCGTGCCGACGGCAGCACGCCAACCTCACGGCCGGCCTCGACGAAGATCCCCGCGGCGGTCTCCAGGTCCTCCCGCGTGTGCTCGGAGGTGACGCTGACGCGCAGCCGCGCGTCACCGAGCGGCACGCCGGGGAAGACCACCGTCTGGCAGAAGAGCCCTCGCGCACGCACGGCCCGGCCCATCTCCATCGCCTTGCGTTCGTCGCCGATGACGATGGGCAGGATGGCGCTCTGGGTGTTCTCCAGGTCGAACCCGGCGTCGGCCAGCTGGCTGTGGAGGAGCCGGATGTTGGACCAGAGCTTCGTGATCCGCTCGGGCTCCGACTCGATGATGTCGATCGACGCGATCAGTCCGGCGGCGACACCGGCGGGGATGTTGGCGGCGAACACGTACGAGTTCGAGTAGAAGCGGAGGTACTCGATCACTTCTTCCTCGCCGACGACGAACCCGCCCATGCCGGCGAGGGCCTTGCTCATCGTGCCGAGTTCGAGGTCGACCTCGCCCTTCAGGCCGAAGTGCTCAGCCGTACCGGACCCGCGCTCGCCGAGGACACCGGTGGAGTGGGCGTCGTCGATCAGGACCCTGGCGTCGTACTCCTTGGCCAGCCGGACGATCTCGGGCAGGTCGCAGATGTCGCCGTGCATGCTGAACACGCCGTCGGCGGCGATGAGCCTGCCCGATGACCGGTCGTCGGAGCGCTTGAGGATCCGCTCCAGGTCGGCCATGTCGTTGTGCTGGTAGATCTTGCGGATCCCACCGGAGAGCCGAGCGCCGTCGACCATGCTCATGTGGTTGAGCTTGTCGACCACGAGGGTGTCGTAGCTCTTGACCAGCGCGGAGATCGCGCCCAGGTTCGCGGCGTAACCGCCCGGGTAGACGATGCAGCCGGGGCGCTGCTTGAACGCGGCGAGCCGGCGTTCCAGTTCCTTGTGCAGGGCGTTGGTGCCGCCGATGAAGCGGGAGCCGGTGTGCGTCGCTCCGTACTCGCGGGTGGCGTCGCAGACGGCCTCGATCACCTTGGGGTGGTTGGCGAGGCCGAGGTAGTTGTTGGACGCGAACATGAGGAACTCGCGCTTGTGGCCCGTGAGTTCGTCGAGGATGACCGCCCGGTTCTCGCAGCGGGAGTGCAGCGGCATCCCGTACCAGTAGAGCCGCTCGGCCTCGCGCCGCCGCAGGTACTTCGCGAAGCTGCGGGTCTTGGCGAACAGGTCGCTGTCACGCTCCTCCATGAAGTCCTTCATGGAGCGGCCGTCCCAGGCCGCGTTCTCGTCGGCGGGCTCGGTGTCCGGTTCCGCCGTGGCGACCGGTGTCCGGCCGGCGGTCGATGCCCGCTCCGTGAGGCGCGTGACCTCGTAGAAGGGACGCAGTTCCGTCAGGAGCGCACGCAGCGACGTCGCGGTGATCGTGCTCGCCAGGCTGCCGGGGAGGCCGAGTTCCGCGACGGAGTCGGCGACGATCGACGCCAGGACGACGGAGTCGATGCCGAGTTCGCTCTCGAAGTCGGCATCGAGTCCCAGCTGATGGCGCTGGTACTGGGTGTGCCGCATGGTCACGGTGACGACGGTCTCCAGGAGAGCGTCGCCGCCGGCGAGCCTGGCGGCACTGCCGGTGTCCTCGGACGAGTCCGTCCTGTCGGTCGCCCTGCCGAGCGCGTCGTCGACGGCGTCGACGAGTTGCCGGATGGTGGCAAGTTCCTGGGGCAGTGGTGAGTCGAGCCCGAAGTGCTCCTTCACCGACGTGAGGATCGACTCGAAGATGACCGAGTCGATGCCGAGTTCGGCCTCGAAGTGGCTCTCGGGCAGGAGATAGGACTCGTCGTAGAGCGTCCGTGCGGCAACGATGTCGACGACCTGCCGGTGGATACTGCCGGTGTCCTGCCTGCCCCCCGTGATGTTCGTCATCGGACGCTCTCTCCTTTGCGCTGCAGCCGTTCGACAAGTGCCGCGATCGCGTCGACCGTCCGGAAGTTCGCCGGAACGATCTCCTGGAGCGGGACAGTGATCCGGAAGTCGCCCTGCAGGTAGTGCACGAGGTCGAAGATCCCGGCCGAGTCGATGATGTTGAGATCGGCGAGGGGAACCTGCCCGTCGAGCCCGTCGGCGTCGCCGTCGAGCCAGACGCCGGCGATGTAGTTGATGATTGACTGCTGTGTGCTCATGGTCGTCCTCGGCTCGGATCCCGGCAGGCCCTGGCGCTCGGCCGCTACCTGCCGGTGACGGGCGGGTGCGGGTGGGGGTGCGGTCATGACGAGGCCGCGGGGGCAGTGAGGCTTTCGAGGAGCACGGCGACCGCGGTGATCGTGTCACCGGGGGAAGCGGCGTCGTCGTCGACGGCCACACCGAAGTCGGACTGGATCACCAGGAGGAGTTCCACGAGGAACAAGGAGTCCATGTCGAGGTCCTCGAACGTGGTGTCAGGGCCGATCTCAGCGCGGTCCACCTCGAAACGATCGACAAGAAGATCGACCAGCCTGCCGTACATCACGCTCATGCTGTGCTCCTGCTCTCTCGTCCTCAGACGCGGTCCAGCTGCGGCCAGGTCAGTACCGTCGACCCCCACGTGAGCCCGCCGCCGAACGCGGTGAGGAGGATGCGCTGCCCGGGCCGCAACCTGCCGTCGGCGTGCGCCTGGTCGAGCGCGAGCGGGATGGAGGCGGCGGCGGTGTTGCCCACCTCGGCGATGTTGTTGACGCAGCGCGCCCTGGGAATCCCGACCTCGTCGGCGACATGGTTGGTGATCCGGAGGTTGGCCTGGTGGCTGACGAGGTGATCGACGTCCTGCGCCTGCCAGCCCGCCCGGGCGAGGACCGTGTGCGCCGACCCGGTCATCCGGCGTACCGCATGCCGGAAGACCTCTTTGCCCGACATGGTGAAGTACTCGTCGCCGGCGTCCGGCTCCGCTCCGGACAGCCGCTGCCGCGAACCACCCGCGCGTACGGTGATCAGGTCTTCGCCCTCGCCGTCGCTCCCCAGGTCGAAGGGGCCGAGCGCGCCGGGCTCCGCGGGATCTCCTGAGCGCAGGACCACGGCGCCCGCCCCGTCTCCGAAGATCACGGACGTGGACCGGTCCTCCGGGTCGAGCAGGGTGGAGAACGTCTCGGCGCCGATGACCAGCACCCGGTCCGCGATCTGCGCGGAGATGAGACCCGCCGCCGTGGCAAGTCCGTACACGAAGCCCGTACAGACGGCGGACACGTCGTAGGCGGCGGTCCCCGTCATGCCGAGGCGGGCGGCCACCGTCGGCGCTGTCGCCGGGCAGGGCCGGTCCGGCGTGGTCGTGGCGACGAGCACGGCGTCCACGGTGGAGACACCCGAGCACTTCAGGGCCTTCGCGCCCGCCCCGACGGCCAGGTCGGAGGTGGACGTTCCCCGCGCCGCGAAGTACCGCTGTCCGATTCCGGTCCGCGAGCGAATCCATTCGTCGGAACTGTCCAGCCGCGCGGCCAGCTCGTCGTTCGAGACAGCCCTCCGCGGCAGACAGCTGCCGACGCCGGCCAGCACCGCGGTCCGGTTCACCGGGCACCGCCAGGGTCTCGACGACGTGCAACCACTCGAGTGCTCCTCGTCTCCCGGACGGCCAGAACCGCTTTCGGTCGCCGAGTCTTGTCCGGCGGACTGACCGATGGCTGACCGACCGCTGACCGATGGCTGACGCGTACGCCCCGGCGCCACGCACCCCGTACGGGGACCTGGGATGCCCCGCCGCGGGGTCAGCGGTACGTCAGTCATCGGTCAGCGGTCGGTCAGTCCCGGAGCCCACACTCGGTACCCGGTGCGACGAACGACAACGAACGGCAACGAACAACCAGGACAGAAAAGGGCGTTCAGCCATCCGCTCCCGTGTGTGGGCCGGCACCAGGCCATCGGAAAGGTAAGGCGCATCTCATGAGCGTGATGTACGGCAGGCTGGTCGATCTTCTTGTCGATCGTTTCGAGGTGGACCGCACGGAGATCAGCCCTGACACCACGTTCGAGGACCTCGACATGGACTCCTTGTTCCTCGTGGAACTCCTCCTGGTGATCCAGTCCGACTTCGGTGTGGCCGTCGACGACGACGCCGCTTCCCCCGGTGACACGATCACCGCGGTCGCCGAGCTCCTCGAAAGCCTCACTGCCCCCGCGGCCTCGTCATGACCGCACCCCCACCCGGCTCACCTCCACCCGGCTCGCCCGCGATCGCCGTCACCGGCATCGGCCTGGTCACCGCGGCCGGTATCGGCGTCGACGCCACCTGGGAGGGTGTGTGCCGGGGTGAGTCCACCGCGGTCAGGAACCCGCTGCTCGCCGGACTTCCCGTGGACATCTCCTGCACCGTGCCGGGCTTCTCCGCCCGCGAACACGTCGGCAGGCGCAGTTCCCTGGCGCACGACCGCTTCAGCCAGCTCTGCATCACCGCGGCGCGCGAGGCGGTCGCCGACTCCGGGCTGGACCCGCAGACCTGGGACGGTGCCCGGGTCGGTGTCGTCGTCGGCTGCGGTCTCGGCGGCGTGGCGACGTGGGAGACCCAGCACAGGCGGATGCTGGAAAAGGGTCCGGAGGCGGTGTCCGCCCTGCTGATCCCGATGCTCATACCCAACATGGCGGCCGGTCACCTGGCGATGGACCTGCGTGCCACGGGCCCCAACCTGGTCACGGCGACGGCCTGTGCGTCCGGCGCCACCGCGATCGGCACCGCGCTGCAACTCCTGCGCGACGGAAGCTGCGACGTCGTGATCGCCGGCGGCGGCGAGGCGGGGGTGGTTCCGCTGATGGTGACGGGCTTCGCCCAGATGGGCGCGCTGTCCAGGCGGGTCGACGAACCGTCCGCCGCGTCCCGGCCGTTCGACGCGGACAGGGACGGGTTCGTCATCGGCGAGGGCAGCGGGATGCTCGTCCTGGAGCGGGCGGCTGACGCACGTGCCCGAAGGGCGAGGATCCGGGCCAACGTCGCCGGATACGGGGCGTCCGCCGACGCGTACCACATGACCGCGCCCGACCCGGAGGGCACCGGTGTGCTGCAGGCGCTGCGTACCGCGCTGGAGGGGGCGGCGGTCATGCCGGACGAGGTCGACCATGTCAACGCGCACGGGACATCCACTCCGCTCAACGACGCGGCGGAAGCCCGGGTGCTGCGCAAGCTGCTCGGGGAGGGTGCCGCTGTCACGTCCGCCAAGGGCGTGGTCGGTCACACCCTGGGAGCGGCCGGCGCGATCGAAGCAGCCCTGACCGTACTGACCGTGGAGCACGCGACGGTACCCCCGACCGCCAACCTCGAACGGCAGGACCCCGAGATCGAGTTGGACATCGTCGCCGGATCCCCACGCGAGAGGAAGGTGGAGGTCGCGGTGAGCAACTCCTTCGGCTTCGGCGGCCAGAACGCGGTCCTGGTCATCACGACCGCATGAGTCGCAGCAAGCACGGACGTGACTTCTTGTCCGAAAAGAGCCCCGCCCCATCGGCCACGACATGGGAAGACTCCGTCAGGTGACCAGACGAAACCTGCTCCTCCAACGCATCGTCGGTGTTCTCTACATCCTCGCGGGCATCGGCAAGTTCTTCCCCGAACTGGAATCGGTCGAGCAGCGCCTCGACGATGCCGCCGACGCGAACGGCGGCGCCGCCGTCCTCGGCCCGTTCACCGAGTGGCTCGCCGACCACCCCATGGGGGTCACCGTCTTTGTCGCGGCGGCCATGGTCGCGAGCGGCGCGGTGCTCATCCTGAACCAGAAACTGGTGGTCGCAGCCATCTACGGCCAACTGCTGATGATGGTCTGCTTCGTCATCATCCTCGTCAGCAGCGCGCCGCAGATCCTGGTGCTCGACGCCGCGTTCTTCGCCGCCGCCATCTACCTCCTCGTACTGCACCGCCGCGCACCGTCCCCGTCCACGTCCCCAGGGGCCACCGCCCGAGCCGGGAACGACAACCGAAGCTAAGGGACACCCCATGTCCTTCACCGTTCCTCACACCGAACTCGCACGGCTCGAAGCGCAGGTTCAAGCCGCTCTGCGAACCACCGACGACAGCGCCCTCGATGTGCTCGGCTACGGCGAAGTCTCCCTGGTCCTCAGGCTCCGGACCGACCAGGGCGCCTTCGCCTGCAAGCGGCTGCCGGTCTTTCCGGACCGCGGACGCTTCGAGCGCTACCAAGAGGGGCTGGACGAGTACCTGCGGCGCCTGTCCGGCAGCGGGGTCAACGTCGCCGAGACCAAGGTGTGGCACACACACCATCCGTCGGGCGGGATCACCGCCTACTGCCTGCAGCGTGAACTGCCGTCACAGCGCCTGTGCTCCAGGCTTCTGCACACCGAGGGCGAGACCTGGGCCAAGGACTTCTTCTCCCGGTTCCTGGATCAGGTCGACGGCGCGGTGGACCCCGCTCTCGGCCTCGACGCGCAGGCCACCAACTGGGTCGAGGTCGACGGCGAGCTGATCTACCTCGATGTCACCACCCCCCTGATGCGCGACGCCCGGGGCCGTGAACGGCTCGATGTCCGACTCTTCTTCTCCTCGCTGCCCTGGTTCCTCCGCGACGCCGTCCGTCTCTCGATGACCAAGTCGATCTTCGACAAGTTCTACGAGACCCGCGGCGTGCTCCTGGACTTCCTCGGCAACCTCCACAAGGAACGGCTCGACGCACTGATTCCGGCGTTCCTGGAACAGGCCAACGCGCGTCTGGCCAAGCCGATCACGGCGGAGGAGGTCGCCGCGTACTACCGCGGCGACGCCCGGATGTGGGAGCTGATCCAGCGGTTGCGCCAGGCCGACCGTTTCTGGCACCGCAGGATCAGGCGTCGTACGTACCCGTTCCTCCTGCCGCCGCCCGTGGACCGCTGACGGTGAGTGCGGCGATGGCGTCGTTGGCCCGCGCTCCGGCACCGGGCCTCGACGAGAGCGTGACTCTCGACCCGTCGCGTCCGCTGCGCATCAGCCATGTACGGGGCCCGCTGACGATCGCGGTGGTCTCGATCGCCTGGGTACGCGAACTCGACGACGCGGCCCGTACGGTGATCGAGGCCCGGCATCTCAGCACGGACGAGCTCGCCCGGGCGGCGGAGCTGCGGATACGTAAACGGCGTCTGGAGTGGCTGGCCGGGCGACTGGCCATCAAACACAGCGTGTTCGCCTACCAGCAGCGGCACATCGGCGTGTCCCTCTGCACGCGCGGCATCGAAGTCGGCGTCGTCCCGGACGGAATGCGCGCGGGAAAGCCCGTCGTCAACGCCCCGGTCGAGGTGGGACTGTCCCACTCGGCCGACTTCGCGGTTGCCGCCTGCGGGCCGCGTGCCGTCGGTATCGACGTCGAACGCGGCCGCCAAGTGCCGCCCGTGCTTGCCGAGTTGCTGTCCCTGCCACGGGATGCCGCGGAGGACCCCGGGCTCAGCAGTGTGGACACCATGCCGCTGTCACTGCGCTGGGCGTGCAAGGAGGCCGTACTCAAGCACTTCGGATTCGGCCTGCGGGTCGACACGCGCGAGGTCGAGCTGATCAGGTGGCGGCCCGACGGACGGTTCTCCTGGCACGCGGGGCCGGGACTGCGACGTCATGTCCCCTGGGCGGACGACACCCGTTTCGACAGCTGGGCGCGGGAAATCAACGGTTACTCCATGGCCCTGGTGTGGCAGTAGGGAGCGCAGCATCCGTGACATCCGCTGAGACATCGCCGGCCCGGCCCACCTCAGTGGCGCGGCGGGCGGTCTTCGAGCACGCGCTTCACAAGGCGGCCGAGATCGCCGCGCTCAGCCCGTCGTCACACAACTGCCAGCCCTGGGCGGTCGCCTGGCCCGCGGGTCGTGACGCACGCGAGGCAGCGGCGGCGCTGACCGGAGGGCCCTCGGGCGACACTTCGGGCCGCGACGGCCATGACGGCCACGACGGTGCGGCAGAGGACGAGTACCTGATCCTGGCCGTCGACCACGAGAGGCAGCTCACCTCCCTCCCCGCCCACGCCGTCGAGATGGTGATCAGTTGCGGCGCCTACTGGCAGATCCTGCTGCGGGCTCTGGCCGCTCAGGGCTGGTCGGCAGACGGCTTCCGGTTCGCCGACCGGTTTCCGGACGGGAGTGGGACCGGGGAGGGCGGCACGGACGGGGAGGGCGACGAGGACTGGGCACTCGGCGGTACCTGGCCGACGAGTTGGTCTCCCCTGTGTGCCGTCCGCCTGCGCCGGACGGACGAACCCGCCGGCAGCCTTGCCGAACTGCACAGCACCGCGCGTGCCCGGCGTACCAACCGGGCACCCTACCACCGCGAAGGCATCGACCCGGCGACGCTCGCCGGGCTTTCGGCACCCTCCACCGCCGCGGCGGCAGGAGCGGACGTCACCGTGCGGCACCTGGTCACGGAGACCGAGCGCGCGGATTTCGCCGACTTCGTCGCCCGGCACGGAGGCCGCGATTTCAGCCACCCGTCGGCCTGGCGGGAGACACACTCCTTCGTACGCTGGAGCCGGGCCGACGCCGAAGCGCATGGTGACGGGTTCCCCCTCAGCCACTTGTTCGGACCGATGTCGTGGCCCCGCCGGAACGCCATGCGCATCGCGCTCGCGCCCCTGACGATGCGGGTGCTGCGACACGTGGGCTACCACCGTGTACTCGCCCGGGGACTCGCCCGCATGGTGCGGCCGTCACCGGCGATCGTCGCCATGAGCTTCGCCGACAGGGCGCCGAGCCCCGAAGCTGTCGTCCGCGGCGGCGCCCAACTGGCCGACTACTGGCTGCGTGCCACCGACGCGGGGCTCGTGCTGCACCCCGTCAGCGTGGTCCTGCAGCACGACGATCTGCGGGCCGAGCTGGAGGACGGACTGCGGCTGCCCGGCCGCGCGTTCTTCGTAAGCCGTCTGGGTCGCCCGACGACCGAGTTCCCGCCCTCACCACGCCGGGCCGCCGGCGTCGCGCTGCGCCGGATCTGACCTGAATCTGACGCAGCCGGTCCAAGCCACGCAAAGCGGTATGGCCAAAATCGACTCCCTCTGATTGCATCTGTCTTCGATCCGGCCACGCCAACGACGATCGTCGCGACTGCAACCTGTGTAATTCGCATGCGACTAGCCACCTGCACGGACACTCCAGGGTGAACCAAAGGGGAGTGTTTTTATGCCTCCACATGCTAGCCTCGATTAGCTGATCGGTTGAAATGTTGCGAAACCAATAAACGGCAGACGCAATTGACGGCCGAGAAGCGACGAGGAGTTT
Organism: Streptomyces sp. NBC_00878; assembly: GCF_026341515.1. Classification (NCBI taxonomy): domain Bacteria; kingdom Bacillati; phylum Actinomycetota; class Actinomycetes; order Kitasatosporales; family Streptomycetaceae; genus Streptomyces; species Streptomyces sp. NBC_00878. The sequence goes on along the minus strand of NZ_JAPEOK010000002.1, from coordinate 491,989 downwards.
CTGAAGCGCGCACCATAGCGCCATTCTCGGGGGAGGCACCAGCCCTTGCGCCACAACGAGAGACAACACCCGAAAGCTACTCGCCGGTTAACCAAACCAGCGGCGCGTCACCTCCCCCAGGGGGGTGCCCGATGAGCATTCGTGTACTCGTTTGCTGCAAGGAGACGATCGTGGGCGCCGGCATGGCGGCACTGCTCGACCGGCAGCCCGACATCGCCATCGTCGGCTACACCACCTGCCGTGAGTCCGCTGCAGCCGCCGCAGACGCGTCGCCCGACATCCTTGTCATCGTGGCTCCCACGCTGACCGCGGAGACCAAGCGCGAGCTCTCCGCCCTGGCCGCTCTCACCAAGGTCATCCTCATCGCCAAGGCCGAGAACGCGCCTCACTTCATCGATGCCCTCTGTCTCGGCGTGCGCGCGGTCCTCTCCCCCAACACCTCGGCGGACGAACTGATGCATGTCCTCAGGACCGTCAGCGCGGGGGGAGCGGTCATCATGCCCGCGGTGGCACGACAGAACCTCGACCGCCTGCCGGACCGCCCTCCTTCCGCTCTCGCCACGAGCGTCGCGGCCGCGCTGACACCGCGGGAAACCGAAGTGATCGTCCTGCTCACCCAGGGGAAATCCAATGCCGAGATCTCGGAGAAACTCTCGATTTCCACGGCAACCGTCAGATCCCACGTTCACCACTTACTGAGAAAGCTCGGCGTGGGCACCCGCGCCCAAGCTGTGGCCGTGGCTTACGAGACAGGTCTCATCTCAGCCATTGGACGAAATTCAAAAACCGCGGAGCACGGCAGCTCAGCACGTTGATGCACACTTCAAACTTGAAAGGCGTGAAGGTTTACGCGGTGTAGCCGGTCCCCACGCGCTCCCCCACTGTCTCGTCGACGACCTTCGCCATCTTGTCGAATTCCGTCACAAGCCCCTGAAATTGGACGGTCCTCATGTCCTGCTCGAATGCCTCGCGGCTGGTCACCTCTATGATCTCGAAGAAGTGGCAGGACTCGCCGCCGACAGTTGGTCCGGCGTCGCCACGACTTTCCTCCACGACCCGCTGGACGCTGAACGACACGACACTGGGCAACTCCGGACAGGTCGCGTAGTCGACGTCCCGTACCCACGTCTCGAAGCGTGCGGGTTCCACACCGTCGTGCAGACGGATTCGATGAACAATGATCGCCACAGTGTCCTCCAGGCTTGATCAGACAGGTCGAATGGATCGGCGGCGGTGCGGTCAACGCCGCCTGGCCGGGCGGCGGTTGCCACCCAGCCCCAGCGCACGCGCGATGTTGTTCTTCTGGATCTCGTTGGTGCCGGAGAAGACCCGTGAGGGAAGCGCGTCGCGCAGCAGGGTCTCGGCTTCTCCCTCCAGCATGCCGAGCGCACCGCGCAGCTGAACGGCGTCGAGACCCACCTGTACGGCCGCCTCGCTCACGGCGATTTTCGCCAACGCGGGCGCGATCTCGTCCTCGCTGCCCTGCGCCAGCCCCCATGCGGCCTTGTAGGCCATGAGACGGGCGGACTCCAGACGCAGTGTCATGTCGACGAGGCGGTGGCTCACCGCCTGAAAGCTCCCGATGGGCACGCCGAACTGCTCACGTTCTCCGGCGTAGTCGATCGTGGACTCCACAACGCGCCGCATCGCGCCGAGGTAGGCGGCGAAGAGACACGTACGCTCCCACTTCATGGACGAGGAGAACACGCTCGCTCCCGCGCCTTCGGCGCCCAGGACATCGTCCGCAGGTACGGCGCATCCGTCGAAGTGCACGTCGGCCGTCGGCGAGCCCCGCAGGCCGACCTTGTCGTACGTCGGCCCGACAGTGAGTCCGGGGGTGCCGGCCTCCACGATGAACGCCGTCAGGCCGAAGAAGCCGCCTCCGGGATCGGTCGCCGCCTGGACGACGAAGACGTCGGCCACGGGTGCGTTCGTGGTGAAGCACTTGCTGCCGTGAAGAACGTAGTGGTCGCCCTTGCGCTCGGCGCGAGTCCGCAGGTTCAGCGCGTCGGACCCGGCTTCCGGCTCCGTGATGCCATGCGCGGCTATCCGCTCCCCCGAGCAGAGGGCGGGCAGCCAACGCCGCTTCTGCTCCTCCGTACCGAACTCGACGATGGGCACCAGCGAGGCGAACAGGTGGGCGGCGACGGAGAAGGCGAAGCCGGTGTCCGGACAGCCGTACCCGAGGGCCTCCATGACGGCCGACGCGGTCACGGCGTCCAGGCCGCTGCCTCCGTACTCGGTGGGGATGACACCGCCCACAACGCCCTGCTTGCCGGCGAGAAGCCAGCGCCTGCGGAAGTCGTCGGCGTCGAAGGCATGGCCGGTTTGCCCGTACCCACCGCTGAGCTCCCGCTGGGCGAACGCCACCACCATGGCGCGCATCTCTTCGGTGTCCGCGTCGAATGCGAAGTTCATCGTGTTCCGTCCATGTGTTCCTCGAGAAGCACGTGATAGTTGATGCCGCCGGTGCCGAACGAGCTCACTCCCGCGCGCCTCGGCCGCCCGGGCGGGGTCGTCCACGGCGACGGCTCGGTCGAGATGGAGGCAGGGATGGCCGCGAGGTCGAGTGCCGGATTGAGGGTGTGGAGGTTGGTGTTGGGCGGCAGTGTCCTGGCCCGCAGGGCGAGGAGCGTGCGCAGCAGTCCGGCGCTTCCCGCGGCGGCGAAGGTGTGGCCGAAGAAGGACTTGGCCGAGCCGATCTCCAGTGGTCGGACACGGTCCGCGCTCGCGTAGACCTGCGCGGCGGCGGCGATTTCCACGCGGTCGCCGACCTTGGTACCGGTGCCGTGGGCCTCCAGGTAGTCGACGGCCGACGGCGCGAAGTCGACCTGGGCGAAGGCCCGTTCCATGGCCCGCGCCTGCCCCGCCACGTCGGGCGCGATCAGCGACTTGGCATCGTTGGACGCGCCGACGCCCCGTACGAGACCGAGGATGTTGTCGCCGTCGCGCAGCGCGTCGCTGCGGCGTTTGAGGAGGAACAGGCCGCAGCCGTCGCCGGGGGTGAAGCCGTCGGCTCCCGCGTCGAAGGGCGCGTTACGGCTGTGCGAGAGGAGGCCCAGCGCGGAGCAGAGGACCATGTCCCGGGTGTTGCACGCCAACTCGACTCCCCCGGCGATGGCGAAGTCGGCGGTTCCCGAACGAAGCGCGCCGACGGCCACATCGAGCGCCGCGAGGGACGACGCGCACGCCGCCTCGACGGCGAGAGGCACCGCGTCGAGCCGGTACTCGTTCGCCAGCAGCGCGGCCACACCGCTCGCGAGGCAACCGTCGAGCAGAGCGGGCGACATCGCTTCGTCCAACGCTCCTGATCGCTCTCGTACCAGCGTCAGGAGGGTCTTCTTGCCGAGCGGGGACAGGTGGGCGAGGGCGGGGAGTCCGACGACCGCTTCTTCCAGTTCCTGCAAGCAGAGTTCGGTGTTGGCTCGGCGCTCCCGTGTCAGGCCCAGGTTGCTGCCTACCGCGACGAGACCACGTCCTGTCAACGCGGCACCCGTGCCCGCACTTTCCGGCGCCGTGCCCTGGGGTCGCACCGCGGGGATGCGCCCCTCGAAGAGCTGTGCGGCCACGTCGAGAGTGAGGCGCTGCGCGGCGTCCATGGCCGCATAGCGCTGGGGAACGATCCCCAGGCCAGGCGGGGGTTGGTCCGGCACCACCACGTGGGCCCCTTGATCGGTGTAGCTGTGGGTGAGACTGAGCGCTCCGGGTGCGTAGTACAGGTCCCGGTCGAGCACCGCCTCCGGCACCGGGCCGATTTGGCTTTCGCCCGAGCGCACAACCCGCCAGAGACTCTCGGCATCGGGCGAGCCGGCGAACCTGCCGGCGAGTCCCACCACCGCGATCGGCTCGGCGCGCGATTCGGTCACTCCGTCCAGGTACCTGACGTCGGCCTCGGCTGCGGCCTTGGCTTCGGGACCGGCTCCGCGGGCGGCCCTGGCTCCTGGCCGAGTGGAGGACTCTGTCACCCCGGGGTCGTGCTCTTCGAGGACGAAGTGACACAGGGTGCCGGTGAGGGAGGCCCCGTGGACGACGGCACGGCGTGGCAGTCCCTCGCCGGCCGGCTGCCACGTCTCGCCCACGTCCGGGAAGCGGAATGGTGTTCCGTCGAGCTCGTGCTCCGCCGCGTCGGCCGACGCCCGCCGCGGTGGGATCCTTCGGTGGTGCAGCGCGAGGGCGACTTTGGTGACCGCGGCAACACCCGCGTTGGCGAAGGTGTGTCCGAGGCGGTCCTTCACACTGCCGATGGCCACGGACCCGGGAGCACCGCCCTCGTGGAGTCCCGCGAGGGCGGTGAGCTCCGCTTGGACCTCGTGGGCGATTCCGGAGCCGACACATTCGACGTACTGGGTCGACGAGGCGGTCACCGCCGACGCCCGCAGCGACTCGGAGGCGGCCGAGCGGCGCAGGTCGACGGATGACGAGGAGCGGAAGGCACCTGGGCGCGCGTCATGGCGAAGCGAGCAGTCGAGGATCGTCGCGTAGATCCGATCGCCGTCGCGCACTGCGGTCGACACCCGCTTGAGCAAGAGGGCTCCGACCCCCTCACCGATCGCGTAGCCACGGCCGTCCACCGCGAACGGGCTGGCGGCGCGGGCGCCAAGGCCCTTGGCAAGGAGGGCCTTTTCGAGGAACGGGCCCTCTCGGCGCTGCCCGGCGACGACGAGTGCCGCGTCGGAGAGTCCGGCGCGAAGGTTGCCGACAGCCTGCGCGATGCCCACGAATGAGGTCGCGTCGGCCGACTCGACCGCGAACGTCCTGCCATGGAACTTGAACGCGGTGGCGATCCGTGCCGGAATCGTGCTCGCCATTTCTCCGACTCGGTCGTGCGGAGAAGCGCCAAGGCGCTGGCCCAATAGCGTCCGGAATTCCTCAGCGGCCAACCGCGCACTGTCGGTGTCGGCTCCCGCCGCGGCCGCTGCCGCTTCGACCTCTCGTGCGTAGCGGCTTCCTTCGATCCGTAGTGCGTTGGCGTACTGGCGGTCCAAGCCGAAGCATGTCCCGGTGATGACGTCGGTATGCTCTGCCGACAGCGGCCGCTCGGGATGTCCGGCGTCGGACAGACACTGCCGGGCCGCTTCGAGCATAAGAAGCTGCATCCGGGCCATGGACCCGGCTTGGGCCGGGGGAATGCCGAAACGTGCGACATCGACCTTGATGTCCTCAAGACCGCCCGCTGTCGAGGGGGGTGCGCTTTCGGAGGAGGAAACCTCGTTCAGCAGCTGCCAGTAATCGTCGGGCCCCCGCGCGCCCGGATAGAGGGCGGCGATCCCCACGATCGCCACTGGCTCCTCGGCGGATACGCGCTCGTGTCGGCGCAATTCCGAGTCGAACGACATGATGCGGCTACTCCTGCGTTTTCGGCCGGCCGGACTGATGGACATCACGACATTGCGACATCGCGGAGACTGCTTGGAGGGGGACGGGAGGGGCTGGGGCGGGATGGGACAGGAGGGACGGGCTCGGACTCCGCCGGCTCGCCCACTCGTCCACTCGCCGTCTCGACGCCTCGCGACTCCGCGGCTTCGCCACCAGCGCGCTCAGCTGACGGTCGCCGCGGGCTCCCGTTGGCTCGATACCACTGCGGTCGGCAGGGTCAACGCAGGGTCTTGGGCAAGGATCTCGGCATGCCGCCGCTGGAGCAGGGCTCCTGGCTGAATCCCCAGTTCCTCGTCCAGCCGCCGCCTGGTCGACCGGAACAGGTCCAGCGCTTCTCCCTGCCGACCGGTGCGGTAGAGAGCGAGCATCAGCAACTCGCAGAATCGCTCGCGCAAGGGGTGCCTGGCAACGAGTTGACGAAGCTCCGCGATCGCGCGCGCCTCGTCCCCGACGGCAAGGTAGGAGCTGACCAGGTCCTCCCACGCCGTCAGCCGACGCTCGTCGAACAGCGCCGCCGCACCCCGTACGCGCAGTCCGTCACCGGCGTCGAGCAGCGCGGGCCCCCGCCACAGTTCCAGTGCTGTCTGTAGCAGTTCCAGCGAGCGTTCGGGCCGTACGGGCAATTCGGCGGCTCCCCGCGCCGTGAGGGAAAGGAACCTGTTCCCGTCGACGCAGTCGCGCGGAACATCGAGCAGATAGCCGTTGTGTACGGCCCGCAACACGGTCGAACCGCGTGGCTGACGCGCCGGACCGGAAATCACCTTGCGCAACCGGGTCGCGTGCGCCTGCAAGGCATTTCGTGTGTTGCCGACCAGATGTCCGGACCACAGTTCGTTGGCCAGGTCCTCGTTCGAGACGGCCCGGCCGGCATCCAGTGCGAGGGTGGCCAGCATGGCTCGCACCTTGTTGGCTCGTATTGGCTGGTGCTTCCCCTCCACGGCGACAGATATGGGCCCTAAGAAGCATATGTGCATGAACTTCCCCCGATATATTGCAAACTGGAGCAGTCACTATCCAAGAGAAAGCACGTACCACCGCGCGATAGGATCCACAACATTCCTCGGAGGAAGACGAGGGACCTTATCAACGCAGAAGTGCACGATCACCCTTCCGTGGCTTCAGCCTTCCAGGGTGCCTGCCCTGTGTCATCAATCAACCGGCTGATTTCTCTCATACACAACAGGCGGAGATCCAGAGCAGGGCCTCCTCCACCATTCGTTGAGGCAGAGTCCACAACAAGCCAACTAAAATTGGACTGCCACTGGAGTAGTGAACGGCAGGCCCTCCTCCTGCGGCTTGCGAAGGGGGCACCACGTGAACCGGCCGATTCTCTATCTTGACGTGGACGGGCCGCTCAACCCGTACGCCGCGCAGCCGCACAGGCGGCCGGAGGGCTATGCCACGCATCGGATGAAGCCCGAGGGCTGGATCGCCCAGCACCCCGGCATGCCACGGGCCCGCGTGAAGCCGCTCCGGGTGTGGCTCAACCCCGAACACGGTTCCCGCCTGCGGGAGTTGGGCGAACGGTACGACCTGGTGTGGGCCACCACCTGGGGTGCGGAGGCCAACACGTTCATCGGGCCTGTCCTCGGCCTTCCGCGACTGCCGGTCGTGGCCTGGCCCACGACACATGAGGTGTGCCCGGACGGCACGTTCTGGAAGACCCGTCCGCTCGTCGCGCACGCCGGCGGCCGTCCGTTCGCCTGGGTCGACGACGACCTCGACGACACCGACCGCGCTTTCGTCGCCTCCCACCACGAAAGCCCGGCGCTTCTTCATCACGTCGACGCTCGGGTCGGGCTGCGCGACACCGACTTCGCCGTCCTCGACTCCTTCGCGCGCGCGTTGTGATCCTTTCCGCCCACGGCCGTACAACCTCCGAGCGGCTCGGAAGTCCTCTTCTCCGGGGTGTGTCGTGGGATCGGAACACCAGATCGCCTTCTTCCTACGGGAGTTGGCGGGACGTGTTGAGGGACGATCCAGCCGTGCAGGCGGAGGTGATCCGGACAGCCCGGGAGGGCGACGGCGCCGCTCGCGCAGAGGCCCTCACCTTGGCGCCGGGCCGATGCACCGAGCGACTGCTCGACTCGCTGCTCGCGGGGCTGCACGACCCGTCCCCCGACGTACGGATCGCGGTGGCGCGGCGGCTGTCCGACGTGGAGACGCCGCAGGTCCATGACGCCCTTGCCGCCGCTCTTGACGCCGAACGGGACCCGGCGGTGGCACGGCACCTGCTGGGCATGCTGGAACAGCCGGGCGACCAGCGGATGATCGACCGGGCACGGCGATGGCTCAGCGACCCGGTGGCCGGCCAGGCAGCCGCTCGCGCGTTGGGCGAGGCGGACACCTGGACCGCCGTAGTGCACCTGCGCGGCGTAATCTCCGACGCGGCGATACCTGGACCGACCCGCGCCGCCGCCGCGAAAGCCATCGGCGGGTGCGGGAGATGGGACGCCGTGTGGCTGCTGCTCCCGCTGCTCGACGACCCGGACGCCGACGTGCGGGCAGGTGCTGTCGACGGTCTGGGCGCACTCGTCTACAACGGCCTCCGCCTCTGGAACGGGGGCTACGGGGGTCACGACGGCTACGGCGCCGAGGACGACGTACGCCGTTTGGTGCGGGCTCTCGACGACCCGCAGGAGCCGGTCCGTTACAGCGCCGCGCTCGGTCTGAAGCGGTGGGTCGCGGTCGGCTTGGCACCACCACCGGACCCCGACGCGCTGTACGACCGGTTGACGACCCTTGTCCAGGACCCGTCCCCGCGGCTGCGACAAGCCGCGGCCGACGCGCTCCAGGCCCTTGCCGATCCGGTCGGGCCGAATTCGTCCCCGCGGAAAACCACCTGACAGCCCGTCGTGAGGGCGATACCGTCGCTCGCGATGATGACTCACTCTGTTGGCAGAATGGGGGTCCCGTCCGCGCAAGGTGAGTGCTGATGCTCACTGACACCGCGTACGAGGATGTCCGCCTTTCCTTCTGGCCGCGCGTGCGAGAGTTCGCCGTGCCGCCCTCCATGATCGAGACCGCGACCGCCCGTCGCCATGCCGGGGACTGGGCAGGGGCGTGCGCAGCCGCGGGCGTCGATGTCGATCTCGATCTGCGCTCCCTGGCACGCACGCGCGGCCGGGGCCTCGCCGCCCAAGTCCGCGCGGACCTGCGCCACTTGGCTCCCGATCTGCTGCGCTGGCACATGCCGAGGATCGCTCCCCACGGATTGCTGCGCCCGGGCCTGACGATCGCTCTGACGCGGTACGGGGCGGCGGAGCGGGACGGCCCGGGTGCGATGGATCCCCCGGGTGCGATGCATCCCCCGGGTGCGGTGTGTCTGGTGGTCCGGACGGCGCCCGCCTGGGCGGATGCCGGTCAGCGCATCAGCCTCGCACTGTGGGACGGGTCCCATGGCGATGCCTTCACCCGTCGTCACCCGCATCCCCGTCCGAGCCGACGGTTCCGCCTCGATCTGCACCGGCACCTGTGGGACGCGCGCAGGAGTGACGAGCTGCTGTTCCGGTCAGGGGCTGATCGGCCGACCGGGGAGTGCCTCCCTCTGGTGAACCCGGATGGGCGGGAACTGGTGTCGTTGGTGTCACGGGAACGGCACTGTGCCGTCGACCGCTGGGCCGCCGAGGCAGGGCTACTGCTCCGCGCCGAGGGGCGGTCCACCGCTACCGTCACCGTGCGGGTGGGTTCGCGGCAGCGGCTGCTGCTGGACCTGGCCGCTGAGGGTGAGGGTCCGGGGTCGCCCGGGTTCACCGTCGCGGTGGCGTCCACACCAGGGGTGGCCGCCGAGCTGCCGGTCCTGCCCGACGCGGCGACCTGGACGTTGCCGGACCTGGAGTTGATCCGCAGGGGTTCGATCGAGGTCGATCGGCTGCATCCGCTGGTCGCCTCGGCGTTGGCACCGGGGGGCTGCCTGGTTGGTTCCTCCCGGACTCCGGACCGGACTCCCTCCCGGACCCCCGGTCGGCCGGGGCAGCTGCCACACCTCGTGGAGTGTCGGGGAGAGCGGCACCGGATCGCCCTGGTCGACGGCGTCCTGTCGCCGTTGGACCACGACCCTGCCGAGATCCGCCGGGAGGAACTCCTGGCCGAGCTCACCGGCACGCCACTCCCCTGCCTCCAGGTGATCGACACGGCACACCGTCATCCGGACTGCCTCACCGGCGTCCAGGAGCGTCTCCGGCACGGCGACATCGCCGGAGCGCTGGCCGTCGTCGAAGGGCTGTTGGGCCCCGACGCGCTGTTGCGCGACGGCGCACTGCGGGACGAACTGGAGGCGGCCGCACGGCGGCGCATCACGTACGGGCTCTTCCGGGCGGACCTGGTCGGTCCCGGTCCCGGCCGCATCTGCCCGGGTCCCCTTCGTCCCCGTGACCACCGCTCCAGTCCGCGCCACGCCACCGCCCGCTGACCCACGGACACCCCGCCCTCGCCGCCACGCCACCGCCCGCTGACTCAGGAACGTCTCGCCTTCCCTGCCACGCCGCTGCCCGCTGCCCGCTGCCCCAGGTGCATCCCTCCCTGCCTGCCTGCGCCTCATCCACCGCTCCAACGAAACCCCCAGGTGATCAAACATGCCCACATACAGCCCGTTCACCGCGCCCAGCGCACCCTCACCCTCCGACCCGGCGCACACCTCCCAACTGGACATCGCCGCCGACCTGTTGGCCCGCCTGCGCGACACCACCACGGAACCTCGCCCCGATATCCAGCTCGACGCCCTCACGCTGGCCGTCGCCGCCGACCTGCCCGTCCTCCTCTGGGGCGAGCCGGGTATCGGCAAGACCGCGGCCCTGACCCAGCTCGCGGCGGCCCTCGACCTTCCGCTGACCACGGTCATCGCCAGCGTGCACGAGCCGTCGGACTTTTCCGGGCTGCCCGTCGTCGGCGACGATCCGGCGGAGCAGGGCGTCCCGATGGCCCCGCCGGACTGGGCGGTCCGACTGGTACGGGCCGGCCGCGGGCTGCTGTTCCTGGACGAGTTGTCCACCGCGCCGCCGGCCGTGCAGGCCGCGCTGCTTCGCCTCGTACTCGAACGGCGCATCGGCGCCCTGCGGTTGCCGCCCGGCGTACGCATCGTGGCCGCCGCCAATCCACGGTCCTCGGCCGCCGACGGCTGGGAGCTGAGCCCTCCCCTGGCCAACCGGTTCGTGCATCTTCAGTGGACCCACGACCACGACGTGGTGGTGCGCGGCCTCGGCGGGACCTGGCCGCGGGCCACACTGCCGCGGCTCGATCCGGAGCGGCTGCCGGAAGCCGTGGCCTTCGCTCGCCGTGCCGTGTGCGAACTCCTCGCCGCCCGCCCCGGGCTCGTACACCGGCTGCCCACCAGTGAGACGCGTCGGGGCGGTCCTTGGCCGTCCCCGCGGAGCTGGGAGATGGCCCTGTGCCTGATCGCCTTCGCGACCGCGGCCGGCTCCTCCCGGGAGACGCTGTCCCTGCTGGTCAGGGGAACGGTGGGGGACGGTCCCGGGCTGGAACTGCTGGCCGGTCTGGACCGTATGGACCTCCCGGACCCCGAACTGCTGCTCGCCGACCCGGCGTCCGCCGCCCTGCCCGAGCGGGGGGATCTGCGGCAGGCCGTGCTCGACGGTATCGTGGCCGCGGTCCGCAAGCGTCCCGACCAGGCGCGCTGGGACGCCGCGTGGGCGCTCCTGGTACGGGCACTGGACACCGGCGCCCCGGACTTGGTCGTCGTTCCCGCGACCACGCTCGCCTCGCTGCGCCAGGAGGACTGGGATGTTCCGGCGTCGATCGAACGGCTCGCCGGAGCGGTGTCCATGTCCCGGCGGGCGGACCGTGCGGCGGCCCGGGCCGGCGTCGCCACGAAGGCGGGCCGGTGATCGGGCGGCCGACGAGGGCACTGGACCTCGACAAGCTCTTCGCCGCCCGGCTGCAGGCGGCCCGGGCCCGGCCCTACTTGGCGACGGCGCTGTTCGCGCTGCACGCCGTGGAGTCGCGGTCGGTGCCGACGATGGCCGTCGACCGACACTGGCGGTGCTACGTCTCACCGGCGTTCGTGGACCGCACGCCGGTGGAGGAGTTGGCCGGTGTGTGGGTGCACGAGGTGTCGCACCTGCTGCGCGACCACCACGGGCGAAGCGACCGGGTCGCGAAGGAACGCGGGCTGACCGGGCCCGGGGAACGGCTGCGGATGAACATCGCCGCGGACTGCGAGATCAACGACGACGTGTACGGCGACGGGCTGGTCAAACCCGAAGACGTCGTCGAGCCGGGCTCCCTGGGGCTGTCCGAGGGGGAACTCATGGAGGACTACCTGCGGCAGTTCCGGCTCGGGCCGCGCACCCAGAACCACACCTGGCTGGACTGCGGCAGTGGTGCGGACGGTCTGGAAAGGGAGTGGGAACTGGGACCCGACGGCGCGCACGGCCTCAGCGCGCAGGAACGGGACGCGGTGCGGTTCCGGGTGGCCCAGGGCATCAAGGGCCGCCCGGGCCACGCGTCCAAGGCCTGGCAGCGATGGGCGGAGGAGGCGTTCCAACCACCGCAGCCGTGGCGGGAGTTGCTGGGCGCGGCGATCCGTTCGGCGACCTCGGGCTCCGGCGCGGGCGAGGACTACAGCTACGGTCGTCCGTCCCGCCGCTCGGCCGGGCTGCCGGGCGTGGTGCTCCCCAGTCTCCGGCGCAGGCCGCCCCGGGTCTCCGTGGTGATCGACACCTCCGGCTCGGTCAGCGACGCCGAACTGGGCAGTGCGCTCCGGGAGGTCGCCGCGATCTCCCGTGCCGTGGGCGGCCGCCGGGACCTGGTCTCCGTACTGCCGTGCGACGCGGCCGCCCGGGTCGTGCACCCGCTGTGCCGTGCCGAGGGGATTCCGCTGCTGGGCGGCGGGGGCACGGACCTGCGCACGGGCTTCGCCAAGGCACTCCGTACGCGGCCGCGGCCGGATGTCGTCGTGGTCCTGACCGACGGTCAGACGCCCTGGCCGAGCGCGCGGCCGTCCTGCCGGACGGTGGTGGGTCTGTTCCCTCGGCCGTACGGCTCCGGGTCGTGGGACGAGGACGATCCCGAGTACGTCCCTGACACCCCGCCCGCGTGGGCCCGCGTGGTGGAGATCGGTTCGGCTCCCGGCGTTCGGTGATCCCTTCGTGCAGCTTCCTGGTCACCGCTGTGTCCCGTCCGAGGTAGCCGCCGGTCAGCACGCCCACGCGAAAGGACTGCGCGCCGACGCGAAAGACGGCTTCGCCTTGGCCCTGGAAAAGTCGTCCTCACGTCGAACGGTCGTCACAGTTCACAGTTCACAGTTCGCAGGGAGGAACATCCATGAGTACGAAGCCGGTGAGGAACGTCGTACTGGTCCACGGAGGGTTCGTGGACGGCTCCGGGTGGCAGCGGGTGCACCGTCTGCTGACGGACGACGGCTTCCGGGTCAGCGTCGTGCAGAACCCCACCCGCTCCCTCGACGGGGACGTCGCGGCAACCGAGCAGATCCTGGACGCGCAGGACGGACCGACGATTCTGGTGGGTCACTCGTACGGCGGGGTCGTCGTCACCGAGGCCGGCAACCATGACGGCGTCGCGGCGCTGGTCTACATCGCGGCGTTCGCGCCCGACAAGGGCGAGTCCGTCGGTTCGCTGATCGCCGATCCCGAGCCGGGGGCGCCCGTACCGCCGATCCTCCCGCCGATCGACGGTTTCCTGTTCCTCGACCGGGAGAAGTTCCACGCCTCCTTCGCGGCCGATCTACCGTCGGCCGAGGCCGAGTTCATGGCCGACGCCCAGGTGCCGTGGGGCGTCGACGCGCTCGGCGGGACCGTCACCGAGCCCGCCTGGCGGCGGAAGCCGAGCTGGTACCTGGTGGCGACCGACGACCGGATGATCCCGCCCGCCGCACAACGGGCCATGGCACAGCGGGCAGGCAGCACGGTCACCGGGACCGACGCCAGCCACGCGGTCTACGTCTCCCAGCCGGAGGCCGTGGCCGACCTCGTCAAGCAGGCAGCCGCCGTCACCGGCTCCTGAAACACATCGCGAAACCCATCGCGAAACCCATCGCAAAACATCCCGTACAGGCTCACCGAACCACGTCACCACACCGCACCGCACATCCCCGGGCCGCCCGATCGACAGGCGAGTCCGGGGCGAGTACCAAAGGATCCGTATGCTCCCGACCTCGCAGGTCCAGACCGTCCGCGGCCCCGTGGCGGTGAGCGACTTGGGCCCCGTACCGATGCACGAGCACGTCTTCACCCTGAGCGAGGAACTCCGGCAGAGCATGGCGGAGACCTGGGACGAGGAGGAGCGCGTCAGCGACGCCGTGGCCCGGCTCACCGCCCTTGCCGCGACCGGCGTCCGCACGATCGTCGACCCCACCGTCATCGGGCTCGGCCGCAACATCGCGCGCGTCGCCCGGGTGAACGAGCAGGTCGACCCCAACATCGTTGCGGCCACCGGCCTTTACACCTGTCGCACGACGCGTCGTGTCACATCGGCTGGTTCCCGCCCGGCGTCCGGGAGAAGATCGCGCCGAACTGGCACTACACCCACCTGTACGACGAGGTGCTTCCGGCACTGCGCGCCGCCGGCGTCACCGAGGCCCAGCTCACCACCATGCTGGTCGAGAATCCACGGCGGTACTTCACTCCGGCCAACGGCTAGGGCCGGTCCGGCAGTTCAGGCCCGAGCGTTTCAGGCCGGAGCGTTTCAGGCCGGAGGGGGCGGGCGGCCTGCCTGGCCTCACGAGGTGTCATGCCGAACTCCGCCCGGAACGCGGTGGCGAAGGAGGCGTGACTGCCGAATCCGCAGGAATGGGCGATCTCCGCGATCGAGTACGTGCTCCAGCTCGCGCTGGCGAGGCGGGTGCGGGCGACGTTGAGCCGTTCGCGGCGGATGAGGTCGCGTGAGGTGGTGTTGGCCGCCTGCAGCACCTGCTGGACATAGCGCGCGGACCAGCCGAGGGCTCGCGCGATGCCGACGACGTCCAGGTCCCTGTCGCAGGCGTGCTGGCGTATGTAGCGCCGGATCTCGGCCTCGACCGTCGCCCGTTGCCCGGTGGGCGCCAAGTCGTCGCCGCCCTCCGCGACCAGGCACACCAGATCGAGGAGCCGGTCACACGCCATGTCGAAGGTCGTCTCGGAGAGTTCCTCGCGCTCCTCGTGCAGGGTCGTGGTCAACTGCCGGACGATTCGGCCCAGTCCACGATCGCTGCCGAGCATGTGCGATCCCGAGGCCGCGATCGAGCTGCGCACGGCGACGTCCTGGCCGGACATGATGAAGGCGATCGACAGGAAGTCGGCGTCGTGCGCGAACGTCATCGGGCGGTCGATGTCGCACAGCACCATGGTGCCGGGCCGCAGCTCGGCGGACGAGGGCCCCTGTTCCACCCAGGCCGTACCCGCTAGCGGTACGAGGAGTTCGTACGTGCCCCGGGGATCGGCCCGGATGTGCCGGGCATCCCTGTTGACCGCTTGCGGTCCGCCGAAGCAGAGGGCGAGGCCGTATGCCTTCGACTGCTGCCACTCCAGACGTCCGGTCATCGGAGCGGTGCGGTCCGGCAGGGTGATGCGGCTCGCGCCGTGGAGGCCGGAGAAGACCTCGTCCCAGTCGCTCGCCGAGGACAGGGAGACGGCTTGGTTCCAGGAAGACACACCTCATCGTATCCAGCGGCCTCACCCGGGGTTCATGACCACAGCGTGAACACTGGCGACCGCCGCCCACCACGACACCGTGACCCAGTTCACACCGCCAGGGGCGAACTTCTGGTTCCTCCCTCCGTCTTGTCCGCGTCCAGCCACGCACAGACGCACAAAAGAACACACACAGACACGGGAGATGAAGAGGGACGCGGGCACAGCAGCCGTGTTCGTGAAGAACGACCAACTCGGTATCACCCCAAGTCGCTGGCTCAGCAGCGACGTCAGAACGCAAAAGGACAGTCATGTTTGACCGCGTTGCGGAACTAACGGTCCGGCGGCCCAGAGTCGTGCTCGCCGTAGCTTCCGTCCTCGTTGCCGCGATGAGCTTCGTGGGCGTGGGCGCATTCGGGAAACTCGTGGGCGGAGGCTTCGACGACCCGGACTCGCAGTCGACCCGTGCGGGTCAGGTCATCGACGAGAAGTTCGGTGGAGAAGCGAACTTGGTGTTTCTGGTCAGCAGTCGCGCCCAGCGCGTCACCGACCCGGAAGCGGCGCAGGACGGCAAGCAGTTGGTGGCCGAGCTGCGCAAGCAACCCGAACTCAGCAACGTCATTTCCTACTGGGACACGCAGAGCGAGTCGCTGCTTGCCCGTGACGGCCGTTCGGCCATGGTCCTCGCCCATGTGAAGGGCGACGAATCGACGCAGGGGGAGAACGCGCACGACATCATCGACACGTACGCGGGCCAGTACGAGGGACTCACCGTCCGGGCCGGTGGCGGTAGCGCGGTAGGCGCCGAACTGGACGAGCAGGTTCTGCAGGACCTCCTCCTCGCGGAGGTCATCGCCGTCCCCGTGACGCTCCTGCTCCTTCTCATCGTGTTCGGGGGCGTGGTCGCGGCTCTGCTGCCCCTCGCCATCGGCACGGTGGCCGTCGCCGGGACCTTCGCGGAACTCGCGATCCTGGGCGGCGTCACCAACGTGTCGATCTTCTCCATCAATCTGACCACCGCTCTCGGGCTCGGGCTCGGCATCGACTACGCGCTGTTGATGATCAGCCGTTTCCGGGAGCAGCTCGCCCGGGGGACGAGCGTTGCCGACGCGGTGCGAACGACGGTGCACACCGCGGGACGTACGGTCGTGTTCTCGGCGGGCACGGTCGCGGTGGCGCTCACCGCACTGCTCGTCTTCCCGCAGTACTTCCTCCGCTCGTTCGCCTATGCCGGCGTGGGCGTGGTCGTCATCGCCGCCGTCAGCACACTGTTCGTGATGCCCGCTCTGCTCATGCTGTTGGGGCATCGCATCAACAGCGGCAGGCTCCCCTGGCCCAAGGCCGACCGGCATCGCCGGCGGGCACCGTTCTGGGGCCGGCTGGCCGGGACCGTGATGCGCCGACCGGTGCTCATCACCGTGCCGGTTCTCGCGGTGCTCCTGCTCGCCGCGACGCCGCTCCTGGGCGTCACGTTCGGCACCCCCGACGAGAGGGTCCTTCCCGAGGACGCCACGAGCCGGCAGGTGTCCACGGCGCTGCAGGCGGACTTCGAGGGCGATGACGAGGCCGCCATCCAGGTGGTCGTCAGCGGGTCCCTGAGGTACGAGGCGGTGGACACCTACGCGGAGCAGCTGTCGCGCCTCGACGGGGTCGTTCGCGTCCAGGCGGCGACAGGCACGTACGAACAGGGACGCTCACAGGCCCCCGGCCCGGCGAACGAGGCCCTGGAACGCCCCGACGCCCAGCGCGTCACCGTCATCGGCTCCGCTCCGCCCAAGTCGGACGATGCGCAGTCCCTCGTCCAGGTGGTCCGAGAGGTCAAGGCACCTGCCGGTGCCAAGGACGTACTGGTGGGAGGTGGGGACGCGGAACTGCTCGACACCAAGGATTCGATCGCTGGTCGTCTCCCCCTCGCCGGCGGCCTGGTCGCCGTCACCACCTTCATCCTCCTCTTCCTGTTCACCGGAAGCATCGTCCAGCCCATCCGTGCGCTGGCGTTGAACATCATCAGCCTGGCGGCGGCGATCGGCGCGATGACCTGGATTTTCCAGGACGGCCATCTGAGCTCGGTGTTGGGATTCACCGCCCAGCCGATGGACACCTCCATGACGGTCCTGCTCTTCTGTATCGCCTTCGGACTGTCCATGGACTACGAGGTGTTCGTCACCAGCAGGATCAAGGAACTCCACGACGCGGGCGAGAACACCGAGGACGCCGTCATTCACGGCCTCGGACACACCGGAAGAATCGTCAGCGCCGCGGCCTGTCTTCTCGCGGTCGGATTCTTCGCGTTCGCCACGGCGAAGGTCAGCTTCATGCAGATGTTCGGCCTCGGCAGCGGTCTGGCCATCCTCATCGACGCCATCGCCGTACGCGGAGTTCTGCTGCCGGCCGCGATGCGGCTGCTCGGCCGCTCGGCCTGGTACGCGCCGGGACCTCTGCGCAAGTTCCACCAGCGCTTCGGAATCAGCGAAAGCGGCCCCACGACCCACCACGCCCCTGCGGGAGTTGCCCAGCACGACGAAACCTCGATCAGAGCCTGAGGCGACCCGCGACGAACTGCGACAACGCCCAGTCCGCACCGAAGACATGAACCAGTTTCGAATGAGAGAGTCAAAAGAAATGCGTAACCTTGTGAAGCTCGGCATTGCCGCTGCCGGTGTCGGCGCTGTCCTGCTGACCGGCTGCAACAGCGATGATTCGGCGGACGACGCGTCGAGCAGCAAGCCGGCGACGCCGGAAGCGATCGCGACCACGCCGGAAGCCCCGAGCGCCCCCGCCACACCCAGCGGTATCAGCGCGAGCGGTCAGGCGGACAGCCTCGACGGTGGCTGGCTCGGAGAATCCGATGTCGACAAGGTCGCCATGATCGTCCAGGGGAAGAAGGTCATGCTCGCCTTTCAGAGCACGGACGGCAAGAAGCGGCAGGCCTGTGATGGCCTGCTGAAGGAGAAGGCGATCCAGCTCCAGTGCGTCGAAGCCAACAAGGACCGAGTCAAGGGCACCGTCGAGATCTCGAGCGGCGAGAAGATCGCCATTGCCTGGACGTCGGGCAAGAAGGATCTCCTGACGAAGAGCGGCAACGGTCAGGTGGACTTCTCACAGTGGGGCCTTCCCTCGGCTCCGGCCGCCGGCTGAAGTCCTGATTCCCTCCCGCTTCGGCGGCGATGACCCCTTCCGGACGGAGACGGGACGGGGTGCCGCCGAAGCAGGGCTCGCTGCTGGGCCTCCTCGGGGGAAGGCCCAGCAGTTTCCGCTGTCCGCAACAACACATTGGAGAAAGATCCGCCCCATGTCATTTTCGCGACGCTTCTTCGCTCCGGTGGTTCTGCCGGCGGACCCGGACTGTTCCGTACTCCGGGACGCGGTGGTCGATGTCGGACCCGAGGGACGCATCACCTACTGCGGTGAGGCCGCTGCCGCTCCCCCGATACCGGACGATGTCCCCCGCAGCCATATGTCCGGAATCCTCGCTCCCGGTCTCGTCAATACCCACGCGCATTCCCCCATGACGCTTCTGCGGGGACTTGGCGGCGACCTTCCGCTGATGACCTGGCTGCAGGAAGCCATCTGGCCGGCCGAGGCACGTATGCGGCCACAGGACGCCCACGCGGGGATGCTGCTGGGATGCGTGGAAATGCTTCGTTACGGCGTGACCACCAGCGCCGAAATGTACGCACACGCCGAGGAGGTGGCGGACGCGGCGCTGCGAGCCGGGAGCCGTGTCCTCATCGCACCCGCCTACTTCGACAGGCCGGGCGGCGACTGGCGCGGCGATCTCGCGGCCATAGGCAAGTGGATCGACACCGACGGCCTGCGCTTCGGGCCAGGGGAGCGCATCGAACTCTGCTACGGGCCGCATTCCGCCTACACCCTGCCTCCCGAGGCTCTGCACGCCACGGCGGAAGAGTCCGCGCGACGCGGGGCCCTGGTCCACATCCATGTCGCGGAATCCCTTGCCGAGGATGTCGCACAGCGGGAACGGCACGGGTCGGTTCCCCAATTGCTGAAGACGAGCGGGCTTCTCGACGGGCGGCTCCTCGCCGCCCATGCGGTGCACCTCTCCGACAGCGACATCCAGTTGTTCGCCGAGTCGGGGGCCGGCGTCGCGCACTGCCCGGGCTCGAACGCCAAACTCGCCTCCGGAACGGCTTCCCTCCACGAACTGCGGGCCGCGTCGGTCGCTGTCGGTATCGGTACCGACGGGCCCGCGAGCAACGACGATCTCGATCTGTGGGAGGAAGCCCGTCTCGCCATGATGTTCTGCCGTCTTTCCACTGCCGACCCCTTGGCCCTCACCGCCGAAGACGCCTTTCTCATGGCGACTTCTGGCGGAGCCGCGGCATTGGGCCGGACGGATATCGGCGAACTTCGCCCCGGCACCTGGGCGGACATGATTCATGTCTCCGTCGACGGGCCTCATTTCGCGGCAGGTCTGGATGTCGCGGACGGCCACCTGCTCGCCAATCTCATGTGGGCCGCCGGTTCTCGCGCGGTCACGGATGTCTGGGTCGCGGGAGAAGCCGTGGTCGTGAACGGCGAGACGGTCCGCGTCGACCGCATCGCCGCCCAGCGCGCTGCCGCCGATGCGACGGCACACATTGTGTGAACAGCCGTCAGGTGCGTGAGCGGTGATGTACGCCGCCGGGTTGAAGGCCCGTCGGCGTACATCACCGTCGCCGTCCGCGGGGTGCATGTGGTTGATCCTGACCGACCGCTTTGGGAGTTTTCATGGCATCAATGGGCCGTCTTGTCGGGCGATCAGCGGAACTGGAAATGTTCGACCGGATCTTCGGCACGGCCGTCGCGCGGGGTACCACGCTGATGCTCACCGGAGAGGCCGGGGTGGGCAAGAGCGCGCTGCTGGACGCCGCCGCCCTGCGCGCGTCCGAGGCCGGCTTCCGGGTTCTCTTCGTCACCGGCTCCCCATTCGAGAAGTGCGTCAGCTTTTCGGCACTGAACCAGATGGTGCAGCCGCTGTCCGACGAGATTCCCGCGCTGCCCGTACGGCAGGCGGAAACGCTCCAGGCGGTCCGAGGGCTGTCCGAAGGGCAGCCGACCGAACTGCTCACCGTCGCGGACGCCGTACATGTCCTGCTGTCCCGGGCAGCCGCCGACCGCGGCCCTCTTGCTCTGCTCATCGATGACGTCGCGTGGCTGGACCGGCCCAGCGCCGCGGTGCTGGGCACCGTCGCCCGCTACCTGCACACCGCCTCCCGCACCGCGCACACCGGCTCCATCGCCCTGCTGGCCGCGTCCCGGACCAGCGACGAGTCCTTCCTGAGCGGCACCGGGTTACCCGCGTACGAGGTTCAGCCCCTGGACGACGAATCGGCGAACACGTTGGTGGCCGAGCGGTACCCCGCCCTGACCGCCAGGGTCCGCCGACGGCTCGTCGCGGAGGCCCGGGGAAACCCCCTGGCGCTCCTTGAGCTGCCCGTCCCGCTCAATGACGCACAGCAGACGGAGCGAGGAACGCTACCGGCCGTGCTGCCGTTGACCGAGCGGCTCAAGAGGGTCTTCTCCACCCGGATCGGCGCGCTTGCGGACACCACACGGAAGCTGCTCCTGCTCGCCGTCCTGGACGGCTCGGGTGATCTGCACATCCTTCGGCAGGCCATGGGCGGCCCCGACGGCCTGGCCGGGCTGTGTTCCGCCGAGCGGGCCGGACTCGTGCACGTCGACACCGCCACGAGCCGCCTGGTGTTCCGGCACCCGCTCACCCGTTCCGCGGTCATGGAGCTGTCGACCAGCGCCGAGCGCCGGTGGGGACACCGGGCGCTCGCCGAGAAACTCCCGGAAGGCTCCGAGCACCGGGCCCGGCACCTCGCCGACGCCGCCGTGGGCCCCGACGACCAGGTGGCCGCGCTCCTGTACGAGGTGGCCTACAGCACCCTGCACCGCGGTGACGCCGTCGGCGCCGTCACCACCCTGCTGCGCGCCTCGGAGCTGAGCAGCACGGGGACGGCCAAGGGACGAAGGCTGGCGGAGGCGGCCTGCCTGGGCGCCAACATCACCGGCGATCTCCGTAACGTACGCGCTCTGCTGGACAATGCCGGCGACGCCGATCCGGGCGGCACCGATTCCCTCGCGGCCGCCACCGCCGCGGCCAGCCAACTCCTCAACGGTGAAGGCGACGTGGACACGGCCCACCGGCTGCTGGCCGGCGCCATCGACACCCATGTCAGGTCCGGGAAGACGGACGACAACATCCTGCGCGAAGCGCTCAACACGCTGCTCATGGTGTGCTTCTACAGCGGGCGGCCGCAGCTGTGGCACTCCTTCGACAGCGTCGTGCAGCACTGCCGGCCGCCCACCTCGACCCGCCGGCTGCCGGTGATCCTGGGTGCATTCGGCAATCCGGCGTACGGGGCGCTCTCCGTGCTCGACCGTCTCGACGAGCTCATCTCCGGCCTGCACGAGGAGTCCGACCCGGTACGCGTCTTCGGGACCGCCGTCTCGGCCTCCTACGTCGACCGACTGCCGGGCTGCCGCAGCGCGTTGCGGCGCGTCATCGACGACGGGCGGAACGGAGGAGCGGTCGCCCTGGCGATCCAGGCGCAGTTCCTGCTGGCGAACGACGCCTACGCCGGCGGGCAGTGGGACGACCTGCCGGAGATGACCGAAGAGGGCCTCGGGTGGTGCGCGACGTACGACTACCGCCTGCCGGCGTCGTCGGGCCACTTCCTTCAGGGGCTGCTGGCCGCCGCGCGGGGCGACAGCGCCACCGCACGCGAGGTCGCGGACCGCCTCGTCTCCTGGGGCAATCCCCGGGGACTGGGGACGCTCCGTGTCTACGCCTCTCATATCCGGGCCCTGTCGGCGCTCGGCAGTGCGGACTTCGACACCGCCTACCGGCTTCTGAGGGCCCTCGGCACGCCCGACGAGGTGCCGCCGTACATGCCTCATGCCCTCTGGCTGATGCTGGACTTCACCGAAGCCGCGGCCCGGTCGGACCACCATGGCGAAGCGTCCGCGCACATCGCGGCGGTCAGGAAGACCGACATCCCGTCCATCTCGCCGCGGCTGGCCATGGTCACCGATGCCGCCGAGGCGATGGCCCTCCCGGACTTCATCGACCATGACCTGTTCGAAGCGGCCATCGCCACGCCCGGCGCCGAGCGATGGCCGTTCGACTGGGCACGGATCTGCCTGGCGTACGGCGAAAGACTGCGCAGAGCCAAGGCAGGGGTCGACGCCCGGATGCACCTGGAGGCCGCGCTCAGTACGTTCGAACGCCTGGGAGCCGCGCCCTGGAGCGCGCGGGCGGCGAACGAACTGCGGGCGAGCGGGATCCTCACCAAGACCGTCGCACTCGGCACGGCCGCGCCCTCGCAACTGACTCCGCAGGAACGGCAGGTGGCGCAGCTGGCCGCCACGGGACTGACCAACAAACAGATCGCCGCGCAGCTCTTCCTGTCTCCCCGGACCGTGGCCGCTCATCTGCGGAGCGTGTTCCGGAAGGTGAACGTCACCTCGCGCGCCGGACTGCGCGACGCGCTGACCGCCACGTACGCGACCTCGTGAAGTCCGGCTTCCCTTCTCGGTCCTCTGCACTCGGTCTCCTGCTCTCAGTCCGCTTCTGCTCTCTCGCCTGTCGGTACCTGAGCCGGGCCTGTCCCGCGGTGCGGGGCAGGCCGCCCCTCAGTGCTCGTCGTGCGTGAGGTGCCAACTCCAGTTGCGGCGTTCGTAGACCGCCTCGAAGCCGAGCCGGAGCATGTTGTGCAGGGACGAGTTGCGGGTCCCGGGGGCCTCGGCGCCCGTCTCGGCGATGAGCACACGGCACCCCAACTCCTGTGCCACTCGGGCCCGGGCGGCCAGGAGGGCGGTCTGGCCGCCACGCTTGCGCGCGTGGGGCAGCACGGCGCCGGCGAACATCTGCGCCGTCTCGCCCTGGACGAACAGGGTGCCGGTTCCGACGATCTCCCCGTCCAGCCAGGCGGCGAAGGGATGCCATCCCGGCCGGGTCGCGGTCGCCGCGCCCATCTCCGCGTACTGCTCGACGGGCATGCCGTAGGCCCGCATCATGACCGTTCCCCACTCAGGGGCCTGGTCGGCCTCCAAAGGGGCGACGTGGATTCTGTCGGGGGTCATGTCCAGGGCGTCGGCACGGGCGACCGCCTCGTCGGTCGGGCAGGCGAGCTTCACCCACGACGATGACGATGTCGGGTCGATGCCTTCCTGTTCGCATATCTCCTGCCACTCCTCGGGCAGGAACGCGGGTGCGATCTGGAGGACGGCCTGCGAAGTCCCCTCAGCCCGGTAGAAGTCGCAGACTTCGCCGATCAACTCGGCGGTGACGGGTGCGGTGGCGCCGAAGCCGAGGGCCTTGCTCCAGAAGTGGGTCGTGTCGTTGCGCATCGAGAGCACCACTCCCCCACCGATCCGCGTGGCGCTCATTCCCAGTGTGGTGCGGACGGTGTCGGGAGTCTCCGTCTGGAACCGGAAGAGTGCTTCCGCCTCGGAACGCTCCGCGACGGACGGCTGAACGACGGTACTCATGAATCTGTTTCTCTTTCAGAGATGGAACGTCGGACATCGAGCCTCGGGAATCGAACTTCGGAAATCGAGGCGGACAGTCCGCCCGCGAAGGGGAGCGGGCGGACTGTCGCGGAGCAGTGACGGTGCTCAGCGCGTGCCGCGGTCGGCCTGCTTGACGAGCTTGGTGACCGCGTCCGGGTGGCTGATCATGACGGAGTGGGAGGCACCCTTGACCTCGACCGTGCCACGGGTGTGAGCGCGCTGGTACTCGAAGCGCTGCAGCGCCGGCGGAATGGCCTTGTCCGAGGTCGCGACCAGACCCCAGGAGGGAATGGTGTGCCAGGCGGCGGCCTGGGTGACATCGGTCAGCGACGATGCGCTGAACGGCCGCTGGGCCGCGTGCATGACGTTGGTGACCGGCACCGGAAGGTCTCCGGCGAACGCGCTGCGGAACTTGTCGGCCTTGAGGTAGAGGTCCGAACCGGTGGTGCCGTCCGGGTTCGGGAACGGCACGGGGTTGACCGCGTCGGGGATCTCGCTGCCCGGGAACTTGCCGAGGAGTTCGCCGACCTGCTCACCCTTGTCGGGCACGAACGCCGCGACGTAGACCAGGGCCTTGACGTTGGGGTTGTCGGCCGCGGCGTTGGTGATCACCGCGCCGCCGTAGGAATGGCCGGCCAGGATGATCGGCCCCTTGACGGACTTGAGGACGCTGGCCAGGTACGGCGCGTCGGTCGGCAGTCCACGCAGCGGGTTGGCGGGGGCGACGACCGGATAGCCGTCCTTCTGAAGCTGCTTGATCACGTCGTTCCAGCTCGCCGACGCGTCGGCGAAGCCGCCGTGCACGAGGACCACCGTCGGCTTGGCGGAGTCCGTCCGGGGGGACGTCGGCGTCGCCGACGCCGACGTTGCCAGCAGGACGGCCGCTACGACGCCCGCGGTGCCGGCGGCAACTATTCCGTGACGTACAACCTTCTTGCGCATTTTTCTTGGCTCTCTACTTTTCTGATGGCACGAAATCCGGTCGGGATTCGTGAGAGCTCACGCTTGTGGCGGCCCGCGTGACGCGGTCGCCGCCTACTCCTGGTGGGCGGCAACGCCTGGTGGGCAGCTGGGCCCGGGGTGGGCAACTACGCCTGGTGGGCGGCGGCCTGCTTGATCAGCTCCGCCACGGCCTCCGGCTGGGAGACGTAGATGGCGTGGCTTCCGGCGACCTCGCTGACGGTGGCTCCGGTGCGCTCGGCCATCGCGCGCTGGGCCGGCGGCGGGATCATGCGGTCGTCGGTCGCGACGAGGTACCAGCTCGGCTTGGCACGCCAGGCGGCCTCGGTGACCGTTCCTTCGAGCGCGCCCACACCCCAGGGAACCTGCAAGTCAGCCATGAACTGGGCGTCCTCGGGGGCCACATCACCGGCGAACGACGCGGCGAACTTCTCGCGGTCCAGGAAGAGGAAGCCGTCCTGGGGCGGCAGGATCGGCGGAACGGGCGCGCCGGGAACCGGGTTGGCGATCAGGGTGCTGACGGACTCGTCCTTGTCCGGTGCGAAGGCCGCGATGTAGGCGAGCGCGGCCACGCCCTCGTGCCGGCCGGCCTCGGTGATCACAGCCCCTCCGTAGGAGTGGCCGACGAGCACGGCCGGCCCGTCCTGGGCGTCGAGGACCTGATGAGTGACCGCCACGTCGCCTTCGAGGGAGTGGGTCGGGTTCTGCACGACGCTGACGTTGAAGCCGTCGCGGGTCAGGAGGCGGTACACCGACTGCCATCCGGAGCCGTCGACGAACCCTCCATGGACGAGAACGATGTTCTTCACGGCACTCATGTGATTGCTCCTTGTGTGTCAGAGCCCTTCCGGGCAGGTACAAGGCCCTTCCGGGCAGATACAAGCTAGGTCGCGCCGTCCGTGCGGGCTTCGACCAAATGACCTAGTTGTGTTGCAGGGACGACGGTCAGCCGCGTGATCCCGCCGTGGCCGTCACGAAGCGCGTCACTCCCTGCGAGAAGGCTTCCGGCTCCTCGATGTGACCGAAGTGCCCGCTGTTCTCCAGGATCAGCAGCTGCGAACCGGGGATCAGGCTGTGCAGTTCCTCGGCCCACCGCACCCCGCAGATGACGTCGTGACGGCCGACGACGACGAGGGTCGGCACGGTGAGTGAGCCGAGGTCCGCGCGGTCGTCGATGATGTGCGGCAAGAGGTTCTCTTCCAGCCCGGAGATGTGTGCGGCCCGCACCGAGGCACGCATGGGAGCGAACTCCTCTTCGCGGCCCCAGTAGTCGGCGAAGTACGCGGGGAGCAGTCCCCTGGCGACGGCGGTCATCTGTGCGTCGTCGGAGATGGTGGGGATGGCCTGGAAAGCCGCCAGGACCTCGGGGAGTTCGGAGTGGTCGGAGTGCCGCTCGGCGAACGCCTGCACGAGCCGCATGGCCTCGGCCCCGTGCTCGGGGCCGGTCAGCGGTGCGCTCTCGTAGAGGATCACTCCGGCGACCCGGTCGGGGCGGTGCAGGGCGTGGTACTGGACGACGAATCCGCCGTGCGAGTGCCCCAGCAGGTGCACCTCGGGTACGCCGAGGTGCTCGATCAGTGCGTCGAGGAACCGGCTGTAGCGGGGCCGGGTGTAGCCGTGGGGGTGGGAGGGCAGGTGGCCGGAGCCGCCGGTGCCGATCGGCTCCGGGTAGACGACCGTCAGGTGCCGCTCCAGCGCGGGCATGCGCAGGTACTCCCAGAAGATGCCCGGGCCGCCGGAATGCGCGACGCACACCGGTCCCGTGCCGTGGACGTGATAGCGCTGCACGATTCCGTCGATCTCGACGGTGTGCGTTCCGGCGGCCAGGGGTTCGGTCGCGGAGGTGGTCATGGGGTACTCCGTATCCAGCAGGTGTCGATGACACCGGCAGGACGCCGGAGATCGGGCGAAGTTCGATCCGGGTTGCGTGATGCCCGTCACATCAGGGTGAGTGACTGGAGGGCCTGTACCGGCCTGGGGTGCACGAGACGCAGCCGGTGCGGACGGCCGGCGTCGTCCAGGGTCATCAGCCAGGCCACCGAGGGCGGGCAGTGGTCGGGGTCGTCGGCCGGGGCGAGAAGGTCCATCTCCCAGACGACGAGGGACCGGCCGGCCACGGCATGGGCCAGGCGCTGACGCACTCCGGCCTCCAGATCGCCGTCCATGCCGCGCAGGAGGAGGCCCCGGTCGCCCACCGGTTCGTTGCCCCTGACCAGGGCGATCTCGGGCGACCAGCGCTCCGTCATCAGCGCGCCGAAGCGTCCGCCCTCGGCGGCGGCCAGGGTCTCGTGTGCCTCGACACGGCTGGCGCGGACGCGCTGCGCGGTGTCGCCGTGCGGGGCGTCCGCTGTGGCGGCGAGGGCGGTCGCGAGCTTGGCCCGTCCCTGGTTGAGCCGACTGCGGACCGTGCCGACCGGGACGCCGCAGGCTTCGGCTATCCGCTCGTAGGACGTGACGCCGGTGCTGAAGTGCCGCAGCACCAGGGGCAGTCGCAGTGCGGGGGAAAGCTCTTCGATGGCCTCCCAGATCCAGTCCCGCATCGCGTGGTGCTCCAGCCGCCGCTCCGGAGCGGAGTCCGTGGACGGGATGTCCAGATCGTCGAGCGGCCGGAAGTGAACCGAACCCCGTAACAGGGAACGGCAGGCGTTGCGCACGATCATCCGCAGCCATGCGCCCACGGCCGCCGGGTCGCGGACGTCGCCCATGCTGCGGAGCGCGGTCACCGCCGCGTCCTGGAGCACGTCGTCGACGTCGGGACCCGGTCCCAGGATGCTCAGTGCCACGGCGCGCATACCCGCACGGTGTCGTTCCAGCAGCAGGCCCAGGGCAGCGACGTCGCCCGCCTGCGCGGCACGCGTGAGCACCGCGTCCTCCAGGCGTGCGGTTTCGCCCGCGTTCCGGTTCATGGGGTGTTCCTCTTCCAGCGTCTCCCGTCGTGCCAGTGACCGTACTGTGCGCGGCCCGGTGACGTCACGGCGCGGCCTCAGGAACCTGGCGGGCCTGATCGGGGAGACGGAGGAGTGCCGCTCCGAGGGGGGTGAGGGTGTGCAGGACGGTGTTCGCGTGGCGGTGGCTGGCGATGAGTCCCGAGTCGCGCAGCACCGTGGTGTGGTGGCTGGCGTTGGCGGGTGACACCGAGACCGCGCGGGCGATCTCCGCGTTGGTCGCGCCGTACGTCACCGCGAGCAGTACCGCGGCGCGGGTGCGTCCGAGCAGCGCCGGCAACGACGCCTCGGCCGACCGGAGTTGAGGCTCGGGGGCGACCGGTGCCAGCGGGTACAGCAGGACGGGAGGCAGGCTGGGGTCGGCGAAGGAGACCGGCTTCTGCCAGCAGAAGTACGAGGGGATCAGGAGCAGCCCGCGGCCGCACAGGTGCAGGTCACGATCGACACCGCCCACGTATTCGACCTCGAGGACGGGGGCTCTCCAGCGCATGGCGGGCCCCAGTCCCCCGTGCAGTCCTTCCGCTCCGCCGAGCAGCAGATCGCGACCTCGGTGGGCGCACTCGGCGTCGACGCGGGACTGCATGTGGTCGCTGTAGGGAGCGATGGCGGCGTTGTGGTACTTGCGCAGCGTCTCGACCAGTTGCGCGCGGACGTCGTGGTCGGCCAGGCGGTACATGTCCGCCGGCACCTTCCGCACCTGGGCCAGCAGTCCGATCTCGTGCCGGACCCGGGCGGCCGGCGTGTCGAGGATCGCGTCGAGTCCGCTCCGCAGTCCCTGCACTGCCTCGGCCGGGGTGAGGAAGTCGGGGAAGTACGTCGCGCGGGGGAACAGCGGACACAGCAACGTGCGTACGGCGGAGCCCAGTTGCCGCGTGGCGATGGCGGCGCGGGCGTCGCGGTACCAGGCGGCATGGGCCCAGCGTCCGATCCGGGACTGTAAGCGGTGCAGGCTGGCCGCGATCTCCCACAAGGGGTCGGGGCGGCCGGCGAGCCGGGTTCGTGCGAGATCCTCCGCCGTGAAATGGATACGCAGCACGGTCCCCCCATGCGTGATTCTTTGCGTGGTTCCTGGCGTGGCTCCTGGCTTGATTCCTGGCGTTGCTTCCTGCCCGATGCGGCAGACGATGCCGCGCCGCCCCCGTGAAGACAATGACCGGAACGGCTCATCCTCGGGGGTACGCGGCGGAGTCCGGCCGGTACGCCCGAGCCGTCATCCCTGGATCAGGGCGGCCACCTCCGCGCGTATGGCGGGCAGGTCGGCGAAGACCGTGCCCGGGCAGTCGGTGGCCGCCCAGTGGAGGTGACCGCCGAGGGCGGGCGCGGCACGGCTGACTCCGCTCACCGGGTTGCGGTAGAGCACCTTCCCCAATGGCCTGATCGCGTGGCGCTCGGCGAGGTCGGCCAGGAGCAGGACGAGTGCGCCGCGTACGGCGGTCGACGGGGGCGTGGTGGTCAGTGTGCCCAGCAGGGCGATTCCGATGTTTCCGCTGTTGTATCCCTGGACGTGCGCACCGGTGACGAGCCGTCCCGCCGCGTCGTGTGCGGCCGTGCCGTCGGTACCGGACCAACGCCCCTCGTACACCAGGCCGTTCCTGCAGATCAGGAAGTTGTAGCCGATGTCTCCGTAGCCCTTGCCGACCGTGTCGTTGCGGTAGATCGCGCGCACCACCGCGGCCGGGTCCGGATCGGTGCTCCTGTCGTCGGTGTGGTGCACGGTGAGGGTCTGGACCGGGTAGTACTCCGGCGGCCAGATCTCCGTACCTCCGGCGGCGTACCGCAGGGTCTCGTCCGCACCCCAGTCCCCGCGCGACAGCAAGGTGTACGAGGCGGAAGCGGCAGCCGCCGCCGAGGGCGGGCGGGGTACGACAGCCAGCGCGGCGGCGACTCCGAGGGCACCCAGGAACACGCGTCGCGGGACTGGGGACGTGGTGTGGGCCGGGCTCCGGGAGCCTGCGGAGTCCGAGTCCGAGTACGAGGTCGAGGTCGAGGTCGAGTCCGTCATCGCGTGTTTCCTCCTGTGGGGTGTCCGGGCCGGTCGAAGCTGCCCGCCCCTCCGGTGTGGAAGCGGGCAGCCGGTGGAACGGAGGATTGCCCCTACAGGGCGCAGGCGGGCTTGGGGGTGTAGAGGCGGGACCAGGTGCTGGAGCCGACGATGCCGTCGGCACCGCCCGTGGTGCCGTTGCAGGTCTGCACCCAGTAGACGCCCTGCGCGGTGGCCGGGCCGTAGTCTCCGTCCTCCTCGAGCCAGTCGGAGTACTTGCTGTAGTAGTTGATGAGGCACTGCACCTGGCGGACCGCGTTGCCCTTGTCGTTGGGGCGGACCGTGGGCCGCGCGGAGTCGGCGATGTAGTTGCAGTTGGTCTCGGCGACCGCGGCGCTCGCGGAGGGCGCGCCCGCGAGGGTCCCCGCGAGCGCCAGTACGGCGGTGCCGCACAGGAGGGCCGAGCGGTGGGTGCGCATGATGTCTCTCCCGATATGTGTGGTTGTGGTGATGAGAGCAAGAGTGCGCGGGAACGCGGCCACCGGTCCACGAGATTCGACCAGGCCGAAAGAAGGCTGGTCAAGCGCGCCGAGCCGGGCTTGACGCACAACCGCCCTGCCGGGCGGGGGGCGTTGTCAGTGGCCTGTTCTAGAGTTCCGGTCACTTGATCACAGCGGTGCGGGGAGGCACATATGGGGTGGGTCACGGCCGGCGATTACGAGGTCGGCCTCGACGGCGGAAAGGTGGTGTGCCGCAACACCGCGGGGCGGCGGTTGAAGTCCGTACCGGCCAAACTCGCGGACGATCCCGCGGTCCTGGGGCTGCGTCAGCTCGCCGAGTGGCTGGAGCGGCACGAGCGCCAGTGCCTCACCGATGTCGAGAAGTGGATGGTGCGCTCGCTTCCGGTGCCGCTCGCCGTCATCGCCCGGGTGTGGCCGGATCCCGCCTGGCAGAGCGCGCTGCGCGATCTCGTCGTCACCGGTCCGGACGGCGAAGTGGCCGGATTCCTCCGTGACGTTGACCTCGACCGCGGACTCGGCCTGGTCGACCTGGACGGAGACAGTGTGCGCATCGCCCCCGAGCTCGTCCGCCTCCCGCATCCCGTCCTTCTCGACGACCTGGAGGAGCTGCGGGAGTTCGCCGTCGAACTCGGCGTCGAACAGCGGGCCCAGCAGCTTTTCCGCGAAGTGTGGCGGCACCCGGCGGGCCTCGACGCCGAGAGCACCAGCGTGGAGGAGTACGCGGGCGGCGCGTTCAAGCAACTGCGCTTCCTGCACGGCAGGACCACCCAGCTCGGCTACCGCGTGCGCGGCGGCAACGCCGTCTGCTCCGTGCGGGAGGACGCCCGCGGCGTCGAGGCCCGGGTCTGGATCGGCGACTACGACGGCTACGAGGAGACCGAGACCGGCCCCCTCATGTGGACCGACGGCTCCGGCCGGGTGCTGAAGCTCGGTCAAGTGGGGCCCGTGGCCTGGTCGGAGGGCCTGCGCATGGCCGCCGCACTGTTCGCCGGGCGTGACATCGAGGACGAGGAGCAGGCGGCATGACCACGTACGCACCAGCCACCGCAGACACACACCCCACCACGGCCGCGCTGCTAGAAGCCGGCGCCGTCCTGCCCGTGGGCACCACCACCGGCGAGGACGCCGACACCCTCACCGTACGGACCTACACGCATCCCGCGCTGGACGGCCGGCTCGCCGTCCGTCTCGTGCCGGGCACCCTCGGCGAGGCCGAGGACCTCGCCCTGGAGTTCCTCGGTCTGGTCCGCGAACCGGAGACCCCCGAGGTCGGACAGGTACGCCGCGAGACCCTGGGCTTCCCCGCCTGGGCGCTGGTCAACGACCCGGCCAACGGCCACCACGCACTGGCCCTGGTCAAGGACGTCGAGCGGCTCGCACGCCAGGCCAAGTCCCGCCCCGGCACTGCCAAGGAGGGCTTCGAGGCGCTGGGCGAGCGGCTCGGCCGGGCCGTGCCGCACTTCCTGCCCACCTTCTACGAGCAGGCCGCCCGGATCTTCCTCCAGCACGAGAACACGACGTACGCCGCCGCCTTCTTCGGCAAGGCCCGCGAGGCCGAGCGGGTGCACGCGCTCACCGTCGACGAGGATCGGCAGCGTGCCGTGTTCCTGGAGTTCGCCTTCGCCGGGGCGCTGACGGTCAAGGCGCTCAAGGAGCATGTGAAGGACCTGGCGCACCGGCTCGATCCCGCCACGGCGTGGGCGCAGTTCCGGCAGTTGTGCGTGGAGCGTTGCGCGGCCGGCATGCCGCCGTACGCGTCACTGCCGCAGGACGCCCGCGGCCTGATCAAGGCCGCCGGACTGCCCCGGGTCACCGAGGAATGCTCGCTCGTGGCCGACCTGGTCGCCTCGCCCGCCGCGGTGCGGGCGCCCGCCTCCTTCTGGACCGCCTTCCGGGCCACGCTCCCGGTCCTCGCCGAGCGGCAACCGGCCGTACGGGCACGGCTGTTGGAGATCATGCCGATCGGCCTCGGGCGCAAGCCCGAGGACGACGAGTTCTGGCTGACGCTGCTCGCGGAGAGCGGCGCCGATCGCCTTCTCACGGGCGAGGACGGCCAGGTCTCCGAGAACGACAAGGACGGCCAGGCCGCTCCCGAGACGGAAGACGTCGGCGCAGCGGGCGACATCGATGCGGCGAGCGGTGCTGGTACGGCAGGCGGTGCTGGTGCGGCGGGCGGCGTCGACGCGGCAGGCGGCGCAGACGCGGCGGACTGGCTGAGCCGCTGGGCCGCCCATCGCAAGCACGGCGGCACGGTCTGCGGGCGCTCCCCGCTCACCCTCCGGCTCGTCGAACGGATGGCGCCGCGGCTGCGTGCCGACGGCCGTACCGTGGACCTCTTCACGGGCCGCTGGCACGCGGGTGCCGACCTCGACCTGCTGGACCTGTGCGTGGCCCAGGGCGTTCCCCTCGCGATGCCCGACGCGGACGAAGAGGTCCATCTGGCCCTCGACCGCTGGCTTCGCGACGATCAGCCCGGTGGGCGCGACCTGACCGCCACCGCCGCGGATTCGCGTTTCCGGCCCCTGCTGCACCGGGCCATCGGCGCGCTGGGCAACGACCGGATACTCCCGGAACTGCTCAAGAGCCTCGCCGCCCATCCCGTGCTGGGCGACGTGCTGCGCGAGTGGCTGGACGACGCGGCCGAGACGTTCGACGCGTCGACAGGCCTGCCCGGCGCCCGCGCGGCGATCGACCGCCTGCGCCCCTTCCGTCCGGTCGCCGCTCAGGTCAGCCCGAAGGCGGTCGCACGCGTCGCGGCGCACGAGATCGCGCCGCTGCTCGGCCGCACCCTGCGGGCCGGTATCCCCGACGAACTGGGCTGGCCCGCCCTCGAGGAGGCACTGCGGCTCCTCGACGCCGAGACCCGGCGCGACCGCGACGACACCCTGCGCCTGACCGAGGCCTGGCCCGCGCTGATCCTCTCCCGCGGACACAAGGCCGTCGTCGTCGGCCCGGACAAGGTGCTCCTCGACCACGACCTGCGCCTGCCCGTCGAGCTGGAACGCTGGCAGCATCCGCAGTTCCGCTACACCGACGGCGAACTGCTCGTGATGTGGCGGCAGGAGAGCAAGCAGTTCGGGTACTGGTCGGCCCGGCCGTCCGAGGTGTTCACCCTTGGCGGCGAGCAACTGCCCCACTGGTACGGCAGCGACGCCGGTGCCCCCTCCATCCCGCTGTCCGGCGGCGGCCGTGCCACCGGCGGACGGACCCTGCACGCAGGCGACACCGTCCTGCCCGCCGGCCGGCCCGTCATCGGTGACGGCACGACGTGCTGGCGCCAGGGCAGGCAGGGGCGGCAGCAGGTCTGGCTGGAGTACGACCCGGCCACCGGTGCGCACGGACGTGCGTCCCTGCCCGCTTTCCTGCGGTCCGGCATCCGCGAGGACGCCGCCCTCCTGCAGCACCACTGCGAGGTTCTGCCGCTGCAACCCGGCCTGGAACACAGCCCCTTCGGCACCGACGGCACGGTGCTCGGCCGCTGGGTGCGTACGGAGGGCGAGGGGGCCGAGGCCCGGACGACCACCGGCTCGCCGGACGGCCGGACCGTCACCCTGCGGGCGGCCGGCAACCGTTCGGCCGCGATTCCCCTCGGTGCGCTCCGGCTGCCCGGAGGCGCCGAGCCCGTCGCCGCGTACCTCCACCGGCAGGTCGCACTGTTCGCCGCCGACGACACCTCGGCCGGCGGCGAGCTCGGCCGGCTGGTACCCGGTCAGCAGGGCGGGGAGTTCGCCGCCGGCACCCGGCTCGTGCCGCCGGTCGCGTTCTGGCACGCGCTGCGCCCTCGTGACGAGCGGGCGTCCGCCGTGCTGCGCGCGCTGACGGACGAGACCGCGGCCCATGTGCTCGAGGCCTCCGCCCAGGCGCTGGCCGAACGTGAGGCTCAGCTCGTCAAGGCCGGTGACGCCGCCAGGACGACCGTCGACGGCAAGCCCGTCGTCCCGGCCGCGGACGACTTCATCCGGCGTGCCGTGTCGACGGCCCTGCCCGACCTCGCCGACGAACGGCTGCTCATCGGTGTGTCCGCGCTGGTCCATGCGGCGCTTCGCCTCACCGGGACGGCCGCCGCGTTCGTGAAGCCGCCGGTCGAGCGGCCGCGGTCCGATCGACGGCGGAGCGAAGGCATGTTCGCCGAATACCGTCCCGTGCACGGCGACGACCGCACCCTGCGCTCGGCCACCGATGGCATCGCCGATCTGTGGGGATGGTGGGGAGGCGACCACCAGTGGAGCGCGCTGCGCCAGATCCGGGCCGTGAACCACGTCCTGTCCGGACGGCCCGCCGACGGCAAGCCCCTGCCCGATCTCGCGCGGACGGGCGCACTCGGTGACGGCTGGCGGAGCGAGGAGCACACGATCCCCGGCATCGGCCTGGTGTGGCCGTCGCTCCTGGCTGTGCTGCGACCGCTGGCCTACCGGGCCGCTACGCCGACCGTGACCGACGCCGAGCGGGAAGCGCTGCTCCTGCTGCTCGAAGCGGTCGCCGAAGGGCCGCTCGCCGCACCCGGACACGGGCTGCGCGAGATCCTGTTGAGCGAGCCGCACGACAAGCAGCAGCGCGCCGGTCAGGTGCTCCGGCGGGAGGGCCGGACCGTGGTCCTCCTCGGCTGCCAGAGCATCGACGCCCAGCGCGACCGGGTCAGTTGGGTCGCCCTCGACCACGATCCCTCCGGCGCGTTCGGCGCTGTCGCCCACTTCGTGCTGAAGGAGGAGACCGCGGTGCCGTCGGCGTTCCCCGCCGACGATCTCGCCGCCGTCGCCCGGCTGATCCGGGACAAGGGTGCCGCTCCCTGGCGACCGGAGGCGCCCGCCGCGTTCGCCGCCGCGACCCGCGACGGCCTGGGCCCCGTCCAGGCCACCGTGCTCCTCGCCGCGCGTCCGCGGCAGCCCGGCGCCGACGTGCTCGCCACGATCGGCCTCAAGCCCCGGCAGCTGGATCTGGGCAACGGCCGTCTGTCGTCGCTCGACCGGGAGGACCGGTCCGCGCTCATGAGCGCCCTGCTGCCCGAGGACCCCGCGGACCTGTGGACGACCGGGCCGGACACGGCCACCGCGGGCCGGGTGTGGGCCGAGTGCCTCGGCTCCGTCGTCCGCCTGCCCGAGGACCTCGCGGTCGATCTCGCAGGTCTGCCCGCCGACTCGGCCGAGGCCGTGCTCAACCCGGGGCGCACCCCGTGGATCAGCCGCACCACGGTGCAGCGGCCGGACAAGGACGGCAATCTCATCCCGGCGGACCCCGCGGCACTGCCCGGACGGCACGACCTGAGCAGTGCCGTCGCCGCCCTGGCCGCACTCGCCTACGCCCTGCCGTACGGGCACCCGCTGCGCGCGTCCCTGCCCGAGGGTCTCGCCGCTCTGCGGCGCCGCCTCACCGACCCCGGGCTGCTGCTCGACCTGGACGTGGAGTGGACGGACAAGGGCGGCTCGACGGCGGCCGAACTGCGCAAGACGTACGGGCTTCCCGCCACCGGAGGTGCCGACGCACACGGTCTGACGCCGGTCGGGGAGGCTCTCGTGCTGCGCCCCTGGTACGCCGAGCAGGAGGCGGTCCTGATCCGCCCCGCCGCTCTCACCGGTCCGGACGACGCGGTCCTCGGGCTCCTGGCGGGCCGGGTGGGCCCGGAACTCGACGGCGGCCTCCAGGCCCTGCGCACGATCCTCGACGACGAACTCGCCCATGCCCTCACCGTCGGCCTCGATGCCGAGGGACCCGTCGGGCACGCCCAGGATCCCACCGTCGTCGCGCCCGCACTGGTCGCCGAGGTGGCCGCGGCACACGATCTGGGCGAGGACGCCGCGGCGCTCTACCTCCAGTTGCTGGCCCTGCCCGATCCGACGGACCGCAACTGCGCCCGCTGGACCGGCTGGAAGCCCGCCCGGCTGAAGAAGGCCCGCACCGAACTGGCCGCGACGGACCTGGTCGTCGAGGCGAAGCGACCGCGTGCCGGTCGCACCCTCTTCCTGCCCTGCGGTTGGCGCGACCTCAAGTCCCCCGCCCTGCCGGTGGAGACCTGGAAGGAGGGCCTCTACCCGGTACGCGACCGCTCCCGTGCCCTGCCGCTCCTCCCGGTGGCCGACCTGTTCGCCCGCGCCTGGCGCCGTGTCCAGGACGGCGACGCGCCCGCCTACGAACAGCTCACCACCCGAGCCACCCGGAAGGGCCGCCGCCGATGACCGCCGCCGACGGCCCTCGCCCGAGCCCACCGGACGAACCCCCGATGACGACCTCCCGAACCGACCGGACGGACCGCCGATGACCACCACCCTGGCCCCCGACACGGCCCGCCAGATCACCCCGCCGGAGGACCGGCACGCCGCCGAGCTGGCCTTCCTCGCCGCCTACGACGACGGTCCGCGCCCACCGGCGTGGCGGCTCACGCCCCGGGCCGTCGTCACGTTCGTCATGGGCAGCGACGGCCGGGCCCTGCGGCTGCCCGACGACGCCCCGGCGTCCGGGGGTGTGCCGCGGCGCCTCGTCGTCGAGGGCAAGTTCGTCGGCGACCGTGCCCTGGTGGAGCGGTGTGTCGTCACCCTCGCCGGTGAGCGCGGACTGCTGCTCGTCGGCGAGCCCGGCACCGCCAAGTCCATGCTGTCCGAGCTGCTGTCCGCTGCTGTCTGCGGCACCAGCGGCCTGGTGGTCCAGGGCACCGCGGGCACGACGGAGGACCAGCTGAAGTACGGCTGGAACTACGCCCTGTTGCTGGCCCAGGGACCCAGTCGGCAGGCCCTCGTGCCCTCGCCCGTCCTGACCGCCATGACCCGGGGCGCCGTCGCACGGGTGGAGGAGGTCACCCGCTGTCTGCCCGAAGTGCAGGACGCGCTGGTGTCGTTGCTCTCCGAGCGGCGCATCGCCGTACCCGAACTGGCGGGCACCGAGGACTCCTTGGCCCACGCGGCGCCCGGCTTCAGTCTCATCGCGACCGCCAACCTGCGCGACAAGGGGGTCTCCGAGATGTCGGCCGCGCTCAAGCGCCGCTTCAACTTCGAGACCGTCGGCCCCATCGCGGACCTCGACGCCGAGACCGCGCTCATACGCAGTCAGGCACGTGCCTCGGTCGAGCGGGCCGGAGCGCCCTTCCGGGTCGACGATGCCGTGCTGGAGGCTCTCATCACGGCCTTCCGGGACCTGCGGGAGGGCCGGTCCGCGGAGGGCTGGGAGGTCGAGCGGCCCTCCACGGTGATGAGTACCGCGGAGGCCGTGTCCGTCGCGGGCGCGCTGGGGCTCGCCGCCGCCTACTTCCCGGGCGACCGTGACGTCCTCGGTCTGCTGCCGGGTCACCTCCTCGGCGTGGTTCGCAAGGACGACCCCGCCGACGCGGCACGGCTCCGCGGCTACTGGGACGGCCCCGTCAGGCGCCGCGCCGAACAGGGCTCCGCCACCTGGCGCACCCTGTGGGACCTGCGCACCGTCCTGGAGGACTGACCACCGTGTCCTTCTCCCCCGACGAAGCCGTCGCGGCCCTCACCGACCCGGCGGCGCCCTACCTCATCGGCGTACGGCATCACGCGCCCTCGCTGGCCGCGGCCGTGCCGGCGCTGCTGGACGAGGCCAAGCCGGACGTGCTGCTCGTCGAACTCCCCGACGAGATGCAGGAATGGCTGCCCTGGCTCGGCCATGAGGAGACGCGGGCCCCGGTCGCCCTCGCCGCCGCTCCCCGCGACGGGGGCGCCGGTCGGGGTCCGGCCTTCTATCCGTTCGCCGACTTCTCGCCCGAACTCGCCGCCGTGCGCTGGGCCGCGCGGCACGATGTGCCGGTCGTCGCGTGCGACCTGCCGCTCGCCGACCGGGCCTGGAGCACCGGACGGCGGCAGACGTCCGCAGGCCCGGACGACGGTACGAACCGGGCCCCGGCCCCGCAGCCGCCCAACCGTCTCGCCTCCGCCCTGCGGGCCCGGCTCACGGGCCGTACCGGCGACGACCTCTGGGACCGCCTCGTCGAGGCCACCGCCCCCGGCTCGCCGCCCGAAGCGCTGCGGCGCGCCGCCCTCCTGACGGGCTGGGCGCTGCGCGAGGACGCGGCCGGCTCGGGAGGCGTGCCCGAAGTGGACCTGCGACGTGAGGAGTGGATGCGCGCCCGGCTGGCCGCCGCCACCGCGAACGGCGAACGCGCCGCCGTGGTCGTCGGCGCCTTCCACGCCCCGGCGTTGACGTCACCGGCCGGTCGGACGGACGCCCAACTGCCTGTCCTCGACGGCACCGACACCGACGCCCCCGCATGGACGACGTCGCTCATCCCCTACACATACGCGCTACTCGACGAGCGGTCCGGCTACCCGGCGGGCATCCGGGACCCGGAATGGCAGCACCTAGTCCTGCACGCGGCGGGCGACCCGGCCGCGCTGGAGGAGGCCCTGACACGCGCCGCGGTCAAGATCTGCGCCGAACTGCGCGCTCTCGGCCACCCGTCGGGCCCCGCCGACGCCCAGGAGATCACCCGTCTGGCGGGAGACCTCGCCCGGCTGCGCGGGCTGCCCGCGGCCGGCCGGGGCGAGCTGATCGAAGCCGTGCAGACGGTACTCACGCAGGGCGAGCCGTACGGGCGCGGACGAGCCGTCGCACAGGCGATGGAACGGGTGCTCGTGGGAACACGCGGCGGCCGCCCGGCACCCGGAGCGCCCCGCAGCGGACTCGCTCCGGCGGTCGAGGCGGAGCTGGCAGCACTGGGGCTGCCCGGGCCGGACAGCCGCGGCACCGACACGCAGCGGGACCTGCGCCTGGACCCGCTGCGTTCCGACCTGGACCGCCGCCGTGAACTCCTGCTGCACCGCCTGGCCGTGTGCGGCGTGCCGTACGGAGAACCCAAGGAGGTCGTCGGCGCCGGCGGCACCGAGGCGCTGACCTCTCGCTGGGAGGTGCGCTGGACGCCCGCCACGGCGGCCATGCTGAGCGCGGCCGGTGTCCGAGGAGTCACCCCCGCGCAGGCCACCGAGGGGCTGCTGCGTGAGCACCGGCGCGCGGAGCGCGACGAGGGCGGGCCCACGGCCGCGCAGACCCTGCACGGCCTTCGGCAGGCGGCGGAGTGCGGCCTGCCCGCCCTCACGGACGAACGCCTCGCCGACCTCGGCGACGTGCTGCCGCGGTCCGCCACACTCCCGGAACTCCTCGCCGGTCTGGCCTTGTTGGACCGACTGCGCGCGGGTCACATCGCGGGCGTCGGCGCCGACGAGGAACGTACGGCCGCGATGGCCGCCCTGGCCGAGCCGCTGACCGCCGCGGCGGTGCGGCAGGTGGACGGACTCATGGGTTCCGAGGACCGGGACGACGCGCACGCGCTGCTCGAACTCGCCCATCGTGCGGACCACTTGGGCGGCATACGGCTCACCGACGCGCTCGCCCGGCTGGCGGCCGACGGCTCCCCGTTGATGCGC
The DNA here is from genome assembly GCF_026341515.1 of Streptomyces sp. NBC_00878. Lineage (NCBI taxonomy): Bacteria > Bacillati > Actinomycetota > Actinomycetes > Kitasatosporales > Streptomycetaceae > Streptomyces > Streptomyces sp. NBC_00878. Next base: position 452,734 of record NZ_JAPEOK010000002.1, on the reverse strand, counting down.
GGCGCCGCCGGAGCCGTACGCGTTCTCCTCGGTCACGAGGAGCCCGGTGTGCTGGGCGATCGCATCGCCTCGTGGGTCGACTCGGCCGGCACGCCCGAGGCCCGGTCGGCCCTGACCGACCGGCTCATCGGAGTACTGACCGCCGCGGGTCCACTCCTGGAGGCGGCGGCTCCGGCGCTGGAGCCGCTGTTCAACCGCGTGGCCGAGATGCCCGACCGGCAGTTCCTCGACCGGCTTCCCGCACTGCGGGGAGGCTTCGACACCCTCAGTCCGGCGGCACGCGACCGACTCCTCGACACCGTCGAGGAGCGCCTCGCCACGTCGCGTCTCACCGACACCGGCGACGTCGACCCCGTCGCACTCGCCACCTGGACCCGCGCGGACCTAGCAGCGCGCGCCGCCCTGCGCACGCTCGGGCTGCTGCCTCCGCCACCAGAGGGCGACCTCGCCCCGATGCCCGAAACCCCTGAAGCGCACGATGCCCGCAACACCCTCAGCGGCCTCGGAGCCGAAGCCACCGACGCCACCCAAACCACCCAAGCCACCCAAGCCACCGACGGAATTGCCGAGCAGGTGCCCGAAGATCACATCCTCGCGCCCGCCGACCGCTGGCGGCTCACGCTCGGCCGCCGTACGGATCAACTGCCGCGCTCGGCCTCGGCGTTGGCGACCGCAATCGACGAGCTGTACGGGAGCGGACGCGGCGAAGGCAGCAGGGGCGACTTGACCGGACCTGGCCGGGGCGGCGGGGGCGGCCGGGAGGCTCCGTACCCCGGAGTGCGCGAGTGGTCCGAGGCACTGGCCGCTCTCTTCGGACCGGGCATCCGCGAAGAGGTGCTGGCGGCGGCAGCCGCGTCGGGCCGCAAGGACGTTCTCGACGAGCTCAGTCCGGACAGCGTGCGGCCCTCCGTCGACCTGCTGCGTACCGTGCTCCAGCATGCGGGAGGACTGCCCGAGGCACGGTTGGCCGTGCTGCGCCCCCTCGTTCGCCGCCTGGTCGACGCGCTGACCCGGCAACTGGCCACGCGCCTGCGCCCCGCGTTGCACGGCACGACCCTGCCGCGCCCCAGCCGACGGCCGGGCGGCGGCCTCGATCTGCCGCGCACGCTGCGCGCCAACCTCGCCACCGCGCGCCGCGCCCCGGACGGCACCGTCCAGATCATCCCGGAGCACCCCGTCTTCCGTTCGCGCGCCAAACGCGCCGCCGACTGGCGGCTGATCCTGGTCACGGACGTGTCGGGGTCCATGGAGGCCTCCACGGTCTGGGCAGCCCTCACGGCTTCCGTCCTGGCCGGAGTGCCGACCCTGTCCACGCATTTCCTGGCCTTCTCCACCAAGGTCATCGATCTCACCGACCATGTCGACGACCCGTTGTCGTTGCTGCTGGAGGTCAGTGTGGGCGGTGGCACCCACATCGCCGCCGGGCTGCGCCACGCCCGCGAGCTCGTCACCGTGCCGTCCCGCACCCTCATCGTGGTCGTGAGCGACTTCGAGGAGGGTTACCCCCTCGGCGGTCTGCTCGCCGAGGTCCGCACCCTGGTCGGGGCGGGCTGCCACGTCCTCGGGTGCGCGAGCCTGGACGACTCCGGCCGCCCCCGGTACTCGACCGGCGTGGCCGGACAGCTCGTCGCCGCGGGCATGCCCGTCGCCGCCCTCAGTCCGCTCGAACTCGCCCGCTGGGTAGGGGAGAAAGTCTCATGAGCCTCGATCTCCCTCCGGTCGCCCCGTCCGTGACCGCCGAACTCGTCGAAGGGCTCACTCCCCGGCTCCGCAAGCGGCTCGACGCCGGCGTCACCAAGCTGGCGGGGCGCCCGTCCGTCCGTGACGGCGACACCGTACGGATCGCCGTCGACGACGACACCCACCTCGAACTGCACGCCCCTGGCGGCACGGTGACCAGCGCGGACGCGATCCGCTGCGGCTGCCTGCTCGCACCGGACTGCCTGCACCGTGCGGCAGCGGCCTCGGCCGCGCCGATCGCCGACCCCAGCTCCGAGGCCGCGTCCGGATCCGAGGCCGACCCCGGCTCCAACCCCGACCTCGCCCCCGGCTCCGGCTCCGGCTCCGGCTCCGAATCGGCACCGGACACCGTCCCCGCCGAGACCGCCGCCCCCGACCAGCGCGCCGCCGCGCAAGCCACGTACGACGCCGCAGCCGCCGTACTCGAAGCAGGCACGGACGGGGCCGGTGCCGTGCTGCAGGCGGAGTTGCTGCGCGCAGCGCACACCGCGCGGATCTGCGGGCTGCCCAGGATCGCCGCCTCAGCGGTCTCCGTGGTGACCCAACTGCGCGCTGCCCGCGGCGCCGATCCGGCGTACCGCCTCACCGATCTCACCGCCGCGCTCCTCGACGTCCTCGGGACCGCCCACCGCCTTCCGGGATCCACCGGCCCCGAACTCGCCGCCCTGCGTGGCACCGCGCGGCAGCCGTACACCCCGGACGGGTCCCTGCGGCTGTACGGGCTCTTCGCCGAGCCCGTTCTGACGGCGACCGGATACGCGGGAGCGGTCACCTGGACAGCCGACGCCGAGGGCCGCCTCCACACGGTCTCGGATGTCGCTCCGGGAGGTTCCGGCCGAGCGGTGGGCGCGGCCGACCGAGCAGTACACATCGGGGACACGGCTCTCACTCACCGTGAACTGTCGCGGGCCGGGCTCGCCGTGTCCGGTGCGACCGTCTCCCCCACCGGCCGACTGGGTGCGGGCGCGGGCGTACGGGCCGTACGCGCGTCCGGCGCCGCTTGGCGCGAGGACCCGCTCGACCGCCTGTGGGCGCCGCCCGCCGCCGAACAGGTGTCGCGCGCCCTGACCGGCGGGGACGGCCTGTTGTTCCTCGACGTGACGCTCACCGGCACGGTCCGCGAGGCCGCCGGCGACTGTCTGCTCGCCGACTGCGACGGCCTGACGCTCCGTCTGACGGCCGCCCACGACCACCCCGCGCTGCCCTACCGCGACAACCTCCGTCTCCTCGCGGCCGCCCCGGGCACCCGGCTCCGTGTCATCGCCCGCCTCGACCCGTCTCCCCTGCCCCGGGCGCTGCTCCTCGCCGCGGACCACCCCAGTGATGCCGGGGTCCATCTCGACCTGGGCCTCGACCGCCTCCAGCACGCGGACCTGCCCGCCCCCGCGTTGCCGGCCGCCGGGTCCCCGCCCGCCGCGGACGAGGCGCCACTGCATCTCCTGCGCCGCCGGGTCCACCAGGCGGCCTCGGCGGGCCGTCGCGTCCTCGCCTTCCCCGGCGACAGCGCCGCCGACAGCCGGCGTCTGGGCCGCTCCGGCCTCGCCTGCGCCGGTGACCTCCTCGACGAACTCCATTCGGCCGCCGCGGACCGGTCCCGTGACGTCTTCGGCCGGCTGGTCCCCGCCGACATCAACCGGTTCGCCCGCGCCTGGCTCGCGGCGGCCCACTACACCGAGGAGGTCGACCGCGCGCTGTGCGCCGCGGCGTGGGGCGGGGATCCGGCGTTGCCGCCTTCCCCCTGAACGAGTCGATGGTTCCCTCAGAGCATCAGGAACTCGGACAGGCCTTCCAGGAGCCGTTCCATGTCCTCCGTGTTGTTGTAGGGGGCCAGGCCGATCCGGAGGCCCCCGGTGTCGCCGAGGCCGAGTCGACGGGAGGCCTCGATCGCGTAGAAGGACCCTGACGGCGCGTGGACGCCACGCTCCGCGAGGAACCGGTAGGCCTCCACCGACACCGCCGACGGGCGACCCCCGAACGTGAGCAGCAGAGTGGGGGTGCGGTCGACCGCCCTGGAGTGGACCTGGACACCTCGGAGCGAGGACAGCCCCTTGTCGAGCTGTGTGCGCAGGGCCTGTTCGTGTGCTTCGAGTGCCGTGAATGCCGTGGCAAGGCGCTGTCGCCGCGTTCCTGTGGCACCCGTGTCGAGGCCGGCGAGAAAATCGACCGCCGCTTCCGTGCCCGCGAGGAACTCGTAGGGCAGTGTGCCCAGTTCGAAGCGCTCCGGGACGGCGTCGGTGGAGGGCAGGAGCTTGTCCGGCTGCAACGTTTCCAGCAACTCCGGCCGGGCGGCGAGGACTCCGTGGTGGGGGCCGAGGAACTTGTACGGGGAACAGACGAAGAAGTCCGCGCCGAGCCGCTCCAGGTCGACCAGCGTGTGGGCGGTGTAGTGGACGCCGTCGACGTAGGTGAGCGCTCCGGCATCGCGCGCCAGACCGGAGATCTCGGCGATCGGGGGCCGTGTTCCGATCAGGTTGGAGGCGGCGGTCACGGCGACCAGCCGGGTGCGCGGGGACAGAACGGCACGGACGTCGTCGGTGGTCAGTTCTCCGGTGGCGGGATCGAAGTCGGCCCAGCGCACGGTGGCACCGGCCTGGGCGGCGGCTTGAACCCATGGGCGGATGTTGGCGTCATGGTCGAGACGGGTGACGACCACCTCGTCCCCGGGCGACCATGTCTTGGCGAGAGCGCGGGAGAAATCGTAGGTGAGCTGGGTGGCGCTGCGGCCGAAGACGATCCCTGTCGGGTGTGCTCCCAACAGGTCGGCGAGGGCCTGACGGGCCTTGATGACGATGCTCGCGGCGTTCCGCTCCCCCGGTGTCCCTTGCCCCCGGTTCGACAGAGGCTGCGCCAACGCGTCGGCGATGGCCCGGATGACGGGCTGCGGGGTCTGGGTGCCACCGGGGCCGTCGAAATGCGCGGTTCCGGCGCTCAGCGCCGGGAACTGGGAGCGGAGGGCGGCGATGTCATACGTCACGAGAGCTCCTGTGGGTGCCGTGCCGGGGCAGTTCCTGGACGAGGGTACGCACCTCGTCCAGGGCTGCCCTCACAGAGATGAGGCCCTCCTGAGCTGATCAGCCGCTGTTCCGAAGTCACCGCGACGGGCGGAGCATCCTCGGCGGTGTGAAGTCGGTGTACGCAGGATCCAACGGCAGGTCCGCACCGGTGCCGAGGTCCAGCACCTTCTGGTACGCCGGGCCCATGGCGCTCACCGAGGCGTTCAGCCGTGTCGGTGTGGTGCTCGGCCACTGCCCGTCGTCGATCCGGTCGAGCAACGTCCGCAACATGACCAGCTCGTCGGCGGAGCTGAACGAACAGTGCCCACCGCGGTCCACCCAGAGCTGCCGCAGTGAGGTGGAGTTGCCGTGGCGACGGATCTGGTCGGCGTACCACCGCTCCTGGTCGGTCACCGCGCCGCCGTCGCCGGTCGAGTGCAGGGTGACGACGGGGGCCGGCGTCGTACCGCGAACGATGCCGTGGCGGTACTGGTACGCCACCGCCTTCGCGTCGGGCCGGATCCGCGGCGCCTTCGCGAGGCGCTTCAGGTCGGCGTCCAGGTCCCCTCCGGGTGCGGCGGCATACGCGTCGCGCACCAGGTCCTGCTGGCTCGACCGGGCAAGCAGCCGGCCGTAGTCGATGCCGGTGTTCCAGGACGGGTTGCCGCCCGCGCGGGCCTCCAACTCTGTCCGGCCGACCGGGCCGATTCCATAGGTGTACGCCCATTTCGTCCACAGCGACTGGGCGGCGACCAGTTCGTCGGTCGTGCTCGGCCGCGGCTCGTGCGCTGCGTACCACCCCGGGATGTTCGCCACGGCGCCGGCGAGGGCCAACCGCGCCCGCCCCTCGGGGGTTTCGAGGGCACGGTCGATCGCGGCGGCCAACGCGTCCCGGCCGGCCGCTGCGTCCTCGCCGGCCCGGACCAACTCGATGTCCTCACCGGGCGCGAGGAGGGTCTTGACCACGAACGTGATGTCGAGACCGGAGTTCCACGTCGCGTGTGTGTCGTACTCCGCGCACATCGTGGCCACCCCGTCGAAGCGCTTCGGGTGCCGCTCGGCGAGCAGCGCCGCGATCAGGCCGCCCTGCGACATGCCGCTGGACACGGTCCGCCGTGGCTCGCCCACGTGCTCCTCGAACCAGTCGAGCAGAGCGACCTGGTCGGTCACCCCGTCCTGGACCCCGTAGCCGATGCCGTCGTTCTTGAACTTCGACGCCGCCACCGCGTAACCGTGCTCGATCAGCCACTGCTCGGTCTCGACCCGGTTCGCCACCTGGACGCCCTCGGGCACCCATTCGGCCAGGAAGTACCCGTGGCTGTAGAGCACCAGCGTCCCGTTCCAGCGGGCCGGCAACTCGACGCGGTACTCCGCCCCGTCTATCTCACCGGTGAACGTCCTCCGCCCTCCGGCAGCGGCCGATGCCTCCGCCGACGCGCCGACGGGCGGCCCTCCGGCCACCGGACCGGCCACCAACCCCGCCAGAGCCGCACCCACCAGTCCCACTCGGGCCGTGCGCCGACGCCACCGGCCCGCCCTGCTCGTCAGTCTGCTCACTCTCGTCTCCCGTCGTCGTTCACAGGCGTACTCAAGGGCAGACTGCGCGACGGACACGTTCTCATCGGCACCGACGACCTGCCTTCGGCACCAGCACCCGCGCGCTCACTCATTCGCTCACCACGGGACGCGCCCGCGTCCGCCGAGAACTACTGAGCGGTAGGGAGGTACCGAGCGAATGCATGGACGACCCGGACAGCCAGTTCTCCACCCAACGGCAGCTGGAGGTCGGCTCCACCGACCCGGACTCGCAGGAGCTGACCGTCCGCGCGTATCTGCTCGATCCTCGCGCGGGGAATGCAATGGGTGTCCACGCCATGGCGGCCACTGGCCCCCTCGGCGTGTACGGGGTCCGCGAGAACGACGAGCTCACGGGACGTGAGCACCACGGCGGCGTACGCGGCTTCGGCCCACCGGGGCACGGGCAGAGCACCGGCAACCGCGGCAACCGGATCGCCATCGTCCAGGCCTGCCACACCTGAGGTGAGCAGTCGTCGCCATTTGTACGGCAACCCGACGTCCGGCCCGGGAGCGGCGGGCAGTTCCAGTTCGGTGCCGGCGACACGGCGACGCAGGGACAGCAGCAAAGGGCGCAGTTCGTGGTCGGCGACGGCGTTGTAATGGATGTTCAGCCGCGCGTCGGTGGCAAGGATCGTCAGCCGGGCGTACAGCAGGATGTGCGCGGTCTCGATCGCGGCCACCTGCTCCGGACGGAGGACCACGCGGACTCCGGGGAGGGCAGGGGCCCCGACCCACATCGCCACACCACCGGGTCCGAACCCAAGCACACTGGCAGGCGTCAGAATCTGCCGGCGGCCGCCTCCGAGGCGGCCGGGCCGGGCCTGGGCAGGAACGACGAACAGGTCCTCGACCCCCCTGATCCCAACGGCCCGCCGAAGTGCCGCGAGTGCATCGCCGGGCACGTCCTCGGCTCGGCGCGGACGATACGGGAACCCGCGGATCCCGGTGAGTACCTGGACGCGCGCGGCATGCTCGTCGACCTCCTCCTCCCACGGCTCGAGCAGATCGGGCATCGGACGTACGGCGGGACGCCGCCGCCGAAAGGAGCGCCGTGTCAAGGCGAGACCCGCCAGGCCCGCCATCCGCCACCCAGGTCCTCTCGACAGGGCGCACCTCCCGGGTGAGTTCCCGTCCGAATCCGATGCGAGAGATCGACTTCGACCTGCAACGTCGTCAGACCCGGACGAGACCGATTGCTTTTCGATCGACATCAATCGATAATCGATGCATGCATCGTCTCTTCATAGCCGCGCTCCGGGCCTGTATCGTCGCAGCGATCCTGGTCGGTCTCTTCGGCCAGATCGTAGTCATTCCGACGACGGCGGCGGACGAGGTCGACCGTTTTCCTCCCTACGCCCCGTTCGCCACGCCCTACGTGACGATGGCGATCGTCGGCGTCGCCTGTGTCCAGGTCGCCCTCGTCGCAGTGTGGATGCTGCTCGCCATGGTCCGACGCGGCGCGATCTTCTCACCGCTGGCTTTCCGGTGGGTCGACATCGTCATCGGATCCTCCGTCGTGGCGACGCTGCTGGCGATGGGGGTCGTCGGACATCTCTTCGTGGCCGACATTCCGTCCCCCGACGACGGCATGGAGGAACTGAGCGCCCTGGGCGCCGCGATCACGAGCGCCGGCGTGGGAGCGGCGTTCGCGATGCTCACCGTCATCATGCGAGGCCTCTTGCGCAAGGCGACGGATCTGCAGACCGAGATCGCCGCGGTCGTCTGATGGCGATCATCGTCGACCTCGACGTCCAGCTCGCCAGACACAACCTGTCGGTCGGCGAGTTCGCCGCCGCCGTCGGCATCACGCCCGCCAATATCGCCGTACTGAAGAACGGCCGCGCGAAGGCGGTGCGGTTCACGACCCTCGACGCGATCTGCCGCACACTCGACTGCCAGCCCGGTGACGTACTGCGCTGGGTTCCCGACGACGACACGAACGACGGCTGAGGAAGTCCCGGACCGGAGCCATCCGCACCGTCCCGAGCGCTTCCTCGCCTCCGGACCTGTCCGTGGCTTCGGCGTCACCCTGGGCGTCGGCGTTCTCGCCTCCATGCTCAGCGCTCCGGTCATCACGCGCGCCCTCGCCGACCACGCCGTGGCCCGTCGATCCGTACGACGCCGTCCCCTTCTCACCGGCATCGCGGACACCGGGAGAGTCCGCGACTGGCTGGTCAGCCGCAATCCCGACCTGATGCGCCGTCGGCGCACCTGGCCGGCCGCGCCCGGCGTCGCCCTCGTCCTGGCCACCTCGGGCATCGCACTCCGGGGGCTGAACTTCGGCGTCGAGTTCACCAGCGGACGGCTCATGGAGTACACCACCTTGCCTCGGCCCTGGCCGCCCAGTTGCTGTATCTCGCGGTGCGCTTCCGCTGGACCTTCGGCACCTCCGCGGTCGCCGCGATGGCCCACGACGCCCAGATCCTCGTCGGTGTCTTCGCCTGGCTCGGCAAGCCGATCGACGGAGTGTTCCTCTCGGCCCTCACCCTGCTGGGCGGAGACTCCCTGACCGGCTTCGCCCTCGCCCTGCTCACCGGCATCGTCGTGGGCACGTACTCCTCGATGTTCACCGCCGCACCCCTGGCCATCGAAGTCCAGGCCCGCAGCGCCCCGCCGCCCAGATCGCTGCCACGCCCCGTTCAACCCCGCGCGGCGCGGCAGCGATCCAGGGACACAGCCGCTGATATCGTCCTGGCCCACCGAACAGGCAGGGGCTCCCCCTGCGACAGCGGGACGAAGGAGTGCTGCGCCATGCGAGTCCTCTTGGTCGGAGCGGGAGGCGTCGGCACCGCCATCACCAGGATCGCGGCCCGTCGTTCGTTCTTCGAGCACATGGTCGTCGCCGACTACGACCTGGCGCGGGCCGAGTCCGCTGTCGCGGCGTTCGGCGAGGACGAGCGCCGGTTCACGGCGGCGCGGCTCGACGCCTCGGACACGGCCGGTGCACGGGCCGCCCTGGCCGAGCACCACTGCGATGTCCTGCTCAACGCGACCGACCCCCGTTTCGTGCTGCCGCTGTTCGACGCGGCACTCACCCATGGCGCCCACTACCTGGACATGGCGATGTCCCTGTCCCGGCCGCACCCGACCCGCCCCTACGAAGAGTGCGGCGTCAAACTGGGCGACGCGCAGTTCGCCCGGTCCGCCGAGTGGGAGGCGGCGGAGCGGCTCGCGCTGGTCGGCATGGGTGTGGAGCCGGGCCTGTCGGACGTCTTCGCCCGGTACGCCGCCGACGTCCTCTTCGACGAGATCGAGGAGATCGGCATCCGCGACGGCGCCAACCTGGTCGTGGACGGATACGACTTCGCCCCGTCCTTCAGCATCTGGACGACGATCGAGGAGTGCCTGAACCCGCCGGTCGTCTACGAGGCGGAACGAGGCTGGTTCACCACGCCTCCCTTCAGCGAACCGGAGGTCTTCGACTTCCCGGAGGACATCGGGCCGGTGGAGTGCGTCAACGTCGAACACGAGGAAGTGCTGCTCGTCCCACGGTGGTTGAAGGCCGGGCGGGTCACCTTCAAGTACGGTCTCGGCGACGAGTTCATCGGCGTCCTCCAGACCCTGCACAAACTGGGCCTGGACCGCACCGACCCGGTCACCGTGAATGGCAGCACCAGCGACGGTCCAAGTGCCAGTACCGGCAAGGTCGCTGTCTCCCCGCGGGACATGGTCGCCGCCTGTCTGCCCGACCCCGCCGGTCTCGGGGACCGTATGCACGGCAAGACGTGCGCGGGCACCTGGGTCAAGGGCACCAAGGACGGCCGACCTCGGGAGGTGTACCTCTACCACGTGGTCGACAACCAGTGGTCCATGCGGGAGTACGGCTCCCAGGCCGTGGTCTGGCAGACCGCGATCAACCCCGTGGCCGCTCTCGAACTCATCGCGTCAGGAGCCTGGCACGGCAGCGGAGTGCTCGGCCCCGAGGCACTGCCTCCCCGGCCGTTCCTCGACCTGCTGACGGAATACGGTTCGCCGTGGGGCATGCGCGAGGACACCGCCGTTGGAAGCCTGCCCAGGTGACATGCGTATCCGAGCGGCCCTTAATAGCGTAAAAAGTTCCATAACGCCCTGTTGTATGGATTCACTCACAACCGGAGCGAGGGAACATGGCCAACGACATTGCGGACGCACGCCCCCCTGACGGGTTGAAGGCCAATGCCATCGGGTTCGTCGACGCACTCGTCATCGGTCTCAACGCCACCTCCCCGGCGTACTCGCTGGCCGCGGTCATCGGTCCGATCGTGGCACTGGTGGGCATCTACGCCCCTGGGGTGATGGTCGCGTCGTTCGTGCCGATGCTGTTTATCGCCTCGGCGTTCTACTACCTCAACAAGGTCGACCAGGACTGCGGTACGACCTTCTCGTGGGTCACCCGGGCCATGGGACCGTGGACCGGCTGGCTCGGCGGCTGGGCCATCGCGATGACCGGAGTCCTGGTGGTCGGGTCGCTGGCGGACGTCGCCGTGAGTTTCGCCCTGCTCGCCTTCGGCCTCGACAGCTGGGTCGACAACGACTTCGTACGCCAGTTGCTCGCGGTACTGCTCATCCTCGTGATGACGGCGCTGTGCGTCATCGGCACAGAGGTGTCGGCCAAGGTGCAGAACGTCCTCATCCTCGCGCAGGTCGCCTGCCTGCTCGCCTTCGTCGTGGTGGCGCTCTACCGGGTGTACGCCGGCACGACCGACTTCGATTCCGTCAAACCGGCCCTCGACTGGCTGAACCCCTTCGGCGCCGGAGGCGCGACGCTGACAAGTGCCCTGCTGCTGGGCGTGTTCATCTACTGGGGCTGGGAGTCGGCGGTCAATCTCACCGAGGAGGTCGAGAACTCCGCCACCGCTCCGGGCAAGGCGGGCGTCTGGTCGACGGTCGTGCTGCTGGTGACCTATGTGTCGGTCGGTTACGCGGTCGTCGCCTACGCCGGAACGGCCTACCTGGCCGAGAACGCCGACGAGGAGGAGTTCATCTTCGCCCTGCTCGCCGGCGAGGTGATGGGCAGTTGGGACTGGGTCGTCCTGCTGGCGGTGTCGACGTCCGCGCTGGCATCGACGCAGACGACGATCATCCCGGCGTCGCGCACGGCGCTGTCCATGGCGCGCCGGCACGCGCTGCCCGCGCAGTTCGCTCGCATCCACCCGCGGTTCCGCACCCCCGACGTGAGTACGTGGTGGGTCGCCGGCATCGCCATCGTCTGGTATCTCGTTGTCAACCAGATCAGCACCAACGCCCTCTTCGACTCGCTCACCGCGCTGTCGTTGCTGATCGCGTTCTACTACGCGCTCACCGGCGTCGCCTGCGCGGTCTACTACCGCCGCCTTCTGACCGAGAGCGTCCGCTTCTTCGTACTCATCGGCCTGGGTCCCCTGGTCGGCGCCGGACTGCTGGCGTGGCTGCTGGTGGAATCGGTCTCGGACATGTCCGACCCCGCGAACTCCTACAGCGGTGTCTCGTGGTTCGGCCTCGGTCCCCCACTCGTCATCGGCATCGGCATCGCCCTCGCGGGTGTGGTGCTCATGGTCGTATGGCGGCTGATGTCGCCGGTGTTCTGGTCGGAACGCCCAGGTGTGGTCGACGCCGACCTCGTCCACGGCAAGGAGTCCTGAGATGTCGGTCGTCCTCGGATACGACGAGTCCCCGGGCGCGGCACGCGCACTGCGGGTCGCGATCGAGGTGTCCGCCGCGTTCGACGAGCCCCTCGTTCTGGTCTACGGCGCGGCGGCCCCGGGGGCCATGGGCGAGGAGTACGGGGCTCACCAGGAAGCCGTCCGCGAGGCCGGACGCGTCGCGCTCGATCACGCTGTCAGGGTGGCCGACGAGGCCGGCGTACGGACCACCGTCGAAATCATCGACCAGAAGCCGGCCCAGGCGCTGATCGATGCCGCGTCGAGTCATGAGGCGAGGTGCATCGTGGTGGGCAGCTGGGGTGAGAGCCCGATGCGCGGGGCGCTGCTGGGCTCGACTCCCCACAAGCTCCTGCACCTGTCGACCGTCCCGGTCCTCTGCGTGCCGACCGAACCGTGAACCACCCGCACGGAGAGCGGCCGCGGGGCACGGGCCGCAGCCGCTGACTGCCGCCGACGCCCGGCGCACCCCCGCGCACCCTCACGAACCGCTGTCCGCGGGGGTGCGCGAAGGCACGGCGGATCTCCCCGTCAGGCAGTGCTGTCGGCCAGCAGGGCGTCGATCTGGCCCATGGCCGCGGACATGCCCTCGTCCGCGCCCATGGACATCAGCTGTTCCATCGCCTCGGGTGTGGGGAAGGTGCTCTCGACCGTCATCAGGGTGGCCGTCTCGCCCTCCGCGGTGAGCCGCACACGGACGTTCATGGTGGGCATGTCCGGGTTGGGGCGCCCGGAGTCGTCGCCGAAGCCGTCCTCGAACTCCAGCCGGTGCGGGCTGTCGACGGACAGGATGCGCCACCAGCCGAAGTGCTTGTCGCCTTCCGGCCCGGTCATGAAGTACGTGACAGCGCCGCCCGGTACCAGGTCATGGTCGACAACGGTCGCGGGGTAGGTCGGCGGGCCCCACCACCGCTCCAGCTGGCGCGGGTCCTGCCAGACCTGCCACACCCGCGCCGGCGGCGCGTCGAACCGCGCGGTGAGCGTCAGCGCGAGGGCTTCAGGGTTCTTCTGAACGTCGATCACAGTCATGTCAGTGCTCCTTGCCTTGTCCGGAGTCAGGATCGGTGTCGGTGTCGGTGTCGGTGTCGGTGTCGGTGTCGGCGAGGATCGTGCCGATCCGGTCGATGCGTCCTCGCCACACCTCCGCCAGCTGGTCCAGCAGCCGATGGGCCTCGTTCAGCGAATCCGCGCTGCCTCGCACTCGCTGCTCCCGTCCTCGGCGCTCCTTGGTGACCAGCCCGGCGTGTTCCAGGACCGCCACATGCTTCTGCACGGCCGCGAAACTCATCGGGAACCGCCGGGCGAGGTCCGAGACCGAGTACTCACCGGCCAGGGTGAGGGACACGATCTCGCGCCGCGTCGCATCAGCCAAAGCATGGAAGAGGCGATCGGCTCGGTCGGCGGATTCATTACGTACAACCATTTGGTTACACGTTAGCCCGTGCCACCGAGCTGAGCAAGGCGTGATCGGTGGCCCGGCCCCCGTCTATGACCAAGCGCGGCGGACTCGATAGAGCAGGTGCAGCACCCGGTCGCCCTGAATCACCGTGTGCGGATCCTCCAGCAGATGGCGGCCGTCGGCCGACCCGAAGTACCGCTTGCCCGAGCCGAAGACCACAGGCACCACATCCATCGCCACCTCGTCCACCAGACCGAGCGCGAACGCCTGCCCGCCGACCTCGCCCGCCGCCACGGCGACGGTGCGCTCCCCCGCGAGTTCCTGGGCCTTCGCGATCGCCTGTGCCACATCGCCGACGAAGTGGTATGACGCCTCGGGGTGCCACCCGTCGGGCTTGGGCCGGTGCGACACCACAACCACGTGTTCGCCGGCCGGCGGCGCCCCCTCCCAGCCGTTGGTGATGTCGAAGAGGTGACGCCCGATCACCATCGACCCGATGCCCGCCCACATCGGCCGGACGTACTCGGCCGAGACCTTGGAGACCTTCATCGTGCCGCCGGCGACGAGCTCGGCCTCGCCGTTGAAGTACCAGTCGAACAGCGGGCCCACCTGATCGTCCGAGTCGGCGATGAAGCCGTCCACGGAAACGACGCTGTGCATCACCACGGTGCCCATCACTTCTCCCATGCGTCCGAGGGCATCAGACAGCCCTTGTACGCATAGACCGATCGCGCCGGCGAAACTCATCGCGAAGTGGGTGCGGTCCGCGAACGGCTCGATCCTGACGACCGGCGGTACTACTGGTACCGTCGGTACCATGTCGAATTCTCCGAAAGCCATGAACCTGCGCTTCCCGGACCCCTCGCAGAAGGCCGCCATCGAGGCCGCCGCCCGAAAGGAGGGGGTCAGCCTGCAGGAATACATCCTGTCCGCGGCCTACGCCCGCGCGACCGCCGTCGAGGAGGCCTTCCTCCATGCCTTCCGGAACTCGATGGCCTTCTCCGGGGCTGCTTTCGCGGCCGAGCCGAGCGCCGTCGACCCGTCCGCGGAGCACCGGAATGCCGAACGGCTCGCCCGCCGTGAGCTGGCGCCGGGCAAGCAGGGCCACGCCGCGTGAGCCACCCTGATCCCCCGCAGTCCGATTCCCCGCAGCCCCAGCCTCTCGACCTCCAGTTCCTGCTGCACGCGGCCGAGCTCCTCGACGGTGACCCCCAGGTCGACGACTACGGCCCGCTCTACGCGGCCGTCGCACGCGTCACCGCACACGCGATGGACCGCGACATCTACGGTTCGCCGTACCTGAAGGCCGCGGCACTGCTGCAAACCTTGGTGCGGCTTCCCTGCCTTGAGCACTCCAACGAGGCCTTCGCCTGGCACTCGTGCGAGGCCTATCTCGCCCTCAACGGGCATCGTCTGACCTACCAGCCCAAGGACGCCGTGGCCCTGGTCCGGGACGCCGGCGGTGCCGGCACAGGCACCGGCACCCTGGGCGTGGCTCAGATCGCCGGCCAACTGCGCACCTGGGCCGGCGGCTGAGCGCATCCCGCCGATGCCCTGACATGCCACCGCTTCAGGCGGCCGGAGTGTCCAGCGGGCGCAGCTCATCCGCGTACGAGACCGAGATCCGGCGCATCAGGCCGTCCGCGGTGATGTCGTACTGGCCCAGGCGCCACAGTGGCGGCGAGTAGGCGTGGATCGAGACGGCGTCGTCGGTGGCGCCGGTGAGCCGGTGGATGTGCTCGGGGCCGAAGCAGAACGACTCGCCGGTTCCGACGGTGACGGACACGTGGCTGCCGCCGATGCGTGGGTTGGACTCGTGGAGTGCGCCTTGGACGACGCCGACGGCGCCCGCGGAGATGTCGTGGTCGTGCCAGCCGGTGTCGTTCCGCCGGGTCCAGCACAGCAGCCAGACGTCGACGTATTCGTCCCGGTACAGGGACGCGTAGTGCCGCTGCTCGTCGGAGAAGGCGACCTGGGCGCGCCAGAGGTCGGGGCGGGTGGCGAGGTCGTCGACCAGCGCTTGGAGTTCGCGCTTGTCGAGGGTGCGGTCGGGCAGGGACTCGTACGTCATGAGTGGCTCCCTTCGGGGTGGGTCCGCCACGGGGGCACGGCTGGGTCTCGGCCGTACAGGAGGCGGGCGGGGTTGGCGGTGCGCAGCGCGTGGACGGCGGCCGCCGCGCCGAGGTCGGGGATGACGGGAGGCGCGTACGGGCGGTCGCTGCCGCCGACGACCACGTCGATGCCGACGGCGCGAACGACCGCGTCCACGGCGCGAGTTCCGTAGGAGGAGGTCTCGTAGAACGCGTCGAAGTCGACCTGGCCCCGCCCTCCGCCGCGCATCGCGAGCCGTTCGCCATGGAGTGGGGCTAGCCCCGCGAGGGCGGCGAAGCAGACGCGCAGGTGGGGGTGGCGGGCGCGGCCGAAGGTGCGGAAGGCGAACCAGGACGCGTGCATCTGGTGCACGTACGGGACCAGGGCGGGCCACCAAGGCGGGGCGTCGGGGGTGGCCTGGGCCGCGCCCGGGTGGATGAAGAGGGGTTTGCCGTGATGGGTGAGGACGTCGAGGAGGGGTCCGCACCGGGCCCAGCCGGCCGCGTCGAGGAGCGCGGTGGCGGGTAGTTGGAGGCCCACGCAGCCGCGACCGAGTTCGTGTTCGACGGCCTCGGGGTCCGGTGCCGACAGGCAGGGAGAGGCCCAGACGCCGAAGGGGGCCGGGAGCGCGAGGGCTCCGTCGTGGAACGCGGCCAGCAGCGGGGCGGCCTCGGCGGGCGGCAGGTACTCGATGCCGAGGGGGCTGGAGAGCGAGACGAGGGCGAGGCGGAGACCGTCGGTTGCGGCAAGACGCGTGCGGGCCGGGATGTCGTGGTCGGCCGGGTCGATCTCGTACGGCGGTTCGCCGTCGACATGCAGAAGCCGGCCGTCGAGGTACGGCGGTGTCGTGCGGGAGCGCAGCAACTCGATGAAGTCGGGTGGCCAGATGTGCTGGTGGACGTCGGTGGGCACGCGGCGGTCCTCGGGGCCGGCAAGGGGAACGAGAAGCGGTCAACCTTTGTTAAGCGTTTCACTGATACGGTTAACTTAAGCGATTAACAAGCGGCTGTGTCAAGCATGCGTCGACGGGCATGCGAGGCCCGCGCACGGAATGACGCCCGAGTACGGACGAGGCAGGGCCGGAGTACGGACGGGGCCGCGCCCGGAGTGTGGACGGGATCGCGGCGGCGTCGGCGGGCCGCGTGCCCACAATGCGGACGCGTCCCGGTAGGCTTCCCGGCATGGCCAGGCCCCATAAGCGCACCACCCTTCGGGAGGTGGCCGAGGCCACGGGCCTCTCCACCGCCGCCGTCTCCTACGCCCTGCGCGGCAAACACGTCTCGAAGGAGACCGAGGAGCGGGTGCGCCAGGCCGCGGCCGAACTCGGCTACGAGGCCGATCCCATCGCCCGCGCACTGGTCAGCGGCCGTACCAGCATGGTCGGCGTTCTCGCGGGCGACCTCCAGGACCTCTGGCAGCAGCAGCTGATGGCGGCCATCGGCCGGGAGCTGCTGGCCGGCGACCGCTACGCGCTGATCCTCGACGCGGGCGGCGACCCCGACCGTGAACTGGCCCTCGCCAAGCAACTGCGCGACCAGCGGGTCGACGCGCTGCTGGTGTCTCCGGTGAACCCTTCCGCGAAGGGCTGGGCCGCGATCGCCGACTCGCTGCCGGTGGTGGCCGTCGGCGACTCGTTGAGCCGGGCTCGCACGGCCGGCCAGGTCATCTTCGACAACCGGGCCGGCATCGACGCCGTACTGGAGTATCTGCACGGACTCGGCCACCGCCGGGTGACCGTGCTGACTCCGACCCGCCCGAGCACGCCGGACCGTCCCGCCGACGTGTATGTCCGCGAGGCGGCCGACCGCCTCGGTCTCCTGGCCGAACTGGTGCCCTGCCCCCAGGAGTTGGGCGAGGCGACGGCGGTGGCCCGCCGCGTCCTGGACGGGGCCCGCCCGGCGACGGCCGTGTTCTGTTTCTCGGACTCGCTGGCGTACGGGGTGTACGCGGCGGCGGCGGATGCCTCGCTGGAGGTGGGCCGGGACGTCTCCGTGGTCGGTTTCGACAATCATCCGGTGTCACGGGTGCTCACACCACCGCTGACCACGGTGGACTGGGGGCTGACCCAGATCGCGGCGGAGGCGGCACGGCTGACCGTCGCGGCGATCGAGGGGAAGCGCGTGCGCAAGAAGCGGGTGCTGTGCGCGCCGCAGATGAGCGAACGCGGGTCTGCCGTGCGGGTGTGAGCCCGCTCGGCGGCACACCCGTGGAAGTCCGGTGCAGCCCCGCGATGTCCGGTGCGGTCCGGTGATGTCCGGCCGCCAACGGGCGTTCGGCTGTGGTCAGTTCGGTGGTACGACGGTGATGACGACGTTGCCGGTCTTCTGCCCGGTCTCGACATACCGGTAGGCGTCGACGATCCGCTCCAACGGGTACCGTCGGTCGATGACCGGACTGAATTCGCCCGACTCCATCAGGCCCCGGAAGTACCGCACCATCTCCTGGTCCTGCTTCGGAAAGGGGAACCGCACCTTCCTGCCGCGGAACAGGGGCGTGACGAGCGGGAGGAGCAGGTTCTGGCACCAGGGGCCCAGTTCCGAGGACAGATACACCCCGCCGGGTTTCAACAACCGCCTGCAGCGGCCGAACGTGCTCTTGCCGACCGTGTCGAACACCGCGTCGTAGCGCTGCTCGTCCCTGGTGAAGTCCTGAGCCTTGTAGTCGACGACCCGGTCCGCGCCCAGCCCCTTCACCAGGTCCAAGTTCTCCGTGCCGCACACCGCGGTCACCGTGGCCCCGTGATGCTTCAGGAGTTGCACGGCCGCCGAGCCGATGGCGCCGGTCGCGCCGTGAACGAGGACGTCCTGCCCGGCCTGGACATCCGCCTTCCTGACGAACGCGAGCGCGTAGTGCGAGCCCTCGGTACCGGGAGCGGCCTGATCGAACGTCACGCCGTTCGGCATGGTCGCGATGGCGCCGTCGTGCGGAACCGACAGGTACTCGGCATGGGTTCCGAACGCGCCCTCGTTGTAGCCGAACACCCGGTCGCCGACGCTGAAGGACGTGACGCCGCTTCCGACCGCGTCCACCACTCCCGCGTACTCGGTCCCGAGCACCGCACGCCGCGGCCGGGCGAGGCCGGTGAGTGCGCGCATGAAGAAGGGCTTGGCCGCCCGGTAGGCGCAGTCCGTCCGGTTGACCGTCGTCGCGTGCACCCGAACGAGTACGTCGTGGTCCCCGATCGAGGGTTTTTCCACCTCGTCGATCCGGATCACGGTGGGTGGCCCGTACCGGCTGTGCACCGCTGCTTTCATGGGCGAACCTTAACGCTCAGGCAGTCCCGTCATGTCGTTTGAGCCCGGCATGCTGCCGCCATCCTCTACAGGCCCGTATCACCCGGACTTTGGAGCACCGCGTGACCGAGACCACGAAGAAGGCGGCAGCCGAGACGGCCGACGCCGACCGGACCGATCCGCTCGTGCAGGTGCCGCTGCACCAGTTGCGAAGCCGTACGAGCATGAAGTGGCGCACCCATCCGGAGGACGTGCTGCCCCTGTGGGTGGCGGAGATGGACGTTCCGCTGGCTCCCTGCGTCACCGACGCGCTGCACAGGGCCATCGGGATCGGCGACACCGGATACGCCTACGGAACCGCCTACGCCGAGGCCCTGGCCGGATTCGCCGCCGACCGCTGGCAGTGGGGCGGCCTGCGCGTCGAGAACACGGCCGTGGTGCCCGACGTCATGCTGGGCATCGTCGAGGTTCTCCGCCTCATCACCGACCCCGGCGACGCCGTCGTCGTGTGCTCACCCGTCTACCCGCCGTTCTACGCCTTCGTCGGCCACGACGCCCGCGAGGTGATCGAGGCTCCCCTCGGGCCCGACCTCCGTACCGACCTCGGTGCTCTGGAAGACGCCTTCGTACGGGCCCGGCGGCACGGGCGACGCGCGGCGTTTCTGATGTGCAACCCACACAACCCGACCGGTGCCGTGCACACCCGCCAGGAACTCGAAGCGATCGCGGCGCTCGCCCGCCGACACGGCGTCCGCGTGGTCTCCGACGAGATCCACGCCCCGCTCGTACTGCCCGGCGCCACGTTCACACCCTTCCTCAGCGTGCCCGGCTCCGAGAACGGCTTCGCCCTGACGTCCGCCTCCAAGGCATGGAACCTGGCCGGGCTCAAGGCCGCCCTGGCCATCGCGGGCGAGGAGGCCGCCGCCGATCTTCGCCGGATGCCCGAGGAAGTCGGTCACGGCCCCAGCCACCTGGGGGTCCTCGCCCACACGGCGGCGTTCCAGGAGGGCGGCGACTGGCTCGACGAGCTCCTGGGCGGGCTCGACGCGAACCGGACCCTGCTGGGACAGCTCATCGAGGAGCACCTCCCCGGCATCCGGTACGTCCAGCCCGAGGGCACCTATCTGGCCTGGCTGGACTGCACCCGGCTGGACCTGCACGACGGTCACCAGGACAACGGCCCCGGCGTCGTGGCCGACCTCGCCGGACCGGCGAAGCTGTTCCTCGACGAAGCCCGCGTCGCCCTCAGTTCCGGTCACGTCTTCGGCACCGGCGGCGCGGGCTGCGTACGCCTCAACTTCGCCACGTCGCCGGCCATTCTGCGCCTCGCGCTGGAGAGGATGGGGCGCGCGGTTCGCGACCTGAGTTGAGGCCGTCGCTCGCGGCCCGGTGTCAGCGGCCGATCAGGCTTGTCAGATAGCTCCACAGCGAAGAGCGCTGCCGGGCGGACGGGTCCGGCAGCTCCGGAGCGGCGGGCTCTGACGCCAGGGCCGCCCGCTTCGGCGGCTGCTCGGGCACCGTGGCGAGTTCGTACCGTACCGGCAGTGAGCGCAGGCCCCGCATGAAGGGCGAGGAACGCCACGGGAGTTGGTCGATGGGCAGGGCGAGTTCCAGATGGGCGAACCGCTCGAACAGGCGGCTCACGCCGACCGCCGCGACCGTCGAGGCGAGTTCGCGCGCCGGGCACTGGCGGCGGCCCGCGCCCCAGGACAGGTGCGCCCGGGTGCTGACCGTGGTGCTCCGCGCCACGCTGTCGGCGAAGAGCGGGTCGGCGTGGGCCGCTGCGGAGGAGACCCAGACCGGATCGCCCGCCCGGATCGTGTAGTTCCCCAGCGGGGTGTCCTTGGCCGCGAAGCGCGGCACGAAGTTCACCAGCGGGGGCTTGCGCATGACCACCCGGTTCATGGTCTCCCTGACCATCCCGGCGGACAGACTGGCACGTGCGCCGCCGTCACCCGAGAGGACCTCGACCACCGTGTTGGAGACCAGAATGCCGACATGGTCGGACGTCATGCCCAGCAGCATGAACAGCTCACGGGCCAGTTCGTCGAGCGAGAGGTCCGGGTGCGCGGCCAGCAGGTACGAGGGAAAGTCGTCCCCCGGCGTCCGCAGCTTCAGCGCCGCCAGCTCCGCCAGCGTCGCCAACAAACGCTCCAGGGCGGGCTCCGCGTCAGGACCCGCGTCCAGGACCCGCCACATGTCCATCAGCGCGTCGTCGCCCTGGGAACCGGGGAAGCCGAGCAGATGGCTGGCCACCATCAGCGGCAGCGGCCGGGAGAACTGGGCGGACACATCCGCCAGGCCCGTTCCGCCGGCCTCCCCCACCAAAGTGATCAGTTCGTCGGCGTAGGCGGTGACGGCCGTCTTGAGTTTCTTCGCCTGGGGATGGCGCGGGTCCTGGAACGGCTTGAGGGCCGCGTCCCACGCCATCCGCAACGCCGGGTATCCGGGACCGCCCTGGATCAGTACGTGGTTGACCTCGAGAGACGGTCCGAGCGGCCAGTCGGCCGGCACGCGGCCCTCCGAGCGGGCCCGCCAGTTCTCCAGACCCTTCGGCCAACCGTCGTCGTCCTGGAGCACGTCAAGTGCCTCCCGGTAGCCGAGGACCAGCCAGGCAGGTACGCCCAGCAGGTCGACCGGCGCGACCGGGCCGTGACGTTGCCTTAACCGCTCGTACACGAGCGAGGGGCGTGTCTCGTAGTCCCGGGTCAGCAGCGGTTCAGGAGTCATCGCCTCCAACCGGGTGTCGTCCAGATCCACGGATCCGCCATCGCCCAACCGGGATTCCATCGTCTCGCCGCCCTCCGACACTCCCCGTACCGGATCACCATCAGCCGGTAGTTGGAAACGGTGGGGACCTTACCTCACCTCAGGGCACACCTGTGAGCGAACGACGGGTGGCACCAATGCGTCGTCGTTCGCGTGTCGGGGCCGGGCGCCGTTCGTGTGCCGGGGCCGGGCGCCGTTCGTGTGCCGGGGCCGGGCGTCGCGTGTCAGGCCGCTGTGTACCCGAGTTGCCGCCTCATGTAAGGGGTCATAAGGGTCTTGGCCTTGGCCAACATGGTGGTACGGCCGCCGAGTACCGCGGTCTCGCCGCCGGGCACGGGCAGCATGGTCACGCCGCCCGCCTCGCCGAACGGCACGATGAGCGGGGTGCGATGGATCGCCCGGTATGAGCGGGACTGTGTGCGGTGCCTGCCGGAACTGCGCAGGTAGACACGGATGTTGTGGGCGGCGAGGTCCGCCTGTGCGAGCGCGGCGGGGGTGATCTTGAGATCGCAGGCGTCGTTCACGTCGCCGACGGCGAACACGTCCGGCCGCCCCTCGGCCCGGAGCATCCGGTCGACCTTCACATGCCCGTCCGCGTTCAGCCAGTCGCCGTGCCCGGCCAGGCGCAGCCAGAGCGTGTTGGGGGTGGTGCCCGTCGCCCAGAAAGCGAGGTCGGCCTCGATGACGCTCCCGCGGGCGTCGCGATAGGTACCGAAGTCGTGGCCCAGGGACATGTAGGAGTCGAGCAGCACCTCCACGTCGTGGGACTCCAGCCAGACATGGGCCTTGCGCCCGGCCCGCTCGCTGCCCGTGCAGTGGAGCAGCGCAGGACCGGAGTGGGCGAGCGTGACCCGGGCGTCCGGGCGGGCCAGGCGGATCTCGGCGCTGAGTTCGACGCCGGAGGGCCCGCCGCCGACGACGAGGACATGATCGGCGGCGGCGACGTTCTGCTGGTGTCCGGCGAACGACTTGGCCGCCTCCTCGGTGGTGGTGCCGACGAAACGGGCCGGTTCCGGATAGTCGGCTCCGGTCGCGATCACCACCACGTCGTACGGAAGACGCTCCCCCGTGGCCAGCACCACCTGCCGTTCGGCGGTGTCGACGCGGACCGCCTTGCCCACGGCCACACGGCCGTTGCGCAGCAGCCGGTCGTACGGGATGAACGGAGCGACCGTCCATTCCGGACGCACACCGGCGCGCAGGGAGGCTATGCGGTGGAAGAAGACGTCCTTACGATCCACGAGCGTGACCCGTGCCGTGCCGTCCAGTCGCTTCGCCAGCCGGACGCCCGCATAGCCGCCGCCGATCACCACTACGTCGCCGTCGTGCACGCCAGTCTCCTGTGACTCTGGGGGGCGAGTGCCGCGGCAGGTGGGGCACCGTCGACGACTCGACTGCCGGGGAGCGTAACGCTTGAACCCTAAATGATTGATGAACTTCTGTGCACGTTCTGTGAAGTGACGGCCCGAATACCGAAATTCGGCTCCTCCGAGCAACACAAACAAGTCATTGGCCAGCGAAGCACGGACAGGTTGGGCCTGCGGATGGACAAGATCCGAGACTCGGGGAATAGCGTGGGCGTCCACGGCTGATACTCGCCGGTTTCGCGGTTCTCACACACGTACACGCACGTACACAACAGGAGTGTCCATGACCGATGAACGAGAGAACGCCGGCCAGGAGGCACTCTCCAGGATCGATACCACCGTGCCGCAGTCGGCCCGGATCTGGAACTACTGGCTGGGCGGGAAGGACAACTACGAAGTCGACCGCATAGCCGGTGACGCGTTCCGCGAGGTCTTCCCGGGGATCGAGACCGGGGCCCGTGCCGCCCGGTACTTCCTGGCCCGTGCCGTGCGTCATCTGGCGGCCGAAGAGGGGATCCGGCAGTTCCTGGACATAGGCACGGGGCTGCCCAATGTGGACAACACCCACGAGATCGCCCAACGGGTGGCCCCTGACTGCCGGATCGTCTACGTCGACAACGACCCCTTGGTACTGGCACACGCCCGTGCGCTGCTCGTCAGCACCTCCGACGGTGTCACCAACTACGTCGACGCCGATCTGCGCGATCCGAGCACGATCCTGCGCGAGGCCGCGAAGACGCTCGACTTCGGCCGGCCTGTCGCTCTGATGCTGATGGGCATTCTCGGCCACATCGAGGACCATGACGAGGCACGCTCGATCGTGCGGCAGTTGGTGGATGGCCTGCCTTCCGGCAGCTACCTCGTGCAGTACGACAGCAGCAACACCAGTGACGCCTACCTCAACGCCATACAGCAGTACAACGAGGGGGGCTCGATCCCGTACATCCTCCGCAGTCCCGAGCAGATCGCGCGCTACTTCGACGGCCTGGAACTGCTTGAGCCGGGCGTGACTTCGTGCTCGCGCTGGCGTCCTGACACCGAGGCCTGGGGGCTCCCGGCGGAGGTGCATCAGTACGGAGGCGTCGCCCTCAAACGCTGACGGGGCGGGCCGGGCCCCGGCGCAGCGTCAGGTTTCCTGGAGGATGCGATGGAGGATGGCGCACGTCGCGTCGGGCGATTCGGCCTTCACGACCAGGCGGTTCATGACGTCCCAGTAGTACTCGGTCTCGGCCGGCTTGTCGGGATAGACGGCGCCCGCGAGCTGTTCGAGGTAGACCATGTCGGGCAGTTGACCGCCGGGCAGGCGCACGATGGTGACCGGCCCGCCGGCCGCAGGGTGACCACCGGCGAGGAACGGCACGATCTGGACGGTGACCCGCGGGAGTTGGCAGACCTCGATGAGATGCCGGAGCTGGGCGCGCATCGCGCTGGTGCCGCCCACCGGGCGACGGAGCGCCGCCTCGTCGATCACGGCCCAGAGCTGAGTGGCCCGCTGCCTGTGCAGGATCTCCTGGCGTTTCATCCGCAAGGTGACCCGCCGGTCGAGTTCCTCCGCGGAGATGTGCGGGCGGGTGAGCCGGATGGCGGCGCGGGCGTAGTCGGGGATCTGCAGAAGGTCCGGTACCACCTGGGCCTCGAAGCAGCGGACGAGACTCGCCGCCTGTTCGGCCCCGAGGTAGGCCTGCATCCAGGCGGGCACCACGTCGTTGAACGGCTGCCACCAGCCAGGGGTGTTGGCCTGTTCGGCCAAGGCCAGCAACGTGGCGCGTTCGGCCTCGTCCGTGACTCCGTAGAGAGTGAGGAGATCGGACACGTCACGCATCTTGAACCCGTGCCGGCCCCACTCCATTCTGCTGATCTTGGACTGGGAGGCGCGGATGGCCTCGCCCGCGTCCTCACGGGTGATCTGCCGCTCCTCCCGCAGTCGGCGCAGCCGCGCGCCCAGCACCAGACGTGGCACCGTCGGCCCCGCGGTCCGGGAATCTAAGACAGGGTTGGCGTCAGGTGTACGAACGGCCTCTTCGGCGCCCATGGATGTTCTCCCTGGCGTTGAACGCAACTCTCCACGCATGCAAGCGCTTCGACTCGTCATCCTAGATGACTCGGTCCAGGCGCCGACGGGCCCTGCGGCGGTTCCCCGGAGATCGACTGGATATGCACCGCCTCCGCTGAGCAGGCGAATGTCGGACCGGTGTGGCAGGATCGGCTGCCATGTCGTCGTTACCTGTCTGGTCGTCAAGAACCGGTCGTCGTCTGCTCGTTGGCCTGATCGCGCTGCTCGTGGCGACGGGCTCCACCGCGGCCGATGCCGTCACGGCACCCAAGGCCGAGGCCGAGACAGGGACCTCCAAAGCCGCGACGCCCGATCGCCGTCGCTACGACGTGACCCTGCGCGGCGACGCCGACGGCTCCCACTGGACGGGCCGACAGCGGGTGTCGTTCCGCAACGCCTCCGATCGGCCCCTGCACGAGGTGTACGTACGGCTGTGGGGCAACGGAGACGACAAGTGCGGCACGCCCGGCAAGCCGTCCCCTGTCAAGGTGTCCAAGGTGCGTGGCGGCACCGCCGCCGGGCTCACCGTGAACTGCACGGCGCTGCGCATCGCCCTGCCGAAGCCGCTCGCGCGCGGTGAGCGGGCGGCCGTCGCCTTCGACGTGTCGATCACCGTGCCCACGCGCAACAGCCGCTTCGGTCGTGAGGGCGCGTTCCGCTTCCTGGGCAACGCGCTGCCGGTGCTCGCCGTGCACGACGCGAAGGGCTGGCACCTCGATCCGTACGTGTCGACCGGGGAGAGCTTCTACGCACTGGCGGGCGACTTCCGGGTGCGCCTCGACCACCCCTCGGCCCTCAAGGTCCCGGCGACCGGCCGCACCTGGACCAGCCCCGGCAAGCCCGGGCGCACGGTCACACACAGCGTCGCGCACCGGGTACGGGACTTCGCGTGGGCGGCTGGCCCGTTCCGGACGGCGACCGAGACCTCGCCCGGGGGTGTACGCGTGAAGTCGTACTGGGCACCGAACACGCCCGCCGCGGGTGTGCGCCTCAACCGCAAGGACGGCGTCGCCGCCGTCGACCGGTTCGGCAAGGAGTTCGGCCGCTATCCGTACGGCGAGATCGACCTGGTGATGACCAAGGAGTTCGGCGGCGGCATGGAGTACCCCGGCCTGGTCCTCCTCGGGACCAGCGAGGAGGGCAGCGCCGTCGTCCACGAGGTGGCCCACCAGTGGTGGTACGGCATCGTGGGCAACGACGAATACGGCTCGCCCTGGCTGGACGAGAGCTTCGCCCAGTACGCCAACGCGCGCTTCTACGGCTGGGACACCAGCGACTGCTGGTCGGACGACTGGCCGAGCGGGAGCACCGCGCTCACCAACTCGATGGCCTACTGGTCCCAGCACCGCGACGAGTACCACCTCGTCTACACGGCGGGCCCCTGCGCCCTGGCCCGCCTCGAACAGTCCCTCGGGGCCGACACCATGGCACGCCTCCTCAAGCGGTACGCCCTCGACCACTGGTACGGCCTCTCCACCACCGCCGACTTCAAGAAGGCCGCACAGTCCGTGACGGACAAGGATCTGGGTCCCTTCTGGAAGAGGCATCGCATCCGCTGAGGTCGGGCGGCGCATGCGGCCGGATGATGGCCCGGGATCATCCGTCGGCGGCCATCACTTTGGTCACCTTGCCGTGGATGTCGGCCTCCAGATAGCCGCCCTCGTTGTACTCGTTGCTGAGGTACACGGCCATATTGGCGGGGGTGTCGAACACATTGTTCGACCCTTCGACCAGCAAGTAGCGGCTCGTGGGGCTGTCGACGTTCAGTTTCTTCCTGGCCTCGGCGAGCAGCGTGGGGACCGTGTCCCAGTCGAATTCGTCCGGGCTGAACACCTGGGCTCCCCCGGACAGCGAGCCCTTGATGATTCCCTTCTCCAAACCCCGGTCGACACGGTAGGTGTACATGTCGTACTGGGTCCGGCTTCCCTTGACCATCACGTAAGCGGAGATGTGCTCGGGGTACACCTTGAAATCGCCGAACAGGTCGCTGCCCGTCTCCTTCTTGAACGCCTTGATCGCGGTGCGGATGCCGTCGGGCGTCAGCAGATCAGCGCCTTCTCCCTTGTCCGTCTTCTGGGGCGTGGGCGTCGAAGCATCCGCGGACGGCCTGGACGTCGGCGTACTGACGGTCGACGGCGTCGCCCTCGCCCCGCTCCCGGTGGCCCCGGAGGACGAGGATTCGGACTTCTCGCCGTCCGGCACCAGTGTCCATACCAGAACACCGACGAGCGCTGTGGCGGCGGCGGACAGGACGACCTTGGTCCACCGCCTTCGCCGGAACGGGTGGGCGGGGGTCGGCGCACCGGCGGGCGCCCCCGGGTACGGCACGGAAGCGGAGGGCAGCGAGGGAACGGCGTCCTGCGGTGTCGCGTACCCGGACGGTGGACCGAATTCGTCCGGGCCGGTCGGGGCTGCCGGGGCAGCCGACGGAGGCGTCAGCCGGTAGGAGGTGGTGTCCCTTCCGGCCTCGGCCACGACCGCTCCACCGTCGACCACGGCCGCCTCGGTGTCCGCCACGGCCGCCAGCATCCGGTCCAGGGTCTCGGCACCCGGACGCGCTGCAGGATCGCGTACCAGTACGCGCATCAGGACATCTGCCAGGCGCCCGGCGTTCACCGGTGGCGGGACCTCCTCGTAGAGGACGGCCGCGAGTGTGGCCAGTGTCGTGCCCCGGCGTAGCGGATGCCTGCCCTCGACGGCTGCGTACAGCATCATCGCCAGCGACCACAGGTCCGAGGCCGCGCCGCCGTCGTTGCCCGATACTCGCTCCGGCGCCATGTAGTCGGCCGTGCCGATGATGGACCCGGTGGCGGTGAGAGCCGTCGATTCGCGGATCGCCGCGATCCCGAAGTCCGTCAGTACGGGGCGGCCGTCGGGGCGAAGGAGCACGTTGGCGGGCTTGACGTCCCGGTGCTGGATGCCCGCGTCGTGCGCGGCTCGCAGCGCGGCCAGGACCTCGCGTCCGAGCCGGGCCGTCTCGGCACTGTCCATCCGTCCCCGGCTCAGGCGGTCGGCCAGCGATCCGCCGCTGACCAGTTCCATGACGATCCATGGATAGGTGCCCTCGCCACCGTCGACGATGTGATGGATCGTCACGACATTGGGGTGGTCGATCCTGGCCAGCGCCCTGGCCTCGCGCAGCACCCGCTCCCGCAGCATCCGCGCGCCGTCAGGGTCGTACTCGGCCAGCCCCGCATCCGGCGGCCGCACCTCTTTGACGGCCACACTCCGGTGCAGGACAAGGTCCGTGGCCCGCCAGACCGTCCCCATACCGCCGCCACCGAGGCGCGACTCCAGCCGGAACCGCCCGTCGATGACCCGTCTGTCCATGTCCCCCTCGCTCATGCGCGGGAGCTTAGAGGACACATCCGACAGCGGCTTCTCCGGGCGGGGTCTCCCGGCCTGGCGGTCACCACGCTTCGACCAAGACCGTGGCCCCGCCGACCGCCATGCCGAACATCGGCAGGACCATCGGCACTCCCGTTGCCGGGACCACCCGTTTCCCGTTCACCGCGAAGACTCTTGGCCCGTTCCCGGTGGGCGCTAGCCGCGTCCCGTGTCTACCCCGCTCGCCATGTCGACCAGGTCGGCGAGCGCGTGCGCGACCGTATCGAGGCCGGGGCCGGCCGGGCCGCCCGGCTCGGACATGTAGACGTCCCGTCGGATCTCGATCATCAGGGCGCTGACCCGTTCGTCGTTCCCGTAGTACTTCAGTGGGACGTACGTACCGCTGAAGGGGCTGTTGACTCCCGTGCCGCCGAAGCCCGCGAACGCCTTCTCGGCGTGGGCCAGGAGGCCGGCCGGGGTGTGGAAGGCGTCCCGGCCCAGGCAGATGGGCGGCCGGGGTCCGTCTCCGTGCAGCTCGTAGGGCAGGCGCTCGGTCGGGTAGGAGTGGACGTCGATGATCACGGCCCGTCCGACGGTGTCCAGCCGCTGGGTCACGGCGTCGGTGACGGCGGCGGCGTACGGGTGGAAGTACCGGTCGATGAGCGGCTGCCCGTCGTGGTCGGCCGGGCGGAGGTCCGCCCTGTGCGTGGTCCGCGTGTAGACCGCGCCCATGCCCACCGCCAGCATCTCCTCCCGGTCGTCCGGGAATCGTTCGGGGTCGACGACCAGCCGCGACAACAGGTTGACGAACTGCCAGGGCTCGGTGGCGCAGCGCTCGGCGGCCGTCGCCGCGATCCGGGCGGTGTGCGCGTCGGTGATGTGGTCCAACTCCCGTTCCAGCGCCGCGTCTTCGAGCACGATGCCGCCGCGCACGTCCGCCGGGATGACCCGCGAGGAATGCGGGACGTGCAGGATCACCGGGGAGTCGGGCGCGCCGGCCACGAGACGGTGGGAAGCCGACACGTCGTTCATTCAGGAGTCCTTGGTGTGTGCGGGTGCGGGGTGCGGGTCGCGCCTCGGAGGCAGGGGTGCCCTTCCTCCACAGCATGAGACGGAGACCCGCACGATGCTGCCGAACTACAGGCCGTCGCGCACCATGGCGGCGACGATCTGGACGTGGCGATCGGCCGCCGTGTTCGAGAACTCGTTGTCGTAGTTCAGGCCGTAGGGCCAGAAGTGCCCGCCGCCGGTGGACAGCGTGGCGCCCGAGCCGTCGTACTGCTTGACGAGCGCCGTGGCCTGCGCGCCGCGCCAGGTACCGCTGCCGCCGAGGGAGGACCAGCCCGAACTCGTACCCACGCCGATGGTGTGGGCGATCTCGTGCAGCGCGGTCCTCTCGGTCATGTAGCCCCGGTTGCCGAAGCGAATGGTTCCGTTGATGTTGCCATCAGCGGTGGGTACGCCCGGGTCGTAGCGGACGGTGATGGTCTTGCCCAGGTCGCTCAGGTTGTTGTACCGGGCCACCGCGGCGTTCATGGCTGCCGTGATGAGGGTGTAGGCCGTCTGCTGGTCCTGGGTGGGGTTGCTCGCCCGTTCGAGGGTCCAGGTGATGGTGGCCGCCGCCACCTGTTCCCGGGGTACGGGGGCAGCCTGCGGTGCGGCCTGCGCGACGCCGGGCCCGGCCAGTAAGGCTCCTGCCAGCGCGGCTATGGCCACCTTCCTTCGCCACGGCATGGCCGTTCGCTCAGTGGGCTCCGGGGTCTGTCGTGGGCTCATGGGAACTCCTCCTGCGTATGGGGGTTGGGGATGCCGTGTCCGACATTTCAAGCATTGTTCGAGATGCCGATCAGGCAACCGATCCCCGCAAGTAACCAGTCGGGGCCTGTGCCGTCAAGTGACCCAGCCCATCCGCCACTTCACCGGTTTGCTTGCTACGCTCCCGTCGCTACCTGTACGCGGAAGCCCGAGCTGACAACGTGGCCGCGTACACCATCGTCTGGGAGATCCGGCTGCCGCGTGTCGTGCTCGGCGCCGTCGCCGGTCCGGTCCCGTCGCGTCGGAGGTGGGCGGACGCGGGAACGTCAGATCGCGGGGTCCTCGGTTCAGGCCGCGGGGTCCTCGGTGAAGTGGTCGGCGATGCGTTCGGCGATCATGATCACGGTGAGGTTGGTGGCCACCGAGGGAACGTCGGGCAGGATCGAGGCGTCGACCACTCTGAGGCCGGACACTCCTCGCACCCGTCCGCGGAAGTCGACGACGGCGTGAGCGTCGGGGTCGGGCCCCATGGGCGCGGTGGCGCACAGGTGCGGGTACGGCTTGACGTGGGCGCGCAGGTATGCGGCCACATCGGCGTCCGATGTGCGGGCGGGGCCGGGGGCGATCTCGTCGAGGCCCAGTGACCGCAGCGGGGCGGCGTCGGCGAGCTCCCGGGCGAGAGCGGTCGCTTCGATCATCTTGCGCAGGTCCTTGGGGTGGTCAAGCAGACCGAGGTCGAGCCGGGGCGCAACGGCCGGGTCGGTGCTCACCAGTTGGAGCGTGCCGTGGGCGTCGGGTTCCGGGCGGGTGACGGAGAGCAGGATTCCGAGTCCGCTGCCGTGCGGGTACGCGTCGGATCGTACGAGGTGGCTGGGAGCGATCTGGAGGTCGAGTTCCCCGGCCGCGGCGAGGGAACTCCGGGTCGTCAGCAGGACGGACACCGGGGGCGTGGTCGCACCGAGTCGCTCGGCAGGCGCGCTGAACAGCAGGTAGGCGCAGGGGTGTTCGCGGAGGCCGCGGCCGACCGGCAGGTCGGCGACGACCTCGACGCCCAGTCGCTTGAGCTCGTCGGCGGGTCCGATGCCGGAGCGCAGCAGGACGGCCGCACTGCCTGCCGCGCCCGCGGACAGGACGGTTTGCCTGGCCCGCAGGAGGTCGCCGTCGGCGGTGCGGACGCCGATCGCGTTTCCGCCTCGGTCGAAGGCGACGGTGTCGATCGTGGTCGCGCCCATGATGTGCAGGTTGGGCCGGTCGCGTGCCGCCCGGTGCAGGTACACCAGGCCTGTGCTCTGGCGGATGCCGTCGGCGAGGCTGAGCGGAAAGGGGCCGATGCCGCCGTCGTGCGGGGCGTTGAGGTCGTCGACGGAATCGAAGCCGAGAGCGGCGCAGGCGTGGCTGAAGGCCTGATGGGCCGGTGAGAGGTCCTTCGGGGAGACGCGGCTGATGCGTACGGGTCCGTGCTGCCCGTGCAGGGCCGGGTCGTTGGCAGTGCCGCTGTCCCGGTCCGCCTCCAGTTTCCGGTAGTAGGGCAGGACGTCGTCGTAGCCCCAGGCGGTGAGTCCGTTCCGCGCCCAGCGACGGAAGTCGGTGGGGTGGGCGCGCATGGCCACTCCGGCGTTGATGGCCGACCCGCCGCCGAGGACCTTCGCCCGCACGACCGACGCCGCATGACCGGTGCGTTGGGGGTCTGGCGCGGGCGCCTCCCACAGAAGCGAGGGGTCACCTTCGTAGACCGCGCCGCTGAGGATGTGGCGGGGCAGTTCGTGGGGCGCGTAGGCAGGGCCTGCCTCGGTCAGGAGCACGCTGCGGCCGGGGTGTTCGCTCAGCCGGGCGGCCAGGACGGCTCCGGCGGAGCCACCGCCGACGATCACGACGTCGTACTCAAACGGGCTGGTACCCAAGGAAGTTACTGCCGTCGCCATGCTCTCCTCGATCTTGCCATGGGCTCCCCGGGAGGGTGCCTAGCACGTATCCCATTCGTCGGGTGACGGATTGTTGCACAGAGATCACCACATGTAATCTTCGTCGCGTCGGGGGCCGCAACGGGGTTCAAGAGCTTCGGCCGGCCCCGATGTCCCCACATCAGAAGTGAAGAGGGTCTTGTCGTCATGCCCAAAACACATCAGAGCCCGCAGGATCTGGGGCTGCGGCCCGCGAGTGCCGTCCCCCGGGCGCTCGCGCCGTCGCGGACGGCTTGGGCGGTGCGCGCCGAGCAGGCCGTCGAGTACGACGTCGTCCTCACCCGCGGCCTGCTGGATCCCGCCGACGACTCCCTTGCCCGCGCGGGCGTCGACCCGGCTGCCGCACCACCGGCGCGGCGCTGCGTCATCACCGAGCGAACCGTCCAACAGCTGTACGGGGAGCGCCTGTCGGCGTACTTCCGGGCCCAGGGGATCGACGTGCGCTGGCTGGTCCTGGACCTGGGTGAGGAGAACAAGAGCATCGAGTCGGTCCTGCGGGTCGTGGACACCTTCGACTCCCACGGGATCCTGCGGCGAAGGGAGCCGGTCATCGCCGTGGGCGGCGGTGTCCTGACCGACGTCGTGGGATTCGCCTGCAGCTCCTACCGGCGCGGACTGCCCCATGTCAGGGTGCCGACCACACTGATCGGCCTGGTCGACGCGGGCATCGGCGCCAAGACCGGTGTCAACCACGGCGGGAGCAAGAACCGGCTGGGCAGCTACTTCCCCGCCCGGTGCACCCTGCTCGATCCCACCTTCCTGGCGACCTTGCCGAACCGTCACCTCTCCAACGGGCTGGCGGAGATCCTCAAGATCGCACTGGTCCTGGACCGGCGGCTGTTCGACCTGTTGGAGAGGCACGGCTCGGTGCTGCGCGCCGAACGCTTCCAGGGGCTCTCCGACCCCGGCGCGCAGGCCGCGGACGAGACGCTGCGCCGCGCGATCGGCGGCATGCTCGCCGAACTCGAACCCAACCTGTGGGAGGACCGGCTCGAACGGGCCGTCGACTACGGCCACTCCTTCAGCCCGGCCCTGGAGATGCACGCGCTGCCCGGCCTGCTGCACGGCGAGGCCGTGGCCATCGACATGGCACTGACCACGGTCATCTCCTGCGGCCGGGGACTGCTCACGACCGGCCAACGCGACCGCGTACTGGCCGTGACGACGGCTCTCGGGCTTCCCCTCACCCACCCGGTGTGCCGGCCGGACCTGCTGGAGCAGGCCCTCGCCGACACCGTCCGGCACCGCGACGGCCGCCAACGGCTGCCGCTGCCCGCCGGCATCGGATCGGCCCTGTTCGTGAACGACCTGACCGGGGACGAAGTCCGGTCCGCCGCCGCTTTCCTACACGAAAGAGGAACCAAGAATGCCTGACGAACTACTCGTCGCCGACGTGCGCGGCGCGTCCGCCGTGCACGCCATGCACGGTGGCGCGGACATCGCCCGCTGGAAATGCCTGGCCCGCCGGATGGGGCTGGCCGGGACCTGGGAAGCCATCGAGTGGGCGTCCCTGCCGCCCGGCGCGGTCTGCGGGGAGCACCGTCACACCCGTACCGAGGAGCTCTACTTCGTCCTCCAGGGCGAGGGCGAGATCCTCCTCAACGACGTGCCGCACCGCATCCGTCCCGGACACCTGGTCGTCAACGGGCTCGGCACGCGTCACCAGTTCCGCAACCTCGGTGACCAGGACCTCAACTGGCTCGTCATCGAGGTCTTCGGGCCCGCCACCACCCGGGCGCTGATCGGCTCAGGCGCCGACCTCGTCGGCGCCGCTTCCGTCTCCGAGCCCACGCCCGCCCTTGAGAGGACATCATGAGCACCGCCACCATCATCGATCTCGCCGCCTGTGGAGAGGTCGACCTGTCCACCCTGCTGACGGGGCCGCTGCGCCAGGCCCGCGTCGTCACCCTCGACGCCACGCAGGCCGAAACCCTGTCGGCCGTCGACCGCGAGCACACGCTCTTCGTGCTGGAGGGCACCGGTTCCGCGCAGGCCGGCACCACGACGGTCGACCTCACGGCAGGCACTGCCGTCACCCTGCCGCTCGGCGGAACGATGACCATCAGCGCCGCCCGCGAACCGCTGCGCTACTTCCACGCGAGCCTGATGACCCCCTCTGCCGGGTCGCTCTCGCCGACTGTCGAGGAAGCGGACGCACAGTGATCGTCACCACCGTGGAGGAGTCCACCCGAACGTTCAAGAACGGTGCCGCGCACACCGCGAGCCGTTCGCTGGCCCGGCGCGGCTTCTTCTTCTCCGAGACCGAGGCCGTCGACCATCTCCACCTGGCGCCGGGTGCCGAGATCGGGGTGCGCGGGCGCGAGGGGACCGAAGAGATCTGGTTCGTCGCCGACGGCGACGGCCACCTCCTGCACGCCGACGGATCGACCAGTGTGCTGCGCCGCGGCGCCCTCGCCGTCTGCGCGTTGAACAGCGGGGCGCGCCTGCGCGCGGGTGACCGCGGCACGCAGCTCGTCCTGGTCGCTGTGGCACCCCGGCACCTCACCGCCGTCATGCCGCCCCGACTGCCCGTAGCCTCGTGACGTCCACGGCTGGGACGACCACCTCGTCCCCCGGCCCACGACATCCACGTGGACCACGCACTCCAGGCATCCCTGGCGCCACCAACATGGACCACGTCGCCTATACGGTGCCCGACCTCGACCAGGCCGTGGCCTTCTTCACCGAGGTCGTCGGCGCCGAGCTGATCTACCGCGAAGGCCCCGTCCAGGACCCGCACGGCGACATGATGCGCCGCCAGCTCGGCGTTCACCCCACAGCCGTCGCGCGCATCGCCATGCTCCGCCTCGGCCCGGTGACCAACCTCGAGTTGTTCGCGTACGACGCTCCGGACCAAAGCCGTGTCCTGCCGGCCAACAGCGACTGGGGGGGCCACCACCTGGCCATCCACGTCACCGACATCGACGCGGCCGTGCACTACCTGCGCGAGCAGCCGGGGGTCGAGTTGCTCGGCACCGCCCAGACCATCCCGAGCGGACCGATCGCGGGCAATCGGTGGATCTATTTCCGTACCCCCTGGGGCATGCAGATGGAACTCGTCCAGGCGTCCCCGGGCCGCCCCTACGAGAGCACGACCCAAGCACGCCGATACGGCCCGGCACCCGCGTGGGACACGGACCACTCCTGCCCTCCCGGCACCCCGCCCCCGGACCATCAACCCGCAAGGAACCCCTGTGCGTGATCAGATCGACATGACCCCTGCCCTGCTGGACTACGTCCGTGACGTCTCCCTGCGCGAGGACACGGTGCTGCGCGAGCTGCGCGACGACACCGCCGCGCTGCCCGACGCGATCATGCAGATCCTTCCCGAGGAAGCCCAGTTCCTGGCGCTGCTGATCCGGCTGACCGGCACGCGCGATGTCCTGGAGATCGGCACCTTCACCGGGTACAGCACGCTGGCGATGGCCCGCGCGCTGCCGCCCGGTGGGCAGGTCGTCACCTGTGATGTCAGCGAGGAATGGACCTCGATGGCCCGTCGTACCTGGCAGCGGGCAGGCATCGACGACCGTGTCGACCTCCGTCTCGGCGACGCGACGGCGACCCTGGAAACGCTGCGGACCGAGCGTGGGCCCGCTTCGTTCGATCTCGTCTTCATCGACGCGGACAAGGCCCACTACCCGCACTACTACGAGGAGTCCCTCGCCCTCACCCGTCCTGGTGGCCTCATCGTCCTGGACAACACCCTGTGGTCGGGCCGAGTTGTCGACCCCACCGCGCAGGACGCCGACACCCAAGGCGTACGCGAGGTCAACGGCACCCTCCTGAAGGACGAGCGAGTCGACGTGTCCATGCTCCCCATGGCCGACGGCGTCACCCTCGCCCGCAAGCGGTAGCCCCTGAGACGGCGGCCGGCCCGGGCGGACGACGAGAGACCGGCGTTGGCCCGGGCCGGTTGCCCCTCGTTATCCGAACTGGCCGGGCTGGTAGTCGCCGGCGGGCTGCTGGACCATGACGTTCAGACGGTTGAAGGCGTTGATGAAGGCGATGATCGACACCAGCGAGGCGAGCTGCTCCTCGTCGTAGTGCTTGGCGGCGTTCGCCCAGGCCTCGTCCGTGACCCCACCGGCCGCGTCGGCGATACGAGTGCCCTGCTCCGTCAGTTCCAGGGCCGCGCGCTCGGCGTCGGTGAACACCGTGGCCTCGCGCCAGGCCGCGACCAGGTTGAGGCGAACCGAGGTCTCCCCCGCCTCCGCGGCGTCCTTGGTGTGCATGTCGGTGCAGAAACCGCAGCCGTTGATCTGGCTGGCGCGGAGCCTCACCAGCTCCTGGGTCGCGGCCGGCAGCGTCGATTCCCCCATCACCTTGCCCGCTGACACGAGGTGCTTCAGGGACTTCATCGCGAGCGGGACGGCGAAAAGGTTCAAACGGGCTTCCATGGTGCACTCCTTGCCGTGGTTGGCGGATACACCTCTATGACGGGACAGCCCGGCGAGATGTGACATCGCCGAATGTGACGCGCGCCTCCCTTTCAGCGAGGCGGCCTCACCTCGCGGCGCCGGACGGCCGCGGTTCCTCCGAGGTCGTCGAGCAGGTCGGCGAGCAACGTGCGGGCAGCGTCGAGGGCTGTGGTGCCGAAGCGCTGCCGAAGGCGTTCCGGCACGCCGGCCGTGTCCCTCGGTGACCTGACCGCGGGGCAGGAGTTGCGCGCCCACATCGCGGCGTTCCTCGAATTCCAGGACGGAAAGA
The DNA here is from genome assembly GCF_026341515.1 of Streptomyces sp. NBC_00878. Taxonomy (NCBI): domain Bacteria; kingdom Bacillati; phylum Actinomycetota; class Actinomycetes; order Kitasatosporales; family Streptomycetaceae; genus Streptomyces; species Streptomyces sp. NBC_00878. Next base: position 416,143 of record NZ_JAPEOK010000002.1, on the reverse strand, counting down.
TCACCGCTCAGCGGAACTACGACTGCTACGAGCCTCGACAGCCCACTCATGGGTCGGGAGGTCGAGGAGCCGTTTTATTCGGGCACGGTCCGGCAAAGGGCCGTGATCCCCCATCACTTTGAGGGCCGACGCGGCGGTGATGTGTCCGAGCCGCAGTGCGCGTTCCACGTCCCCGTCGCGCAGCAGGCCGGTCAGGAATCCGGCGGCGAAGGCGTCACCCGCGCCGACGGGCTCCACCACGTCCGTGCGCGGCGCGGGCACGGTCCACACTCCCTCGTCGCCGAAGGCAGTGGCCGCATGGCCACCGTCCTTGACGACGAGGAGCCGCGGGTGCGGCAACAGCCTCCGTACGTCGGCCGGTTCGAGGTCGGCGTCCCAGAGTTCCTGCGCCTCGTCGAGGCCGACGAAGGTGATGTCGGCGCGGTCGGCCAGGTCGCGCAGCACGGGGGCCGCCGTTCCGGGCGGCCACAGCGCGGGGCGGTGGTTGACGTCGAAACTGATGGCGTACGGGCGCTCGCCGGGCGGGGTGGCAAGCGCCTGCACGACCAGGGTCCGGCAGGACGGGGACAAGGCCGGGGTCACGCCGGTGAGATGGACGACGGAGGCCGACCTCAGTTTGTCGTCGTCCAGTACGTCGGGGCCCAGGGCCGAGGCCGCCGAGTTGCCGCGGTAGTAGTGGACGCGGGTGCGGGTACCGGTCGGCTCCTTCACCAGCAGGCCCGTGGGCCGTTCCGGGTCGCGGCGCACGCCGCTGACGTCGACGCCCGCCGCGCCGACCGCGGCGCACACGCGCCGTCCGAGCGCGTCGTCGCCCACCGCCGACAGCCAGGAGACGGGGATGCCCAGATCCGCCAGGTACATCGCCACGTTCGACTCGGCCCCGGCCACCGACACGTGCAGGTCCTCGGCGGTCTCCAGTGATGCGGAGGGGGCGGGAGCGAGGGCGGCCATGGTCTCCCCGATGCAGACCACCGCTCCTTCGGCGGGCCGCCAGGCGTTCTTCATGAAGCCTCCCCCGGGAACGAGGCAAGCGAAGGGGATGACGGGTGGTGGCGATAGGCCGCTGCCGGCCGGCCCGGTACGTCGACCCGGGCGGTGAACACCGCGCCGTCGTACGGGCCGGGTTCGGCGAGTCCCACGCGGGCGGTCGTGATGTGGAGGAGGTTCTCTTGGAGGCACACGCCGGCTGGTTGACGTGCGGGCAGACTCAGTGTGCGGTCCAGGCGGCCGTCCGGCAGATACCGGCGTACGGTTCCCGTGCCCCACACCGCGACCCATACGGCGCCTTCGGCGTCCACCGCCATGCCGTCGGGGCTGCCGTCGTCGACGGTGACGTACACCTCCGGGGTCCCGAGGTCGGCGGTGGCCGGGTCGACGGGGTAGCGCCGGATGACGCCCCGGGCGCTGTCGGCCAGGTACATGGTGGCGCCGTCGGCGGTGAACGCCGGCCCGTTGGGCACCGTGATGCCGTCGAGGACGCGGGCCACCGTGCCGTCGTGGTCCACCCGGTAGAGGGAGCCGGCTCCCTCGTCGGCGTCGTAGGCCATGCTGCCCGCCCAGAAGCGGCCGAACGGGTCGGCGGTCCCGTCGTTCATCCGCGTGGGGCGTGCGGCGTCCGCCTCTGGCTGTGCCAGCCACCGCGTCGTACCGTCGGGAGAGAGCAGGCAGATCCCGGTGCCCGCGGCGGCGATCCAGCTGTCGGGAGTCCCGGCCACCGGGGCCACCGCGCCCAGGGGAACGGGTAGTTGGGCGAGTTGCCGCAGGGGGTCGGTGGGGTGGCCGACGGCGGTGAGCAGACGGCCGGCGAGGATGTCCACGAGGACAATGCCGCGGTCCGTCCAGCGGATGCCCTCGCCGAGTTCCAAGCGGTCCGGGCGCAGGGCCTCGACCTCAACTCCGGCCCCGGCCTCGACCCCGGCCTCGACCCCGGCCTCGACCCCGGCCTCGACCCCGGCCTCGGCCTCGGCCTCGGGTGAATCTGCCATGTCCCCTACGCCTTCGGTGTGCGCTGCGGCTTCGGTCACGACGCGTCTTTCTGTACGACCTTCAGGAAGGCGCGGGCGCGTTCACGCAGGGCGGGCAGGCTGCCGCCGTCGGCGGCGTCACCGACCAGCGGCGAGCCGACGCCGACCGCGGTCGCTCCCGCGTCCAGATACGCCCGGGCGGCCGCCTCGTCGACACCGCCCACCGGTACGAACAGCTCGTGCGGGAACGGGCCGCGCAGGGCCTTGAGGTAGGCGGGGCCACCGGCCTCGGCGGCCGGGAAGATCTTCAGCGCGGCGGCGCCGAGGGGCCGTGCGGCCAGGATCTCGGTGGGGGTCAGCACTCCGGCGAGGACCGGCAGGCCGAGTTCGCGTGCCGCGCCGACGCCGTCGCCGAGTGCGGGGGTGACGGCGAAGTTCGCACCGGCCCGGCGGGCGGCGCGGGCGTCGTCGGCGGTCAGGACCGTACCGGCGCCGAGGGGCCGGTCGGGGCCGAGCGCCTCGCGTGCCCGCTCGATGACGGACAGGGCGTCCGCTCCGCTCAGGGACACCTCGATCAGCTCGACACCCTCGTCGGCCAGGGCCAGTACGGTGTGTACCGCGGCTTGGGGGTCGGTACCGCGGATGATCGCGACCAGGCGGTGGGCGGCCAGGGCGGCTCGCAGATCCATGGACGAACTCCACTCCTCTTCACGCAGGTTCGCATACGTCGGTTCAGACGGGTCGGTTCACACAGGTCGGTTCAGCTACAGCTGCAGTTCGCGGTCAGGGTCAGCCGCCACCGCACCTCACCCGAGGCGGGTACCACGGCGGCGTCGCCGAGGCCCGCCTCGGCGAGGTCGAAGACGCGGCCGAGCATCGGTTCGACGCCCGTGCTGCGGTAGGGGTGCTCGTCGGGGTAGCCGCCCAGGTTGCGCCACAGGGCGATGGACAAGGGCTGTCCGTCGGCTTCGAGAGCCAGGGACAGACGGTCCGCCTGGTCGTGGACGCAGCAGTGGGAGGCGTCCACGACGGCTCCGACGGCGGTGCCGTCGTCGGGACCGAGGTGGTCCAGGCGCAGTCCGCAGGGTGCGGGCCAGTTCCCTTCCACCCATGGGGCGCCCGTAGGCCACGCCCGGTCCAGCAGTGGTGCCGCCTCGGGGAAGAGACGGGTGTCGGCTCCGTCGCGGATGTGCGGCCTCGCGTGGTCGGAGAGGTCGAGCAGGGCGTGGGCGGCCCACACGAAACGGAAGCCCTCGTCGGCCTTCAGTTCGTAGTCGGCCTCGGCTCCGTCGGGGGTGCCGCGGATCGTGCGGGTGAGGGTGAAGCGGTCGCAGTGGACGGCGTCGCTCTCCCCGTCTCGCGTCCAGGGCCGCGACCAGGCGTCACCGTGGTCAGGAGTCCCGCGGACCGTGGGGATGCACTCCTCCAGTCCGCCCGCGTCGACGAAGACGTCGCCGGGTGACACGTTGTCCCGCTCGGGTGCCTCGCGCCGCCACAGCCATTCGCGTCCGGCGGTGCGCAGGGAGGTCCAACGGCCGCCGTGGGCAAGGTCGGTGACGATGTCCATGGGCGAGCTCACCATTCCGCGAAGGAGCCGTCGGAGTGCCGCCACACGGGGTTGCGCCAGGCGTGGCCGGTGCGGTCGGCGGCCCGTACGGCGTCCTCGTCGACGGTGATGCCGAGGCCGGGGACATCGCGGCGGGAGGCGTGGCCGTCGACGAACCGGAACGGCTCGGGGTCGACGAGGTAGGAGAGCAGGTCCGCTTCCTTGTTGTAGTGGATGCCGCGGCTCTGCTCCTGGATCAGGAAGTTCGGGGTGGCGAAGGCGATCTGGAGACTGGCCGCGAGGGCGATGGGGCCGAGGGGGCAGTGCGGGGCGAGTTGAGCGCCGTAGGTCTCGGCGAGCGAGGCGATGCGGTGCACCTCCGAGATGCCGCCGGCGTGGGACAGGTCGGGCTGGGCGACCGCGACGCCCGCGGCCAGTACGGGCAGGAACTCGGCGCGTCCGTAGAGACGTTCACCGGTGGCGAGCGGTACGGGACTCGCGGCGACCAGCCCTGCCAGCAGATGGCCGTGCTCGGGTACGACCGGTTCTTCGACGAACAGCGGGTGCAGCGGGGCGAGTTCGGCGAGGACGCGGCGGGCGCCGGCGGCGGTGAAGCGGCCGTGGAAGTCGACGGCGACGTCGCGGTCCGGGCCGAGTGCCTCGCGGGCGGCGGCCACGCGGGCGACGATCGCGGCGGTCTCGGCGGCGGTGGGGACCGGCGAGGTGGCTCCGGCGGCGTTCATCTTCACCGCGGTGAAACCCGCCTCGACCTGGGCGGCTATCTGATCGCTCAGCTCGGCGGGTTCGTCGCCGCCCACCCAGGCGTAGACCCGGACGCGGTCGCGTACCGGGCCGCCGAGGAGGGCGTGCACGGGAGCGCCGTACGTCTTCCCTGCGATGTCCCACAGGGCCTGGTCCAGGCCGGCGACGGCGCTGGAGAGGACCGGGCCGCCCCGGTAGAAGCCGCCCTTGGCCAGCACCTGCCAGTGGTCCTGGATGCGCAACGGGTCCTGGCCGACGAGGTGTTCGGCCAGGACGTCGACGGCGGACCGGACGACCTCGGCGCGCCCTTCGACGACCGGTTCGCCCCAGCCGACCACGCCCTCGTCGGTCTCGACGCGGCAGAACAGCCAGCGGGGCGGGACCAGGAAGGTCTCGATGCGGGTGATCTTCACTGGGAGCGGGAGCCTTCCACGGAATCGGAGCCGGAATCGACATCGGCATCGGAGTCGGCATCGGAGTCGCCGACGCGGTCCAGATCGCGGCCTGCCTGGTCGAGCAGGGCACGCATCGCGGCCTCGGCGGCCCCAGGGTCCCGGTCGCGTACGGCGTCCAGGACGGCCCGGTGGGCCGGGACCGGGTCCTCGCTGTGCGGGGAGCTGTGCACGATGCGGTCGCGGTGGGCGAGGCCGGACTCGATCACCATCTCCATGCGTTCGAGGAGTTCGTTGTGGGTGGCGGCGAGCAGGGCACGGTGGAAGGCGAGGTCGGACTCGACGGCGTGGGCGGCGTCGCCGTCCCGCTCCCCCATCGCCTCGATGGCGGCGTCCAGAGCGGCCAGGTCCTCGTCGGTGCGGCGCTCGGCGGCCAGGCGCACGGCGGCGGGTTCGATGATGGCGCGTACTTCGGCGAGGTTGTGCAGCAGCGCCCGGTCGGACTCGGTGGTGCGGCCGCCCTCGAACTGCCAGCGCAGCACGTCGGCGTCGAGCAGGTTCCACTCGGCGCGGGTACGCACGAAGGTGCCGCGGCGCTGGCGGGCGTCGACCATCCCCTTGGCGGCGAGCACCTTGAGCGACTCGCGCAGCGCGGTCAGGCTCACGTCCAGCTCGCTCTGCAGCGCGACCAGGTCCAGCGTGGCCCCCTCGGGGATCTCACCGCCCAGGATGCGACGGGCGAGGAGTTCCACGGTCTGGCCGTGCACGCCGCGACGGGCATAGGGCGTCATGTCGTACAGCCTTTCTGCTGGTGAGGGGGCGTGGTCATGCGGAGGCCTTGACGACGCTCCAGCCGCCGTCCACGACGAGACTCGTCCCGGTGATGTAGGAGGCTTCGTCGGCGCTGAGGAACGCGATGGCCGCTGCCACCTCCTCGGGGGAGCCGAAGCGGCGCACCGCCGTCTCGGCGATGCTGCGTTCCCGGTCCTCGGGCGGGACCCTGTCCCAGGCGGCGGTCAGGATCGGGCCCGGCACGACGGCGTTGACGCGCACTTCGGGCCCGTACTCGACGGCGAGTTGGCCGCACAGCGACAGCAGGGCGCCCTTGGACGCGGCGTAGGCGGGATGGCCGGGGATGCCCTTGTGGGCGTGGACCGACGAGGTCAGCACCACGGCTCCCCGGCGCTCCCGCAGGTCCGGCAGCACGGTCCGGAAGCCGAGGAAGCCGCCGGTGAGGTTGACGGCGAGCTGCCGCTGCCACGAGGCGAGGGACATCGTGTGGGCCGGCGCCACCTCGACGGTGTAGGCGTTGCTGACGAGGACGTCCACGGGCCCGAAGTCGTGGGCGGCGGCCACGATCCGCGTCCAGTCGTCCTCCTCGGCCACGTCGGCTCTCACGAACCGGGCGAGGCCACCGGCCTTGGTGATCCGCGCGGCGACGGCCTCGCCCTGGTCCTCGGCGAGGTCGGCGATCACGACGGCGGCTCCCTCCTCGGCGAGGCGTGCGGCCGTGGCGGCTCCGATGCCGGAGGCCGCTCCGGTGACCACGGCCGTGCGGCCGGTGAAGCGGGCGCCGTGCCGTCGTGCGGACTGCTCCATCGTGGGGTTCGACTCCTTCGCGGGCGTGGGACGGTTGATCGGCCGCCTTTAAGAACATATGCCGGACCGGGCTCACTGCCGTATCAGCACCACCAGTTCGGCGTCATGGCAGGCGCTCCAGGCGAAGGGCAGTCCGTAGTGGAGCAGGTGAGCTCCGCTGTATTCGCTGCCCGATTCGGCGTCGCGGTAGCGCGCCTGCGGCGAGAGCCCTCGTAGTCGCAGCCGGGCGGGGCCGCCGGGCACCAGCGGAGCCCCGTCCAGGCGCCCCGTGCTGAGGGCCGCGACGACCGTGCGCCCCGTCTCCGGGTCGTCGTACTGCACACCGAAGGTGGGGGCCTCGGGGGTGCCGAGGATGCGGACGTCCCCCCGGTGGACGGTCTCCCGGACCTCCTTGTAGCGGGCGATCCACCGGGTGGCCTCGGTGCGCTGGTCGGACGTCCAGGCGCGCAGGTCCGCGCCGATGCCGAGGACGCCGCACATGGCGTTCACGAACCGGAAGGCGAGACTACGGTGCCGTGGGTCGAAGACTCCGGGGGCGTCGGTGACCCAGGAGCTCATGACGTGCGGGGCGTGGGCGTGCAGGAAGCCGTGCTGGATGGACAACCTGTCCAGGGGGGCGGTGTTGTCGCTGGGCCAGACGACGTCGGTGCGTGCGAGGGTCGCGTGCTCGATACGACCGCCGCCGCCCGCGCAGCCCTCGATGGTGACGTCGGGGTGGGTGGCACGCAGGTGGTCCAGGACGCGCAGGTATCCGGCGACGTGCTGGGCGTCCAAGTCGAGGTGGTCCGCGCGTTCGGTGCCGGGGCGGCCTCGTTCGGTGGGAGGCCGGTTCATGTCCCACTTCAGGTAGCCGACGGCGTGCTCGGTGAGCAGCCGGTCGAGCATGCCGATCACGAAGTCCTGGACGTCCGTGCGGCCCAGGTCGAGCAACAGCTGGTTGCGGACCAGGCGGGCGGGGCGGCCCTCGATCCGGTAGACCCACTCAGGGTGTTCGGCGTACAGGCGGCTGGCCGGGCTGACGGCCTCGGGCTCGACCCACAGGCCGAAGTCCAGCCCGAGCGCCCGGATGCCCTCGACGAACGGGCCGAAGCCCTGCGGGAACGCCGCCGGGTCCGGGTACCAGTCGCCCAGTCCCCCGGTGTCGTCGCCGCGGCCGGTGAACCATCCGTCGTCGACGACGAAGAGTTCGGCACCGATGTCGGCGGCCAGCTTGGCCAGCTCCAGTTGGCCGGCCGCGTCGACGTCGAAGCCGGTGGCCTCCCAGGAGTTGTAGAGCACCTTGCGGGGGCGGTGCAGCCGCTCGCCGGCGAGGTGGCGTTCGTAGCGGTGCCAGACGCGGGAGAGGCCGTCGAGACCGTCGGGGCTGAAGGCGCAGGCGAGGCGGGGGGTGGTGAGGGTGTCGCCGGGGGCCAGGTGGACGACGCCCTCGTGCGGGACCCGCCCGGCACGGACGCGCACAGTGCCGCCCGCCTCCGCCTCCGCGGTGATGTGCCAGTTGCCGGGCCATTCGAGGGCGATGCCATAAGCCGCCTCCGCCTCCCCGTCCTGTACGGCGAGCCAGGGAGCGTACGCGTGTCCGGGCGCGCCCTGGAGACTGCCCATGGTGAACGTGCCCCTGGCCAGGTCGAGTTGGGTGCGCTGGAACTCCTGGGACCACTGGCCGGTGAGGTACGTCAGCCGGGCGACACCGGTGACGGGGATGTTCACGGCGGCCGAGTCGAGCCGCTCCAGGCGGAGTTCTTCCGTGGAGGTCAGTTCGGTCCAGCGGAGGATCACATCCGTGCCCGGAACCGTCTCGTAGCAGAGGACCGTACGCAGTCCCAGGACGTCGTCGGTGAAGGTGAGCCGCAGGCTCCCCTCGCCCTCCTCCGCGCCGTCGAAGTCCCACCAGACGCCCCGGTCCTGACCCGGGCGTGCCGCCATCAGCTCGGATCCCGTGAACGGCCGTAGCCCGTAGGGCAGATACTCGGCGGGCGCCACGTCCGCGGGCGTGACGAAGTGGGTCCGCCGCCACCAGTCGAGGGCGGATGGGCCGTCTTCGACGCCGAGCGGTCCCCAGGCGTCCAGTTCGGCCCAGGGGCCGTCCGGGGACAGGCGGACGGTGTAGCTGGTGCGCTCGGTGCGCAGCGTCCAGCGCGGGTACGACGTCACTTCACCGCTCCCAGGTTGAGGCCCGCCACGAAGTGCCGCTGGAACCGCAGGAATACGGCCACGGTGGGCGCGGCGGCGATGACTGAGCCCGCGGCGATCACGTTCCACATCGATACGTACTGTCCTTGAAGTCCGATGAGGGCCGCGGTGATCGGCATCTTGGTGTCGCTGCGCAGCACGGTGATCGCCCAGAGCAGGTCGTTGAAGATCCAGGTGAAGGACAGGGCGCTGAGGGCCGCGAGGGCGGGGCGGGTCAGCGGCAGGATGATCCGCCAGAAGATCTGCCACGGTCCGGCGCCGTCGACGACCGCCGCCTGCTGGATCTCCGCGGGTATCCCTCGCATGAAGCCGTGCAGGACGAAGACGTAGAAGCCGACGCCGAAGCCGATCTGCACCCCGATCAGCGCGGGCAGGGTGTCGAAGACCCCGATCAGCTCGCTGAGCTTGGAGACGGGGATGAGCAGGATCTGCGGGGGTAGCAGGTTGCCGCCGAGCATCAGCAGCAACAGGGAGCGGCGAAAGGGCAGTTCGTAGCGGCTGAGCGCGAACGCGGCCATGGCGGCCAGCGCGAGCGTCACCAGGACGCACGGCACGGTGACCAGCAGGCTGTTGATCAGGGCGCGCTGCTGGCCGCCGTCGTTCCAGGCCTGGCCGAAGTTGCCGAGGGTGAAGGACTGCGGCCAGCTGCCCAGGCCGTGCGCGGCGATGTCGTCGAAGGTACGCAGGCTGGTCACCAGGACCAGGGCGATGGGCAGCAGCCACAGGAGGGCCAACGCCCCTGCGCCCAGGTGGAATCCGGCGGTCGCGGCCCGCTTGCGGCGCAGTGCCGTGGACGTGGCGGACATCAGTCGGCCTCCCGGAACGCGCGGACGAGATAGGAGCAGATGACGCCGAAGGCCAGGACGAAGATGACGACGGCCAGTGCGGAGCCGTAGCCAAGTCGCAGGGATTGGAAGGCAGTTGAGTACATGTAGGTGCTCAGCAGCTCGGACGAGTGGTAGGGGCCGCCGCGGGTCAGCGACCACACGACGTCGAAGGAGCGCAGCGAGTCGATGACGATGACGGACAGAACGACCGCGTTGACGCTGCGGAGTTGAGGCAGGGTGACGTGCCTCAGGCGTTGCCAGGCGCTCGCGCCGTCGACCTTGGCGGCCTCGTACAGGGCCGGGTCGATGCCCTTGAGGCCGGCCAGGTAGAGGACCATGACGTAGCCGATCTGGCGCCACAGCGCGGGCACGATGACCGCGTACAGGGCGGTGTCCTGGTCGGCGAGCCAGGCGTGGCGCAGGCTGCCGAGGCCGACGGATTCCAGGAGTTGGTTGAGGACGCCGTCGGGCTGGTAGATCGCCTGCCAGACGAGGGCGGTGGCGACCAGGGAGAAGACGACGGGCAGGAACAGGGCCGCGCGGTAGAAGCCGACGCCGCGCCGCTCCTGCTGGAGCAGCAGCGCGGCGGCGAGGCCGAGCAGGGCGGACAGGCCGCCGAAGAGCACGAGCCAGAGCACGGTGTGTCCGGCCGCGCCGCGGAAGACCTCGTCGTGGGCCATCTCCCGGAAGTTGTCCAGGCCGATGAACTGCGGCGCGGAGACACCGTCCCAGCGGGTGAGGGCGAGGTAGAAGCCCTGCGCGGCGGGCCAGAACACCCATACCGCTTCGGCAAGGAGCGGGACGAGGACGAACGCGAGCACCAACGGGGGTGTACGGCGCGGGCCCCCGGTCCGCCGGCCGCGAGGCTTCGGCGGGGCCGGGGACTTCCGGTCGGGCGCGGTCAGGACTGCCACGTCAGGCGTTCCAGATCTTCTCGGCGTCGCGCTGCCAGTCGGTCAGGATGCTGCCGACGGACTTCGGTTTGGCGAGGAACCTGGTGAGTGCGGTGTCGGCGGTGGGCTGGAGGGCGTCGCTGGAGTCCCGGTTGAAGAACTGGGTGATCTCGGCCGCTTCCTCGACGTGGGCGCGGCCCTTCTTCACCAGGGCGGTGCCGGCGTCCTTCGCCTTCGGATTGCACGGCAGGACGGTGCCCGACGAGCCCTTGATGTAGATCTCCTGGGACTCGGCGGTGGCGAGGTAGCTCATCAGGTCGACGACCTGGTCGCGGCGGCCGGTGCGGGCGCTGGCGAAGTAGCCGTCGACCGGGGCCTCTTCGGCGAGCGGGATCTTCGGGTCGATGACGGGGAAGCGGAAGAAGTCGATGTCGTCGAGCGCGTCCTTGGGGGCGGCATCGGCGAAGAAGGTACCGATGAGCATCATGCCGCTGCGGCCGTTGAGCAGGGCGGTCGTGGCGTCCTGGAAGGGGACGGCGGCGCCGTTCGGGTCGAAGTACGGCAGCACTTCCTGCCAGCGGTCGAAGACCTTGCGCACCTCGGGGTCGTCGAACCGGTGCTTTCCGGCCAGGAGTTCGCGGTGGTACACGGCGCCGTTGATACGGATGTCGAGGTAGTCGAACCAGGCCGAGACGATCCAGGGGGTGTTGCCTCCCGCGCCCACCCCGATCGGGGCGACGCCCTTGCTCTTGAGTTTGTCGCACAGGTCGAGGAAGTCGTCCCAGCTCTTGGGTTCGCTCACGCCCCACTTCGCGAAGTTGGACTTCCGGTAGAACATGCCCCACCAGTAGTAGGTGGCGGGGACGAAGACCTTCTTGCCGGAGGCCGCGGTGCACAGCGAGTGCAGCGCCTTGGGGTAGTCCTTGAGGTCGGGCGAGGAGTTCCAGACGTCACCGAGGTCGAGCAGCAGGTTCTTCTTGGCGTAGGTGTTCGCCACCGAGCCGGGGTACCAGGTGTACACGTCCGGCGGGTTGGCGGAGGTGAGGTAGGTCGGCAGCTGGGTGCGGAAGGTCTCCGCGGCGACCGTGTTGAGGCTGGCTCGCCCGGACCCCTTCTTGGCGTACGCGGCGACGAGCTTCTCCATCGCGGCCTTGGCCTGCGGTGCGGAGACGTTGGACTGAAGGGTCACCGCGCCCTTCGAGGAGCTCTTGCCGGAGGAGGTGGAGGTGACACAGCCGCCGAGCAGCGCCGTCGTCCCGGCGGCCCCGAGCCCGGCGAGGAACCGGCGTCGGCCGGTCAGATGATTCGTCATGGATGGCTCCCTGTCGATCCGCACGCGCGGGGCGGGCCGTCCCGACGGCCGGGCCCCGCTCGCGCCGATCCAGATTCGCGTGGCACTCACGCCACGTCAAGAATAATTACTAATTTATTTGAACTGGGTCAGGTGAACGCGGCCGTCGACTCCGCGGAACACCGCGTCGACCGTCCCGCCCGGCCCGGCCACCGCTCCGAGCGCGCCGTCGAAGGCGGCGCTGGGGAACTCCTGTCGCTTCGTCCAGCCCTGCCAGGTGCCGTTCTCGTACCGCTGTTGCCAGAGCGTGTAGTCGGAGGCCCGCGCGTACAGGACCACGGCGTCTCCCACGGTGACGAGTGTCGGGCTGCCGCTGACGGTCCCGCCGAGCGACGTCCACTGCGACCACTCCCCCGACACCGCCCGGGACCGTGTCCATACGTCGTCCGCCGCACTGCGTACGGCCACGTGAACCCGCCCCTGGGCGTCGACGGTGGCGGACGGGCGCCCGTACACCTGCCGCCCACTGGGAGCGCCGAGCGAGGACCAGCCGGTCGACGGGCCGCGCTGCACGACCTGCCCGTCGGAGCCGGTGGCGAACAGCGTCCAGTGTCCGGGGTCGGTGAACGCCACCGACGGCGCGTCGGCCACCCGGCCGCCCAGGCTCTGCCACGCGCCCCAGCTGCCGTCGGCGAAGACCCGCCGGTACACCCGGGAGTCGGCGCCGCGCACGAAGACGTCGATACGGCCGCTGGCCGAGGCGTACGCTGCGGGCTGGCCGAGGATCCGGCCCTTCGTGGGACCGCCGAGATCCCGTGACCGCTTCCTGCCGTCGGCGGCGGCCGTGTGCTGGACGAGGGAGCCCTGCGGTCCGCGCAGGAACGTCGTGAGGGTGTCGCCGTCGCGTACCACCGCCGGGCTCGCCGTGGCCCGTTGGCCCAGGCTGGTGCCGGGCAGGGCGTCGGAGCCGGTCAGCTTCAGGAAGGCGGTGCCGTGCGCGGGGACCTGGACCGTGTACGAGTCGGTGTGGACACCCCGGTCCGCCCTGGCCCGCAGGTCACGCACCTGCACCCCGCCGCCGAGCCCGACGTCGGAGAACCGGACCGTGCGCTCGACGGCGTTGTCGGAGCGGTTGAGCAGCACGACCGCGCGGCGGCCGTCACCCGCGAGGACCTTGCTGTAGACGTCGCCGACGGAGTCACTGGCCACCCGTACGCCCTGGATGGCGAGGGGATCCTGGTCGACGGCGATGATCTCCGGGTTGCGCAGTGTCTCGATCATCGAGTCCGTCAGGGTGCGCGGGTCGGATCCCAGGACGAGGGGCGAGCCCATCTCCGCCCACATCACGAACTGCGTGGTGGACTCCTCCTGCGACAGCTCCAGGGAGCCGTCGCCCATGCGCCGCATGGGGATGAGGTAGTCCGGGTCGTTGTAGTGGCCGGGCCCCTGCGCCTCGGGGTGCCAGGCGTTCGCGTCCATGTTGCGCAGCACGTTGGGCCACTGTCCGGGGCTCGGGGTGCCCCAGGCGATGTCCGTGCCGGTGCGCCAGGAGTCGGCGATCGTCGGGGCGTAGACATACGTGTTGTGCGCGTCCTGCTCGGGGGTGTGCGGCAGCCCCCAGTCGTCGGTCAGGGGGTTGCAGAGGTTCAGCAGCATCTTGCGGCCGGACTTGGCGACCGCGTCGCTGAACTCCTTGAACGCCGGGCCCGGATCGAGTTTGGCGCCGATCCCGCACAGGAAGTCGACCTTGATCGCGTCGACCTTCCAGTCGGCGAACCGCCGGGCGTCCTCCTCGTAGTAGCCCCTGCTGCCGAGACCGCAGGTCTTGCCGCCGTCGTAGGCGCCGGCGTCGGTGTAGATGCCTGCCTTCAAGCCGCGTTTGTGCAGGTAGGAGACCAGGGCCGGGATACCGGAGGGGAAGCGGTCCGGATGGGCGGTCAACCGCCCTTGCGCGTCACGCGGGTTGTCGGCCTGCCAGCCGCCGTCGAGCCACACGATGTCGTAACCGCTGTCGCGCAGACCGCTGCTGACCAGCTTGTCCGCGACGCCGCGCACCTGCTGTTCGGTGGGTGCGCCCAGCCCGTAGTACGTGTTCCAGCCCATGTAGGGCGTCGGCGCGAGACCACTGTCGTAGTAGTCGGGCGCGCCCTGGTCGACGGCGCCCCGATCGTCGGCGGTTCCCGCCATGGCCGTCGGGGCCGCGGTCACCGCCAGGACCGTGGCGATCGCGACCGCGGTGGCACGGCGCGTCAGTCTTGTCGCCGCGGGTGTGCGGACCTGCGGGTGTGAAGTCACTTGCCTCTCCCGAGGGTTGGGAAGCACGAGGACGTGACGCGGGCCGCGCTGCGACAGGGGGGCCGTCGACGTCACGGCGAAGACTGTGGCGCGTGGCCGAAACGCTGTCAATATTAATTCCTAATTTACGAGAAAGTACGGCGGACTCTGCCCCAGGGGTTGACAGAGGCCCGCTCTCGTCACAGCCTTTGGCAACGTTGTCAGGCCGTTGGCATCACGTGGACCGTGTCGAATCCGGCCGCGCCGCTGTCTTTTGATGGGACATCACGCTCATGACAGATAAGCCGAGCTCGCCACGCGTGTCGCGACGCTCCCTCGTCACCACGGGCTCCACCCTGCTGGCGGGGTTCGGACTTGGTTCCCTGCTGCCCGTGTCGACCGCCGCCGCTGCCGGCGCCGTCGCCCCGGCCGCGCCCTCCTCACCTCGTGAGCTGGCGCTCCACCGCCCCGTCGCGGTCTCTTCGACGGCGTACGCGCCCACCCCGGGTTCGTTCGTGGTCGACCGGCTCGCCTCGCCTGGAGTGCGGGGCAGTGGCTGGCGAGCCGCCGCGGGCGACCCGCAGTGGATCTCGATCGACCTGCAGGCCGTTTGCGACGTCACACGGATCCGCCTCACCTTCGAAGGCGACGCGAGCGACCCGGTGTTCACTCCCCCGGCCACGGGCAATCCGGCCAACGGCACCACGGGCAAGGAGATCCAGTCGAGCTACGCGGTCGAGTACGTGGTCGAGACGTCGACCGATCACACGTCCTGGACCAGCGTGCACCGCACGACGGCGGGCACCGGCGGCGTGGTGGACATCCAGCTTCCACGCCCGGTCACCGCGCGCTGGGTACGGATGACCTCGCGCAGGCGCTCCAACCCCAATCCACTGGGTCTGAACGGCTTCGAGGTCTACGGCAGCCCCAAGGGACACCGGCCGTCGGCCACCGGCTGGACGGACTGGGGCACGCAGTCCGGACCCGCGCCCAAGCTCGCGGTGGCCGACGACGGCACCGTGCCGGTGGAGTCCGGCTGGCGGCTCACGCTGGACGACTGGGCCGGCGCCGACGGCGAGGACCTGTCGAAGACGACGGTCGACACGAGCGGTTGGCTGCCGGCCACCGTTCCCGGCACGGTCCTGGCGTCGCTCGTGGACCAGGGCAAGCTGCCCGATCCCGTCGTCGGACTCAACAACCTCCATGTCCCCGAGGCCCTGTCGCGGCACGCCTGGTGGTACAAGCGGGACTTCGAGCTGCCGCGCGGTCTGCGCGCCGGAGCCGGGCGCCGGATCTGGCTGGAGTTCGACGGCGTCAACCACCAGGCCGACATCTGGCTCAACGGCGGGCAGGTGGGCGGTCTGACGTATCCCTTCGCCCGCTCGGCCCACGACGTGACCAAGCTGCTCTCCGCAGACGGCGGCGCGAACGCGCTCGCGGTGAAGATCACGCCGATGCCGGTTCCCGGCAGCCCCGGCGACAAGGGCCCCGCGGGCGAGGCCTGGGTGGACGCGGGCGCCAACCAGATGAACCTCAACTCGCCCACCTACCTGGCTTCTTCGGGCTGGGACTGGATGCCCGCGGTACGCGACCGGGCCGCCGGTATCTGGAACCATGTGCGGCTGAGATCGACCGGCCAGGTCGTGATCGGCGATCCGCGCGTCGACACCCTCCTGCCGAACCTGCCCGACGTGTCGGTCGCCGAGCTGACCATCGTCGTACCGGTCCGCAACGCCGACACCACCGACCACAGGGCGACGGTCACCGCGGCCTTCGACGACGTACGGGTCAGCAAGGTCGTCACCGTGCCGGCGGGCCGAAGCGTCGACGTCACGTTCACCCCCGACGCCTTCGGCCGCCTGCGGGTGCGCGACCCGAAGCTGTGGTGGCCCAACGGGCTCGGTGACCCCGCCCTGCACGATCTCACCCTGGTCGCGTCGGCCGACGGCGCCGAGAGCGACCGCCGCACCACCCGGTTCGGCATCCGCCAGTTCGGCTACGAGTACAAGGTGCCGCTGCCGTTCACCGCGTCCGGCGACGCGTACACCCAGTCCGTGTCGTTCGACCGGCAGCGAGCCCGGTACGTACGTATCAAGTGCCTGACCCGGGCGACCAGTTGGGGCAACTCGCTGTGGACCCTGGCCGTGTCCGACAGCGCACGGCCCGCCGTCGACCTCGCCCTGAACGCACCCGCCGAGGCGTCGAGCAAGGACGGGGACGACCACGCCCCGGCCAACGCGACCGACGGTGATCCCGCGACCCGCTGGTCCTCGGCCTACGAGGACGACCAGTGGATCCGCGTCGATCTGGGGTCCCCGCAGTCCTTCGACCGGGTCGACCTGACCTGGGAGCAGGCGTACGCGAAGACCTACGTGGTGCAGGTCTCCTCCAACGACGCCGACTGGACCGATGTGGCGTCGGTGGACAACAGCGCGGTGCCGCTGCCGTTCAACAACGGCAACGCCAGCCTCCAGGTCGAGGACTTCGCTCCACGCACCGCCCGCTACGTACGAATCGCCTGCGGGCTGCGCAACACGAGCTGGGGCAACTCCCTGTGGTCCCTCGGCGTCATCGACAGCGCCGAGCCCGGCACCGACCTCGCCCTGCGGCAGAAGGCGACCGCGTCCACCGAGGAGTCCGACCACCCGGCCGCGCACGCCACGGACGGCGATACGGGAACCCGCTGGTCGTCCCAGTACGAGGACCACCAGTGGATCCAGGTCGACCTGGGCGCCGCGAAGAGGTTCGACCGGGTGGCGATCCTGTGGGAGCCGGCCTACCCGAAGACCTACGTGATCCAGGTGTCCGACGACGGGGACACGTGGACCGACGTGAAGTCCGTGTCCAACACCCCCGACCCGCTGAAGATCAGTGTGAACGGAGTGCGGGTCCTCGCCCGCGGCGGCAACTGGGGCTGGGACGAACTGCTGCGCCGGATGCCGTCCGAGCGGATGGACGCGGCCGTACGGATGCACCGCGACATGAACTTCACCATGATCCGCAACTGGGTGGGCACCTGCGACCGGGAGGAGTTCTTCGCCGCCTGCGACGAGCACGGGATCCTGGTGTGGAACGACTTCCCCAACGCGTGGGCCATGGACCCGCCGGACCACGACGCCTTCAACTCGATCGCGCGGGACACCGTCCTGCGCTACCGCATCCACCCCAGCGTGGTGGTCTGGTGCGGAGCCAACGAGGGCAACCCGCCGGCCGCGATCGACAAGGGCATGCGTGAGGCCGTCGAGCAGCAGGTCCCCGGCATCCTCTACCAGAACAACTCGGCCGGCGGCATCATCACCGGCGGCGGACCGTACGGCTGGGTCGAGCCGGAGAAGTACTTCGATCCGTCGACGTACGGCAGCAAGGACTTCGGCTTCCACACCGAGATCGGTATGCCGGTCGTCTCCACCGCCGCCAGCATGCGGAACATGGCGGGCGACGAGCCCGAGTGGCCGATACGCGGCGCGTGGTACTACCACGACTGGAGCGAGCGCGGGAATCAGGCACCGCACACGTACAAGGCAGCCGTCGAGGCCCGCCTCGGAGCGGCCGAGGACCTGGACGACTTCGCCCGCAAGGCCCAGTTCGTCAACTACGAGAACACGCGCGCCATGTTCGAGGCATGGAACGCGAACCTGTGGGCCAACGCCAGCGGCCTGATGCTGTGGATGTCCCACCCGGCCTGGCACAGCACGGTCTGGCAGACCTACGACTACGACTTCGACGTCAACGGCACCTACTACGGCGCCCGCTCGGCCTGCGAGCCCCTGCACGTCCAGGCCGACCCCGAGGGACAGGTCCTGGCCGTCAACCACACACGGAAAGACCTCAAGAACGCCACCGTGTCGGCGCGGTTGTTCGACCTGTCGGGCCGTCAGCTCGGCAAGAGCAGGAGCGCGCGGCTGGACGTGGCACCGGCCGCCACTGCGAAGGCGTTCACCGTCGCCTGGGCCGACGACCTGCCCGATCTGCACCTGCTGCGCCTGACCCTGGAGGACGGTGACGGCCGCGTTCTGTCGCGCAACACGTACTGGCGTCATCGCTCCGCGGCCGCCATGCGGGCGCTGACCACAGCGCCGCGGACGAAGGTGTCCGCGACGGTGACGCGCCTGTCCCGTTCCGGGGCACGTCACGGACTGACCGCCACCATCCGCAACCAGGGCCGGGCCGTCGCCGCCATGGTCCGGCTGTCCCTGCTGAACGACACGACCGGCCGTCGGGTGCTGCCGACGCTCTACAGCGACAACTACCTGTGGCTGCTGCCCGGCGAGTCACAGGCCGTCACCTTGTCCTGGCCCGCCCGGGCCCTGACCTCACACCGCCCAGTCCTGAAGGCGGAGGCGTACAACAGCCGCTCCGCCACGGCTTGAGCCGTGCACGTGCTCAGTCCCGTACCGGCGAACCGGGCCTCTCCGCGCGCTGCGCGAGTCGTTTGAGGGCGACCTCGCCCCAGGTCAGGTTGTCCCGTTCGAGGGCCAGACCTCGCAGACACGTGAGGTAGGGCCCGACGCGGTCGGCCGTACTGAAGAACTCGTCCTCGGTACGGCCGGCCAACAGCCGTTCCCGAATGCGCTCGTAGCGCGCCATCTTGGTCACGGCCAGTTCCATGCGCTGGGTGATGGCGGCTCGTACGGCCTCGATGTCGCCGACGTCGACGCACTGCACCTTGACCATGAGCTCGTCCCGGATCGCCGTCGGCTTGGCGGGCGGTTCGGCGGTGTAGGCCCGCACGGCGGCGAAGCCCTCCTCGGTGAGCGAGAACAGCCGCTTGTTCGGACGGCGCTCCTGCTGCACGACGCGGGCGACGACGAGGCCATCGCCTTCCATACGCTCCAGCTCGCGGTAGATCTGCTGCGGTGTGGCCATCCAGAAGTTGGCGACCGTTCCCTCGAACCCCTTGGCGAGGTCGTACCCCGACGCCTCACCCTCCAGGAGCGCCGCCATCACCGCGTTGCGAAGAGCCATAAAGCCAACTTAACACCCTGTTGATTAGTCAATGTGACGACTATGAGAGGGCCGTCGCGGACGCCCTGCGGCGCCCGTCCCGTACTGGTCAGCAGGGTCAGCGGGATTCTTCGGCGACCTGGGCCACCGGAAGCAGGGTGGGGCGCTTGGCCTGCCGTCCGTCGCCGGACGAGCGGCCGCGGAGACGGCGGACGAGCCAGGGTCCGAGGAAGGAGCCCACCCATCGCAGCTCGGACCCGACGGCCCGCAGCCCCGAGGGTGCCGGCTCGCCGGCGGACAGGAACCGGTTCCAGCTGCCGTCGCTTCCCGGCACACCGAGTTGCTCGGCGACCGCGGCGGCGATCAGGGCATGACCGCGCGCGCTCATGTGCAGCCGGTCGGGACTCCACAACTGGCGGTCGGTGGCCAGCGAGTAGGGCTCGGCGTCGGCCACCACGACACCGTGGCGTCCGGCCGCCTCGCGAATGCGGTTGTTCAGTGCGGCGACCCGGTGGCCGATGGGTCTGGCGACGGGGGCGATCCGCCCCATGTCGGGGAAGGTCAGCGTCACCACGCGGGCACCGCTCCCGGTGAGCGCGACGAACATGGCCTCCAGGTGCTCCGCCACCTCGTCCGCGTCGAAGCGGGGGCGCAGCGCGTCGTTGACACCGGCGACGACCGTCACCAGGTCCGGCCGCAGTGTCAGCGCGGGCGCCAACTGCTCCGCGCGCACCTGCCCCGCGAGGCGCCCGCGGACGGCGAGATTGGCGTACAGGAGGCCGGGCTCGGCCCGCGCGATCCGCTCGGCGAGCCGGTCCGCCCACCCTCTCGGATTCCCCGCGCCGTCATCGTCACCGAGGCCCTCGGTCTGACTGTCGCCCAGCGCGACGTACCGCGCGTAGCCAGTGCTCGGCATGGTTGTCGCCCGCCTTCTCTTCGCTCGCTCCTCCCGCTGCCCATGGAGCGGGAGGCGACTGCCAACTAGTCGCCTATTAATGTAATTGACTATCCCAGGAAGTGCACATGTTCCCGCCTGGACGAGAGCTGCTATTTCCCTAAATACAAGGGCATTTGGTACCGCCGAGATTTCCGCTCGCGCCCAGAATGTCGTTGCGGATTGTTTGCGCGAACTCTTGACGTCACCCATATGACTGCGTAGACATGTCTGCGCAGTCAGGCCAACGAGGGCCTGGGATCCTTGGGATCCGTTCGTCGGCCATTGGGGAGTCGCCATGACGCGAGGTACAGGGCGGGGCGGGGGCTCCGCCGCACCGCGCAGTGTGGACGTGGCCCGGCTGGCCGGGGTGTCGCAGAAGACGGTGTCGCGGGTCTTCAACGACGAGCAGTACGTGTCCGCCGACGCTCGCCGACGCGTTCTCGCAGCCGCCGAGGAGCTCGGGTACCGGCTCAACAACGCGGCCAGGGCGCTCGCTTCGGGGCGGACCCGGTCCATCGGTGTGGTGACGCTGGGCACGGCCCTGTACGGACCGGCCACGCTGCTCATGGGAGTCGAGCGGGTCGTCCGGGACGTGGGATACGCGCTCCGTGTGGTCAACACGATGGAAGGTGATCCCGCGGGCATCGCCGGTGCGGTGGACTCACTCCTCGACCAGGGCGTGGACGGCATCGTCATCTCCGAGCCGATCGACGAGAGGGGAGCCGGTGGGAACATCTCCGCCCGGCTCGACGTGCCGGTCCTGGTCATCGGCGCGCCTCCGCCCTTCACCGCGTCCACGGTGCTGGCCGCGGGCGGCGGCGCCGACCGGATGGCCCGGGCTGCCACCGAACACCTGCTGGACCTGGGCCACCCGACCGTGCATCACCTCGCCGGTCCGCAGCGGTGGTACGCCGCACGGGACCGACTTGAAGGCTGGCGGTCCGCGCTCGCGGAACACGGCAAGGACGTCCCGCCGGTCATCCAGGGCGACTGGTCGGCGGCGTCGGGCTACGCGGCGGGCCGGGAACTGGTCTCCCGCCCGGAGGTGACCGCGGTGTTCGCCGCGAACGACGACATGGCCATCGGTCTGATCCGCGCGCTGACCGAGGGCGGCCGGCGTGTGCCGGAGGACGTCAGTGTCGTCGGCTTCGACGACATCCCGGTCGCCGCCTATGTGACTCCTCCCCTGACCAGCGTGCGTCAGCCGTTCGACGCCATGGCGCAGGAGGGGCTCAAGCGTCTCGTGCACGCAATCGAGAATCCGCAGGCGGATCTCCTGCCCGCGAGCGACCCACCGGTCGACCTCATCGTCCGCGCCTCGACCGCGCCGCCGCAGCTCCGGAAGACCCCGGGACGCGGCAGACGCGGTAAAACCCCGCTCCCGAAGGGAGACTCGCCCACTGTCCACTGACACTCGCTGACCAACACCGACAACCACCGACAACCACCGACAACCACCGCCACCCGCCGACAATGACTGAACAGCGGCGATCAGCCCGGCCGACAGAGCTCATGGCCGGGCACGTGATCCGAAAGCGAGCCGCCTGACTGGCCGCTGATCAGCCCTTCACTCCCCCTGCCGTGCCTCGCTCGTCCGGACGATCCCGGGACAGGAGCACCGCGGGACCGTTCCTCTCTCCACGCTCCACCGGGCCCCGAGACAGTCCGCCGCGCCGGTTCCGAACCGTCGCTCCGGCCCCCGCTCCATCCCGCTTGTTCTCCTGTCGGCCGCGTCCTTCCGCCTCCGCAGTACGTGGAACGCACGCCGGTCCTGGTCAGCGAGGACGTGCACCCGACCGCACAGGTCTCCACGAACCGGTCGTCACGTCCACGCCCACCCCCCCTTCGTTCATCTCCGTGCCGCACGCCCTCGCTCGGCGTGCCATGCCCTTCGCCATCGCGGGAGTCACCATGCCCACCTCCAGGTCCTTCGCCAGTCCCTCCGCCATGAACCGCCGGCTCTTCCTCACCGCGACGGGAGCCCTGTCGCTCGGTGCCGCCCTGTCCGCGTGCGGCGGCGGCTCGGGCGGCTCGTCCGACTCCGCCAAGCCGGTCGGCCAGGCCGACATCGACAAGGCGATGAAGACGCCGACCGAGCTGACCTTCTGGACCTGGGTGCCGAACATCGCGAAGGAGATCGCGCTCTTCGAGAAGAAGTACCCGGCCATCAAGGTCAAGGTCGTCAACGCCGGCCAGGGCACCCCTCAGTACACCAAGCTGCGTACGGCGCTGAAGGCAGACAGCGGGGCGCCGGACATGGTGCAGATCGAGTACCAGGCCATCCCGACCTTCACGATCACCAACAGCCTGCTGGACCTGCGGCCCTACGGCGCGTCGAAGCTCAAGGAGACGTTCGTCGACTGGACCTGGGGGCAGGTCAGCGGTGCCAAGGGCGAGGTCTGGGCGATACCGCAGGACACCGGCCCGATGGGCATGCTGTACCGGCAGGACATCTTCGACGAGCACGGCATCGACGTACCCAAGACCTGGGACGAGTTCGCCGCGGCGGCGCGCAAGCTCCACAAGGCCGACCCCAAGGTCTACCTCACCAACCTCGCGGCGAACCAGCCCGCCGCCTGGCACGGTCTGCAGTGGCAGGCCGGCGCCAAGCCGTACGTCACCTCCGGCACCGACATCACCATCAGTGTCGACGACGCCGCCTCCAGGAAGCTCGGCGAGTACTGGGGCGGGCTCGCGAAGGAGGGGGTCATCGGCGTCGAGCCGGACTTCACCGACGCCTGGTACGCGGCCCTCAACAAGGGCAAGTACGCCACCTGGATCACCGCCGCGTGGGGACCTGTCTTCCTCTCCGGTTCCGCCAAGGCCACCGCGGGCAAGTGGCGGGCGGCACCGCTGCCTCAGTGGGACTCCGCCAAGCCGAGCTCCGGCAACTGGGGCGGCTCGACCACCGCCGTGATCCGCTCGACCAAGAACCCCATCGCCGCGGCGGTGTTCGCGCAGTTCCTCAACACCGACCCGGCCAGCGCGAAGATGTTCGCCACCGAGCAGTTCTTCTTCCCGGCGACGAAGGACCTGCTCACGGACCCCGCGTTCGTCGGGGACGCCCCGTCCTTCTACGGCGGCCAGAAGGTCAACCAGGTCTTCGCCGACATCAGTTCCACGGTCAACTCCTCCTTCCAGTGGCCGCCGTTCCTGGACCAGGCGGCGACCGACTGGACCGAGACCGTCGGCAAGTCCCTGGCCGACAAGTCCGACACGGTCCGCGCCCTCGGCAGCTGGCAGTCACGGCTGACCACGTACGCCAAGGACCAGGGCTTCACCGTCAAGGGGGGCTGAGATGGCCGCCACCACCGCGACCTCCGCCAAGGCATCCCCCAGGGCGAAGCACCGTGCGGCAGGGCCCCTGTTCGTCGCGCCGTTCATGGTGCTCTTCGTCCTGCTCTTCCTCGCCCCGCTCGGCTACGCCGCCTACCTGAGCCTGTTCCAGGAGAAGCTCATCGGCGGAACGGCCTTCGTCGGCCTCGACAACTACGTCAAGGCAGTCCAGGACCCGCTCCTGATCCACGGCGTCGGACGCGTCGCGCTGTTCTTCGTGATCCAGGTCCCGGTGATGCTCGTCCTGGCCCTGCTGTTCGCGCTCGCGCTCGACAGCGGCCTGCTGCGCCTGGCCCGGGTGATCCGGCTCGGCATCTTCGTCCCGTACGCGGTCCCGAGCGTGGTCGCCGCGCTCATGTGGGGCTATCTCTACGGGCCGGACTTCGGCCCCTTCGCCCAGCTGAGCGAGAAGCTGGACCTGCCTGCCCCGCCGTTCCTCAGCGACAGCTGGATGCTCGCCAGCCTGGCGAACATCGTCACCTGGGAGTTCGTCGGCTACAACATGATCATCCTGTACGCGGCCCTGCGGACCATTCCCCACGAGCTGTACGAGGCGGCGGCGATGGACGGGGCCGGGGCCTGGCGCATCGCCTGGTCCGTCAAGCTCCCCGCGCTGCGCCCGGCGCTGATGCTCACCCTGCTGTTCTCCGTCATCGGCAGCTTCCAGTTGTTCAACGAGCCGAAGCTGCTGATGGCCATCGCCCCTGACGTCATCAGCAGTTCCTACACCGCGAACCTGTACTCCTACACCCTCGCCTTCACCGGCCAGAAGCTCAACTACGCGGCCACGGTCTCCTTCCTCCTCGGCCTCGTCATCGTGGTCGCCTCCTATGCCGTCCTGCTCACCGCGAACCGCAGGAGGACCCCGTGACCTCCCCCAAGCTCTCGACCGCGATCGAGCCGGTGGGATCCTCATCAGCCGTGCCCCCGGCGACCGCGAGCTCCTCGCCGATGGACGGGACACCCGCGCCCCCCGGCCGGCGCCGTCGCTCGGCGTCCCGGCGCCGCAGTACCCCGCTGACCATCGCCATGCTGGCCGCTCTGGCCTACTTCCTGCTGCCCCTGTTCTGGCTGGTCGTCGCCTCGACGAAGAGCACCCAGGACCTGTTCAACAGCTTCGGTCTGTGGTTCTCCGACACCCCGCGGCTGCTGACGAACATCAAGGAGACCTTCACCCAGGACGACGGGGTCTTCGTCAGCTGGCTGCTCAACACGGCCATGTACGCGGTGGTGAGCGCGCTCGGTGCCGCCCTGCTCGCGGCAGCGGCCGGATACGGCTTCGCCAAGTTCCGCTTCCGCGGCGACCGCGCGGCCTTCAACCTCGTCCTCGGCGCCGTCATGGTCCCGGCCACCGCCCTCGCGATCCCGACCTATCTGCTCTTCGCGAAGGTCGAGCTGGTCAACACGCCCTGGGCCGTCATCCTGCCGTCCCTCGTCAACCCCTTCGGCCTCTACCTGATGCGGGTCTACGCGCAGGACGCCATCCCCGACAGCATCCTGGAGGCCGCCCGCATCGACGGCGCCGGGGAGGCCCGGATCTTCTTCACCATCGCCCTGCGACTGCTCGCGCCCGGCCTGGTGACCGTTCTGCTCTTCACCCTCGTCGCCACCTGGAACAACTACTTCCTTCCGCTGATCATGCTCAACGACCCGAATCTGTACCCGATCACGGTCGGTCTCTCATCCTGGGCGGCCCAGGCCCAGAACGGCGGGGCCGGTGCCAGCAGCGACATGCTCGCGCTCGTCGTCACGGGCTCCCTCATCTCGATCCTCCCGCTCGTCATCGCCTTCCTCCTGCTCCAGCGGTACTGGCAGAGCGGCCTGGCCGCCGGCGGCGTCAAGCAGTAGCGCGCAGTCCTCGTACCACCCCTTGTCTTCGGAGGTCCTTCATGGCGGTTCTGCCTGCCCACGTCCTGTTCGGCGCCGCGTACTACCACGAGTACCACCCCGGCTACCAAGCCGAGCCGGCGCCCGAGGAACAGCTCAAGACCGACCTCGACCTGATGGCCGCCGCGCACTTCACCGTCATCCGGGTCGGCGAGTCGGTCTGGTCGACATGGGAGCCCACGAGCGGGCAGTTCGACCTGGACTGGCTCCAGCCGGTGCTGGACGGCGCCCACGAGCGCGGTATCTCCGTCGTCCTCGGCACGCCGACGTACGCCGTACCACCGTGGCTGGCCCGCCAGTACCCGGAGATCGCCGGGGAGCAGCCCACGGGTCAGCGCCTCGGCTGGGGTGCCCGGCAGGAAGCGGACTTCACGCATCCGGCGTTCCGCTTCCACGCCGAGCGGGTGATCCGGAAGGTCGTCGCCCGGTACGCCGGTCACCCGGCGGTCATCGGCTTCCAGGTGGACAACGAGCCGGGCCTGCACCTCCTCCACAACCACGGCGTGTTCCAGCGGTTCGTGGACCACCTGCGCGCGAAGTACGGGGACGTCGAGACCCTCAACCGCGAGTGGGGGCTGGTCTACTGGTCGCACCGGCTGTCGACGTGGGCCGACCTGTGGACGCCGGACGGGAACGTCCAGCCGCAGTACGACGTCGCGTGGCGGGAGTTCCAGGCACGTCAGGTCACGGAGTTCATCGGCTGGCAGGCCGACATCGTCCGCGAGTACGCCGGTCCCGGGCAGTTCGTCACCACGTGCATCTCCTACACGCGCGGCGCCGTGGAGGACGACGAGATGACGGACCGCCTCGACATCGCGTCGGGCAACCCGTACTACGACATGCAGGACGGTCTGCTGCTCCCCGACCCCACGCCCGAGGACCACGAGCAGAAATGGAAGACCACCGGTGTGTGGTCGATGTACCAGACCGCGGACTGGATGTACTCCTCCCTTCAGGAGCCGTTCCTGGTCACCGAGACCAACGCGAACTCGATCGGCATGGCGTGGGACAACCGGCCCGGCTACGACGGGCAGTGGCGCCAGGCCGCCTGGGCGCAGGTCGCGCGCGGCGCGCGGATGATCGAGTACTGGCAGTGGCAGACGCTGCGCTTCGGTGTCGAGACCTACTGGGGCGGCGTCCTTCCGCACACCGGCCGACCGGGCCGTACGTACGCCGAGATCGCCCGGCTGGGCGAGGAGTTCGAGACCGCGGGTTCACTGGTCGCCGGGATCGAGCCGGACGCCGACATCACGATGGTCTACTCGACGCCCAGCAAGTGGCTCATGCAGAAGCATCCGCCGTTCGCGACCGCCGACGGCGAACCGGACGCCGCCGCCTACCACCGGATCTTCGACCCCTTCTACCGCGGTGCCTTCGACGCCGGACGCCAGGTACGGATCGTGCACGCCCGCCAACTGCACGATCCGCGCGGCGAACGGGAGGGTCTGACGGCCGAGGAGGGTGCCCGACGCCACCCGGTCCTGGTCGTCCCGGCGCTGTACGTCGTCGACGACACGACGCTCGACTGGCTCGCCGCCTACGCGCACGCCGGCGGCCATCTGGTCCTCGGCCCGCGTACCGGCTACGCCGACCACGAGGCGCGGGCCCGGCTGGAAGCGGCACCGGGTCGGCTTTCCGACGCCGCGGGTGTCACCTACGACGAGTTCAGCAACCTTCTCCAGGACGTCCCCCTGCGCACCGCGCCCGGCAGCCCCCTGAAGCTGCCGCCGACCGCGACGGCGACGCGCTGGGCCGACGGCCTCGACGTCATCGACGCCGACGTACTGGCCGCGTACGATCACCCGCACTTCGGCCGCTGGCCCGCGGTCACCACCCGCCGCCACGGGGAGGGCCGCGTCACCTACGTCGGCACGGTGCCCGGACGCGAGCTCGCCCAGGCGCTGGCCGTCTGGACGGCACCGGCCGCCCGCAGCGGGTGGCGGGACCTCCCGGTGTCCGTCACCGCGACGACCGGCACGTCCCCGGACGGCCGTCGCGTCCACATCGTGCACAACTGGGCCTGGGAGCCCGTGAGCGTCGCCGCCCCGGTGGACCTCTCCGACGCCCTCGACGGCACGTCCGTCCCCGCGGGCACGGCGCTGAACCTCGGCGCCTGGGACGTCCGCGTGTTCGTTTCCTGATCTGCCCCCCACGACATCCGCACCACCGCACCACCCCCGAGG
The DNA here is from genome assembly GCF_026341515.1 of Streptomyces sp. NBC_00878. NCBI lineage: Bacteria > Bacillati > Actinomycetota > Actinomycetes > Kitasatosporales > Streptomycetaceae > Streptomyces > Streptomyces sp. NBC_00878. Next base: position 389,118 of record NZ_JAPEOK010000002.1, on the reverse strand, counting down.
AGGGGCTATGCAAAGAAGAACAGCAGGGAAAGCGCTGGGAACCTTCGTCGCGGCATCAGCGCTGCTGGCGATACCCATGGGCACCGCACAGGCGTACAACCCGACGGGTGGAATCCTCTACCAGCTCGGAAGCGAGCCGTGCCTCAAGGGGCGGGGCAACTGCGCGGTCTACCCGAAGTCGGCGCAGCTGCCGAGCGGACGCCTGGTCGCGTCGTTCGAGAAGTCCACGGTCGTGCCGGAGACGGGCAGCGCCGACGGGCAGACACTTCCGGTCTACAAGAGCGACGACGACGGAACGACGTGGCAGCCGCTGTCGGAGGTGAAGGCTCCGGCGTACCTCTCCAAGCACCCCAGGTTCGCGAAGTACACGAGCAACTGGACGAACCCGTACCTCTACACGCTTCCGCAGAACGTCGGGAAGCTGAAGAAGGGCACGCTCCTGCTGGCGAGTGTGGTGTCGGGCGACGACCAGTACTACAAGGAGCGCAAGGCGGCGGACCCGAACTGGACGCCGTCGAACGACGGAGACCGCAAGGATCTGGCGATCGCCCTGTACTCCAGCACCGACGGCGGCGAGACGTGGGAGGTCCTCAACGTCGTCGCGACCGGCGGCTGGCAGGGCGGCAGCGCGGGCGCTACCGGCCAGAACGTCGCGAGCGCGAACACGTACAAGCAGGTGGATCCCCTCTGGGAGCCCTACCTGATGGTCTACGAGGGCAAGCTCGTCTGCTACTACTCCGACGAGAACGACTACATCGGCTTCGATGCGAAGACCGGCGTCCCGACCCTGGACCCGGCGAACGACACCGCCAAGGACTCGCACGGCCAGATCCTCGTCCACAAGACCTGGGACGGCCGCGGCGCGAAGTGGAGCGACCCTGTCGTCGATCTCGCGGGAAGCACCCAGGACATGGGTGGCGGCAAGACGGAGATCGGGGGCGGGCGGCCGGGCATGACGAACGTCGTCCCGACGGCGGACGGCAAGTGGCTGCTCCCGTTCGAGTACTGGGCCGGCGGAGCCAACACCAGGTATGTGATCGCGGACAGCCCGCTGGAGTTCTACCGGGGCTCCGCGACCGGTACGGACGTCGCCTCGCTGCCGGTCGCCGCCGGTTCCCGGCCTCTCGCCAGGGGCGGCAGTCCGGTCGTCATCAAGCTTCCCGACGGGCGCCTGGTCTACAACGCCGCGGGCAGCGGCAACGTCTGGGTCAATGAGAGCGGACGCAGCGACGGCACGTGGAAGGAGTACCAGACGACCTCTCGGGCCGGCTACAGCCGCAACCTCCAGTACGTCGAGGGAACAGGCCGCATCTCCATACTCAACAACCAGGGCACGTCGACGATCGCCTACGCCGAGGTCGACCTCGGCCACTCGGACGGCGCCTACTACCAGTTGGTGAACCGGAAGACCGGCCAGGTGATCGGCACCGGGAACAAGACCAACGACGCGAACATCGGCAACGCGAACGTTCCTGACGTCGTGCTGGAGAAGCTCGGCTCGGCGGCGAACGCGGACACCCAGTACTGGCACGTGGTGACCGAGCCGCAGGGCGGCGTCACGCTGCTCAACAAGTCGGGCGGTCGGGCGGCGGCCATCTGGACCGGCAACGCGACGGTCGGCCAGCGGATCGGCCAGTGGGTCGACAACAGCGCCACCGGCAGCTGGAACCTCGTCAAGACGGACGACGGGTTCTACAAACTGCAGTCGGTCAAGAACACGAACGTGTATCTGACCGGTGCATCCGACAACGCGCCGCTGACCTTGCAGAACGCGGCCACGGACGGCTCGCAGGAGTGGAAACTCGTCCAGTAGGCGCCCCGGCGGAACCCTGCGCGGGGTTCGTCATCCTGACGGCACCGCCGGGCGGGCGGCCGTCTCTTCGGACCCTGCCGCTCCCGCTTCGGAACCTGCCGCTCCGCACACCGTCGGTTCGGGAACCACCACGTCCCGGACCGTCGGTTTGCGGATCAGGAGCAGTGCCGCGTCGTCGTGCAGCCGACCGCCCACATGGGCCAGGAGTTCGTCGTGCAGCGCGGTGAGGGTGCGTGCCGGTTCGTCGGACGCGTGGCGGGCCAGCCCCTCGGCGAGCTGGTAGAACTCGCGGTCGCGGTCCCGGGCCTCGGTGACCCCGTCGGTGTAGAGCAGCAGTTGATCCCCGTCGGCGAACGGCACGGTCTCCAGGCCGGGGGTGTGCCCGGTGAGGCCGCGCAGCCCGAGGGGCGGGGCCGGATGCGCGGGCTCCACGGCCACGACGCTGCCGGACGCGTGTACCAGCAGCGGAGGCGCGTGTCCGCAGTTCACCACCTCCAGATGCCCGGCCTGCGGGTATCCGGCGACCACGGCGGTGACGAAGTCGTCGGCGCCGAGATTGCGCGCCAGGCTCCGCTCGATCCTGTCGATGACGGCCAGGAGATCGGGCTCGTCGTAGGCCGCCTCGCGGAACACACCGAGCACCAGCGCGGCGGTCCCCACGGCCGGCAGTCCCTTGCCCCGCACATCGCCGACGATCAGCCGCACTCCGTACGGGGTCGGTATCAGTGCGTAGAGATCCCCGCCGATACGGGCCTCGGCCGCCGCGGCGCTGTAGCGGACGGCCGCCTGGAACGGGCCGACGGTCGCCGGTACGGGCGTGAGCACCGCGTGCTGGGCGGTCTCCGCGACCGAGCGGACGGCGGCGAGTACCCGGTCACGGCGGGTGCGCAACGCGCTGGCCAGGCCACTGGCCACGGTGACGGCCACCAGGGCGGACAGTACGGCCGCCAGTTCGCCGCCCGGGACACCGTTCCGGGCGCCGAGCGTCGCGCCGAGCACCGCCGCGAGGAAACCGACGCACACGACACCGCGCGGCCCGTTCGTCGTGGCGGCCAGCGCGGGCCCGGCCGCGAGGAGATGCAGCCAGACCATCCCGGCCCCGCCGATGAGATCGGCGATCACGACGACGGAAACTATCAGCACGGGAAGTACGGGAAGTACGGGCGTCCCGGCGGCCAGCCGCGCGGCGGCACGGCCGCGGGCCGAAGCCCCGAGACAGGCCGCTCGGTTCCTGAGCGACGGTACGGACCAGTGGGTGCCGCCATGATCACGGGCCTGACTCATACCTAGTCCGCAGTCCTCACCTGTGCGTGGTGCACATTCTTGTAGTGCCGGTTTCCTCCAGGAAACGGGGTTTATCCGAACGTCACAAGGAGCGGATTTTCAGATAGTGAGCGAAAGACCCCTGGTCACACGGCTCGCCGCCGGGAGCAGCCGCTCCCGGATGCCCTGAAGCCGGGCAAGCCGTTCCACCGGCATCGAGACACCCAGCGAACCGAGTGTGTCCCCGCTGTAGACGGGCACGGCGACGCAGACCGTGCCCAGGGCGTACTCCTCCAGGTCCGTGACGGCCGGGGCCACGGGTGAGGAGTCCAGGCGCCGGAGCAGTTCCGGCCGGCTGGTGATCGTCCGCGGCGTGAGGTCGACGAGGTGATGCCTGGAGAGGTAGTCGTTACGGGCCTCGTCGCCCAGTTCCCGCAGCACTGACTTGCCCAGCGCGGTGGCGTGCCCCGCGTCCTCGAATCCCACCCAGAGGTCGACGCGGGGCGTACGGGGGCCGTCGACGATCTCGGCGACCCGGATCTCGCCCTCCTCGTAGAAGGTGAGGTAGGCGGCGGTGGTCAGCTCGTCGCGCAGCGCGGCGAGGGTGGGGCGGACCCGGCTGAGCAGCGCCTGTCCGCGGCCCGTGCTCTGCATCATCTGCAGCTTGTCCCCGAGGACGAAGCCGCCGTCGTCCAGCTTCCGCAGGTATCCGTCGTGGACCAGCGTCCGCAACAGGTGATAGGCGGTGGCCAGGGGCAGGCCGGTCTCCCGTGCCAGCTGCTTCGCCGGCGCGCCGTTCTGGTGCGCGCTGACGGCCTCCAGGAGGCGGAAGGCCCGCTGGACGGACGTGATGAGGGTGGGGCCGTCGTGCTCACCCATAGGACCAGCGTGCGTCAGACGGTCGCCGCGGGCAAGGTGATCACGGCCCTCCCGCCTGGAAAGGGGCGCTCCCGTGCACCGGGTAAAGGGGCGCTCATTCACGGGTGACGAGAATGCCGTCGGTGTCGCTGTAGAGGTGGCAGCCGGGCTTGAAGGTCACTCCGCCGAACGAGACCTCGACGTTCTTGTCCCCAGTGCCGTCCTTGCGGCTCCTGCGGGGGTTCGAGCCGAGGGCCTTGATGCCGAGGTCGATCTTGGACAGCGCCTCGACGTCACGGACGGCACCGTGGATGACGACACCCTCCCAGCCGTTGGACGCGGCCAGGCCGGCGATGACGTCGCCCATCAGGGCGCTGTCCAGTGAGCCGCCGCCGTCGACGACGAGGACCCGGCCCGCCCCGGGCTCGCCGAGGGCGGCCTTGAGGATCACGTTGTCGCCGTGACATCTCACGGTGGTGACGGCGCCCTCGAACGACGTCCGGGTGCCGAAGGGGCGGAACTGGGTGGTGCACGACTGAAGGTCGTCCCCGTGCTCGTCGTAGAGATCGGCTGTGGGCTTCATTCGTGTGTCCCCTCCAGGTGTGTCACTGCCAGGCCGTTCCGCCGAGACCCGTCACGGAAGTCGAGGATCCCGCACCGGCCGACGAGACGGTAGGGCGTCGCGCCGTTGGCCCGCGGTCGGGAGCTCCCCCGTGTCGCCGAGCCGACTCCCGCACGCCCTGTGCTCCTGCTCACACCACCCTCACCCCCCGCGATTTACTAGGACGTCCTACTATTTCTTCAGTCGGCGTTACCCGACCTGTCTGGGAAGGCCCCCATGAGCGATCTGCACCGTCCCGTGCACCCCATCCGTCTGGTCACGGCTTCGGCTCTGTTCGACGGGCACGACGCCTCCATCAACATCATGCGGCGGATCTTCCAGTCCCAGGGTGCCGAGGTGATCCATCTCGGACACAACCGGTCGGTGCAGGAGGTCGTGGACACCGCGATCGAGGAGGACGCACACGGTGTGGCGGTCTCGTCCTACCAAGGCGGCCACGTGGAGTACTTCGAGTACCTGGTCGAGTCGCTGCGCCGGCAGGGAGCGGAGCACGTCCGCGTGGTGGGCGGCGGGGGCGGTGTCATCGTGCCCGAGGAGATCACCCGGCTGCGCGACAGCGGGGTGACCATCTTCTCCCCGGAGGACGGCCAGCGCATGGGCCTCGCCGGGATGGTCGACACGGTGGTGAAGGACTGCGACTTCGACCTCTGGGACGGCAAGCCGGTCGACGCGGCCGCCGTTCTGGCGGGCGACCGGTTCGCGATCGCCCGCGCCATCACCGGTGCGGAACTGGGCAAGCTGCCCCCGGAGTTCATGGCACAGCTGCGCGCCGCCGGGGTAGCCCGGACCACACCGGTGGTCGGCATCACCGGCACCGGCGGCTCGGGCAAGTCGTCGCTGACCGACGAGTTGGTGCGCCGGTTCCGTCTCGACCAGCAGGACAAGCTGCGGATCGCGGTGATCGCGGTCGACCCGAGCCGCCGCCGGGGCGGCGGTGCGCTGCTCGGAGACCGGATCCGGATGAACTCCCTCGACGGGAACAGGATCTTCTTCCGGAGCCTGGCCACCCGCGGCAGCCACGAGCTGCCCGCGCACCTGTCCGAGGTGATCGACGTGGTCAAGGCCGCCGGCTTCGACCTGGTGATCGTGGAGACACCGGGCATCGGCCAGGGCGACGCGGCGATCGTGCCGTTCGTCGACACCTCGGTGTACGTGATGACGCCGGAGTTCGGCGCCGCCTCGCAGCTGGAGAAGATCGACATGCTCGACTTCGCCGACGTCGTGGCGATCAACAAGTTCGAGCGGCGCGGCGCCAAGGACGCGCTGCGCGACGTGGGCCGCCAACTGGTCCGCAATCGCGAGGCGTTCGGGATGCGGCCCGAGGACATGCCGGTGCTCGGCACCTCGGCGGCCACGTTCAACGACGACGGTGTCACCGCGCTCTACCAGTACGTGAAGACGGCTCTGGCCGAGCACGGACTGCCGTTGCCCGAGGGCACCCTGCCGCGGGTGGACGTGCGCCACTCGTCCGGCATCCGGCAGGTGGTTCCCGCGGACCGGGTGCGCTATCTCGCCGAGATCACCGACACGGTCCGGAGGTACCACGCCGGGACCGGGCTGCTGGCCGAGGCGGCCCGGCGGGTGCAGCGCCTGGAGGCGGTCGAGGGCGAGCTGCTCGCGGCCGGCGCCGAAGCCGGGAACGTCCGGTCGCTGCTCGACGACGCGCGCGAACGGCTCCCGCAGGAGGTCAGGGAACAGATCGCGAACTGGCCCGCCGTCATGGCCTCGTACTCCGGCGACGAACAGGTCGTGAAGGCGCGGGGCAAGGAGATCCGCACCCAGCTGACCCGCGAGTCCCTTTCGGGGAACAGGATTCCGCGCGTGTCACTGCCCCGGTTCACCGACCACGGGGAGCTGGTGCGGTTCTGGCGTCGGGAGAACCTGCCCGGCTTCTTCCCGTTCACCGCCGGGGTGTTCCCCTTCAAGCGGGACGGCGAGGACCCGGCGCGGATGTTCGCCGGTGAGGGAGATCCGTTCCGCACCAACCGGCGCTTCAAGCTGCTGTCCGAGGGTCAGCCGGCCACCCGGCTGTCCACCGCCTTCGACTCGGTCACCCTCTACGGCCGTGACCCGGACGAGCGTCCCGACATCTACGGCAAGGTCGGCACCTCGGGGGTGTCGGTGGCCACGCTGGCGGACATGAAGGCGCTCTACGACGGCTTCGACCTGGTGGCGCCCACGACCTCGGTGTCCATGACGATCAACGGACCCGCGCCGACGATCCTGGCGTTCTTCCTCAACACCGCCGTCGACCAGCAGATCGAGAGGTTCCGTACCGCCGAGGGCCGCGACCCCTCCCCCGAGGAGACGGAGGGACTGCGTGCGCACGCGCTGGCGAACGTGCGCGGCACGGTGCAGGCCGACATCCTCAAGGAGGACCAGGGGCAGAACACCTGTCTGTTCTCCACCGAGTTCTCCCTGCGGATGATGGCCGACATCCAGGAGTGGTTCATCGCGAACAGGGTCCGCAACTTCTACTCGGTGTCCATCTCCGGCTACCACATCGCCGAGGCCGGGGCGAACCCCGTCAGCCAGCTCGCCTTCACCCTCGCCAACGGATTCACGTACGTGGAGGCGTACCTCGCGCGGGGCATGGACATCGACGACTTCGCCCCCAACCTGTCGTTCTTCTTCTCCAACGGCATGGATCCGGAGTACTCGGTCCTGGGCCGGGTCGCCCGCCGGATCTGGGCCGTCGCGATGAAGGAGAAGTACGGGGCGGGCGAGCGCGGCCAGAAGCTGAAGTACCACGTCCAGACCTCCGGGCGCTCCCTGCACGCCCAGGAGATGGACTTCAACGACATCCGCACCACCCTGCAGGCGCTCATCGCCATCTACGACAACTGCAACAGCCTGCACACCAACGCCTACGACGAGGCCGTGACCACCCCCACCGAGGACTCCGTACGCCGGGCCCTGGCCATCCAGTTGATCATCAACAGGGAATGGGGCCTGGCCATGAACGAGAACCCTCTCCAGGGGTCGTTCATCATCGACGAACTCACCGACCTGGTCGAGGAGGCGGTCCTCCAGGAGTTCGAGCGGATCAGCGAGCGCGGCGGTGTGCTGGGCGCCATGGAGACCGGCTATCAGCGCGGCCGCATCCAGGACGAGTCGATGCTCTACGAGCAGCGCAAGCACGACGGCACGCTGCCCCTCATCGGCGTCAACACCTTCCGCAACCCGCACGCGGACACCACCGAACCCGGCGCCATCGAGCTCGCCCGCGCCACGGAGGAGGAGAAGCAGTCCCAGCTGGAGCGTGTGCGCGACTACCAGTCCCGCCACCGCGACCCGGCCCACGCCGCCCTGGCCGCTCTCAAGGAAGCGGCCGTGGGCGGCGGCAACGTCTTCGCCGTCCTCATGGAGACGGCCCGGGTCTGCTCGCTTCAGCAGATCACCGACGCCTTCTTCGAGGTGGGGGGCCAGTACCGTCGCAATGTGTGACGCGGGTGCCGTCACTCCGAGAGCGGGGTGAAGGCGACGTCCAGGCGGGTGAGTCCGCGGAAGTTGAGGCTGCGCTGCCACTGCGGTGGCTCGGCCGCGTCGAGCCGCAGGCCGGGGAGCCGGGTGAGGAGCGCTTCCAGGACGATCGCGCCTTCCAGCCGGGCCAGCGCCGCACCGAGGCAGAAGTGCGGACCGTGCCCGAACGCCATGTGCCGTCCGCCCGACCGCTCGAAGTCCAGCACATGGGGATCGGGGAACACGGCCGGATCGCGGTTGGCGGCGCCGCACACCAGGAGCACCGTCTGCCCTTCGGCGATGGTGCGCCCCGCCAGGTCCAGGTCCTGCCGCGCCCGGCGCAGCATCAGCTGCACCGGGGCGTCGTAGCGCAGGAGTTCCTCCACCGCGGCGGGCATCAGTTCGGGCCGGCGGCGCAGTTCGTCGGCCGCTTCGGGGTGGCGGAGCAGGGCGAGTGTGGCGTTGCCGATGAAGTGGGTGGTGGTCTCGTGGCCGGCGATCAGGAGCAGGGCGCAGTTGGCGAGGAGTTCGTCGAGATCCTGGTCGGTGTTCTCCGCCTGGGTGGTCACCAGTGCGCGCAGGGAGTGGGGGGCCGGAGGGGTGTCGTGGCGGGTGAGGTGTTCGCGGAGGTAGGCGAGGAGGTCCGCCATGCTCTGCGAGGCTTCCCGGTTGCGGTCGGCGTCGAGTCGGGAGTTGCCGATGGCTTCGGCGACCGGCTCGGACCAGGCGGCGACGGCGGGACGGTCCTGCTCGGGTACGTCGAGGAGGTCGCAGATGATGGTGAGAGGCAGGGGGCGGGCGAGGTCCGCGACGATGTCCATGCGCCCGGTGGGCGCGGCGTCGGTGATGATCCGGTCGACGGCTTCGGAGATCCGGGCGCTGAGTGTCGCCACGGCCCGGGGGGCGAAGGCCTTGCTGATCAGGGCCCGCAGCCGAGGGTGTTCGGGGGCGTCGCTGTAGAGCATCTGCCGGCTCAGGACCCGGGCCAGCGGCCGCAGTTCCTCGGGGACGGCTTCGATGTCGGGGTAACGCACCGAGGACAGGCCGGGGTTGCCCGCGGCGCTGCTGACCACCGCGTGCCCGGTCGCGACCCAGGCGTCCAGGGTGCGGTCCCAGTAGAGGTCGTCGCCGCTCCGCAGCTCTTCGTAGAAGTCGTAGAGACGCTCTTGCACTTGGGGCCGAAAGGCCCGCAGCAGCGTCGAGGGGGTGCGCATCGGCCCATACTCTCAGCCCCGGTTCGGCGGAAATCCTCCTCCCCCACCTGCGGGGAACGGCTCGATCGCCAAGGTCACTGCCGCGCGGTGCCCGCGATCACCTGCCGCAGGCCCTCGGCGAGTTCGTCCGCGCCGGTCGCGCTCTGCGGGTCGCAGGTCCACTGTGCGATGAGCCCCATCATCAGGGCCAGATAGAACGTGCCGAGGGTGTCCACGGTCTCGTCGTCGACGTCCTCCGCCAGGCCGCCCATGAACAGCGGGATGATGCCGCGCCCGGCCTCGCGCTGGGCCCGCGCCAGGTGGGCGCGTACCTCGGGCACCTGGTCGCCCATGACCACGATCTCCATGCTCAGGCGCCACCGCGAACCGGGCTCCCGCATGGTCTCGATGATGCTCGACCAGCCGTCCTCGAACCGTGTCAGGGAGCCCGGCTCGGTGCCGGTCGTGGCCTGCTCGCCCGCGTCGAAGTCGTCGCAGAGCCCCTCGACGATGGAGATGTACGCCTCCGCCAGCAGCGCGTCCTTCGAGCCGTAGTGGTAGCCGATCGACGCCAGGTTCGTGCCCGACTCCTTGACGATGTCGCGTGCCGTGGTGCGCACGAAGCCCTTCTCCAGCAGGCAGCGCCTGGCACCCTCCAGCAGATCCTCACGGTGTCCCATGCGTGTCAGCCCAACTCCGCGATGTCCAACTGTTCTGGATGTCCAGCTGTTCTAGACGTCCGTCTTCGCGGGCACGCGGCTGGAGAGCAGCCGCACGATTTCGGGCTGGTGGGAGGTCAGGTAGAAGTGCCCGCCCTTGAACACCCGGAACTCGAAGGTGTTTTCCGTGTGCTCGGACCAGGCCCGCGCCTCGTCGAGGTCGACCTTGGGGTCGTCGTCGCCGACGAGGCTCACCAAGGGGCAGTTGAGCTTCGGGCCGGGCTCGTACTCGTACGTCTCGGCGGCCCGGTAGTCGGCGCGGATCGCCGGCAGGGCCATGCGGATCAGCTCCACGTCGTCCAGGATCGCGGAGTCCGTTCCGCTCAGGCGCCGTACCTCCCTGATGATTCCCTCGTCGTCCTCCCGGTAGACCGCCTCCGCGCGCTTGCGGGAGGGCGCCCGGCGTGCGGAGGCGAAGAGACCGAGCAGCACGACACCGTGGTCACGTTCCAGTCGGCGTGCCACCTCGAATCCGAGCGTGGCGCCCATGCTGTGCCCGAAGAACAGGAGGGGACGGTCCGTCCACGGCAGGAGGGCCGCGGTGACCAGGTCCGCGAGATCGGGGATGTTGGAGACGCACGGTTCCGCCCGGCGGTCCTGGCGGCCCGGGTACTGGAGGGCCAGGACGTCCACGGCCTCCGGCATCGCCGTCGCCACGGGGAAGTAGAAGCTGGCGGAGCCGCCGGCGTGCGGCAGGCACACCAGCCTCGCCCCGGCGTCGGGGCGCGGGCGGTAGCGGCGTATCCACAGATTGTCCTCGGCGGGCGTAGCCATGGCGTGGGCGTCCTTTTCCGGTGGAGAACCTGGCCCCTTCGCAAGGCCGATGACGTACAGAGTCTTCCCGTCCGGGGGCCGTGCCGCAAACCCCTACCGCCCCTAATCGGTCGGTCCGGCCGTCAGGCGTTGAGGTAGGCGAGGACGGCCAGCACGCGACGGTTGCTGTCGCTGGAGGGCGGGAGCATGAGTTTCACGAAGATGTTGGAGATGTGCTTGGCGGCGGCGCCCTCGGTGACACACAGCCGCTGGGCGATGGCCGTGTTGGAGCAGCCCTCGGCCATCAGCTCCAGGACGGTGCGCTCGCGGGCGGTGAGCGTGGCCAGCGGTTCGTCACGGGAGTGGCTGGTCATGAGCTGGGCGACGACCGCGGGGTCCATGGCCGTGCCGCCGGCGGCGACGCGGCGTACGGCGCCGATGAACTGGTCGTCGTCGAAGACGCTGTCCTTGAGCAGGTAGCCGATGCCGCCGGTGCCGTCGGCCAGCAGCTCGCGGGCGTACATCTGCTCGACGTGCTGGGAGAGTACGAGGATCGGCAGGCCCGGTCGTTCGCGGCGGGCCTTGAGCGCGGCCCGCAGTCCCTCGTTGGTGAACGTCGGAGGCAGGCGCACGTCGACGACGGCGATGTCGGGCTGGTGCTCGCTGATCGCGTCCGCCAGATCGTCGCCGTTGTCGACGGCGGCGGCCACCTCGAAGTCGTACTCCTCCAGAAGTTGGATGAGCCCCTGCCTCAGGAGGAAGAGGTCTTCTGCGAGGACAACGCGCACGGTATCTCCAACTTGGTCACGGTCGGGCCGCCGGAGGGACTGTCGATCTCCAACGTCCCGTCAAAGGTTGCCAGTCGACGCCGGATCCCTTCCAGTCCGGTCCCGGCCGACATATCGGCCCCGCCTCGGCCGTCGTCGATGACGTGGGCGTACAGCACCCCGTGCTCGTACCGGGCGGTGACCTCGACGTTCTCGGCGTCGGCGTGCTTGAGCGCGTTGGTCAGCAGCTCCGACACGGAGAAGTAGGTGGCGGACTCGACGGGCGCGGGGAGCTGCGCGGGCAGGTCCACCGAGACCGAGACGGGCAGGGGGCTGGCGAGGCCGAGGGCTTGGAGGGCGTCGGCGAGGCCGCGCTCGGCGAGAACGGGCGGGTGGATGCCGCGTACCAGGTCGCGCAGTTCGCGCAGGGCCAGCACTGACGAGGAGCGGGCCTCGTGCAGCAGCTTGCGGGCCGCTTCCGGGTCCCGGGCCAACTGCCGGTCCACGGCGCCGAGTTTGAGCCCCAGGCTGACGAGGCGGGCCTGCGCCCCGTCGTGCAGGTCGCGTTCGATGCGGCGCAGTTCGGCGGCCTGGGTGTCCAGGGCGCCGGAGCGGGTCTCGGCCAGGTGCCGCACCCGGCCCGCGAGGCGGGTGCGCTCGGTGGGGCCGAGCAGGAAGCGGCAGAAGTACGCGTAGCCCTTGAGGATCAGCGGGCTGACGAACAGCCAGGCGACCAGCAGACCGAGGGCCACCGCACCGGCCGCGAGGGCGGACGGCCAGCTGTCGACGGTGATGAGCGCGTACATGCGGCCCGTGCCGTCCTGTGCCAGGGGCCGCCACAGTCCGCAGGCCAGGAACAGGCCCTCGCCCGCGTAGTAGAGCACCGCGCCCGGCAGGAACCCAGTGAAGCCGACGACGGTGTTGAGCAGCAGCCACAGCAGATCGCGCCAGGTGGCGGGGTCGGTGAGGATCCATTTGCAGCGGCGCATCCAGCCGACGATGTCCCGCTCGACGTCCTGCGGTTCGGGCTGGTACGGCGCCTCGATGGGGACTCCGGAGCGGGCGGCCGTGTCGCGGGTGAGGCCGCACAGCCGGCGGATCGCCCGGGTCAGGTAGGGCAGGGTGACGAAGCCGATGCCGAGGAGGCAGAGGATCACGAAGTACGTGGTCACCAGGAACAGTCCCAGTGACGCCATGGTTCCGGCGGCGATCAGCAGACCCACCGCGGTGTCGGATGCCGCGCGGCGGGTCAGTGCGCGCCATGGGACCGGCACGGTTGTCATGCCGACATGCTCCCATCGCGGGCGGCGTACGAGGAAAGGGCGGCCCCTGCCCGGGGGTGGCAGGGGCCGCCCGGTCCGGATTCGGCTCACGCGGCCTTCACTGTGTCCACGGCGGGCTGGCGCATGCCGCGCCACGAGGGGTACAGGGTGGCGCCGAAGATCAGCAGCAGGGATCCGCCGACGATGCCGAGGTAGATGCCGATCGAGCCCGCGGGCAGGATCGAGTCGTTCTTGACGAGGCTGTAGGGAACGATGGTCGTCGCGGAGGCCGCGGTGCCGAGCACGGTGGCGATGACGGCGATCAGGGCGCCCTCGACACCGAGCATGCCGAGCACCTGCGCGCGGGTGGCACCGGTCAGCCGCTGGAGACCGAACTCCGCTCGCCGCTTGCGGGTCACCGCCACCAGGGTGTTGACGACGGTGATGGCCGCGTAGCCCACGATCATGGCGACGATCGTGTAGTTGGCGGAGACCAGGATCTGCTGGATCTGGTTGTTCCTGCCGCTCAGCGAGGAGCTGTCGTCCAGTTCGGCGCCGGGCACGGCGGCGGCGAGATCGGCGAGCCGGGCCTGGAGCCCGTCCGCACCCGCGTCGGAGCGGACCAGGATCTGGTGCGGCAGACCATCGGTGGTGTGCGGGGCGAGGCTCGCCGAGGGCAGCACCATGTACTGCTGCTTGGGGTTGTCCTCGAAGAGCGCGACGACGGTGGGCTTCGTACCGGAGCCGTCGCCGAGGTGCATGGGCAGCGGGTCGCCGACCTTCACGCCGAACTCTTCGGCCTTTTTCGCGGACAGGGCCACGCTGTTGCCCTTGAGGCCGGCCAGGTCGCCGGTGACGGTCTTGAGGGCGAGGGTCTGCCGGACGCCGTCGGCCGACACTCCGCGCAGGTCCATGTCGACGCGGCCGTCGGGGCCGTCCACGAAGCCGCGGGTGGTGACGAGTTCGGAGGCGGCGGCCACGCCGGACGTCGTGCGGACCTGGTCGACGACGTTCGGCGCGAAGCCGCCGGTGGTGGAGTCGAGCACGTAGTCGGCGAGGATGTTGTCGGCGTAGGAGCGGGCCGAGACGTCGTCCTCGGTGGACTGCATGTAGAGCGTGCCGGTGGCGATGCCGATGAGCAGGACGATCGGCGCGATGGCGCCCGCCATGCGGACGTTCGAGGTGGTGGCGTTGCGCAGGGCGAGATAGCCGGACAGTCCGGACAGCGCGCGGACCGGGAGGCGCAGCAGCGCCACCATGACCTTGGTGATGCCGGGTGCGATCAGCGCGAGACCGATGCAGAACAGTACGGAGGCCGGGCCCGCGGTGCTGGCCAGGGTCGGGCCGTCCTCCATGACCGTGGCGGTGGCGACCGCCAGGCCGACGCCGTTGGCGATGAAGAAGAGAGCGAGCAGCAGCCTCGGGACGCTGAACCAGCGGTTGCCCGCGACGGACTCGGCGAGTGCGGCGACCGGTTCGGTGCGCGCGGCGCGCCGGCCGGCGAAGCGGGTGGCGAGGGCCGCGGCGAGGACCGTGGTGACCGCGCCGACGGCCATCGGAACCCAGCCCGCCCGGTAGGCGATCGCGGACGACACCACACCGCTGTCGGTGAGGACGCCGTACAGCAGATTGCCGACCGCGTAGCCGGGGGCGAGGGCCAGGACGACGGACAGCACCGACAGCACGGCGGTCTCGCACAGGATCATCCGGCGCAGTTGGTCGGAGGTGGCGCCGACCGCGCGGAGCAACGCCATTTCCTGCGAGCGCTGTTGGAGGGACAGGCCGAGGGTGGAGGCGACGCCGAACATCACGATCAGCACGACCGAGCTGCCGAAGATGGCCGCCAGGATGACGATGGTCCGCTGGCTGGAGAGGGTGCCGGGCAGTTCGGCGAGGCCGCGCCGGTCGCCGGTGAGCACCTCCGCCCGGTCGCCCACCTGGGACTTCACCGCGGCGGTGAGGGAGGCGATGTCGGTGCCGGGGTCGGCCAGTACTCCGATGGAGTCGATCCTGCCGCCCGCGCCGGCCAGGCGGCGCGCCTCGGCGTCGGTGAAGAACACGGCCGCGTCGGGATTGCTGCCGCCGCGCTGGGCGGCGATGCCGCTGACGCGGAACTTCTCGGTGGTGCCCCGGACGGCGAGTTCGACGCCGGCGCCGGGTCGGGCGTTCAGGTTCTCGGCGAGCCGGGAGTCGAGGACGACCTCGCCGCCGGCGGCGGGGGAGTCACCGGCGGCGAGGGTATAGGGGGTGAGTTCGGCCCCGGACCAGCCGTGGCCGTAGGACTCGGACTCGCCGGTGACCGGCTTGCCGTCCTTGAGGACCGCGGCGGGGAACGAGACGTCCCCGATGGCCTTGCGCACGCCGTCGGCGGAGGCGACCTTCTCGACCAGGCCGTTGTCGATGCGGTTGCGCTCGGTCAGCGCGGCGGAGTCGTAGGTCTGCTCACCGGTGACGACGACCGCGGTGCGGTCGAACCGCTGCGGGTCGGCGACCATGCGGACGCCTGTCTCCATCAGACCGCCGCAGCCGATGACGATGGCGGCGCCGAGGAACATGGCGAGGAAGGTGGCGATGAAGCTGGTCCTGCGGAACTTCAGGGTGCGGAATGCCAGGGCCCACATCAGTACTGTCCTCCCGCCACGGTGGAGGCCGCCTGGTAGTTGTCGTCGTCCCAGGCGCCGAGCCGGGTCATGCGGGCGGCGACGGCCTCGGCGGTCGGCCGGTGCAGCTCGCCGACGAACGTGCCGTCGGCGAGGAACACGACGCGGTCCGCGTAGGAGGCGGCCACCGGGTCGTGCGTGACCATCACCAGTGTCTGTCCGGCGGCGTTCACGGATTCGCGCAGCAGCGCGAGGACGGCCCCGGCGGTCCGGGTGTCGAGGGCGCCGGTGGGCTCGTCGGCGAAGATCACGGCGGGGCGGGTGACCAGGGCGCGGGCGATGGCCACACGCTGCTGCTGGCCTCCCGAGAGCTGGCTCGGCAGGTGGCCGAGCCGGTCGGACAGGCCGACGCGCTGCACGACGTTCTTGACCAGGGCCTTGTCGGCGCGCTTCCCGGCGAGTTGCAGCGGCAGCATGATGTTCTGCATCACGGTCAGCGCGGGCAGCAGGTTGAACGACTGGAAGATGAAGCCGACCCGGTCGCGGCGCAGCCTCGTCAGCTGTACGTCGTCCAGGCCGGCGAGGTCGGCGCCGCCGACGGTGACCGTGCCGGAGGTGGGCTGGACCAGTCCCGCGGCGCAGTGCAGGAAGGTGCTCTTGCCCGAACCGGACGGACCCATCACGGCGGTGAAGGTGCCGGAGGCGAAACTCATGGTGAAGTCCCTGAGCGCGGCCACCTCGTTGTCACCCCGGCCGTAGATCTTCGAGACGGTGTCCAGCCTTACGGCCTGCTCGTGTCGGGTGTTGTCTGATGTGTGCACTCGGGCTCCCCGGAGAGGTTTCGCGCTGGGCGCGGTGTCGGATTCAACGGTAGAAGTGGGTCGTGCTGCGGCACATTGGCCCTAAGCGGTGGATCCGGGGTAGAGGTTTCTCTACCCCGCCGCCGCCGACTGCTGTCAAGGGGGAGAAAGCTTCCCTTCACTCGAACGGCTACCACCACCCCAAAAAGTGCTGCCAGATCCATTTCCGCCTGCGACCGTGGCGGGTAGCGTCGGATCGTCACGCAAATGTCGAGGGAGATCGGAATACATGTGGCCAGGACACGGTGCCCGCACGGCCGAAAAGATTCTCCGGGCACAGCGCGGATTCCAGCACGGACCGCTCGTGAGGCACGAAAGTGAGGCCGCAGAGAACGCGCCGGTCGCCTCATCACGGTGTTCTCTGGCGTATGAGGGGTTATCCGGCGTTCCGTCCTGCTTGCGGGGGAGAATCCGCAGGCAGGGCGCTTGCGGAGGATCGTGTGGGCATGCGGCATGAGCTGAATGTGGTCCCGCGGGTCCTGCCGGACGGGTTCCTGGAGCTTTTCTCGCCACATACCGGGAAGAGTCACCGATGCGGCCCGAAGGGCACGATGATGTGGCTCGCGCTGCAACAACAGGACTGGGATCCTGAGCTTGCCTCGCTGGAAATAGCCAGGCAATTGAATGCGGATCCGGCCAGTGTTCGCTGTGATGTCGACGCATGGTTGGCGCATTTTCGCGATGCCGTTCAATAAATTGACCGTGAGGCGTGGCCGTCGAAATACGGCCACGCCTCACGGGGCAATTCCCCTCATCGTGTTCCGGGGTCACGCCGACCCGTCACTTGTCAACCATTCCTCCACCGTCTCGGCCGTGCTGACCGCGGAGTCCTCCAGGATGGTGAAGTGGGTGCCGGGCACCTCGCGCAGTGCGTGGTCCCCGGCCCAGGTGGCGCGCCAGTCCTCGGTGCCCGATCCGGCGGCGAAGGACTCGTCGGGCCGTACGAAGAGGACCGGCGCGGAGAGCGCGCCCGGCAGGCAGTCGACGATGAGGTCGCTGTAGCGGCTCATCGCGGCGAGCCGGGCGGTGCTGAACCCGCCCAGGGACGACTCCCGGTCAAGCATTCCGTCGAACATCTGGCGCCACAGCTCGTCCTTGCCGTCGTCGCCGGGCAGGTAGGTGTCGAGCAGGACGACACCGGCGGCCGGTCGGCCGGCCTTCTCCAGGACCTCGGCCGCGGCGTGCGCGAACTGGCCGCCGGAGGAGTAGCCGACGAGGACGAACGGCCGGCCGTCGGCCGTCGCCGTGCGGATGCCCTCGACGACCACCTCGACGACGGCGTCCACCGAGCGGGGCAGCGCCTCGCCCGGGACGAACCCGGGAACGGCGGGTACGAGGACCTCGCGGCGCCCCCGGAAGTGGGTGGCGAACCGCGCGTACTGGTGGGCGCCTCCCAGCGCCATCGGTGAGGGCAGGCAGATCAGCCGGGGCGAGCCGTCGCCGGTGGACAGGCGCACCGGAGCGGGGACTTCCCCCAGCTCGGCGACCGTGGAGAAGCCGGGCAGGATCTCGGCCACCGTCTTCAGCAGGTCGAAGCCCTTCGCCATCTGTCCCTCGGCCGCCGCGCGGCGCAGCAGTCCGCCGATCGACTCCGTCCCCGAGGGGTCCTCTCCCCCGCGGTCCTGGCCGCCGTGGGCCAGTTGCTCGCGCAGGTGGGCCGCGAGCGCGACGGGAGTGCCGTGGTCGAAGACGGCGCCTGCGGGAACGGTCGTACCGAGGGCGGTTCCCAGGGCGCCGCGCAGTTCGGCCGCGGACACCGAGTCCATGCCGACCTCCAGGAAGACGGCGTCGGCCTCGACTGCTTCCGGGCCGTCATGGCCGAGGACCGCGGCGGCCTGGGCCCGCACCACGTCCGTCAGCAGGGCCTCCTGTTCGGCCGGGGAGGCCGCGGCCAGCCGGTCCCGCAGCGGCTCCGCCGTGCCGTCGGCCGGTTCGGCGGATACCGGGGCGGCCAACGGGCCTACGGTGAGGGCGACTTCGGCATTGAGCCAGTACCGCTGGTGCTGGAACGCGTACGTGGGCAGTTCGGTGGAGGCCGTCCCCGGGAACACCGCGGACCAGTCGGGCGACAGGCCGTCGGTGTACAGCCGGGCGAGGCCGGACAGCAGCACGGCGGACTCGGCGCCGTTCCGTCGGCCGAGCGCGGTGAACGTCGCGGTGTCCGGGTCGGCGCATTCGCGGGCCATGCCGGTCAGTACGGCGTCGGGGCCGAGTTCCACGAAGCGGGTGACGCCGGCGCCGGTCAGCGCGGCGACGGCGTCGGCGAACCGTACGGTCTCGCGGACGTGCCGCACCCAGTACCCGGGATCGCGCACGTCGTCTCCGGCGGGGCGGCCGGTGAGGGCGGACACCAGTGCGATACGCGGCTCGTGGAAGGACAGGCTCTCGGCGACGGCCCGGAAGTCGTCGAGCATGCCGTCCATCAGGGGTGAGTGGAAGGCGTGCGAGACGGTCAGGCGCTTGGTCTTCGCGAAGCCCTCGGCGGCGGCGAGCACCACGTCCCGCTCGCCGGAGAGCACCACGGACGTCGGGCCGTTGACGGCGGCCAGGCCGACCCGGTCGTCGAGCAGCGGGCGGACCTCGTCCTCGCTCGCCTGCACGGCGACCATCGCGCCGCCCTCGGGCAGCGCCTGCATGAGCCGGCCCCGGGCGGCGACCAGGGTGCAGGCGTCCTCCAGTGTGAGGACGCCCGCGACGTGGGCGGCGGCCAGCTCACCGACGGAGTGCCCGGCGAGGTGGTCGGGGTGAACTCCCCAGGACTCCAGCAGCCGGAACAGGGCCACTTCGAAGGCGAACAGGCCGGTCTGCGCGTACAGCGTCCGGTGCACCACGTCGGGGTCGTCCCCGGCCAGTACTCCGGCCAGGTCCAGGCCGAGTTCGGAGTCGATCTCGTCGAAGGCGTCGGCGAACACCGGGTGGTGCGCGCGCAGTTCGAGGCCCATGCCGAGCCGCTGCGCGCCCTGCCCGGTGAACAGGAAGGCCGTACGAGCACCGGTGCGGGCCCGGCCGGTGACCGCGGCGGGCGATCCGTCACCGGCGGCGAGGGCGCTGAGCCCGGCGAGCAGTTGCTCCCGGTCCCCGCCGGTGACGGCGGCCCGGTGGTCGAAGGCGGGCCGCCGGGTGGCCAGCGCCCGGGCGACGGCGGCGGGTTGGAGGTCCGGCCGGCTCTCGACGAAGGTCCGCAGCCGCTCGGCCTGCGCGGGCAGGGCCTGCCCTGAGCGTGCGGACAGCGGCCAGAGCAGCACCGGGGCCGCGGACTCCCCCGCGGTGCTTCCGGTGTCCTCCGTGTTGTCCGGCACGTCAGCGGCGACAGGGGCGGCCTGCTCGACGATGACGTGCGCGTTGGTTCCGCTGATGCCGAACGAGGAGATCCCGGCGCGGCGGGGGTGGTCCCGCTCCGACCACGGCCGCGCCTCGGTGAGCAGCCGCACGCCCCCTGTCGTCCAGTCGACCTGGTCGGACGGCTCGGCGGCGTGCAGGGTCGGCGGCAGCGCTTCGTGCCGCATCGCCATGACCATCTTGATGACGCCCGCGACACCGGCGGCGGCCTGGGTGTGGCCGATGTTGGACTTGACCGAGCCCAGCCACAACGGCGCGTCCTCGGGCCGCTGTCGGCCGTAGGTCGCCAGCAGCGCCTGTGCCTCGATCGGGTCGCCCAGCGTGGTGCCGGTGCCGTGCGCCTCGACGACGTCCACGTCGGTGGCCGACAGCCGGGCGGCGGCCAGGGCCTGTTCGATGACGCGCTGCTGGGACGGGCCGTTGGGCGCGGTCAGGCCGTTGGACGCGCCGTCCTGGTTCACGGCCGAGCCGCGGACGACGGCGAGCACCTCGTGCCCGTTGCGCCGTGCGTCCGACAGCCGCTCCAGGACGAGTACGCCCAGACCCTCGGCGAATCCGGTGCCGTTGGCGTCCTTGGCGAAGGACCGGCACCGGCCGTCCGGGGACAGGGCGCCCTGGCGGCTGAACTCCACATAGGTCCCGGGGGACGCCATCACCGTCACTCCCCCGGCCAGGGCGAGCGTCGACTCGCCCTGGCGCAGGGACTGTACGGCCAGGTGCAGGGTGACCAGGGACGAGGAGCACGCGGTGTCGACCGTGAGTGTCGGGCCCTCCAGGCCGAGGGTGTAGGCGACGCGGCCGGAGACGATGCTGCCGGAGCCGAAGCTGCCGAAGTAGTCGTGGTACATCAGCCCCGCGAACACTCCGGTGCGGCTCCCCCGCAGGGTCGCCGGGTCGATGCCGGCGCTCTCCAGCGCCTCCCAGGAGCCCTCCAGCAGCAGTCGCTGCTGGGGGTCCATCAGCAGGGCCTCGCGCGGACTGATGCCGAAGAATCCGGCGTCGAAGTCGCCCGCGTCGTGCAGGAATCCGCCCTCGCGGGTGTAGGACCGGCCTTCCAGGCCCGGCTCAGGGTCGTAGAGGTCCGGGTCCCAGCCTCGGTCTGCGGGGAACTCGGTGATGCCGTCCCCGCCGCGCGCGACCAGGTCCCACAGCTCCTGCGGGGAGCGGACGCCGCCCGGGTACCGGCATGACATGCCGACGATCGCGATCGGTTCCCGTGTTGCCGCCGTCAGGGCGCGGTTGCGCTCCCGCAACCGGTCGATCTCCTTGAGCGAGGCGCGGAGCGCCTCGACCATCCGGGTGTCCTGATTCTCGGGCTCGGGCATGTTCCCCCTCCTCGTCACAGGGTGTCGTCGTCGCCGACGAGGTCGTCGAGCGCCATGCTGATCAGGCTGGCCGCGTCCATCGCGTCGATGGATTCGCGGCTTTCCGCGCCGTTCGCGGCCGCCTCGCCCGCGGGCCGCAGGCCGGCCAGTTCGAGCAGGTTGTCCAGCAGGCCCGCGTCACGCAGTTTCGCCACCGGGATGGCGGTCAACGCCCGCCGGACGGCGTCCTCCTCGGCGTCGGCGGCGGTGCGCTGCCGTGGTGCCAGTTCGGTGCCGAGGTGGTCTGCGAGGGCGGCAGGGTTGGGGTAGTCGAAGATGAGGGTGGCCGGCAGCCGCAGCCCGGTCACCTCGTTGAGCCGGTTGCGGAACTCGACGGCGGTGAGCGAGTCGAAGCCCAACTCGTTGAAGGGCAGGCCCGGTTCGAACTCGTCGACGCCGAGTACCCGGATCGCCTCGTCGCGGACCAGCTCCAGCAGCCTCGGAGTCCGTTCCTCGGCGGCGAGCGAGGCCAGTTCACGTCGCAGCGCCGTCGAGGCGCCGGACGCCGCGGCCCTGGCCGCCCTGCGCGGTGTCCGGACCAGGCCGCGCAGCAGCGGCGGGACCGCTCCGGATCCGCCGATCGCCGCGGTGTCGAGGCGGGCGGGCATCAGGATGGCCTCCTCGCGGGCGACGGCCGTGTCGAACAGGCCGAGCCCGGTCTCCTCGTCGAGGGGAAGCACCCCGCCGGCCGCCATCCGGCGGCTGTCGGCGTCGTCGAGCCGGTCGGCCATGCCGCCGCCGGCCCAGGCACCCCAGGACAGCGAGACCGCGGGCAGACCGAGTGACCTGCGGTGCGCGGCCAGTCCGTCGAGGAAGGCGTTGGCGCAGGCGTACGAGGACTGGCCGGGGCTGCCGAGCAGGCCGGCCGCCGAGGAGAACAGCACGAACGCGGTGAGCGGGCGGTCCTTGGTGAGGTCGTGCAGGTGCCAGGCGGCGTCCAGCTTCGGGCGCAGTACGCCGTCCAGTCGTTCCGGTGTCAGGGAGGTGAGCATGCCGTCGTCCAGGACACCGGCGGTGTGGACCACCGCGGACACCGGGTGCGTGTCCAGGACGCGGGCCAGTTCCTCCCGGTCGGCGGCGTCGCAGGCGACGACGGCCACCTCGGCGCCGAGCGCGGTGAGTTCGTCCCGCAGCTCGTCGGCGCCGGGCGCGTCCGGGCCGCTGCGGCTGAGCAGCACCAGCCGGGGCGCGCCGTGCGCCGTGACCAGGTGGCGGGCCACCAGCCGGCCCAGCGCCCCGGTGCCGCCGGTGACGAGCACGCCGCCGGACCAGTCGACCGGGACCTCCTCGGCCAGGCGCGGTGCGCGGACCAGCTTCGGTGCGCTGACAGTGCCGTCGCGCAGCACCAGTTGCTGCTCGCCGGAGGCGACGACCGACGGCAGGAGCCGGTAGGACGCCTCGGAGTCGTCGAGGTCGGCCAGCACGATGCGGTCGGGGTGCTCGGACTGCGCGGAGCGGATCAGGCCCCAGGCGGCGGCGCCCCCGAGGTCGGTGACGTCCGCGTGGGCCGGACCGGCCGCGCCGCGGGTCACCACGACCAGCGTGGCGTCGGCGAACCGGTCGTCGGCCAGCCAGGTCTGCACCTGGTCCAGCAGCCGGTGCGCCCCCGCGCGGATCTCGTCCGGGTTCCCTCCGCCGGTGTGGACGAGGACGACGGTGTCGGAGGCGGCGTCGGCGGCTTCCTCCAGGCCGGCCGCCACGGTCACCTCGGCGACCTCGCCGGCCAGTGCGTCGGCGAGCGCCTCGCGGTCGGGGCCCAGCACGGTCCAGCGGCCGGCCTGCGGCGCGGCGTCACCGGGCACCGGCGTCCAGTCGAGCATGAACAGCGAGTCCTGTCCGCCCGCGGCGGCCGCGGCGATCCGCTCGGGGTTCACCTCCCGCAGGGACAGCGACGCGACCCGTACGACCGGTTCCCCGGCGTCGTCGGCGGCCTCGATGGTCACCGCGTCGGGCCCGTGCGGGGCGATCCGCACCCGCAGGGCGGTCGCGCCCACGGCGTGCAGATCGACGCCGCTCCAGGCGAACGGCAGCGTCATACGCTCCTTGGTGCCCTCGCGCAGCCCGATGGCGTGCAACGCCGCGTCGAACAGCGCCGGGTGCAGGCCGAGGGTGCCGGGGGTGTCACCGGTCGGGACCGCGACCTCGGCGAACACCTCGTCACCCAGCCGCCAGGCCGCCCGCAGGCCCTGGAAGCGGGGCCCGTACTGGGCGCCCAGCTCCGCCAGCCTCTCGTACAGGCCGTCCACGTCCACCGGTTCGGCGTCGGCCGGCGGCCAGGCCGCCAGGTCGTAGCCGGCGGTTTCGGGGCCGGGGCGCAGTAGGCCGGTGGCGTGGGTGGTCCATGGATCGCCGTCGGCGACGGTCGAGTACACCTGGAAGGCGCGGGCACCGGAGGCGTCCGGTTCTCCGACGGTGCACTGGAGCCGTACGGCGCCTTCCTCGGGCAGCACCAGCGGTTCGGCGATGGTCAGTTCGTCGACGGTGCCGCAGTCCAGGCGGGCGCCGGCGGCGAGTGCCATCTCGACGAACGCGGTGCCCGGCAGCAGTGGCACGCCGCCGACGGCGTGGTCCGCCAGCCACGGGTGGTCGGCCAGTGACAGGTGGCCGGTGTGCAGGCTGCCGTCGGCTCCGGCGAGTTCCACGGCGGTGCCGAGCAGCGGGTGGTCGGCGGCGGCGCGGTGGCCGGGGACGTCACCGTTCATCCAGTAGCGGCTGCGCTGGAACGCGTACGTGGGCAGGTCCGAACCGTCGCGGTGCGGCAGCAGCGCCGCCCAGTCGACGGCGGTGCCGTGTACGTGCAGGGCGGCGAGCCCGCCGAGCAGGGCCGCGGGCTCGTCGCGGTCCTTGCGCAGCAGCGGTACCACGGCGTGGGCGCCGGTGTCGTCGCGCAGGCTCTCGGTGGCCGCCGCGGTGAGGGCGTTGCCGGGCCCGACCTCGGCGAACCGTCGGACGCCGGTGTCCTCCAGTGCCGTGACGGCGTCGGCGAACCTGACCGCCTCGCGGGCGTGCCGCACCCAGTACTCGGCCGTCGACAACTCGTCGGGGGCGGCCGGGGCGCCGGTGAGGGTGGAGACGAGCGGGATGCGCAGCGGTCCGTACGACAGCGACTCGGCGATCTCGCGGAACTCCTGGAGCATCGGCTCCATGAGGGCCGAGTGGAAGGCGTGGCTGACGGCGAGTTCCTTGGTGCGTTCGAAGCGGGCGGCGATCGCCCGGGTTGCCTCGGCCTCGCCGGAGAGGACCACGGAGTCGGGCCCGTTGACCGCCGCGATGCCCACGCCGTCGGTGAGGAGCGGGACGACCGCGTCCTCGGTGGCCTTGACCGCGATCATCACGCCGCCCTCAGGTAGCGCCTGCATGAGCCGGCCGCGGGCGGCGACCAGGGTGCAGGCGTCCTCCAGCGTGAGGACGCCCGCCACGTGCGCGGCGGCGTACTCGCCGACGGAGTGTCCGGCGAGCACGTCCGGGCGGACGCCGAGGGACTCCAGCAGCCGGTAGAGGCCCACTTCGACGGCGAACAGCGCGGGCTGGGTGTACTCGGTGCGCTCCAGCAGTTCGGCGGAGTCCAGGACCTCGGCGAGCGGGCGGTCCAGCAGCGGGTCCAGGTGGGCGCGGACCTCGTCGAAGGCCGCCGCGAAGGCGGGGAACGTCTCCGCGAGCCGCCTGCCCATGCCCGGCAGTTGGGATCCCTGGCCGGAGAACAGGAAGGCGAGCCGTCCGTCGGCCGCGGTGCCGGTGCTGCCGTGCGGCGGCGCGGTCCCGTCCGCGATGGCCCGCACGCCCGCGGTCAGGTCGTCCAGGCCGTGGCCGAGGACGGCGGCGCGGTGGGCGAGCGGGGTGCGGGCGGTGGCGAGGGCGCCGGCGATCCGGTGCGGGTCGGCGTCCGGGTCGGCGGCCAGGTGGTCGAGGAGCCGGCCGGCCTGGGCGCGCAGCGCCTGCGGGGTGTGGCCGGACAGCAGCCACGGCACGGGGTCGACCGCCGGAGCGGTGGGCGCGGCCTGCTCGGCGGGCTCCTGCGCGGGCGCGGCCTCGATGACCACGTGCGCGTTGGTGCCGGAGATACCGAAGGAGGAGATGCCCGCCCGGCGGGGGTGACCCGGGTCGGGCCAGGCCCGGGACTCGGTGAGCAGTCGTACGTTGCCGCCGTCCCACTCGACGTGCCGGGACGGCTCGTCGACGCCGAGGGTGGCGGGCAGGGTCTCGTGGCGGATGGCCTGCACCATCTTGATGACTCCGGCGACACCGGCGGCGGCCTGGGTGTGGCCGAGGTTGGACTTGACCGAGCCGAGCCACAGCGGGCGTTCCTCGGTGTGGTCCGCGCCGTAGGTGGCGATCAGGGCCTGGGCCTCGATGGGGTCGCCCAGGGTGGTGCCGGTGCCGTGCGCCTCGACGACGTCGACCTCGGCCGCGGACACGGCCGCCGCTTCCAGTGCGCGGCGGATGACGCGCTGCTGGGCGGGGCCGTTGGGGGCGGTGATGCCGTTGGACGCGCCGTCCTGGTTGACGGCGGTGCCGCGCAGCACGGCGAGGATCCGGTGGCCGTTGCGGCGGGCGTCGGAGAGCCGCTCCAGCAGGAGCACGCCCGCGCCCTCGCCGAAGCCGGTGCCGTCGGCGGAGTCGGCGAACGGCCTGCACCGTCCGTCGCGGGACAGCCCGCGGTGCCGGCTGAACTCCACGAAGGTGCCCGGGGTGGCCATGACGGTCACTCCCCCGGCCAGTGCGAGGGAGCAGTCGCCCTGGCGCAGCGACTGGGCGGCCAGGTGCAGCGCCACCAGCGACGAGGAGCAGGCGGTGTCCACCGACAGGGTCGGGCCCTCCAGGCCCAGGGTGTAGGCGACGCGGCCGGAGACCACGCTGCCGGAGCCGAAGCTGCCGAAGTAGTCGTGGTACATGACGCCGGCGAACACGCCGGTGTCGGAGCCGCGCAGGGTGGCCGGGTCGATGGAGGCGCGTTCGAGCGCTTCCCAGGAGGTCTCCAGGAGCAGCCGTTGCTGCGGGTCGGTGACCAGCGTCTCCTCGTCGTCCATGGCGAAGAACGCGGGGTCGAAGTCGGCGGCGCCGTAGAGGAACGCGCCGTGCTTGGTGTAGCTGGTGCCGGGCCGGTCCAGGGTCGGGTCGTACAGGGAGTCGACGTCCCAGCCGCGGTCGGCGGGGAACTCGCCGACGGCGTCCCGGCTCTGGGAGACCAGCCGCCACAGGTCCTCCGGCGAGTCGACGTCGCCGGGGAAGCGGCAGCCCATGCCGATGATGGCGATCGGCTCGTCGTCGGTGGCGCGGCGGGGCGTGGTCCGGGCGACGGCCGCGGGGCCGCTCAGTGTGGCGGTCAGCTCGCTCTGGAGGAAGCGGGCCAGTTCGGCGGGGGTGGGGTGGTCGAAGACCAGTGTCGCGGGCAGGCGCAGGCCGGTGGCGGCGGTGAGCCCGTTGCGCAGTTCGACGGCGGCCAGCGAGTCGAAGCCCAACTCCCGGAAGGGCAGGGTGCTGCCGACGTCCTGCGCCGACTTGTAGCCGAGGAGGGCGGCGACGTGGCTCTGCACCAGTTCGGTGAGGAACGGCTCGCGTTCGACCTCCAGCAGGGTGGCCAGCCGGTCGCGCAGCGAGTCGGAGCCGCCCGCGGCTCCCTGGCCGGCCGCGTTGCCCCGCTGGACGGGGACCAGGCCGCGGAACAGCGGGGCGAGCGCGTCGCCCTGCGCGCGCAGTCCGGCCTGTTGCAGCTTGACCGGCAGGACCGCGGGGTCGGGGCCGCGCAGGGCGGCGTCGAAGAGGGCCAGTCCTTCGTCGGTCTCCAGTGGCGCGACACCGCCGCGGGCGATGCGGGACTTGTCGCTCTCGTCGAGGGTGCCGGTCATGCCGCTGGCCTGGGCCCACAGGCCCCACGCGAGGGAGTGCGCGGGCAGCCCGGCCGTCCGCCGGTGCACAGCCAGGGCGTCGAGGTAGGCGTTGGCGGCGGCGTAGTTGCCCTGGCCCGGCGAGCCGAGGGTGGCGGCTGCCGAGGAGAACAGGACGAACGCCGACAGGTCCAGGTCCGCGGTGAGTTCGTGCAGGTGCCACGCGGCGTCGACCTTGGGGCGGAACACCGCGTCGACGCGCTCGGGGGTGAGCGAGGACAGTACGCCGTCGGCGAGGACGCCGGCCGCGTGGATCACGGCGGTCAGCGGCCGGTCTGCCGGTATGGCGTCCAGGGTGGCGGCGAGCGCGGTGCGGTCGGCGACGTCGCAGGCGGCGCTGGTGACCTCGGCTCCCAGCGCGGTCAGTTCGGCGACCAGTTCGTCGTCGGCGCCGCGCCGGCTGAGCAGGAGCAGGTGCTTGGCGTGCCACTCGGTGACGAGGTGGCGGGCGACGATGCCGCCCAGCGCGCCGCTCGCGCCGGTGACCAGGACGGTGCCGTCGCCGAGGGTGGCGGCGGGTTCGGCGGCCTCGGCGGGCGCGGTCCTGGCCAGGCGGGGCACCCGCCAGGCGCCGTCGCGGTGGGCCAGGTGGGGTTCACCGGTGGCGACGGCCTCGGCGAGCTGCTCGTCGGCGATGTCCTCGGCGGCCTCGACCAGGACGATGCGGCCGGGGTTCTCCGTCTGCGCCGAGCGCACCAGACCGCCCGCGGCGGCGCCCGCCGGGTCGGTTCCGGTGACCACGACGAGGGTGCTGTCGGCGAGTTGGTCGTCGGCCAGCCGGGACTGCAGCCCGTCGAGCACGGCGACGACGGCGGCGCGTACGTCGGCCGCGCTCGTGCCGGAGGGCGCGCGCAGCACCTCCAGGGCCGGCGTGTCCCCGTCGGCGGCGGCCGGTGCGGTGACCCAGTCGACGCGGTACAGGGAGCCGGTGCGGGCCGAGCGGCTCGCGGCGGCGAGGGCCTCGGTCCGCAGGGGGCGCAGGACGAGGGAGCCGACGGTGGCGACGGGGGCGCCTGCGGTGTCGGCGAGTGTCAGGGAGACGGTGCCCTCGCCGGTCGGCCGTACGCGGACGCGCAGTGCGGTCGCGCCGGTGGCGTGCAGCCGCACCCCGGACCAGGCGAAGGGCAGCAGTGCCTCGTCGGCGGCGGCGTCGGTGAGTCCGACCGTGTGCAGGGCGGCGTCGGACAGTGCCGGGTGCAGGCCGAAGCCGTCGGCCACGGCCTCGGTGGCGACTTCGGCGTACACCTCGTCGCCGGTACGCCAGGCTGCCCGCAGCCCCTGGAACAGGGGGCCGTAGCCGAGGCCGAGGTCGGCCAGTTCGTCGTACAGGCCGTCGAGCGGGACGGGTTCGGCGCCCTGCGGCGGCCAGGCGGTCAGGCTCTCCGCGTCGGCCGGGATCGTGCCCGTCGGGGCCAGCAGGCCGTCGGCGTGCCGTGTCCACGGCAGTTCCTCGTCGGGGTTCTCGGGGCGGGACCAGACGGCGAGCGGGCGGTGCTCCCCCTCGGGCGCGCCGACGACGACCTGGAGCTGGACGGCACCGTGTTCGGGGAGCACCAACGGTGCCTGGAGGGTGAGTTCCACGATGTCGGCGCAGCCGACCTGGTCGCCTGCGCGCAGGGCGAGTTCGAGGTAGCCGGTGCCGGGGAAGAGCAACTGCCCGCCGACGCGGTGGTCGTTCAGCCACGGGTGGGTGCCCGCGGAGAGGCGGCCGGTGAGGACCGTGCCCTCGCTGTCGGCGCGCACCATCGTGGCGCCGAGCAGGGCGTGGTCGGTGGGGGCGAGGCCGGCGGAGGTGACGTCGGCGCCGCCGGCGTTGCTGTCCAGCCAGTACCAGTCGTGCTGGAAGGCGTAGGTGGGCAGCGGTACGCGGTGCGGGCGGCGGCCCTCGCAGGCTGCCTCCCAGTCGATGACCGCGCCGTGCGTGAAGGCCTCGCCGAGCGCACCGAGGAACCTGTCCCGGCCGCCGTCGTCGCGGCGCAGCGAGCCGATGGCGGCCACGCCGTCGTCGGTCTCCTGGATGCCGACGGTGAGCACCGGGTGGGGGCTGGACTCGATGAACAGGGCGTGCCCGTCGCCGATGGCGGCCTGCACGGCCTGCTCGAACAGCACAGTGCCGCGCAGGTTCGTGTACCAGTACTCGGCGCCGAGTTCGCCGGTGTCGATCGGGCCGCCGGTGACGGTGGAGTAGAACGGTATGTCGGCGCTGCGCGGCCGGACTTCGTCGAGCACCTCAAGCAACTGCTCCCGGATGGACTCCACGTGCGCGCTGTGCGAGGCGTAGTCGACGGGGAGCAGCTTGGCGCGGACGTCTTCCGCCCGCAGCCGCGTGTGGAGTTCCTTGAGGGCGTCGGCGTCTCCGGAGACCACCGTCGAGCCGGCGCCGTTGACCGCGGCGACCGACAGACGGCCGTCCCATGCGGTCAGCCGCGCCCGCACCGCGTCGGCGCCCTCGCCGACGGACATCATGCCGCCGCCGCCCGACAGGTCCACGGCGATGGCCTTGGAGCGCAGGGTGACGATGCGGGCGCCGTCCTCCAGGGACAACGCGCCCGCCGCGCAGGCGGCGGCGATCTCGCCCTGGGAGTGGCCGATGACGGCGGACGGGGTGACACCGCAGGTGGTCCAGGTGTGCGCCAGGGACACCATGACGGCCCACAGCAGCGGCTGGACCACGTCGACACGGTCGAGGGTCCCGCTCAGTTCTGTGCGGAAGTCCCAGTCCGTGTACGGCTCGATGGCGACGGCGCACTCGGCCATGCGGGCGGCGAACGCCGGGGAGGTCTCCATGAGTGCGGTGGCCATGCCCGACCACTGGGAGCCCTGGCCGGGGAAGACGAACACCGGGCGGGCGCGGCGTGTGGCGGTGCCCTCGCCGAGGCCGGGGGCCGTGGTTCCGGCGGCCAGGGCCGCGAGGGCGCCGCGCAGTTCCGCGGTACCGGCGGCGTTGATCGAAGCGCGGTGGGCGAAGTGGGCGCGGTCGGTGGCCAGCGACCAGCCGACGCCGGACGGGTCGAGGCCGGGGTGGGTGTCGAGGTGGGCGAGCAGGGACGCCGCCTGGTCCGCCAGCGCGGCGGGCGTCTTGGCGGTGAGCAGCCACGGGAGGGCGAGTGCGCCGTCCGCGTCCCCGACGGGCTCGGTGGCGGGTTCGGGGGCTCGGTCCGGTGCCTGTTCGATGATGGCGTGGGCGTTGGTGCCGCTGATCCCGAACGACGAGACACCGGCGCGCCGCGGACGGCCCGCGTCGGGCCACTCCCGCTGCTCGGTCAACACGCGGACCGCGCCCGCCGACCAGTCCACCTTGGTGGAGGGCTCGTCCACGTGCAGGCTGCGTGGCAGTACGCCTTCGCGCATCGCCATCACCATCTTGATGACGCCTGCCACACCGGCGGCGGCCTGGGTGTGGCCGATGTTCGACTTGATCGACCCCAGCCACAGCGGCGCGGCGTCTTCGGAACGCCCCTGGCCGTAGGTGTTCAGCAGGGCCTGTGCCTCGATCGGGTCGCCCAGGGTGGTGCCGGTGCCGTGCGCCTCCACCACATCCACGTCGGCCACGGTCAACTGGGCGGCGGCCAGGGCCTGTTCGATCACGCGCTCCTGCGACGGACCGTTCGGCGCGGTCAGGCCGTTGGAGGCGCCGTCCTGGTTGACCGCGGTGCCGCGGACGACGGCCAGTACTTCGTGCCCGTTGCGGCGGGCGTCCGACAGCCGCTCCACGACGAGGACTCCGACGCCCTCGCCCCATACGGTGCCGCCCGCGGCGTCCGCGAAGGCCCGGGTACGGGCGTCGGGGGCCAGTGCGCCCTGGCGGCTGAACTCGATGAACGTCTCCGGGGTGGCCATCACCGCGACGCCGCCGACCAGGGCGAGGGTCGACTCGCCCTGGCGCAAGGACTGTCCGGCGAGGTGCAGCGCCACGAGCGACGAGGAGCAGGCGGTGTCGACGGACAGCGACGGGCCTTCCAGGCCGAGTGTGTAGGCGACCCGGCCGGAGATGATGCTGCCGGAGCCGAAGCTGCCGAAGTAGTCGTGGTACTGGACGCCCGCGAACACGCCGGTGCGGCTGCCCTTGAGGGTTCCGGGGTCGATGCCCGCGCTCTCCAGCGCTTCCCAGGAGGCCTCCAGCATGAGCCGCTGCTGCGGGTCCGTGACGAGGGCTTCCTTGGGGCTGATGCCGAAGAACGCGGCGTCGAAGTCCCCTGCGCCGGTGAGGAAGCCGCCTTCTCCGACGTACGAGGTGTCGGGGCGCTGTCGGGTGGGGTCGACGATCCGGTCGACGTCCCAGCCGCGGTTGCCGGGGAAGGGGCTGATGGCGTCGGTGCCGTCGGCGACCAGCCGCCACAGGTCCCGCGGGTTGCGTACGCCGCCGGGGTAGCGGCAGGCCATGCCGACGATGGCGAGGGGCTCGTCGGGGCGGGCCCGGTCGGTGCGCCGGGTGCGGCGGGATCCTGTGCGGGCCCCGCCGACCTGGGCGTCGAGGTAGGCGGCCAGGGCGTCGGGCGAGGGGTAGTCGAAGATGAGCGTGGCGGGCAGCCGCAGGCCGGTCTCGGCGGTCAGCGCGTTGCGCAGTTCGATCGCGGCGAGCGAGTCGAAGCCGAGGTCCTTGAAGGCCCGGTCGGCTTCGATGGCATCGGGGTTGGCGTGCCCGAGGACGGCGGCGACCTGGGCGCGCACGGTGCGCAGCAGGGCCGCGGTGCGCTCCTCACCGTCCAGCGATTCGATCCGTTCGGCGAAGCTGAGGCCGGAGCCCTCGGCCGCGGCCTCGCGGCGCACGGTACGTCCCACCAGGGCGCGGAAGACCGGGGCGAGGGCGGCGCCCTGGGCCCGCAGCGCCGACAGGCTGAGGCGGACCGGTGCCACGGCGGGGCTGCCGGTGCGGGCCGCCGCGTCGAACAGTGCGGTGCCCTCCTCGGCCGTCAGGTCGCTCATGCCGCCGCGGGAGATGCGGGCGCGGTCGGTCTCGTCGAGGGTGCCGACCATGCCACCGCCGAGGGGGGCCCACGGGCCCCAGGCCAGGGACAGGGCGGGGGCGCCCTGGGCGTGGCGGTGGGCGGCGAGGGCGTCCAGGAAGGCGTTGGCGGCGGCGTAGTTGCCCTGGCCCGGCGCACCGACGGTGCCGGCGACCGAGGAGAACAGCACGAACGCCTTCAGGCCGGGGTGCGAGGCCAGTTCGTGCAGGTTGATCGCGCCGTCGACCTTGGGCCGCAGCACTGCGTCGATCCGCTCGGGGGTCAGGGAGGTGACCACGCCGTCGTCGAGGGTGCCCGCGGCGTGGACGACGGCGGTGAGCGGGCGGGCGGCGGGAATCTCGGCCAGGACCGCGGCGAGGGCGTCGCGGTCGGCGATGTCGCAGGCGTGCACGGTGGCGGTCGCGCCGAGGTCCGCCAGTTCGGCGACCAGGGCGTCGGCGGCGCCGCCGCGGCTGAGCAGCGCGAGACGGCGTACTCCGTGCGCGGTCACCAGGTGGCGGGCGAGGACGGGTCCGAGTCCGCCGGTGGCGCCGGTCAGGAGCACCGTGCCGTCGGGGTCGAGGTCCAGGCCCGGGGCGTCGGCGGCGGTCTCGGCGCGTACCAGGCGGGCGGTGTACGCGGCGGTGTCCCGTACGGCGACCTGTGGTTCGCCGGAGGCCAGTACGGCGGGCAGCACGGTGGCCGGGTCGGTGCCGGGTTCGAGGTCGAGCAGCACGAAGCGGTCGGGGTTCTCCGACTGCGCGGATCGCACCAGGCCCCAGACGGCGGCGCCGGCCAGGTCGGGGACGTCCTCGCCCGCGACGCCCACCGCGCCGCGGGTGACGACGGCCAGCGGGCGGGGGTCGTCGTCCTGGAGGGCGGCGAGTGCGGCGTGCGTGGCGGCCCGGACCGCGTCGGGGGTGGCGCCGGGCGCGCTCTGGAGCAGGCGGTGGTCGGTGTCGGGAGCGGTGTCGTCCAGCGGCAGGGGGTGCCAGCCGACGGTGAACAGCGCGTCGGCCGCCTCGTCCCGCTCGGAGCGCAGGTTGGTCAGCGGCCGGGAGGCCAGGGAGGTGACGGTGGCGACCGGGGCGCCGGTGGCGTCGGCCAGGTCGACGGCGAACACGTCGGGCCCGGTGGGCACCAGCCGTACGCGCAGTACGGACGCGCCGACGGCGTGCAGGGACACGCCCGCGAACATGAACGGCAGGCGGGCTGTGTCGTCGGCCGAGCCGTCGCCGAGCAGGGCCAGGGCGTGCAGGGCGGCGTCGAAGGCCGCCGGGTGCAGGCCGAAGCGGGCCGCCTCCGCGGCGGGCCGCTCGGCGAGCCGGACCTCGGCGAACAGTTCCTCGCCGCGCCGCCAGGCGGCCTGCAGGCCCTGGAACACGGGCCCGTAGTCAAGGCCCGCGGCGGCGTGCCGTTCGTACAGTCCGGTGGTGTCCAGTTCCTCGGCGTCCTCCGGCGGCCACGTGGTGAGGTGGGTGCCGACGGCGGCCGGGGCCGGGCCGAGGAGGCCGGAGGCGTGCAGGGTCCACGGCTCGTCGGCGGGCAGGTTCTCGGCACGGGCGTACACATGGACCGTACGGGTGCCGGAGGGGTCGGGTGCGCCGACGGCGACCTGGACGCGGACGCCGTCGCCCTCGGGCAGTACCAGCGGTATTTCCAGGGCGAGTTCTTCGACGTGGCCGCAGCCGACCTGGTCGCCGGCGCGGACCGCCAGTTCGACCATGGCGGTGCCGGGGACCACCACGGAGCCGCCGACGACGTGGTCGGCGAGCCAGGGGTGAGTGCGCACCGAGAGGCGTCCGGTGAGGACGGCGCCGTCGGAGTCGGCGAGCATGGTGGCCGCGCCGAGCAGCGGGTGGTCGGCGGAGTCGAGACCCGCGGAGCTGACGTCGCCGGTGGCGGTGCTCGGCTCGGGCCAGAACCGTTCGCGCTGGAAGGCGGTGGTGGGCAGGTCGACCGTGCGGGCGCCGGTGAACAACGCGGTCCAGTCGGGCGAGGCGCCCGCGGTGTGCAGCTGCGCGAGGGCGGTGAGCAGGGTCTCGGTCTCGGACCGCTCGCGGCGGGTGGCGGCGGCGAGTACGGCGTCGGTGCCGTCGCCCTCGACGCACTCGCGGGCCATGGCGGTCAGGACGGCGTCCGGGCCGATCTCCAGGAAGCGGGTGACGCCCTCGGTCCGCAGGGTGCGTACACCGTCGTGGAAGCGGACCTCGTCGCGCACGTGCCGCACCCAGTAGTCGGGAGTGGCGAGGTCCTGGGCGGCGAGCGTGCCGGTGACGTTGGAGACCACCGGGAGGGTCGCCCGGTGGTACGTCAGGCCCTCGGTGACGCGCCGGAATTCGTCCAGCATGGGGGCCATGAGCGGGGAGTGGAAGGCGTGTGAGACCTTCAGCCGCCGGGTCTTCTCGAACCGTGCGGCCAGCGCCTCGGCCTCGGCGGCGTCGCCGGAGACCACGACGGACTCGGGGCCGTTGACGGCGGCGATGCTGATGTGTTCGGTCAGCAGGGGCGTCACGTCTGCCTCGGCGGCGCGCACGGCGATCATGGCGCCGCCCTCGGGCAGCGCCTGCATGAGCCGGCCGCGGGCCGCCACCAGCGTGGTCGCGTCGCGCAGGTCCAGTACGCCCGCGACGTGGGCGGCGGCGATCTCGCCGATGGAGTGTCCGGCCAGGTAGTCCGGGGTCAGGCCCCAGGATTCCACCAGCCGGTACAGCGCGACCTCGAACGCGAACAGCGCGGTCTGGGTGCGCTCGGTGCGGTTCAGCGGCTCGGGGTCGGCGGCGAACACCGTCTCCCGCAGGCCGTCGCCGAACAGTTCGCAGATCTCGTCGAAGGCGCGGGCGAAGACCGGGAAGTGCTCGTACAGCTCCTTGCCCATGCCCGCGCGCTGGGAGCCCTGGCCGGTGAACAGGAACGCGGTCAGTCCCTTGACGGTGCGGCCGCGGGCGGTGCCGGTCCCGCCCTCGGCCACCCGCGCCAGTCCCGTGAGCAGCGTGTCGCGGTCGGCGCCGAGGATCACGGCCCGGTGCTGGTGGGCGGTCCTGGTGGCGGCGAGCGAGTACGCCACGTCCGCCGGGTCCAGGTCGCCGACGGCGGCCGCCAGACGCGCGGCCTGGTCGCGCAGCGCCTGCTCGGTGCGGCCGGAGACCAGCCACGGCAGGAGGGGCGGCGCCGTACGCGGGGCCGGTTCGTCCGCCACCGGCTCCTCGGCGGGCTCTTCGGCGGGGGCCTGTTCGATGATGGTGTGCGCGTTGGTTCCGCTGGCGCCGAAGGAGGACACCGCGGCGCGGCGGGGCCGGTCGAGCTCGGCCCAGGACTGGTTCTCCGTCAGCAGGCGCACACGGCCCGCGGTCCAGTCGACCTTGGTCGACGGCTCGTCGACGTGCAGGGTCTTCGGGAGTACGCCCCGGCGCATGGCCATGACGACCTTGATGATACCGGCGACACCGGCGGCGGCCTGGGTGTGGCCGATGTTGGACTTGACCGAGCCCAGCCACAGCGGTGTGTCCTCGGGCCGGTCCTGGCCGTAGGTGTTCAGCAGGGCCTGCGCCTCGATCGGGTCGCCGAGGGTGGTGCCGGTGCCGTGGGCCTCGACCAGGTCCACGTCGGTGGGCGCGAGCTGGGCGGAAGCCAGCGCGGCACGGATGACGCGCTGCTGGGAGGGGCCGTTGGGGGCGGTCAGGCCGTTGGACGCGCCGTCCTGGTTGACCGCGGAACCGCGGACCACGGCCAGCACCTCGTGGCCGTTGCGGCGGGCGTCGGAGAGCCGCTCAAGGAGGAGCATGCCCGCGCCCTCGCTCCAGCCGGTGCCGTCGGCGGAGTCCGCGAAGGACTTGCAGCGGCCGTCCAGGGCGAGTCCGCGCTGGCGGCTGAAGGCGACGAACGAGCCGGGGGTGGACATCACGGTCGCGCCGCCGGCCAGGGCGAGGGTGCACTCCTTGGCCCGCAGCGCCTGCACGGCGAGGTGCACCGCGACCAGGGCCGAGGAGCACGCGGTGTCGATGGTGACCGCGGGTCCCTCGATGCCGAGGGTGTAGGAGATGCGGCCGGAGATCACCGCCGCGAGGGCGCCGGTGCCCAGCGCCGCCTCGGTGTCCTGCGGCATCTTCGCCAGCAGGTCCCGGTAGTCCTGTCCGTTGGTGCCGGCGAACACCCCGACCCGGGCGCCGTGCACCGAGTCGGGGGCGATACGGGCCCGTTCCAGGGCCTCCCACGAGACCTCCAGCAGCAGTCGCTGCTGCGGATCCATCGCGACGGCTTCCCGCGGGCTGATGCCGAAGAAGTCCGGCTCGAAGTCGCCCGCGTCGTGGAGGAATCCCCCGCGCTTGACGTAGCTCTTGCCCGTGGCGTCCGGGTCCGGGTCGTACAGCCCGTCGACGTCCCAGCCCCGGTCGTCGGGGAAGTCACCGATGGCGTCGGTGCCCTCGTGGACGAGCCGCCAGAACTCCTCGGGCGTGCTGACCCCGCCGGGGAAGCGGCAGCTCATCCCGACGATGGCGATCGGTTCCTTGTCCTGGGTCTCCACCTCGCGCAGGCGCTGGCGGGTCTGGTGCAGGTCGCTGGAGACCCGCTTGAGGTAGGAGAGGAGCTTTTCGTCGTTGGTCATCGAGTGACGCCACTTCTGTGCGAAAAGGTGAGCTGCGGGTTGGCGGGGGTGTCGTGGGAGTCCCGGGTCACGCCGAGCCGAGTTCGTTGTCGATGAACGCGAAGACGTCGTCGGCGGAGGCCTCCTCCAGCCGCCCCGCGACCGCCGCGCCGTCCCCGGCGAGGGTCTCGTTGAGACCGTTGAGCACCGCCTGGAGGCGGGAGGTGATCCGGCCCTGTTCGATGTCCTCGGCCGTGAGGTCGCCGAGCCTGGCCGCGACCTTCTCCAGTTCGGCGACGACCGAGTCCACGGAGGTGTCGGCGCCCGCGAGTTCGGTGCCCAGGTGCTTGGCGAGGGCGGCGGGCGTGGCGTAGTCGAAGATGAGCGTGGCGGGCAGCGGTACGCCGGCCGCGGTGCTGATGCGGTTGCGGAGGTCGACGGAGGTGAGGGAGTCGAAGCCGAGGTCACGGAAGGCGGTGGTCGGCTCGACGGCGTCGGAGCCGCCGTAGCCGAGGACGGTCGCGGCCTGCCCGCACACGAGGTCCTGCAGGGCGCGGTCGCGTTCGCCGCCGGTCAGGCCGGCCAGCTTCTGCGCGAAGTCGTCGGCCACGGCCGTGTCGTTCGCCGTCGAGGTCTGCTGTGCTTCGGGCAGCGCGGACAGCAGGGCGCTGGGGCGGGTGGAGGTGAACGCGGGCAGGAACTTCGTCCAGTCGACGGCGGCGACGGTCACCGTGGTGTCGCCGCCCTCCAGGGCGCGGCGCAGGGCGGTGAGGGCCCGGTCGGGGTCCAGGGCGGACATGCCCATGGCCCGGCTCGCCGCACGGACCGTGCCGTGGGCGGCCATGCCGTCGCCGCCCCACGGTCCCCAGGCGACTGAGGTGGCGGGCAGGCCGGCGCCGCGGCGGTGCTCGGCGAGGGCGTCGAGGTGGGCGTTGGCCGCGGCGTAGTTGGCCTGGCCGGCGCCGCCGACGGTGGCGGTCAGCGAGGAGAAGAGCACGAACGCCGACAGGTCCAGGTCGCGGGTGAGTTCGTGCAGATGGTGGGCGGCGTCGGCCTTCGGGGCGAGGACGCCGGTGAACTGATCGGGGGTCAGTCCGTCCAGGACGCCGTCGTCCAGGACGCCGGCCAGGTGCATGACGGCCGTCAGGGGGTGCTCCGCGGGCACGGTGCCGAGCAGGGCGGCCAGCGCGTCGCGGTCGGTCACGTCGCAGGCGAAGAGGGTGACCTTGGTGCCGGTGCCGGCCAGTTCCTGTGCCAGTTCGGCGGCGCCCGGGGCGTGTTCGCCCCGGCGGGAGGCGAGGAGCACGTGGTCGGCACCCTCGGCGGCCAGCCAGCGGGCGACGGCGGCACCGACGCCGCCCGTGGCGCCGGTGACGAGGACGGTGCCGGTCGGCTTCCACGGCGCGCCGGCCCTGGCCGCCGCGGGCTCCAGGCGTCGGCCGTAGGCGCCGGACTCGCGGATGACGAGCTGGTCCTCGCCGTCCGCGTCGGTGAGGAGCGCGGCCAGCCGGGTCAGGGACTGCGGGCCGGGCTCGGCGGGCAGGTCGATCAGGCCGCCCCATCGGTCGGGGTGTTCCAGGGCGGCCACCCGGCCGAGACCCCAGACCTCTGCCTGGGCGAAGCCGGAGACGGTGGCGGCGGGCTCGTGGGCCATGGCCTCGCGGGTCGCGCACCACAGGGGCGCCGTGGCGCCGATGTCGCCGAGGGCCTGGACGAGGGCGGCGGTGGCGGTCAGTTGGGTGTCCGGGGCGAGGAGGGACAGGACGCCGTCGACGTCGCACCGGTCGGTCAGCAGCCGGGCCAGCTCCGCTCGGCCGGCGTCGGCGGGCACCACGAGGGTGTCGACGCGCAGGCGGTGGTCGCCGAGACCGGAGAGTACGGACGTGGTCCACGGGTGGTCGGCGCCCGCCTCGGGCACGACCGCCAGCCAGTGGCCCTCGGTGGCCGGGGCGGAGCCGGGGGCCAGCGGGTGCCAGGTGGCGCGGTAGCGCCAGCCGTCGGCGGTGGCCGCGTCCCGCTGCTGCTCGTGCCAGGCCGCCAGGGCCGGGACGACGGCGCCGACGGACGACTGGTCGTCGATGCCGAGGGTGGCGGCGACCGCGGCCACGTCCATCTCGCGCACCAGGTCCCAGAACGGGCCGTCGTCGCCGCCACGCGCCGCCGCGGAACGCTCGGCCTGGAGGATCGGAGCGTCCTCCCAGTGCCGGTCGCGCCGGAACGGGTAGGTGGGCAGGGTGACTTTGCGGCCCCCGGCGAACAGGGCGGCCCAGTCGGGTCCTGCGCCGGTGAGGTGCAGTCGGCACAGGGCGTCGGTCAGCGCGGTGTCCTCGTCGCGGTCGCGGCGCTGGGTGCCGACGACGTGGGGCACCACGTCCTGCGCCATGTTGCTGAGCACCGCGTCGGGGCCGACCTCCAGGAAGCGGGTGGCTCCCTCGGCGGCCAGTGTGGTGACGCCGTCGTGGAAGCGGACGGCCTCGCGCACGTGGCGCACCCAGTAGTCGGGCGAGGTGAGGTCGTCGGCGAGCCGCCCGGTGACGTTGGAGACGACGGGCAGGGCCGGCTCGTGGAAGGTCAGGGTGCGCAGCACCTCGCGGAACGGCTCCAGCATCGCGTCCATGCGGTGGGAGTGGAAGGCGTGCGAGACCTTGAGCCGGGTGGTCTTCTCGATCTGCGCGGCGACGGCCAGTACGCCCTCCTCGTCGCCGGAGACGACGACGGAACGCGGGCCGTTGACGGCGGCGATGTCGACGCCGTCGGTGAGCAGCGGGGTGACGTCGGACTCGGCGGCCAGCAGCGAGACCATGGCGCCGCCGGCCGGCAGGTCCTGCATGAGGCGGCCGCGTGCGGCGACCAGGGTGACGGCGTCGGCGAGCGACAGCACGCCCGCGACGTGCGCGGCGACGATCTCGCCGATGGAGTGCCCGGCGAGCAGGTCGGGGCGGATGCCCCAGTGTTCGAGCAGCCGGTAGAGCGCGGTCTCGAAGGTGAACAGCGCGGCCTGGGTGTAGGCCGTCTGGTTCAGCAGTTCGGTGTCCTCGTCGAACATCACGTCGCGCAGCGGCCGGTCCAGGTGCTGGTCGAAGGCGGCGCAGCTCTCGTCGAACGCCTCGGCGAACACCGGGTACGCGGCGTACAGCGTGCGGCCCATGCCGGGGCGCTGCGAGCCCTGGCCGGAGAACAGCACGGCCAGGCGGCCGGGTTCGGGCGCGACCACGGGTGTCTCGCGGCCCTCGGCGAGGGCGCGCAGGCCCTCCAGCAGTTCGTCGCGGTCGCGGCCGGTGACAGCCGCCCGGTGGGCGAACAGGGAGCGGGTGGTGGCCAGGGAGAAGCCCACGTCGTACGGGTCGAGGTCACCGGCGGCGGCCAGCAGCCGGTCGGCCTGCTGCCGCACGGCGTCGGCGGTCTTCGCGGACAGCACCCACGGCAGGACCGGCAGTGCGGCGCGCGGCGGCGCGTCCTCGGGGGTCTCGACGGGCGGGGCCTCCTCCAGGATGGTGTGCGCGTTGGTGCCGGAGATGCCGAACGAGGAGACACCGGCGCGGCGCGGACGGCCGTCGGTGTCCCATGGCTGGGCCTCGTTGAGCAGCTTCACGTCGCCCGCGGTCCAGTCGACGGCGGTGGTGGGCCGCTCGGCGTGCAGGGTCCTGGGCAGGACGCCGTGGCGCATGGCCATGACCATCTTGATGATGGCGCCGACGCCGGCGGCGGCCTGCGGGTGGCCCATGTTGGACTTGATGGAGCCGAGCCACATCGGCCGGCCCTCCGGGCGTTCCTGCCCGTAGGAGGCGATCACGGCCTGGGCCTCGATGGGGTCGCCGAGGGTGGTGCCGGTGCCGTGTGCCTCGACCACGTCGACCTGGTGCGGGGCGAGTTGGGCGTCGGCCAGGGCCTGCCGGATGACCCGGATCTGTGCGGGGCCGCTGGGCGCGGTCATGCCGTTGGAGGCGCCGTCCTGGTTGATGGCGCTGCCGCGGACGACGGCGAGGACCTCGTGCCCGTTGCGGACGGCGTCGGAGAGCCGCTCGACCAGGAGCATTCCGGCGCCCTCGGCCCAGGCGGCTCCGGCGGCGTCCTCGGAGAAGGAGTGGCAGCGGCCGTCGGGCGACAGCGCCCGGCGCTCGCTGAACTCGACGAACATCTCGGGGCTGGCCATCAGGGCGGCGCCGCCGGCCAGGGCCAGGGAGCACTCGCCCTTGCGCAGCGCCTGGATCGCGGAGTGGAGCGCCACCAGGGAGGAGGAGCAGGCCGTGTCCATGGTGACCGCGGGTCCCTCCAGACCGAGGGTGTAGGCGATGCGGCCGGAGACGATGCTGCCGGAGATCGTGCCGCCGATGTAGTCGTGGTGCATCAGGCCCACGAACACGCCGGTCGGGGTGCCCTTGGCCTGCTGGGGGTCGATGCCGGCCCGCTCGAACGCCTCCCAGGTGACCTCAAGGAGCATCCGCTGCTGCGGGTCGGTGCCGGGCGCGTCCTTGGGGCTGATGCCGAAGAAGGCGGGGTCGCACTCGGCCGCGTCGTGCAGGAAGCCGCCGTGGCGTACGTAGGACTTGCCCGGGGTGCCCGGCTCGGCGTCGTAGATGGCCTCGACGTCCCAGCCGCGGTCGACGGGGAACTCGGTGACGACGTCGATGCCCTCGTCGACAACGGTCCACAGGTCCTCGGGCGTGCGCACGCCGCCCGGGTAACGGCAGCCCATGCCGATGATGGCGATGGGTTCCCGGTCCTGATCCTCCAGCTCCCGCACCCGGCGGCGGCTGCGCTCCAGCTCTGTCGTCGCCCGCTTGAGATAGTCGCGGAGCTTGTCGACGGTGGGCGAGTCTTCCATTACTGGGCTCCCAGTTCGTTGTCGATCCTCGCGAACAGTTCGTCGTCGGTGGAGGCGGTGAAGTCCTCGGTGACCTCCGCCTCCACCGCGGCGTACCGCCCGTGGGTGTCGTGCCAGGTCCGCAGCAGCGCTTCGAGCCGTGCGGTGACGCGGGCGTGGCTGCCGTCCTGGTCGGGCAGCGTGTTCAGCGCGGCCTCCAGGCGGTCCACTTCGGTCAGGGCGGACCGTGCCTGGTCGGCCGGTCCGGGGATGAGTGCGGCCTTGAGATACGCGGCCAGGGTGACCGGCGAGGGCTGGTCGAAGACCAGCGTCGCCAGGAGGGGGAGGCCGGTCGCGGTGCCCAGGAGATTGCGCAGTTCGACGGCGGCGAGCGAGTCGAAGCCCATCTCCTGGAACGCCCGTTCGGGCTCCACCGACTCCGGTGACGTGTGTCCGAGTACGGCGGCGACGTTGCCGCGGATCAGGTCCAGCAGTGCGCGGTCCCGCTCGGAGTCCGGCAGTGAGGCCAGCCGGTCGCGCCAGGACGCGGTGCCTGCGCCCGTCGCGGGCTCGGCGGCCGTGCGCCGGGCGGGTCGCACCAGGCCGCGCAGCACGGCGGGTACGCCGTCGGGCCGGGCCCGGACCGCCGTGCCGTCCAGCCGGGTGGCCACCACGACGGCGTCCTGGCCGCCGAGGCTGGCGTCGAACAGCTCCAGACCCTGGGCCGCGGTCAGTGCGGGCAGGCCCTGGCGGCGCATGCGTTCCAGGTCGGCGGCGTCCATCTGCTCGGCCATGCCGCCGGCTTCCGACCACAGGCCGTACGCCACGGACACCGCGGGCAGTCCGGCGGCGCGCCGCTGTACGGCGAGGGCGTCGAGGAAGGTGTTGGCGGCGGCGTAGTTGGCCTGGCCTGCGCCGGCCAGCAGGCCCGCGGTCGAGGAGAACAGGACGAACGCGGACAGTTCCCGGTCCCGGGTCAGCTCGTGCAGGTTCCACGCGGCGTCGACCTTCGGCCGCAGTACCCGCTCGACCTCGTCCGGTCCGAGAGTGGCGAGCACACCGTTGTGGACGACACCGGCCGCGTGGACCACGCCGCGTACGTCGTGCTCGCCGAGCAGGGCGGCGAGCGCCTCGCGGTCGGCGGCGTCGCAACGGGCGATCGTCACCTCGCCGCCCAGCGCGGTCAGTTCCTCGCGCAGGTCCGCCGCACCGGGAGCGTCCTCGCCGCGCCTGCTCGTCAGGAGCAGCCGTCGTACGCCGTGTTCGGTGATCAGGTGACGGGCGATCAGGCCGCCCAGCCCGCCGGTGCCGCCGGTGATGAGGACGGCGCCCTCCGGGTGCCAGTCGACCGGTCCGCCCGGCTTGGTGCGGGCCAGCCGCGGGACCCGCGACTGCCCGTCCCGTACGGCGACTTCCGGTTCGTCGGAGGCGAGCGCGGCGGCGATCGCGGCGCCGGGTGCGGCGCTGCCGTCGCTGTCGACCAGCAGGAACCTGCCCGGGTTCTCGGCGGCGGCCGCGCGCACCAGGCCGGACAGTGGTGCGTGCGTGAGGTCGTCGGCGCGGGTGAGCACGGCGAGTCTGCTGCTCGCGAACCGTTCGTCGGCCAGCCAGTCGCGCAGGGTGTCCAGGGTGGTGTTGACCCGCTCGCGTACGAGGGCGGGCAGGTCCGCGGCGTCGGGCGCGGGCGGTACGGGCAGGACGACCACGTCGGGCACGGGGCCCGCGGCCGTCAGTGCGGCGAGGTCGGCGTGGACCGGCGCGTCGAGCCCGGTGTCCGTCACGCCGCACACGGCCAGGCCGGGCACGGTCGAGGGCGCAGGACCGGGCAGCGGTACGAGGTCGGTCCGGAACAGCGACTCGTCCGCCTCCCCGGCCAGTTGGTCGGCCGAGACGGG
Organism: Streptomyces sp. NBC_00878; assembly: GCF_026341515.1. Taxonomy (NCBI): domain Bacteria; kingdom Bacillati; phylum Actinomycetota; class Actinomycetes; order Kitasatosporales; family Streptomycetaceae; genus Streptomyces; species Streptomyces sp. NBC_00878. The sequence goes on along the minus strand of NZ_JAPEOK010000002.1, from coordinate 346,128 downwards.
GCGGGCGACGAGGGTGCGCACCGAGGCGACGGGAGCGCCCGCGGTGTCGGTGAGGGCGAGCGCGACGGACTCCGGCCCGGACTTGGTCAGGTGCAGGCGCAGCGCGGACGCCCCGGCGGCGTGCAGGGTGACACCGCCCCAGCTGAACGGCAGGACCGCCTTTCCGTCGGCCAGGTCCCGCAGGTTGACGTGGAGCACCGCGTCGAGCAGCGCCGGGTGAACTCCGAAGGCACCGGCGGTGGCGCGGGCGCTGTCGGGGAGGGCGGCCTCGGCGAACAGGTCGTCGCCGCGGCGCCACATGGCGCGCAGGCCCTGGAACACCTCGCCGTAGCCGTAGCCGGTGCGGGCCAGGCCCGGGTAGAGCCCGTCGAGGTCGACCGGTTCGGCGCCTTCCGGCGGCCAGGCCGTCAGCTCCTGCGCGGACGCGTCGTCGGCAGGACCGGCAGCGGTCAGTACACCGTCGGCGTTGCGGGTCCACGGCGCGTCGGCGGTGTCGGTGCGACGGGACCAGACGGTCAGCTGCCGCCGTCCGTCCTCGTCGCCGCCGACGGCCACCTGTACGGCCATGGCGCCCTGTTCGGGCAGCACCAGCGGGGCGTGCAGGGTGAGTTCGTCGACGGTGTCGCAGCCGGTACGTTCCCCGGCCTGGAGTGCCATCTCGACGAAGGCGGTGCCGGGCAGCAGCACGGTGCCGTGCACGGCGTGGTGGGCCAGCCAGGGCTGCGCGGACACCGACAGGCGGCCGGTGAGGACGGCGCCGCCGGTGTCGGGCAGGTCCGTCATGGTGGTGAGCAGCGGATGCCCGGTCGCGGTCTGGCCGAGGCCGCCCGCGTCACCGGCGCCTCCCCCGGTGGCCTCCAGCCACAGCCGTTCGCGCTGGAAGGCGTACGTGGGAAGGGCGGTGCGCCTGGCTCCGTACGCGGAGAAGAACGCCGCCCAGTCGACGACGGCGCCGGCGGCGTGCAGCCGGGCCAGGGCCGTGACCAGGTCGCGTTCCTCGTCGCCGTCGCGGCGCAGCGCGGCGACGGCGACCGTGTCCTCGCCCACGCAGTCCTGCGCCATGGCGGTGAGCGTCGCGTCCGGGCCGACCTCCAGGAGGACCCGTACGCCCAGGTCGTGCAGCGTGCTCACGGCGGGTGCGAAGCGCACGGGCCTGCGGACGTGGTCCACCCAGTAGCCGGGGGTGGTGATCTCGTCGGCGTCGGCGAGGGCTCCGGTGAGCGTGGACACGATCGGGATCCGCGGTGCCTGGTAGGTGCACCGGGCGGCGGCCTCGGCGAACGCGGCCAGCATCGGCTCCATGAGCGGGGAGTGGAAGGCGTGGGAGACCTTCAGCCGCTTGCTCTTGTCGAAGCGGGCGGCGAGCGCGTCGACCGCCTTCTCCTCGCCGGAGACGACGACGGACCTGGGTCCGTTGACGGCGGCGAGGCCGACGCGGTCGGCGAGGTAGGGGGTGACGTCGTCCTCGGTGGCGCGGACGGCGGCCATGGCGCCGCCCTCGGGCAGCGCCGCCATCAGGGCGCCGCGGGCCAGTACCAGGGCGGCGGCGTCCGGCAGCGACAGCACCCCCGCGACGTGGGCGGCGGCCAGTTCACCGACCGAATGACCGGCGAGGTAGTCCGGGCGCAGGCCGTGGGACTCCAGCAGCCGGTACAGCGCCACCTCGGTCGCGAAGATCGCGACCTGGGCGTAGTCGGTACGGGTCAGCAGTTCGGCGTCGCCGTCGACGACCTCGGCGAGCGGGCGCTCCAACTCGGGGTCGACCAGCGCGCACACGGCGTCGAACGTCTCGGCGTAGACGGGGAAGGCCCGGTACAGGGCACGGCCCATGCCGGTGCGCTGAGCGCCCTGCCCGGTGAAGAGAAACGCGGTCTTGCCGCCGACGGGCCGGAGCACTCCCGCGGTGGCGAGTTCGGCGAGCAGTTCCTCGCGGTCGCGGCCGACCGCGACGGCGCGGTGCTCGAACTGGGAACGGGTGGTGGCCAGGGACAGGCCGAGGTCGGCCGGGCTCGCGTCCGGCCGGTCGGTGAGCCAGTCACGCAGCCGCGTGATCTGCTCGGTAAGGGCCTGCGGGGTGCGTGCGGTGACGATCCACGGCACGGTCGCGGACATCGAGCGCTCGGGGGCCGGAGTGGCGTCCTGTGCGTCGGTCGACGGCTCCGCGTCGGAGGGGTCCTGTACGTCAGTGGCAGCCTCTACGCCCATGGGTGCCTGTTCGAGCACGACGTGCGCGTTGGTTCCGCTGATCCCGAAGGAGGAGACCGCGGCCCGGCGGGGCCGTCCGGTCTCGGGCCACGGACTCCGCTCGACGGCCAACTCGACCGCCCCGGCGCTCCAGTCGACCTCGGGGGTGGGTTCGTCGACGTGCAGGGTGGGCGGGACCTCGCCGTGCCGCATGGCCATCACCATCTTGATGACGCCCGCGACACCGGCGGCGGCCTGGGTGTGGCCCAGGTTGGACTTGACGGAACCCAGTAGCAGCGGCCGGTCGTCGGGACGCTCACGCCCGTACGTGGCCAGCAGGGCCTGCGCCTCGATGGGGTCGCCGAGGGAGGTGCCGGTGCCGTGTGCCTCGACGGCGTCGACGTCGGCGGTCGTGAGTCCGGCGCCGGCCAGCGCGGCCCGGATGACCCGCTGTTGCGAAGGGCCGTTGGGCGCGGTGAGGCGGCTGCTGGCGCCGTCGGAGTTGACGGCGCTGCCGCGGATCACGGCGAGCACGGGGTGGCCGTTGCGCTGGGCGTCGGCGAGGCGCTCCACCAGCAGCATGCCGGCGCCCTCGCCCCAGCCGGTGCCGTCGGCGGAGGCCGCGAACGCCTTGCAGCGGCCGTCGGGCGACAGGCCGCGCTGCCTGCTGAAGTCGACGAACGTCTCCGGGGTCGACATCACGGTCACACCGCCGGCCAGGGCGAGGGTGCACTCCCCCGCCTGGAGCGCGCGTACCGCCCAGTGCAGGGACACCAGTGAGGACGAGCAGGCGGTGTCGACGGTGACGACCGGCCCCTCCAGTCCGAAGGTGTAGGCGACGCGGCCCGAGGCGATGCTGGCGGCGCTGCCGTTGGCGAGGTAGCCGTCGAGGTCGTCGGGCACGGACGCCAGCCGGGTGGCGTAGTCGTTGTACATGACGCCGGCGAACACACCGGTGCGGCTGCCGCGCAGGGCGGCCGGGACGATGCCGGCGCGCTCGAACGCCTCGAAGGACGTCTCCAGCAGCAGCCGCTGCTGGGGATCCATCGCGAGGGCCTCGCGAGGGCTGATCCCGAAGAAGTCGGGGTCGAAGTCGGCGGCGTCGTGCAGGAAACCGCCGGTGCGGGCATAGGTCTTGCCGGACCGGTCGGGGTCCGGGTCGTACAGGGACTCCACGTCCCAGCCCCGGTCCGCGGGGAAGTCCGACACCCCGTCGGTTCCCGCGGCCACCAGGTCCCACAGGTCGTCGGGCGTGCGGACACCGCCGGGGTACCGGCAGCCGATACCGATGATCGCGACCGGACCGTGTGCGCGTTGCTCATTCTCGCGCAGCCGCCGCCGCGCCTCACGCAGGTCCGCAGTCGTCCGCCTGAGGTAGTCGAGCAGTTGATCCTCGTTGTTCACCAGCGCGCCATCCGATCGAAAATCGAAAGAAGGCTTCAGAAATGCGGACGGCTCCATCCCGAGTCCTCGATCCGCTTCCCCTTCCGCTCACGGAGGCTAAGGAAGCCGGGAAGGCGCCCGACACCCCTAGCGCCCCCAGCACCCCCTGAGCGCCCGGTCAGTCACGAGCGACGCTTACGCGAACCGCCTGTCCGCATCCCCGGGCCCGAATCCCTCACGGCGCTCTTCCACACCCGTCGGACAATTGAGAAACCATCCGCGAATCAGCCGCCCTGCCTCTCACCGAGAGGGCTCGGGGACGGGACGTCACTCGGCACACACAGCAAGTTGACAACCTCGGCGGGTGACAGATAGCGTCCGGGATTACCGGACTAGTGAACGAATGCGTCGACTCAATGCGGCGCCGAGCGACCGGAATTTACACAACCGTGGAAAACATTTGACTCAGCTCGTTCACCTACTTGAATAAACAGTGCAAGTCTTTACACGACCCACGCGTGGCCACGTAAAAAGCAAGGAAAAGCAAACGCACAGCTTTCCGCGCGGTGAACGCTGGCCCAACGTGACGGAAGGAACAAAGGCGTGCGAGGAACGTCCACAGCGGAACGCGCGCGGCCGACAGGAATTCGTGGTCGGCCGCGCAGCCGCGTGAACTGCTCTCAAGCCGGCCCACCCCTCCTGGGCTAGCCCAACCAATCGATCCGGCTCCCCCCACCATCGCCGGTGCATCATCTGTGGTCTGCCGCCAACTTCCGCGCCCCGCCGGGAGCCCAGATCGGGGACTGGACGACAACTCGCCTGCGCCCGGGTCCACGGCCATCGACGCCCAGGGACCCTGCGCACGGCGCCGCTCGATCCAACGATGACCAGCCGCCTTCTCTCAGCGGACTGGAGTCGGGGCGCGGCTTCACGGGGAAAACGATCACAGGGGGACTCACGATGCGCCTGTTCGACCGCAGCCGAGAACTGCAGACACTGAGCGACGCGTGGGCCGACAGCTCGAAGGGGTCCGGCCGATTCGTGATCGTCACGGGCGGTCCGGGATCCGGTAAGACCGAGCTCGTTTACGAATTCCTCGATTCCGTGGGCGACACGGGTGCACGTGTGCTTTCCGCCACAGCTTTACTGACGGAGCAGGGCCGACCGATGAACGTGGTACGGCAATTGCTCGACAACGGCGAGGTGGCCTGTCCAGCACTGAACAGCCTTCCGCTGTTTCACAGCAAAGCGGAACGACATTTTCAGCAAAGCGAACACCCTTGGAATAACACCGTCGCCGAGGTGGTCCAAGATGTTACGGATACGTTAATAAAACTGGCCGATCAGGCCGTTCCCTTGATCGTCGCCGTGGACGACGCGCATCTCATGGACAGCGAATCCCTGCAGACGATCCTCGTTCTGCTCAGCCGAATCCGCACCAAACGAATATTCGTCATATGCGTAACCTCTGGTAACAGTTCTCCGCGACCCCTGGCACATATCGAGCTCATACGCCAGCCGCACCGCAGGGTGCGGCTGGCACCGCTTTCGGAGCAGAGCGTCGGGGCCCTCCTCGCCACCCAGGCCGGAGAGCCCGTACCGTCGAAAATCAGCCGCGCATATCACCGCGCGACCGCGGGAAACCCCATGCTGGTGCATGCCCTGATGGACGACAGCACTCGTTCGCAGGCCGAATTCGGCCAGCCCGTCCCGAGCACCGCCTACCGTCAGGCGGTGCTCTCCTGCCTCTACCGCGGGGGTCTGCGGCAGACCCGGGTGGCACGGGCGCTGGCCGCGCTCGCCGACCGGGCCGACACCACCACGGTCGGATTCCTCACCGGAACCACGTCCGCCGCCGTCCAGGAGGTGGTCACTGTGTTGAACTCCACAGGGCTGCTGGACGATTACGCGTTCCGGCACCCGGCCGTGGCCGCGGCGATCCTGGACGACATGAACAGCGCCGAGCGCCGCAGCCTGCACAGCGAGGTCGCCGGCCTGCTGTACCGGCAGGGCTCACCCGCCTCGGAGGTGGCCACGCATCTGCTGGCCGCCGACCGCATCGACGAGGTCTGGGGCCGGGCCGTCCTGCGCACCGCCTCCGAACAGGCACTGGCCGCGGACGACGTGGCTCTGTGCACCAACTATCTGTGCCTGGTCCTGCGGGACTGCGAGGACGAGGGCGAGCGGCACGCCCTGTCGGCGGCCCTGGCCCGCGCGGAGTGGCGGGTCAATCCGGCGGCCGCCGGCACCCATCTGGCACCGCTGCGCGAGGCCGCGCTCGGTGACGAGCTCGACGTGCGCGACACGGCCACGGTCCTGCGGCACATGCTGTGGCAGGGCGACACCGAGCTGACGGCCAAGACCGTCGACACGATGGTCCGTTCCCGTACGCAGGCCGACGCCCACATCATCGCCGAGGTGGAGTTCATCCGGCAGTGGTTCTACGGTGTGGCGGTCGCCGGGCGGGGCTCCGACGTCAACAAGCAGATTTCCCAGGGGCGTTCGGCCACCGGTGACGCCACCGGGCTGCGCGCCAAGATGGCCGTGCTGGTCGGCGGCGACGCCACCGACGAGTCCGTGGCTGCCGTGGCACAGGCGTTGCAGGGCCACCAACTGGACTATCTCAACCTCGAACTGGTCGCGATGGCGCTGCTCGCCATCGCGCACACGGACCGCACGGCCGACGCCGCCAAGGCGTGCGACGCGCTGCTGGAGTGCGCCGTGCAGCGCGGGGCCAGGACATGGCAGACGCTGCTCGGCAGCGTCCGCGCGGAGATCGCCCTGCTCCAGGGCGATGTGACCACCGCGGCGGAACGGGCCGTCGAGGCGCTCGACATGCTGCACGCCCAGAGCTGGGGTGTGCTCGTCGGCCACCCGCTGTCGACGGCGATCTTCGCCTACACCGGAATGGGCAGGCACGACGCCGCCGAGGAGCTGCTCAAGCGGGAGCTGCCGGACGCGACGTTCCGGACCGTCTTCGGCATCCAGTACCTGCGCGCCCGCGGGCACCACTACCTGGCCACCGACCGCGCCTTCGCCGCGCTCAACGACTTCGAGACGTGCAGCCGGCTGATGCGTGACGGCAACCCCAACCTGCAGAAGGGCATCCCCTGGCGGACCGACCTCGCGCAGGCCAACCTCCGGATCGGCAAGGTCAGGACGGCCAGGGAGTGGGCCGAGCAGCAGCTGCGGCTGCCCGGCGGGCACAGTTCCCGGGCCCGGGCCGTCGCGCTGCGCGTCCTGGCCAGGGCCAGCAAGCCGCACCAGCGCGCCTCACTGCTGCGGGAGGCGATCGACCTGCTCAAGATGTGCGGCGACCGGCTCGAACTCGCGCTGGCCTACGCCGACCTGTCCGCCGCCCATTCCGAACTCGGTGAGTTCGACCGGGCCCGGCTCGTGGCACGGCAGGCCGCGCAGGAGGCCGAGGCCTGCCATGTCGAGTCCCCGGTGGGCAACCCCATGGTGGCCGCCGAACCCGCCGCGGCCCCGGCGTCCGACAGCTCCGACAACGTCCTGCCTCTCCTCAGCGACGCCGAGTCCCGCGTCGCGGGGCTGGCCGCCCTCGGATACACCAACCGGGAGATCAGCAGCCGGATCCACGTCACGATCAGCACGGTCGAGCAACACCTGACCCGCGTGTACCGCAAGCTGAACGTGGCCAGCCGGGCGGAGCTGCCGTCGAAAGTTCTGGAACACCAGTCCCCCGGCAGGCCGAACCGCCGGACCCGCAGCCGCTCTTCGGCGGTCTGATTCCCGACCTCCTCTCCGACCGCCCACGTCGGCCACGCCTCCGGCCGACCGCAGTGCCCCTCAGCCGTCCCGGGTCCCGGGGCGGCTGAGTCGTATACCGCCGATGCGGGACGGAAGACATGCGCCGCCGTGTCGGTGACCGGTGCCGTGGGCGGCTGGCCCTCAGGGACCGGGAGCCGGGTGGTCTTCCCGGGTGCACACGCTCCGGCGCGGCACCGACTGTCCGGTGCTCTCCGGCACAGCACCGACTGACGGAGCCTGCCGCGCGTGCCGTCCGCCGACGGGACGGCCGCGCCCCGGGACCTGCCCGGGACGCGGCCATCTCGGTGGAGAGTGAGGTCAGTTGAAGCTGCCGAGTTCGTCGTCGAGGATGCCGAACAGTTCGGCCGCGCTGGCCGACTCCAGCTCGGGGCCGCCCTCGGCCCGGGGCTGCGGCTCGTCCCACTCCTGTGCGCCGCCCCACTTCACGCTCAGGGCGCGCAGCCGCGCGGCCACCCGGGCGCGCCGTTCGTCGTCGACCGCGGCCGACTCCAGTGCGGTCCCCAACAGCGCCTCCAGGCGCATGACTTCCGCCTCGGCGTCCACGCTGTCCTCCGCGGTGTCGCCGTCCAGCTCCTCGAAGAGGTGCTGGGCCAGGGCCTCCGGCGTCGGGTAGTCGAAGGTGATCGTGGTGGACAGCCGCAGTCCGGTCTCCGTACTCATGCGGTTGCGCAGTTCGAGCGCGGACAGGGAGTCCACGCCCAGGTCGCCCAGGGCCCGGCCCGGCTCGATGGCGGCGACCCCGCTGTGCCCGAGGACATCGGCGACATGGCCGCACACCATCTCGACCAGCAATTGGGTGGCGTCGGCGGCGTTGAGCCCGGCGAGCCGCTGGGGCAGTGCCTCGGCGACCGCGGCGGCGCGCGCGGTGCGCCGCACCGGTGCCGGGGCCAGGCCCTGGACCATGCGCGGGGCGTCCTCGGTGACCTGGACCCGTACCGGCAGCAGCAGGGCGCTGTCGGTGGTCAGCGCCCGGTCGAACAGTTCCAGCGCCCGGTCGGCCGGCAGCGGCAGGATGCCGTCGCGGGCCAGTCGGCGCGTCTGAGTCTCGCCGAGCCCGGCCGCCATACCCGATCCGGTGTCCCACAGACCCCAGCCCAGGGAGAGGGCGGGCAGGCCGGCGGCCTGCCGCCGGGCGGCCAGGGCGTCGAGAAACGCGTTGCCCGCGGCGTAGTTGGCCTGTCCCGCCGCGCCGAGGGTGCCCGCGGCGGACGAGAAGAGCACGAAGGCGGCCAGGTCCAGGTCGCCGGTGAGTTCGTGCAGGTTCCAGGCCGCGTCGGTCTTGGGCCGCATCACCGCGTGGAGCCGGTCCGCGGTGAGGTCGGTGAGCAGCCCGTCGTCGAGGACGCCCGCGGCGTGCACCACGGCCGTCAGCGGGTGCCCGGCCGGTACGGACTCCAGGAGCAGGGCCAGCGCCTCGCGGTCGGCGGCATCGCAGGCGGCTACGGTCACGGTCGCACCGAGCGCCTCGATGTCCTCGAACCCGTCGGACCCCTTCGTCCTGCCGCTGCGACCGGTCAGCAGCAGGTGGCGTACGCCGTGCCGGGTGACCAGGTGCCGGGCCAGGAGCAGGCCCAGGCTGCCGGTGCCGCCGGTGATGAGAACGGTGCCCTCGGGGTCGAGTCCGGCGGTGGGCGGCGTGGGCCCCTCGTCGGCCGCCTCGGTCAGTTTGGGTACGTACACGATGCCCGCCCGCAGGGCGAGTTCGGGCTCGCCACTGGCCACGGCGGCCGGCAGGGCGGCGGTCGACGCGGGGTCGTCGTCGGTGTCGACGAGGACCAGGCGGTCCGGGTGCTCGACGGCGGCCGCGCGCACCAGCCCCGAGACCACGGCCTGTGCCGGGTCGGGCGGGCCGTCCACGGCGGTGCCGCGGTGGGTGAGGACCACCAGTGGCCCGGTGCTCGTCTCGTCGGTGAGGTGCCGCTGGAGCGTGGTGAGGGCTTCGAGCGCCGTCAGCCGTGCCAGGGCCGGCAGGGGCGTCCCGGCGTCCGGCCGCGGGCGGAACGTGACGGTCCGCGGCTCGCTCGTCGGACCGTCGGCGGGCAGGGGCAGGGGTGTCCAGCGCACCTCGAAGAGGTCACCGGGCGTGGGTGCGGCGGCGTTCAGTTGCTCGGCGGTCACCTGGCGGATGCGCAGTGACTCCACCTCGGCGACGGGCGCGCCCGCGCCGTCGTACAGCGACAGGGTCATGCGCTCGGTGCCGTGCGGGGTGAGCCGCAGCCGTACCGTCGTGGCGCCGGCCGCGTGGAGTGTGACGCCGTCCCAGGAGAACGGCAGCGTCATGGCGGTCGGGTCCTGGCCGTCGAGCAGGTCGATGGCGTGCAGGGCGGAGTCCAGCAGCGCCGGGTGCAGACCGAAGCCGTCGGCCGCGGCCGTGTCGGGCAGGGCGAGTTCCGCGTAGACCTCGTCACCGAGCCGCCACGCGGCGCGCAGGCACTGGAACAGCGGGCCGTAGGCGTACCCCTGTTCGGCGAGATGGCCGTAGGTGCCGCTGACGTCGACGGCCGTGGCGCCGGACGGCGGCCAGGCCCGCGGGGCGTCCGGCTCCGACGCGGCCCGGGAGGTGAGGACGCCTCCGGCGTGCCGGGTCCAGGCGCCGTCCGCTCCCTCGGGGCGGGCGTGCACGGTCAGGTGCCGCCGTCCTTCGCCGTCGAGTGCGCCGGCCGCCACCTGGAGGTGGACCGCGCCGTTCTCGGGCAGGACCAGCGGCCGTTCGATGGTGAGTTCCTCGATGTGCGTGCATCCGACCCGGTCGCCCGCCTGGACGGCGAGTTCGACGAAGGCACTGCCCGGGAGCAGCACGACTCCGGCGACGGCGTGGTCGGCGAGCCAGGGGTGGGTGGCCAGGGACAGGCGGCCGGTCAGGGCGACGGTGTCGTCGGCGGCCAGGGAGACGACCGCGCCGAGCATCGGGTGTCCGGCCGGGGACTGGCCGAGGCCGCCCGCGTCGGTGGCCGTGGTGGGCTGGTCCTCCAGCCACAGCCGTTGCCGCTGGAAGGCGTACGTCGGCAGGTCCGTGCCGCGGGCACCGGTCCCGGCGAAGACGCGTTGCCAGTCGACGGCCAGGCCGCGGATCTGGGCGGTGGCGAGCGCGGTGGCCAGCGCGGCGTCCTCCTCGCGGTCCCGGCGCAGCACGGGTACGAGCAACGACCGCTCGGGGTCGGTGAGGGCGTGGACGCCCATGGTGGACAGCACCGCGTCGGGGCCGAGTTCGACGAAGGTGCGGACGCCGTCGGCCTCCAGGGCGCGTACGCCGTCGCCGAAGCGCACGGCCTCACGGACGTGCCGGACCCAGTATTCGGGTGAGCACAGTTCGTCGTCGGTGGCGCGGGCGCCGGTGACGTTGGAGATGACGGGCACGGAGGGCGGGGAGAAGCGCAGCTCGCGGGCGATCTTCTCGAACTCCGCCAGCATCGGGTCCATCAGCGGTGAATGGAAGGCGTGGCTGACGCGCAGCCGCTTGGTCCTGCGGTCGTCGAAGGCGGCGCCGACGGCTTCCACGGCGGCTTCGGTGCCGGAGACCACGACGGCGCGCGGGCCGTTGACGGCGGCGATGGACACCTCGGGGCTCAGGTGCGGCCGTACCTCGTCCTCGGTGGCGTCGACGGCGAGCATCGCTCCCCCGGCGGGCAGTTCCTGCATGAGCCGGCCCCGTGCGGTGACCAGCCGGGCGGCGTCCGTCAGGTCCAGTACGCCGGCGACGTGCGCGGCGGTCAGTTCGCCGATGGAGTGCCCGGCGAGGTGGTCGGGGCGCAGTCCGTAGGACTCAAGCAGCCGGTACAGCGCCGTCTCGACCGCGAACAGCGCGCTCTGTGTGTAGAGGGTGTGGTCCAGCAGGGCGGCGGCGTCGCTGTCGGGTTCGGCCCACATGACCTCGCGCAGCGGGCGGTCCAGCTGCGCGTCGAGCGCCTGGCAGACGTCGTCCAGGGCGCGCCGGAACGCGGGGTGGGAGTCGTACAGGCCGCGGCCCATGCCGAGGCGCTGAGCGCCCTGGCCGGTGAAGAGGAACGCCACCCTGCCGCCGGTCTCCCGGCCGCGTACGACCGTGTCGGCGGCGGTGCCGTCGGCCAACGCGGTGAGTCCGGCGAGGAGTTCGGCCTCGTCGCGGGCGATCACCGCGCCTCGGTGGGCGAGGGCGGCGCGGCCGGTGACGAGAGAGTAGGCGAGGTCGGCGAGCGGCCGGTCGGCGACGGTCTTCAGCCGCTCGGCCTGGGCGGCCAGCGCCTCGGGAGTGGCCCCGGACAGCAGGACCGGCAGCAGCGGCGCGTCGGCGTCCGGTACGGAGGGCCCGGCGGAGTCGGGCGTCTCGGCGGTGGGCTGTTCGATGACGACGTGGGCGTTGGTGCCGCTGATCCCGAACGACGAGACACCGGCGCGCCGCGGACGGCCCGCCTCGGGCCACTCGCGCTCCTCGGTCAGCAGCCGCACGGCGCCCGCCGACCAGTCCACCTTCGTCGACGGCTCGTCCACGTGCAGGGTGCGCGGCAGCACACCCTCGCGCATCGCCATGACCATCTTGATGACACCCGCCACACCGGCCGCGGCCTGGGCGTGGCCGATGTTCGACTTGATCGACCCCAGCCACAACGGCGTGTCCTCGGGGCGCTCCTGGCCGTAGGTGTTCAGCAGGGCCTGCGCCTCGATCGGGTCGCCCAGGGTGGTACCGGTGCCGTGTGCCTCCACCGCATCCACTTCGATGGCCGACAACTGGGCGGCGGCCAGGGCCTGTTCGATCACGCGCTCCTGCGACGGACCGTTCGGCGCGGTCAGACCGTTGGACGCGCCGTCCTGGTTCACCGCCGAACCGCGGACCACGGCCAGTACGTCGTGCCCGTTGCGGCGGGCGTCCGACAGCCGCTCCAGCAGCACCATGCCGACGCCTTCGGAAAGGGCTGTGCCGTCGGCGTCCTCGGCGAAGGACTTGGCGCGGCCGTCCACGGCGAGGTTGCGCTGCCTGCTGAAGTCCACGAACGTGTCGGCGGTCGACATCACGGACACGCCGCCGGCCAGGGCCAGCGTGCACTCGCCCTGGCGCAGTGACTGGGCGGCCAGGTGGAGCGCCACGAGCGACGAGGAGCACGCGGTGTCGACGGTGAGCGTCGGCCCTTCCAGGCCGAGGGTGTAGGCGACCCGGCCGGAGGCGATGCTGCCGAGGCTGCCGTTGCCCAGGTAGTCGCGGACGGACTCCGGCGCGTTGTTCAGCCGGCTGCCGTAGTCGTAGTACATGACGCCGGTGAACACGCCGGTGCGGCTGCCGCGTACCGCGTGCGGGTCGATCCCGGCGCGCTCCAGCGCCTCCCAGGAGGCTTCAAGGAGCAGTCGCTGCTGCGGGTCCATGGCGAGTGCCTCGCGCGGGCCGATGCCGAAGAAGTCGCCGTCGAAGTCGGCGGCGTCGTACAGGAAGCCGCCCTCGCGGGTGTACGTGTGGCCGGCCTTGCCGAGTTCCGGGTCGTACAGGCCGTCCAGGTCCCAGCCGCGGTCGGCGGGGAAGGCCGCGATGCCGTCGCGGCCCTCGGCCAGCAGTCCCCACAGTTCCTCGGGGGTGGTGACACCGCCGGGGTAGCGGCAGGACATGGCGACGATGGCGATCGGCTCGTCCAGGCCCGTGACGAGGCCTTCGGCGGCGGGTGTCTCGGGGGCGTCCGGCCCGACGAGTTCCCGCCTCAGGTAGCCGACCAGCGCGTTGGCGTCGGGGTAGTCGAAGACCAGGGTGGCGGGCAGCCGCAGATCGACGGCGGTGCCGAGCCGGTTGCGCAGTTCGACGGCCGTCAGGGAGTCGAAGCCCGCCTCGCGGAAGGCGCGGCGCGGGTCGAGCACCATGTCGGCGCCGTGTCCGAGCACGGCGGCGACGTGGGTACGGACCAGTTCCAGGAGTACGGCGTCGCGTTCGGCGGGGGCGAGGGCGGTCAGCCGGTCGGCGAGCGAGGCGGACTCGGTGCGGGCGGCCGCCGTGCGCCGGGCGGGAGCCGGTACGAGGTCGCGCAGCACGGACGGTACGTCGTGGGCGCGGCGCAGCGCGGTCAGGTCCAGCCCGACGGGCAGCAGGAAGGGCTCGTCGCCGCCGAGCGCGGTGTCGAGCAGCAGCAGTCCGTCCTCGGTGGGGATGGGTCGGACGCCCGCGCGGGCCATGCGCTCCACGTCGGTGTCGCTCAGGTGCGCGGTCAGGCCGGTGCGCTGTTCCCAGAAGCCCCAGGCGAGGGAGACGGCCAGCAGGCCCGCGGCGACGCGGTGCTGGGCAAGGCCGTCGAGGAAGGCGTTGGCGGCGGCGTAGCCGGACTGGCCCCCGCCGTCGATCGTGCCGGCGGCCGAGGAGAACAGGACGAACGCCGACAGGCCGAGGTCCGCGGTGAGTTCGTGCAGGTGCCAGGCCGCGTCGACCTTGGGCCGCAGCACGGCGTCGAGCCGGTCCGCGGTGAGGCCGGTCACGAGGCCGTCGTCGAGGACGCCGGCCATGTGCACGACGCCGGTCAGCGGGTGCGCGGCGGGCACCTCGGCGAGGAGTCCGGCGAGCTGGTCGCGGTCGGCGGCGTCGCAGCGTACGACGGTGACCTCCGCGTCGAGGTCGGCGAAGTCGTCGGCGGCGGTGCCGCTGCGGCCGGCCAGCACGAGGTGGCGTACGCCGTGTTCGGTGGCCAGGTGGCGGGCGACGAGGCAGCCGAGGACGCCGGTGCCCCCGGTGATCAGGACCGTGCCGTCGGGCTCGAAGGCGGGCGCCGGTCCGCCGTGCGGGGCGCTGCGGGCCAGGCGCGGCACGTGCACGGTGCCGTCGCGCAGGGCGAGTTGGGGCTCGCCCGTGGCCGCGGCGACCGCTGCTGCCTCTGCGGCGGGGGCTCCGGTGTCGGCGAGGACGAACCGGTCGGGGTTCTCGGCCTGCGCGGCGCGTACGAGGCCCCAGACCGCGGCGCCCGCCAGGTCCCGGACGTCCTCGTCGCCGACGGCTATCGCACCGTCGGTGAGCACCAGCAGCCGGGCGGTGGCCGTGCGGTCGTCCGCCAGCCACTCCCGGAGCGTGTCGAGCGTGCGGCCGACGGCGTCGCGCGTGCCGCCGACGGGTTCGCCCTCGCCGTTGACGGGCAGCACCACCCAGTCGGGCACGGTGTCGAGAGCGGCGAGACCGTGTTCGTCCAGGACGGCGGACGCGACGTCGGGCCGCTCCGGTAGGGGCCGCGCGGGCCAGCCCAGGCGGTACAGGTCGTCCGTGCGGGCCGGGCCCGCGAGGGCGGCCGGGTCGACGGGCCGGGAGACCAGGCCGTCGACGGCGGCGACCGGGGCGCCGGTGGGGTCGGCGAGCTGGAGGGTGAGGGTGTCGCTGCCCTGGAGGCGTACCCGGAGCGCGGTGGCCCCGGCGGCGTACAGCGAGACGCCGTTCCAGACGAAGGGCAGCCGGGCGCCGTCCTGCGGCTCGGCGCCGAGCCCGTCGGCGTGCAGGGCCGCGTCGAAGAGCGCGGGGTGCAGGGCGAACCGGTCGGCGTCGACGGGCAGTTCGAGCTCGGCGAAGGTCTCGTCGCCGCGGCGCCAGGCGGCGCGCAGGCCCTGGAAGGCGGGCCCGTAGTCGTAGCCGAGGGCGGCCAGTTCCTCGTAGGCGTCGTCCACCGGCAGGGGTACGGCGTCGGTGGGCGGCCAGGCCGCGAGGTCGAAGTCGGGTGCCGCGGTCTGCGGTGCCAGCAGCCCGGAGGCGTGCAGCGTCCAGCCGCCGTCGTCCGCGCCCTCGGGGCGGGAGTGGACGGTCAGCGCGCGGTGTCCGGTGTCGTCGACGGCGGCCACGTGCAGCTGGAGCTGGACCGCGCCCTGGGCGGGCAGCACCAGCGGTGCCTGCAGGGTGAGTTCGGTGGCGTGTCCGCAGCCGAGGTCGTGGCCGGCGCCGAGCGCCAGCTCCACGAAGGCGGTGCCGGGCAGCAGAACGGTGCCGCCCACCGCGTGGTCGGCGAGCCACGGTGCGGTGGCGGCGGTCAGCCGGCCGGTGAACAGCGTGCCGCCCCCGGCGACCGGGACGGCCGCGCCGAGCAGCGGATGACCGGTCGCCGAGAGACCGGCGGCGGTGACGTCTCCGGTGGCCGGGGAGTGGCCGAGCCAGAACCGTTCGCGCTGGAAGGGGTAGGTGGGCAGCTCGGCGGCGCGTACCGGCGTACCGGCGAACACCTGGGACCAGTCGACGGGGATGCCCGCGACGAACGCCTCGCCCAGGGAGGCGAGGACGCGGTCCGGGCCGCCGTCGTCACGGCGCAGCGAGCCCAGGCCGGTGATGTCGGCGCCCGCGGCGTCGGCGGTCTCCTCGATGCTGTGCAGCAGTACCGGGTGCGGGCTGCACTCGACGAACACGCCGTAGCCGCCGTCGAGGAGCGTGCGCGTGGTGGGCGCGAACAGCACGCTCTGCCGCAGGTTGGTGTACCAGTACGTGGCGTCGAGACCCGTGGTGTCGTACAGCCCGCCGGTGACGGTGGAGTAGAACGGCACGTCGGCGGCGCGGGCCTCGATGCCGGCCAGGTCGGTGAGCAGGCGTTCGCGGATGGACTCGACGTGTGCGCCGTGCGAGGCGTAGTCCACCGGGAGCCGCTTGGCGCGGGCGCCGTCGGCCACGATCGTGTCGCGCAGTTCGTCGAGGGCGTCAGCGTCGCCGGACAGGACCACCGAGGAGGTGCCGTTGACGGCGGCCACCGAGACGCCGTCGCCGTACGGGGCGATGAGCTCGCGCAGCCGCGCTTCGGGCAGTGCGACGGACATCATGCCGCCGCGTCCCGACAGGTCCTCGGCGATGGCCCGGCTGCGCAGGGCCACCACGCGGGCGCCGTCGGCCAGGGACAGTGCGCCGGCCACGCAGGCGGCGGCGATCTCGCCCTGGGAGTGGCCGATGACGGCGGCGGGTCGCACGCCGTGGGCCCGCCACACCTCGGCCAGGGACACCATGATCGCCCACAGGACGGGCTGGACGACGTCCACCCGCTCCAGCGGGCGGCGGGCGCGCACGGTCTCCAGCAGGTCCCAGTCGGTGACGGGTGCGAGGGCCTCGGCGCAGTCGGCCATGGCGGCGGCGAACACCGGTGACGTGTCGAGGAGGTCGGCGGCCATGCCGGCCCACTGGGAGCCCTGTCCGGGGAACACGAACGCGATACGGGACTCCCCCGCTCGCGCGCCGCGCACGACGTGCGGCGCGGCGGTGCCCTCGGCGAGGGCTGTCAGGCCCGCGGTGAGGGCGGGCAGGTCGGCGCCGGTGACGACGGCCCGGTCGTCCAGCGCGGCACTGGTGGTGGCCAGGGCGAAGGCGATGTCGGGGACGGGGTCGGCGCCGGTGGCCAGGTGGTCGAGCAGTTGCCGCGCCCGTGCGGCCAGGCCCCGCTCGCCCTTGCCGGACAGCACCAGGGGCAACGGCCCGGTCCAGGCGGGCTCTTCCTCGCGGGGCTCGGGTTCGGGGGCGGCCTCCACGATGACGTGGGCGTTGGTGCCGCTGATGCCGAAGGACGACACGGCGGCGCGGCGCGGTTCTCCGGTCTCGGGCCAGTCGCGTGCCGTGCTGAGGAGTTCCACGGCGCCGGCGTCCCAGTCGACCTGGGGGGTGGGCCGGTCGGCGTGCAGGGTCTTCGGGAGCCGGCCGTGGCGGATGGCCATGACCATCTTGATGATGCCCGCGACACCGGCCGCGGCCTGGGTGTGGCCGATGTTGGACTTGACCGAGCCGAGCCACAACGGCTCGTCGCGGCCCTGTCCGTAGGTGGCGAGCAGCGCCTGGGCCTCGATCGGGTCGCCCAGCGGGGTGCCGGTGCCGTGCGCCTCCACTGCGTGCACCTGGCCCCCGTCCAGCCGGGCGTTGGCCAACGCGGCCCGGATGACGCGCTGTTGGGAGGGGCCGTTGGGAGCGGTGAGGCCGTTGGACGCGCCGTCCTGGTTGGTGGCGGTGCCGCGTACCAGGGCGAGCACCCGGTGGCCGTTGCGGCGGGCGTCCGACAGGCGCTCCAGGAGCAGCAGGCCGACGCCCTCGCCCCAGCCGGTGCCGTCCGCGCCGTCCGCGAAGGACTTGCAGCGGCCGTCCAGGGCCAGGCCGCGCTGGCGGGAGAAGTCGACGAAGGTGTCCGGCGTGGACATCACGGTGACGCCGCCCGCGAGCGCGAGGGTGCACTCACCGGTGCGCAGTGCCTGGACCGCCAGGTGCAGAGCGACCAGCGAGGAGGAGCAGGCGGTGTCGACGGTGACCGCGGGCCCTTCCAAGCCGAGGGTGTACGAGACCCGGCCGGAGGCGACGCTGCCGAGGTTGCCGTTGCCCAGGTAGCCCTCGACGCCCTCGGGCACCTCCGTCAGCCAGCTGCCGTAGTCGTGGTACATGACGCCCGCGTAGATACCGGTGCGGCTGCCGCGCAGACTGTGCGGATCGATGCCGGCCCGCTCGAACGCCTCCCAGGAGGTCTCCAGGAGCAGCCGCTGCTGCGGGTCCATGGCGATGGCCTCGCGCGGGCTGATGCCGAAGAACCCGGGGTCGAAGTGCGGGGCGTCGTACAGGAACCCGCCCTCGCGCACATGGGTCTTCCCCGGCGCGTCGGGGTCGGGGTCGTACAACGCGTCGCCGTCCCAGTCGCGGTCCGCGGGGAAGTCGCCGACGGCGTCCACGCCCTCGTCGACGAGCTGCCACAGCTGCTCGGGAGTGCTGACGCCGCCGGGGTAGCGGCAGCTCATCGCGACGATGGCGACGGGTTCCTGCGCCGACTCGGTGATCTCGGTGTTCCGCTGGCGCAGCCGCTCGTTCTCGAGCAGCGACTCGCGCAGCGCTTCGACGATCTGCTCGACGGATGTGTCCACGGTCGGTGTCGCTCCCTGATTGCTTGGCGGCGCCGGGGTGGTGCGGCGCGGGGTCACGGGGCGGTGCTGTTGTCGAGCGCCGCACGGACGAGGTCGGCGACGTCCATGGACTTGATGTCCTGGCTGCGGTCGGCCTCGCGTGGGACCGCCGGGTCGGCGGGCTCGGACAGCTTCAGCAGGCTGTCGAGCAGCCCGGCGTCCCGGATGCGGGTGACGGGGATGGCGGCGAGCAGTTCGCGCACCTGGTCGTCGTCGGCCTCCGAGGTGGCGGCGGCGGTCGCGGTGGCATCGGGCCCGACCCTGTCGAGCAGGTGGCCGGCCAGGGCCGCCGGGGTGGCGTAGTCGAAGATGAGGGTCGAGGGCAGCCGCAGCCCGACGGCCGCGCCCAGCCGGTTGCGCAGTTCGACGGCGGCGAGTGAGTCGAAGCCCAACTCGGTGAAGGCGCGCCGGGGTTCGATGGCGGAGGCTCCGGCGTGGCCGAGGACGGCGGCGACCTCGGTGCGGACCAGGTCGAGCACGGTGTGCTCGTGATCGGCGGCGGGCAGGTCGGCGAGGCGTTCGGCCAGGGTGCGGGTCGCCTCGGTGTGCGTGGCGCGGGCGGTGACTCCGGCGAGGGCGCGCAGCACGGCGGGCACGTCGTCGCCCCGGCGGCGCAGCGCGGCGATGTCCAGGCGGACCGGGACCAGGGCGGGCAGGCCGGTGGCCACGGCATCGTCGAAGAGTGCCAGGCCCTCGTCGGGGTCGAGCGCGCCGATGCCGGAACGTTCGATGCGCTGCAGGTCCGTCTCGTCGAGCTGCCCGCCCATGCCGCCCGCGCCGGACCACAGGCCCCAGGCGAGGGAGGTGGCGGGCAGTCCCTGTGCGGCGCGGTGCTCGGCGAGGGCGTCGAGGAAGACGTTGGCCGCGGCGTAGTTGCCCTGGCCCGAGGCGTCGAGGGTGCCGGCGGCCGAGGAGAACAGCACGAACTGGCGCAGGTCCCGGTCCCGGGTCAGCTCGTGCAGATGCCAGGCGGCGTCGGCCTTGGGCCGCAGCACGGTCTCGATGCGTTCCGGGGTGAGCGTGCCGACCGTGCCGTCGGCGAGGACGCCCGCGGTGTGCACGACGCTGTCGACGGGGTGGGCGTCGAGCAGGGCGGCGAGCGCGTCCCGGTCGCCGACGTCGCAGGCGACGAGCTCGGCATGGGCGCCGAGGCCGGCCAGTTCCTCGCGCAGCCGCTCGGCGCCGGCGGCCTGGGGACCGCTGCGGCTGGCCAGCACCAGCCGGGTGACGCCGTGCCGGGTGGTGAGGTGCCGTGCGACGAGCGCGCCGAGCCCGCCGGTGCCGCCGGTGACGAGGACGGTGCCCCAGTCGGGGTCCGCCGTCGCCAACGGCTGTTCGGCGAGGGCGAGTCGGGGCACGCACGCCCGGCCGTCGCGCCAGATCACCTCGGGTTCCCCGGTGTCGAGGGCGGCGGCGAGCGCGGCGCGGGCGGGGAGGTCCTCCCCCAGCCCGAGGAGCACGATACGGCCGGGGTCCTCGGCCTGCGCGGCGCGGACCAGGCCCCGTACGGGGGCGTCGGCGAGGGTGTCGCCGGTGAGCACGAGGAGCACCGAGTCGGCGTAGCGCTCGTCGGCCAGCCACCGCTGGACGGGCTCCAGGGCGGCGTGCAGCGCACCGCGCACGGCGGTCGGCATGTCGTCCGCGTCGGACCGCGGCGCCCGCACCGGCAGGACGACCACGTCGGGCACGGTGTCGCCGAGTGCGGCCAGGTCCGCGTGGACGGGGACGCCGAGACCGAGGTCGTCGGCGCCGAGGGCCGCCCAGGTGCGGCGGTCGGTCCGGTCTGCGGCTTCGGGCAGCGGCACGGGCTCGACGGCGTACAGCGACCGCTGCTGCCGGGCGAGCCGGTCGGCGGTGACGGTACGGGTGACGAACGAGGCGACGGTGGCGACGGGTTGCCCCTCGCCGTCCGCCACCTCGATGCGGGTGCCCTCGGCGCCCGGGATGACACGTACGCGGGCGGTGAGCGAGCCCTGGGCGTGGAGGGTGACGCCGGTCCAGGCGAACGGCAGGGCCAGGCCCGCCTCGCCGTGGCCGTCCCGCTCACCGTCATCGCTGCCGCTGCCGGTGTCCGTGTCGGTCTCGCTGTCGAGCAGGGAGGTGACGTGCAGGGCCGAGTCCAGGAGTGCCGGGTGCAGGCCGTAGCGGGTGGCGTCCTGCCGGGCTTCGGCGGGCAGTTCGAGCTCGGCGAACACGGTGTCGCCGCGGCGCCAGGCCGTCCGTACGCCGCGGAAGACGGGGCCGTAGTCGTAGCCCTCGGTGTGCATGCGCGGGTAGAGGCCGGTGACGTCGACCGGGGTCGCGCCGGGCGGCGGCCAGGCGGCCGGCGGGCGCGGCGGCTCGTCGGTCACGGCGGTGAGGGTACCGGTGGCGTTGCGGGTCCAGCCTTCGTCGGCGGGGGCGTTCTCGGGCCGCGAGTGGATCTCGACTCCGCCGTCGGGGCGGGCGGACACCTGGATGCGTACGGCGGTGTCCTCGGGCAGGACCAGCGGTGCCTGGAGGGTCAGCTCGTCCAGGACGGGCAGCCCGACGAGGCCTCCGGCGTGCACGGCGAGGTCGACCAGGGCGGTGCCGGGCAGCAACACGGTGCCGAGCACGGCGTGTTGGGCCAGGACCGGGTGGGTGGCGGTGGAGATCCGGCCGGTCAGCAGGACGCCGTCGGAGCCGGCCATCTCGATGCGCGCGCTGACCAACGGGTGGTCGACCGACGTGAGTCCGTGGCCGGCGGCATCGCCCTTGGCGACGGCCGTGTCGAGCCAGAACCGGCGGTGCTGGAAGGCGTAGGTGGGCAGTTCGGTACGGCGTCCCGCGTAACCGTCGTACAGGACCGCCCAGTCGACGTCCGCGCCCCGGGTGTGGACGGCGGCCACGGCGGCGAGCAGCCCGGGTACCTGCGCGGTGTCCTTGCGGGCGGTGGGCACGAAGGCGACATCCGCGCCATCGGTGTCCTGGGAGTCGTCGTCGGCGACGCAGTCCGGGCCCATGGCGCTGAGCACGGCGGCCGGGCCGAGTTCCAGGAAGGTGTCGACGCCCTGGGCGGCCAAGGCGGTGACGGCGTCGGCGAAGCGCACCGTCTCCCGCACGTGTCGCACCCAGTAGTCGGCGGAGCCGAGTTCACCGGGCGCGGCGGGCGCGCCGGTGAGGGTGGACACGATGGGCACACTCGGTTCCCCGGTGGCGAGGTCGGACATGACCTGCCGGAACTCCTCCAGCATGGGTTCCATGCGGGGCGAGTGGAAGGCGTGCGAGACGCGCAGCCGCCGGGTCGTGGTGAATCCGGCGGCGAGCCCGGTGACGGCGTCCTCGTCACCGGAGACGACGACGGCACGGGGGCCGTTGACGGCGGCGATGCCCATCCGCTCGTCCAGGAGCGGCGTGACCTCCTCCTCGGTGGCCTGGACAGCGATCATCGCGCCGCCCTCGGGCAGCGCCTGCATGAGCCGGCCGCGGGCGGCGACGGCGCTCACCGCGTCCTGGAGGGACCACACGCCCGCGACGTGCGCGGCGGCGAACTCGCCGATCGAGTGTCCGGCCAGCCAGTCGGGTCGCACCCCGAGCGACTCCAGCAGCCGGTAGAGGGCGACCTGGGTGGTGAACAGGGCGGCCTGGGTGTACGCGGTCTGCTCCAGCGCCTCGGAGTCGTCGCCGAAGACGACCTCGGCCAGCGGCCGTTCCAGGTGCTTGTCGAACAGGGCGGCGGCCCGGTCGAAGTGCTCGGCGTACACGGGGTACGTGTCGTACCAGTCGCGGCCCATGCCGGGGCGCTGCGCGCCCTGCCCGGAGAACAGGAAGGCGAGCCCGCCCTCGGTGACGGAGCCGGTGACCAGCAGGCCGGGTGCCTCGGCGCCGCGGGCCAGGGCGTCCAGGCCGGCGGCGGCCTGGCCGTCGTCCGCGGCGACGACGACGGCGCGGTGCGGGTGGGTGCTGCGGGTGGTGGCGAGCGCCAGGCCGAGGTCGGCGGGTGCGGCGGCGGTCGTCTCCCGCAGTCGCTCGGCCTGGCCGCGCAGCGCCTCGGGCGCGCGGGCGGAGAGCGGCAGGACGACCACCGGCGGGGCGGTGACCGGGTCGGGCTCGACGGCCTCCGGCTGGGGGAACTCCTCGATGATGACGTGGGCGTTGGTGCCGCTGATGCCGAACGAGGAGACGCCCGCGCGGCGCGGCCGGTCCGATGCCTCCCATGGGCGGGTCTCGGTGAGCAGTTCCACCGCGCCCGCCGACCAGTCGACCTGGTCGGAGGGCGCGTCGACGTGCAGGGTGCGCGGCAGTGTGCCGTTGCGCATCGCCATCACCATCTTGATGATGCCCGCGACACCGGCGGCGGCCTGGGTGTGGCCGATGTTGGACTTGATGGAGCCCAGCCACAGCGGCCGGCCGTCGGGCCGCTCCTGGCCGTAGGTGGCCAGCAGGGCCTGCGCCTCGATGGGGTCGCCGAGGGTGGTGCCGGTGCCGTGCGCCTCGACGGCGTCGACGTCGGCGGTCGTGAGCCCGGCGCCGGCCAGCGCGGCCCGGATGACCCGTTGCTGCGAGGGGCCGTTGGGCGCGGTGAGCCCGTTGGACGCGCCGTCGGAGTTGACGGCGGAGCCGCGGACCACGGCGAGTACCTGGTGGCCGTTGCGGCGGGCGTCGGAGAGCCGCTCGACAACGAGCATGCCGACGCCCTCGCCCCAGCCGGTGCCGTCGGCCGCGGCGGCGAACGACTTGCAGCGGCCGTCCGCGGCCAGCCCGCGCTGGCGGGCGAAGTCCACAAAGGTGTCGGGGGTGGACATCACGGTGACACCGCCGACCAGGGCGAGTTCGCATTCGCCCTGCCGCAGGGCCTGCGCGGCCAGGTGGAGGGTGACCAGTGAGGAGGAGCAGGCGGTGTCGACGGTGACGGCCGGGCCCTCCAGGCCCAGGGCGTAGGCGACGCGTCCGGAGACGACGCTGCCGAGACTGCCGTTGCCGAGGTAGGCGGCGACATCCTCGGGAACGTCGGTCAGCCAGGTGCCGTAGTCGTGGTACATGACGCCGGCGAAGACGCCGGTGCGGGAGCCGCGGACGGTCGCCGGGTCGATGGCGGCGCGCTCCAGCGCCTCCCAGGACACCTCCAGCAGCAGCCGCTGCTGCGGGTCCATGGCGACCGCCTCACGCGGGCTGATGCCGAAGAAGTCCGCGTCGAACTCGGCCGCGTCGTACAGGAAGGCGCCTTCGCGGGTGTACGTGCGGCCGGGCGTGCCCGGCTCCGGGTCGTAGAGCGCCTCGGTGTCCCAGCCGCGGTCGGCGGGGAAGTCCGCGACGCCGTCGACGCCGTCGGCGACCAGGTGCCACAGGTCCTCGGGCGAACCGACGCCGCCGGGGTAGCGGCAGCTCATGCCGACGATGACGATCGGGTCGTCATCGTCGGCGCGGCGTGTGGCGACGAGGGCGGCGGCCTGGGGCTCCGCGCCGAAGAGGACGTCGCGGATGTGGTCGGCGAGTGCCTGGGAGGTGGGGTAGTCGAAGACGAGAGTGGCGGGCAGTTGCTTCCCCGTGACGGTGTTCAGCCGGTTGCGCAGTTCCACGGCGGCCAGCGAGTCGAAGCCGATCTCGGTGAACGCGCGGGCCGGGTCGATGGCGGAGGGGCCGTCGTGCCGCAGCACGGCCGCGACCTCGGTGCGCACCAACTCCAGCAGCGCGCGGCCGCGTTCGGCGACGGGCAGTGCGGCGAGCGCTCCGCCCTCGGCGCCGCCGTCGGTGGCCGTGGCGGCGGCTGTCCGCCGGGTGACCGGCCGGACGACCGTGCTGAGCAGCGGGGGTATGCCGTCGGGGCGGCGGCGTACGGCGGCGGCGTCGACCTCGACGGGGACGACGCGGGGTGCGCCGGAGCGTACGACCGCGTCGAAGAGTTCCAGCGAGCGTTCGGCGGTGAGTCCGGGCAGGCCGTATCCGGCGATGCGTTCCAGCGTGGCGTCGTCGAGCGCGGCGCCCATGCCGGTGTCGGTGGCCCACAGGCCCCAGGCGAGGGCGGTGGCGGGCAGGCCGAGGGTCGCGCGGTGCTCGGCGAGGGCGTCGAGGTAGGCGTTGGCGGCGGCGTAGTTGCCCTGGCCGGCGCCGTCGAGGACGGCGGCGAGCGAGGAGAACAGGACGAAGTGGCGCAGGTCGTGGTCGCGGGTCAGCTCGTGCAGGTGCCAGGCGCCCTCGGCCTTGGCGTGGAAGACCTCGTCGACCATCTCGTCGGTAAGGCTGTCGAGGACGCCGTCGCGGACGGTGCCGGCGGCGTGCACGACGGAGTCGACGGGGTGCTCGGCCAGCAGTTGCCGGAGTGCTTCGCGGTCGCCGACGTCGCAGGCGGCGACGGTCACCTCGGCGCCGAGGGCGGTGAGCTCCTCCGCCAGGGCGGGGGCGGAGCCGCGGCGCCCGACGAGCACCAGGTCGCGTACGTCGTGTTCGCGCACCAGATGCCGGGCCAGGAGTGCGCCCAGGCCGCCGGTGCCGCCGGTGATCAGGACGGTGCCCCAGTCGGCCGCGGTGGCGGTGGCGGCGGGCAGGGAGGTCAGCCGGGGCACGCTGAACTGGCCGCCGAACAGGGCGAGTTCGGGTTCGCCGGTGGCGAGGGCGGCGCGCAGTTCGGCGTCGGTGGGCAGGGCGTCGTGTGCCACGAGCACGTAGCGGCCGGGGTTCTCCGCCTGCGCGGAGCGCACCAGGCCGCGTACGGCGGCGTGGTCGGGGCTGCCGGGCGAGGTGACGACCACGAGCCGGGTGTCCGCGAACCGTTCGCCGCGCTGCCAGGTCCGCAGCAGCCGCAGCACGTCCGAGGTGGCGTCGCGGGCCTCGCGGGCGTCGGCGGCGGAGTCACCGGGCCCTTCGGGCACGCGGTGGACGGCGATGTCCGGGGCCGGTCCGGTGGGCAGCGTGCCGGTCTCGTCGTCCAGGACGGCGATGTGCAGGGGTGGGGTGGTCGCCGGCCGAGGACACGGCGACCACCCCACCGTGTAGAGGACGTCGGTGTCCGGAACTGGCAGGGACGTCAGTCCCGCGACGTCGGCCACCGGCGCTCCGGTGGCGTCGGCGAGGTGCAGTGCGATGGTGTTGCCGCCGGTGCGGGAGATCTTCACGCGCACGGCGGTGGCGCCGGTGGCGTGCAGGGTGACATCGGTCCAGGCGAACGGCAGCAGCACCTCGTCGCTCGGTTCGGCGTCGAGGTCGGCGGCGTGCAGGGCCGCGTCCAGCAGCGCGGGGTGCAGGCCGAACCCGGGGGCGTCGCTGGCGGCCGGTTCGGGCAGGGTCACCTCGGCGTAGACGTCGGTGCCGTGCTTCCAGGCGGCGCGCAGGCCCTGGAAGGCGGGTCCGTAGCCGTAGCCCTGGTCGGCCAGGTCGGTGTAGACGCCGGTGACGTCGAGGGGTTCGGCGCCGAGGGGCGGCCAGGTGATCAGGTCCGCGGCGGTGGGCACGGCGGTGGCGGTGAGCACGCCGGTGGCGTGGCGGGTCCAGGGCGCGGTGTCGTCGCCGTCGGGCCGGGAGTGCACGGTGACGGCGCGGCTGCCGGAGTCGTCGGGTTCGGCGACGGCGACCTGGATCGCTACGCCACCGTCGGCGTTCAGCACCAGGGGCGCGCCGAGGGTCAGCTCTCGCAGGGTGCCGGCGCCCACCTGGTCCCCGGCGCACAGGGCGAGTTCGACGAAGGCGGTGCCGGGGAACAGCACGCGGCCGGAGATGACGTGATCGGCCAGCCAGGGATGGGTACGGGTGGACAGCCGCCCGGTGAGGACGACGCCCTCGGCGCCGACGGCGACGACCGCGGCCAGCAACGGGTGTCCTGCCGGGAGTTGGCCGAGCCCGCCGGCGTCGGTGGCCGAGCCCTGCTCCAGCCAGAACCGGCGGCGCTGGAAGGGGTAGGGCGGCAGGTCCGTACGTTTGGCGCCGTGGCCGCGGAAGTGGCGTTCCCAGTCGACCGGGACGCCGCGGGTGTGCGCGGCGGCCAGTGCGGAGAGCGCCTCGTGGGTTTCGGGACGGTCGCGGCGCAGCACCGGCAGGAAGGCGGTGCCGGGGGTGTCGACGCAGTCCGGGCCCATGGCGGACAGCACCGCGTCGGGGCCGATCTCCAGGAAGGTGCGTACGCCCGCGTCGGCCAGCCAGCGCACGGCGTCGTGGAAGCGGACCTGCGCGCGGACGTGCTCCACCCAGTACTCGGGGTCGCACAGTTCGGAGGTGACCAGGTCGCCGGTGACGGTGGACACCACGGGCAGCGCGGGCTCGGCGTAGTCGAGCACGTGGGCGATGCGGCGGAACTCGGCCAGCATCGGTTCCATCAGCGGCGAGTGGAAGGCATGGCTGACCCGTAGGCGCTTGGTGTCGTGGCCGCGCGCGGCGAGTTCGCCGGCGATGCGCTCCACGTCGGCCTCGTCGCCGGAGACGACCACGGAGGCGGGGCCGTTGACGGCGGCGACGCCGGTGCGTTCGGTGAGCAGGGGCGTCACGTCGGCCTCGGCGGCCCGGACGGCGACCATGGCGCCGCCGGTGGGGAGTTGCTGCATGAGACGGCCGCGGGCGGCGACCAGGATCGCCGCGTCCTCCAGGGTGAGCACCCCGGCGACGTGCGCGGCGGCGATCTCGCCGATGGAGTGGCCGGCGAGGTAGTCGGGGGTCAGGCCCCAGCTCTCCAGGAGGCGGTAGAGCGCCACTTCGAGGGCGAACAGGGCGGGCTGGGCGTACTCGGTGCGGTGCAGCAGCTCGGCCTGGGGCGAGTCGGGCTCGGCGAACAGCACGTCACGCAGCGGGAGTTCGAGCTGGAGGTCCAGGTAGCCGCAGGCGGCGTCCAGGGCGTCGGCGAACACCGGGTGGGTCTCGGCCAGTTCCCGGCCCATGGCCGTGCGCTGGCTGCCCTGGCCGGTGAAGAGGAAGCCGAGGGCCCCGCCCGTGGCGGCGGACACGGGTGCGGTGCCGGAGGCCAGGGCGGTGAGGGCGTCGCGCAGTTCGGCGCGGTCGCCGCTGACCAGGACGGCGCGGTCACCGAGGGCGGCGCGGGTGGTGGCCAGGGAGTAGGCGAGGTCGATGTCACCGGGGCCCGTCTCGTCCACCAGGGGCAGCAGGTCGGCGGCGCGGGCCCGCAGGGCGGCCTCGCCACGGGCGGACAGCACGAACGGCAGGAGGCCCGGTGCTCGGTCCGCTCCGGTGGCGCCGGGGGCGGCACCCGTGCCGGTCCCGGTCTCCCCCGTCTCCGGCCCCGCCCCCGCCCCCGCCCCCGACTCGTCGTCGGGCGCGGGCAGTTCGAGGATCACGTGCGCGTTGGTGCCGCTGACGCCGAACGAGGACACACCGGCGCGGCGCGGGAGGCCCGTCTCCGGCCACGGCCGGGTCTCGGTGACCAGCTCGACGGCGCCGGAGGTCCAGTCGACGTGCGGGCTGGGCTCCTCCACGTGCAGGGTCCTGGGCACCTGTCCGTGCCGCATGGCGAGGACCATCTTGATCATGCCGGCGACGCCCGCGGCGGCCTGGGTGTGGCCCAGGTTGGACTTGACCGAGCCGAGCAGCAACGGCGCGTCCGGCTCGCGTCCCTGTCCGTACGTGGCGAGCAGCGCGGTGGCCTCGATGGGGTCGCCGAGCCGGGTGCCCGTGCCGTGCCCGTCGACCACGTCGACCTCGGCGGCGGTCAGTCCGGATTCGGCCAACGCCCGGTGGATCAGGCGCTGTTGGGAGGATCCGCTGGGCGCGGTGAGTCCGTTGCTGGCGCCGTCCTGGTTGACGGCGGAGCCGCGGACGACGGCGAGCACCCGGTGCCCGTTGCGCCGGGCGTCGGAGAGCCGTTCCAGGACCAGGACGCCGACGCCCTCGGCGAAGCCGGTGCCGTCGGCGTCCGCGGAGAACGCCTTGCAGCGGCCGTCGGGCGCCAGACCGCGCTGGCGGCTGAAGGCCGTGAACACGCCGGGGCCGCCCATCACGGCGACTCCGCCGGCCAGGGCCAGCGAGGACTCGCCCTGACGCAGGGAGCGGCAGGCCAGATGGACGGCGACCAGGGAGGCGGAGCAGGCGGTGTCGACGGTGACGGCCGGGCCCTCGGCGCCCAGTACGTAGGCGACGCGGCCGGAGATGACGCTGGAGGCGTTGCCGGTCAGCAGGTAGGCGTCGAGCCCGTCGGGCGCCTCGTGCAGCCGCGGGCCGTACTCCTGGATCTCGGCGCCGAAGAACATGCCGGCCGCGGTGCCGCGCAGTGCGGTGGGGTCGATCCCGGCGTCCTCCAGTGCCTGCCAGGACGTCTCAAGCACGAGCCGCTGCTGCGGGTCCATGCCCAGTGCCTCGCGCGGGCTGATGCCGAAGAACTCGGCGTCGAACTCGGTGGCGGTGTCGAGGAATCCGCCGGAGCGGACATAGGCGCTGCCCGCCACCTCCGGGTCCTCGTCGTAGAGCGCGGCGAGGTCCCAGCCGCGGTCCTCGGGGAATCCCGACAGCACCTCGCCGCCGTCGGTCAGCAACTGCCACAGGTCGGCGGGTGTGGACACGCCGCCCGGGAACCGGCAGCCGATGCCGACGACGGCGACCGGCTCGTCGACCGGGCCCTGGGGCAGCGGCAGGGGGGTGTCGTCCCGTGTGCCCAGGGCCTCGGCCAGCAGCCGGCCGGCCATCGCGTCGGCCGTCGGGCAGTCATAGGCGACGGTGACGGGCAGGTCCAGGCCCGTCCGCTCGGTCAGCCGCCGGTGCAGGTCCACCGCGGCCAGCGAGTCCAGCCCCAGTTCGGCGAACGGGAGTGTCGGATCCAGCGTGCCGGCGGTGTCCGGGCGGGCCGCCTCGATCGCCTCGGTCACGGCCGTGTGCACCAGGTCGGTGACTAGCCTGCGGTGCTGTGACGAGGCGGCCGTGGCCAGCCGTCGTGCCAGCGCTGAGTCGGAACCGGACCCGTTCATCCACGCATCTCCACTTTCGACCGACGCCTTTTTTCCCACCGTAGTGACGGCCCGGAAAGGGCCACACCCTTACGAACCCCTAGGGGTCCGTCCCTTTCCCGCCACCGCTCCGGAGGTTGTCTCCAGGTCGAACGAGCGCCGAATGTACGACAGTGACGCGAGCAGATCGCCGGAGGTGATGGCGTGCGATTGGCGGGCGTCGGCGATACCGGCCAGCGGCATCCTTCCGGTGTCCGCCCAGCGCAGCCGGCCGTCCGCGTCGATATAGCTCCTGCTGAGTCCGGCGTTGTCCGGATGCAGGCAGTACGGAACGTCGAGGTATCCCAGGGCGAATGCCCCGAGCAGTGCCTGACCGAGATCGTCGCTCAGCTCCAGCACGGCGTTGACCAGTGCGGATGCCTCGGCGTACGTCTGGGAGGCGGTGCCGGGAAGCGGGGCGCGCTCGGTACGCTGGGCGACCGCCGCCGCGTATTCCAGTGCGTCGACGTTCTCCCGCACGGTCGGAATGCGCCGGGATTCCGCGACGGTTTTCACGATGAGCCGCTCCGAGCCGCTGGCGACGGCGAGTTCGGCGGCTTGTCCGAGCAACCGGTACGCCCCTCCCGGGGTTTCCGGATACAGCCCCATGTAGGCGTAGACGACGACATGCCATTCCGCGTCCGGCAGCAGTTCACCGCACAGACTGCGCAATGCGGCCACGGCTTCGGCATCCTGACGTGCATTGGTCTGCTGTGCGTAACTCGCCGAAATACTGCGGATGCCGTGCCGGTAGAAGAACAGCGCCTCCAGTGCGCTGACCGCCACGAGCAGGCTCGGCGGGCACAGCTGGCCCAGTACGCAGCCGCCGAACGTCTCCAGGTGCGGTTCGGCGCCGGTGTCGCGCAGCGAGGCCAGCAGTTCGCAGGATGCGGACCAGTTGGCCATGGACTCGCGCAGCGGGACCCGTCCGTAGGGCAGGCAGTACGAGACGGGACCGCCTTCGGAGGCGTCCAGGCCGACCGCCAGCAGGGCCCGGAAGATGTCCAGCGGAACCGCCGAGCCGTGCCGGACCTGCACCGGGAAGTGCGGTCCGCGGATTCCGTCCAGGACGTGGAGAGTGGTGGCCCTGTCGTGGCTGACGATGGGGTAGCCGTTGAGCGACACGTCCTCCATCAGGGCCAGTTCGGCCGATTCCAGATCCCCGACCCGGGTGTAGCTGTCCAGGGTGAGGGTGCCCACGGTCGTGGCCGCGGCGTTCCGGGTGGCGAGCAGGCCGGCCCGCATACGGGCCGGCTCGCTCATACCCATGCGGGGCTGGACCACCAGGTGCCCCGCGTTGTGAGCCCGGCGGACGAAGCCGCCGAACCCGTCGCCGGTCACACCAGGGCCCGCTGCGGCAGTCCGTCGAGCATCCGCAGGAAGGCCTCGACGCCCTCGGCGCTGTCGTCGAACACCGCGCCGTACCCGGCGGTGCGCAGGGTGGCCAGTTCCTCGGTGCTGCGGGCCCCGGCGATGCCGAGCTTGCCGCCGATGACCGTGGGGACGTCGGCGAGTTCGGGCTGCTCGCGCAGCCGGGTGATGGTGCGCATGCCGTCCTGGTAGCCGTGGCCGTTGACGCTGCTGACCACGATGAGGGCCGGCCGGTGGGCCAGGGCCTCGGCGATCAGCAGGTCCTCGGGCACGCAGGGGCCGAGGTTGACCACGCGGTGGCCGTGCTCCTCCAGCAGCAGTTGGAGGAAGACCAGGTTCCAGGTGTGGGAGTCGGATATGCCGCCGGCGACGATCACGGGCGCGTCATGGGGGGTGGGGAGGGTCATCACAGGGCCTGTCCGTGCTCGTAGGTGCGGATGTGCTGGATACGGGAGACGGACACCAGTTCTTCGCCGCGGACCACGAGTTCCGCGGGGGCGGGCCTCCCGAGGAACATCAGCAGGCTGGCCGTGGGTCCGTAGGAACCGGCGTTCGGAATGGTGAGGACGTCGCCGGGCGCGATGTCGGGCAGTGCGACGTCCCGGCCGAGCACGTCGCCCGGTGTGCACAGCGGGCCGACGAGGCTGGCGGGCACGCCGGCTTCGCCGCGTGCCTCGTCCGGCTCGACGGAGACGGGCATGATGCGGCCGAGGCCGGACATGCCGCCGAAGGTGTTGATGCCGCCGTCCAGGATGAGGAAGCGCCGGCCGCGGCTCTCCTTGACGTTGACGACGCCGATGAGCAGCGTGCCGCTGCCGCTGACCAGGTAGCGGCCCGACTCGCAGGCGATGCGCGGGGCGCCCTCGCGCCAGCCGGGGAAGTGCTCGTCGAGCGCGGCGGCCAGGTTGTCGCGCAGGTCGGTGTAGACCGGCCGCTCGCCGCGCACCGCGTAGGGCGCGGCGAACCCGCCGCCGATGTCGACGAGGCGGAACGGTACGCCCAGTTGCTTCTGGAGGGCTGCCGCGGTGGCGATGGTGTGCCGGAACTCGGCGATCAGGCTCGCCTCGTCCTTGGCGTTGCTGAGCGGGAAGAAGTGCAGGCCCGCGATGGCGGTTCCGGGCACGTCGCGCAGTTCGGGGGCGAGCGCGGGCAGTGTCTCGCTGTCGAAGCCGAACTGCGAGGGCACGCCGGTCATCCGGATGCTGGTGACGGCGGCGCCGGTGGCGTTGTTGACGCGCAGCAGGCAGTCGGCGGTGACGCCGAGCCGTACGGCTGTCTCGCCGATGCGGCGCAGGTCGCCGAGCGACTCCACGGAGAACAGCCGGACGCCCTGGGTGAGCGCCTCGGTCAGCTCCTCCTCGGTCTTGCCGGGCCCGGTGTAGAGCACGTCGGCGCCGTCGAAGCCGGCCTGCAGCACGGCGGTGAGTTCGCCGGTGGAGCTGATCTCCGCCCGGCACACCCGGCCGTCCCCGGCGCGCATCTCGCGCAGGATCTCCGGGTGCGGGTTGGCCTTGGCGGCGTAGAACAGCTCGACCTCGTCGGGCAGGGCGGCGAAGAGGTCGTCCCGTGCCTTGGCCACGCGGTCGAGGTCGTAGACGTACGACGGGGTACCGAAGCGCTTGGCAAGCTCGGTATGGCCGGTCACAGCGGGGTTCCTTCCAGTATGCGGGCGAGCCGCTTGCGGTCGTGCTTGCCGTGCAGGGTCAGCGGCAGCTCGTCGACGACGCGGGAGACCCCCGGCACCTTGGCGGGTTCCAGTCGCAGCGAGAGTTCCCGCAGGAGCACGTGCGGGTCGATGTCGCCCTCGGCGAACACGGCGAGGTCGTGGTCGGGGGTGGGCGGGAGGACCGCGGCGGCGCGGACCCCGGGGATGTCGGTCGCGGCGGCCTCGATCTCGGTGGTGCTCATGCGCACGCCCTTGTGTTTGAACATGTCGTCGCGGCGGCCCTCGTAGTACAGGAACCCGTCCTCGTCGACGTGTCCGTAGTCGCCGGTGTGGAGCCGCAGGCCGCCGGCGGGGGCGGGGCGGAAGGCGCGTGCGGTCTGCTCGGGCGCCTTCCAGTAGCCGGGCATCACGTGCGGGCCCTCGGCGACGAGCTCGCCGGTCACCCCTGGCGGCAGTTCGACGCCCTCGTCGTCGACGGCGAAGGCGAGGGTGCCGGGCAGCGGGCGGCCGACCGAGTCGGGCTTGGCGTCCTGGTGGTGCGGCGGCAGGATGGAGATGCGCTTGCACTCCGTCTGCCCGAACTGGATGACCACCTCGGAGCCGGGGAACGCGGTGCGCAGCCCGTCGGCGGTGGTCTTCGGCAGCGCGGCACCGGTGTTGGTGAACATCCGCACCCGGGACTCGCGGCGCGGTTCGCGCTCGGCGAGGGCACAGATCATGGTGGCCAGGGACGGCACGATGGGCACGATGGTGGCGCCGGTCTCGCGGATGCGGCGCAGCAGGACCAGGTCGGAGTCGCCGTCGGCGAGGACCAGTTCGCTGCGGCCGATGGCGGTCAGCAGCACCTTGTACAGGCCGTAGTCCCAGGAGATGGGGAAGCGGCAGAACACCACGTCGTCGGGGCGGTAGCCGAGTTCCAGGTTGATGGCCTCGGAGGCGAAGACCATCCGGCCGTGCGGGCAGATGACCGCCTTGGGGGCCGCGGTGGAGCCGGAGGTGTACACGAGCACGGCCACGTCGTCGGGGGTGACGTGCGCGCCGCCGGAGCGGGCCTCCTTCTCGCGCAGGGCGGCGACGTCCCGCCACACCTCGCCGAGCGCCAGGACGGGGACGCCGCCGCTGAGGGCGGCGATCCGCTGCACGGCGTCGTCGGCCGAGATGACCAGCACGGGCTCGGCGTTGGCGGTCACCGCGCGCAGGTGGAAGTCCTTCATGCCGGTGTTGACGGGTACGAGGATCGCGCCGCGCCGGGAGGTTCCGTAGACCAGCGCGACCAGTTCGCGGATGCTGGGCACCTGGACGAGGACCCGGTCGCCGTGGCCGACGCCGCGGGACTCCATCCAGGCGTCGACGGCGTGGCTGTACGCGGTGAGTTCGCGGTAGGTCCACCGCCCGTCGCGGTCGCTGACCGCGGCCGCGTCCGGGGTTTGGGCGGTGGCCTCGTCCAGCAGGTCGTGTACGAGTGCGTCCGTGCGGGCTTGTGTTGTCGGTTGGCGGTTCACTGCGCCCCGTTCTGCCTTTCGTCCGTGCTCCCGCGCTCGGCGGGAGCAGCCGCTGCTGGTGCCATGGCCGCCACGGCCAGGGCGGTGAGCTGCCTGCGATCCGTCTTGCGGTTGGAGTTCAGGGGGAATGCGTCGAGGTGGTGGTAGGCCCGGGGCACGACCGCGGCGGGCAGCACCTGCCGCAGGTGGCGGG
The DNA here is from genome assembly GCF_026341515.1 of Streptomyces sp. NBC_00878. Classification (NCBI taxonomy): domain Bacteria; kingdom Bacillati; phylum Actinomycetota; class Actinomycetes; order Kitasatosporales; family Streptomycetaceae; genus Streptomyces; species Streptomyces sp. NBC_00878. Next base: position 312,342 of record NZ_JAPEOK010000002.1, on the reverse strand, counting down.
CGAGTTGGACGGGCGGCACCTGCTCACCGGTGTGGAACACGGCCAGTTCGGTCGTCCCGTCCACCGGCACCGCGACGGTGACCGCGTCCTGGACGCCTTCGCAGGTGCGCGCGGCGGCGTCCACCTCGGCGAGTTCCAGGCGTACTCCGTGCACCTGTACCTGGGCGTCCTTGCGGCCCAGGTACTGCCAGGTCCCGTCGCCGTCGCGGTGGACCCGGTCCCCGGTGCGGTAGAAGCGGTGTCCGTCGTGTTCGAGGAACCTGCCGGTGTCGTCGGCCGGGTCGAGGTAGCCGGGGGTGAGCTGGGGCCCGGCGATGCACAGTTCGCCCTGGTCGGCCGTGGTCGGGGCGCCGGAGTCGTCCAGCAGCAGCACTTCGTGCCCCTCGTGCACGGTGCCGATGGGCACCATGTCGTTGAGGTGGCGTACCGGCGTCCACCGGTGGCCCGTGATGGTGATGGTCAGTTCCGTGGGCCCGTACAGGTTCTCCAGCAGCGAGCCGGGCGCGGCGGCGGCCCAGTCCTCGGCGTCCTGGCAGCTCAGTGCCTCACCGGCGAAGAAGCTCCAGCGCAGCGACGGCAGGGCGCCGGCTGTCAGCGCGCCCATGCGGCGCAGCAGGGTGATCGCGCTGGGGGTGGAGAACCACACGGTCATGCCCTGCTCGGCCATGAACTCCGGCATCCGCCGGTAGGCCTCGGCGGGGGGCGGTACGAGGGTGGCGCCGGCGCCCCAGGCGCAGAACAGGTCGAACATCGCGCAGTCGAAGTTGAGGTCGAAGGTCTGCGAGAAGACGTCGTCCGGGCCGAAGTCGTAGCGCTCGTCGAGGAGTTGGAAGTAGTGCGCGGTGTTGGCGTGGGTGACCGGCACGCCCTTGGGCCGGCCGGTCGAGCCGGAGGTGAACAGGACGTACGCGGTGTCCGTCGGGCGGCCCGGCATGGGTGCCTTCAGCGCGCTGTCCGGGTCCACGGCCAGGGCGGGCATCGGCTGCCCGCCGGGCGCGAACAGTGTCGGCAGGCTCGTGCCGGTCTCCCGCAGAGCGGTCAGGGCGGGCATCGTGTCGTCGGCGGCGAGCAGCGCACCGACCCCGGCGGCGTCGATCATCTGCCGGGTGCGGGCCGCCGGGAACGCAGACTGCAGCGGGACGACGGTGACGCCGCTGTACAGACCGGCCAGGAGCGTGACGTAGGCGGTGGGGCCCCTCCCGGCCAGCACGCCGACGGCGCGCGGCTCGTCCGGCATCCCGGCCAGCAGGGAGCCGGCCAGCAGCAGGGCACGCTCGTGCAGTTCGCGGTAGGTCGGGCTCCCGCCGCCGGCCCGCAGTGCGGGCCGGTCCGGGGAGGCGGCCAGGCCACGCAGGAAGCGTCCGGACAGCGTGCCGTCCATGGTGGGATCCACGGTGTCAGCTCCCGCTAGCTCGCGGCGCGCTGGAGCATGCTCTCCACGGTCGCCCACAGGGCGCCGGCGCTCCGGAAGGTGTCCATGCTCAGCGCGCCGTCGAGGAACCGCACCTGGTACGTCTCCTCCAGGGTGCCCAGGAGCTGCACGGTCCCCAGCGAGTCAAGGCCGAGGTCACGCAGTTCGGAGTCGGGCAGCAGCGGCTCCTGCGGGGGCAGGAAGGGGAGGAAGGGGCGCACGGTCGGTTCGAACTGGTCGTCCCACATGGTGTCTCCATCGGTCGGGATCGGATCGGTCGGATCGGAGTGGTCGCGTCGGATCGGATCTGTCTGGTCGAGGGGTGCTCAGGCGGCGCGTGAGGGGCGCCGGGGCGTCATCGCCAGGCGCGGGTGCGCGGCGATGACCTCGAAGTTGCGGGTCGTGCAGGGGACCCGGCCGAACAGGCTGTCCGGTCCGGCGACGCACACCCGCCGCACACCGGCGGCCTTCAGAGCCGTGGTGACGCTCGGCCAGTTCAGGGGCCGGACGAAGCTGTCGAGCAGCATGGTGCGCAGTTCCTCGCCGGTGCGCAGCAGTGCGCCGTCCTGGTCGGCGACGACCGTCTGCTCGGGGTCGGCGAAGGTGTAGGCGGACAGCACCTCCCGCTCGGCCTTGTCGCGGAGCGGGCCGAACGCCGAGGCGTGCATGGGCGGGCGCATGGTGTAGAGCGGCATGCCACCGATGGCACGCAGTCGCTTCTCCATCCACTCCACCCGGCGTTCGGCGAGGGAGATCATGTAGAAGCCCTCGTCGACGTAGCAGGAGATCTCGTGCCACTCCCCCGCGTCGTCGAGTTCGGCGCGGATCTCGTCGAGCCGGTCCTGCGGCGTCCTGACGAAGGAGAGGGTCACGATGTCGCGGTGCTCCTGGGCGAAGTACTCGTCAAGGCAGCGGGCGATCTGGGCGGTCAGGCGGACCGCGTCGGCCATCGGCAGGGCGCCGGAGTAGGCGACGGCCGCCTTCTCCCCGAAGCTCGGGCCGGTGATGAGGTCGGGTTCGACGCCGAGGTGGTCCCGGGCCCAGTACGCGCTGGCGAGGCAGTTCACGAAGAAGGCGACCTGCGCCGCCTCGGAGTAGTCGCCCTCGGCCTGCCGGAAGGCGTCGACCAGCGAGTACCCGAGGGTCTCGTCGGCGATGTCGACCAGTTCCCTGGCGTACCGGTTGGCGACCATGAACCTGCCGACGTCGGCGAAGGACGCCGGTCCCATGCCGGGAAAGACAAGAGCGGTGTCGCAGGCCGCGGTGGGTTCGTCGTGCGCCATGGTGGGTTCCCTGTTTCCCTTCACAGGCTCTTCAGGAAATCGGTCATCACCTCGAAGAACCGGTCCGGTTCCTCAAGGTGCGGCAGGTGGCTGGATTCCTCGAAGATCTCCCAGCGGGCGCCGGGGATGTGGTCCTGGTACGGCTGGACGACCGCCTCGGTGGCCTCGTCGTGGCGGCCGCTCATCAGCAGCGTCGGGGTGCGGATCGCGGCGAGTTCGTCGACGATCGACCAGTTCTTCAGCGAACCGATGACGTGGAACTCGGTGGGGCCGTTCATCGTGTAGTACACGGTCGGGTCGTTGTAGATCTCCATGAAGGAGGAGAGGAAGTCCAGCGGCCACGGCTGGACCCGGCACACATGGCGGTCGTAGAAGACCCGCATGGCCGCGTGGTACTCCTCCGAGTCGTACGTGCCGGCCGCCTCGTGCCGCAGCAGCGTCTCGTGCACGTGCGGCGGCAGCTCTGCCCGCAGTCGCGCCATCTCCTCCATCCAGATCGGATACGAGGCGGGCGCGTTGGCGATGACCAGGCCGCGCAGGCCCGTCGGGTGACCCATGGCGTGCTTGGCGCACAGGGGGCCGCCCCAGGACTGGCCGAAGAGCACGTAGTCATCGGCGATCCCCAACCGGCTGACGAGGTTGTCCAGTTCGGCCATGAACAGCTCGACCGTCCAGAACTCCGGTTCCTTGTCCGGCAGATGGGTCGAGCCGCCGTTGCCGAGCTGGTCGTAGTGCACGACCGGCCAGCCGTCCTCGGCGAGGCGGGCCAGCGGCAGCAGGTAGTCGTGCGTGCTGCCGGGGCCGCCGTGTACGGCGACGACCGCCGGCCGGCCCGCGTGGAGTTCACCGGTCGTGCGGTACCAGGTTCGGTACTCCCCGAAGGGGACGGTGCCCTTCGCACTGGGCGGCGGGGACACAGTGATCACCTCAATCGGCGGCAGGATGGGGGCGGCAGCGACGTGCCGCGAGGACCAGGGGACCGTGATCCGAAAACGACGCTAACCGGCGCCACGACGAGGCTGGACCCCTAGCTGCCCCTAGGGGACTGTCGTGCACATCACTCTCGGCGAGGGTGTCGGCACCCGATGCGGCCAGCTCCTGCGGCAGCGTGTGGAAGCGCAGGTACAGCGGCCGTGATCCGCCGGACTCCGCCGGCCGGAGGGCCGCACTCCGTCCGGTTCACGGAACCAGGGGCCCTTAGGGGTGTGGTCGGCGGGGCGCGGCTGTTTAGCGTGCGGGAGACGGCCGACAGCGCCATATCGCCGCCGGCTCCGGGCGTCAGTCTCTGGTGCCGACGCGTCCTGTTACCCGAATGCGAGAGGGCATCATGACTGCACCTGCCGATCCGGCCCACGAGGCCGCGCTTCCGGAATTTCCGATGCGGCGCGCCTGCCCCTTCAGCCCGCCCGACGAGTACGGCGAGATGCGCGAGAACGACCCGGTCTCGCGGGCCCAGCTGAAGGTCAACGGCAAGCCCGCCTGGCTGGTCACCAGGCACGAGCACTACAAGAAGCTGCTCGGTGACGCGCGGGTGAGCGCCAACCTGAAGCTGCCCGGATACCCGCTGCAGGTGCCGGTGCCGGAGGAGATGCTCCAGGCGGTGCCGCTGACCTTCCTTTCGATGGACCCGCCGGACCACACCGTCCAACGGCGCATGCTCGCCCCGGAGTTCGGCCTGCGCCGGATGCGCGCGCTGCGCGAGCGGGTGCAGGAGATCGTGGACCACCAGATCGACCAGTTGATCGCCAAGGGCAGCGAGGGCCCGGTGGACCTGGTGAGCAACCTGGCGCTGCCGGTTCCCTCACTGGTGATCTGCGAACTGCTCGGCGTGCCCTACGAGGACCATGCCCGGTTCGAGGAATGGGCGTGGGCGATCATGAACCACGACATCAGCGACGAGGACCGCGGTGTCGCGCACTACGAGCTCGACAAGTACGTCGACGGGCTGGTCACCGCCAAGGAGAGCGAGCCCGGCGACGACATGATCAGCCGGCTGATCGAGTTCAACCGCGCCGAACCGGCCGTCGAGCACTCCGACATCGTCAGCATGGCCCGGCTGATGCTGGTCACCGGCCACGAGACGACCGCCAACATGATCGCCCTGGGCACGCTGGCGCTGCTGGAGCACCCCGACCAGCTGGCCGCCGTCCGCGAGGACCCGGAGCTGATGCCGCGAGCGGTCGAGGAGCTGCTGCGGTTCTTCTCCATCTCCGACGCCGGCACCGCGCGGGTCGCTCTGGAGGACATCGAGCTGGGCGACGTCACCATCCGCGCGGGCGAGGGCATCCTGCCGCTGAACAACGCCGCCAACCACGACGAAACCGTCTTCCCCGACGCGAACACGCTCGACCTGCGGCGCGAGTCGCGCAGCCACGTGGCCTTCGGCTACGGCGTCCACCAGTGCATCGGGCAGAACCTGGCCCGGCTGGAGCTGGACGTCGTCTACACGACCCTCTTCCGCCGCCTGCCGACGCTGCGGCTGGCCGCCCCGGTCGAGGAACTGCGGTTCAAGGACGACGCCATCGTCTACGGCCTCTACGAACTGCCCGTCGCCTGGTGACGGCGGACGACCACCGCGTTTCCCCTTCCGCCGCGCCGCGCCTGTCTGAGAGGGCATCATGACCCAGTCCGCCGAAGAGGCACCCGAGACGACGCAGTACCCGCAGTTCCCCATGAAGCGCACCTGCCCGTTCAGCGAACCGGACGAGTACGCCGGGTTCCGCGCGAGCGACCCGGTCTCCCGCGCCACACTGAAGGTGAACGGCAAGCCCACCTGGCTGGTCACCAAGCACGAAGACGTGAAGCAGGTGCTGGGCGACGCACGCGTGAGCTCGAACCTCAAACTCCCGGGCTACCCGCACCAGTTCCACATCCCCGAGGAGATGCTGGCGCAGGTCCGGCTGATGCTGCTGTCCATGGACCCGCCGGACCACACGGCCCAACGCCGCATGCTCATCCCCGAGTTCACCGCCCGCAGGGTGAAGGAGATGCGCCCGCGGATCCAGGAGATCGTGGACGAGCAGATCGACGCGATGCTCGCGTCCGGTGGACCGGTGGACCTGGTGACCGCGCTCGCGCTGCCTCTGCCGTCGCTGGTGATCTGCGAACTGCTCGGCGTGCCCTACGAGGACCACGCGCAGTTCGAGGAGTGGTCCGCGGCGATGATGAACCACGACCTGAGCCCGGAGGAGTACGGGGCCGCGGTGCAGGGCCTCGACATGTACCTCGACAAGCTCGTCACCGCCAAGGAGAGCGAGCCCGGGGACGACCTCATCAGCCGGTTCATCGAGAAGAACCGCGTGGAGCAGGTCGCCGACCATGTCGACGTGGTGACAATGGCCCGGCTGATGCTGGTCGGAGGCCACGAGACCACGGCCAACATGATCGCGCTGGGCGTGCTGGCGCTGCTGGAACACCCCGAGCAGCGCAAGGCGGTGCAGGAGGACCCCTCCCTGCTGCCGCACGCCATCGAGGAGTTGCTGCGTACGTTCTCCATCTCCGACTCCGGTACCGCCCGGGTCGCCCTGGAGGACATCGAGGTCGGCGGCACCACCATTCGCGCGGGCGAGGGCATCCTCGCCCTGAACAACGCCGCCAACCACGACGAGGCCGTCTTCCCCGACGCCGGCACCCTCGACATCCACCGCAAGGAGGCCCGCAGCCATCTCGCCTTCGGCTACGGCATCCACCAGTGCATCGGGGCGAACCTCGCCCGGGTGGAGCTGGAGGTCGTCTACGGCACCCTGCTGAGCCGCATCCCCGGACTGCGGCTGGCCACGCCGGTGGAGGAGCTGCGCTTCAAGGACGACGCCATGGTCTACGGCGTCTACGAACTGCCCGTCACCTGGTGACGGCCGACCCGATCGGAGTCTGACTCATGCGTGTCAGCACGGACAACGACAAGTGCGTGGGCGCGGGCCAGTGCGCGATGCTCATTCCCGACGTCTTCGACCAGGGCGACGACGGCATCGTCGTCCTGCTCCAGAAGGAGCCGGCCGAGGACGTCCACGACGACGTACGCCAGGCCGCGGTGCTGTGCCCCTCCGGGTCCATCCACATCGCGGACTGACCTGACCGCCGCACCCATCGGGCGGTGCAGTGACGCCGAAGGGCCGGGAGCAGACAGCTCCCGGCCCTTCGGCGTTCGGCCGGCTCGGCGGAAGACTCCCGACTCAGCCCACTGTCAAGTCTCAGCCCACCGTCAAGCTGGTCGCGTCGGTGGGACGTGCGCCACGCTGCGGTCGCATCTTCGTCGTCACCCACTCCACGACCTCCTGGGTGGACGTACCCGGCGTGAACAGGGCCGCGACCCCGCGTTCCAGCAGCGGCGCGATGTCCGCGTCCGGAATGATGCCGCCGCCGAAGACGATGATGTCCGCCGCGTCGGCCTCCCGGAGCAGCTCGACGACCTCGGTGAACAGCGTCATGTGGGCACCCGAGAGGACGGAGAGACCGATGCCGTCGGCATCCTCCTGGATGGCCGTGGCCACGATCTGCGTGGGTGTCTGGTGAAGTCCGGTGTAGATGACCTCGACACCGACGTCTCGCAGGGCACGTGCGATGACCTTGGCGCCACGGTCGTGGCCGTCGAGGCCCGGCTTCGCCACGACGACACGGAGGGGTTCGGTCGGCACGGGTGGGGCTCCTTGTCTCTTCACGGGTTTCGGATCAGGACGCGTCGGCGGGGATGTAGGTGCCCCAGATCTCCCGGAGGGCGTTGCAGATCTCGCCCACGGTGGCTCGGGCCCGCAGCGCGTCCTTCATCGGGTAGAGGACGTTGTCCTCACCTTCGGCGGCCTTCCTCAGAGCGATGAGAGCCGCGTCCACCGCAGGCTGATCACGTTCGGCACGGAGCCTGGCGAGGCGTTCGGCCTGCTGGGCCTCGATGGCCGGGTCCACCCGCAGCGGCTCGTACGGCTCCTCCGCGTCGAGCTGGAAACGGTTGACGCCGACCACGACCCGCTCACCGGCATCGGTCTCCTGCGCGATCCGATACGCGCTGCGCTCGATCTCGCCCTTCTGGAAACCCCGCTCGATCGCGTTGACCGCACCACCCAACTCCTCGATCTTCACCAGGAGTTCGGTGATGGCCGCCTCGACGTCGTCGGTCATCTTCTCGATCACGTACGAGCCCGCGAACGGGTCGACGGTCGCGGTCACGTCCGTCTCGTACGCCAACACCTGCTGCGTACGCAGAGCCAGACGGGCCGACTTGTCCGTCGGCAGCGCGATCGCCTCGTCGAACGAGTTGGTGTGGAGGGACTGGGTGCCACCCAGGACCGCAGCCAGACCCTGCACGGCGACACGGACCAGGTTCACCTCCGGCTGCTGCGCCGTCAGCGCCACCCCCGCCGTCTGCGTATGGAAACGCAGCATCCACGACTTCGGATTCCGTGCCCCGAACTCCTCGCGCATCACCCGCGCCCAAATCCTGCGCGCCGCACGGAACTTGGCCACCTCTTCCAACAGCGTCGTCCGCGCCACGAAGAAGAACGACAGCCGGGGCGCGAAATCATCCACATCCATCCCGGCAGCGACCGCCGTCCGCACGTACTCGATGCCGTCGGCGAGCGTGAACGCGATCTCCTGAGCAGGCGAGGCACCCGCCTCCGCCATGTGATACCCGGAGATCGAGATCGTGTTCCAGCGCGGGATCTCCGCCCGGCAGTACTTGAAGATGTCCGCGATCAGCCGCAGGGAAGGCTTGGGCGGGAAAATGTACGTACCCCGCGCGATGTACTCCTTCAGCACATCGTTCTGAATCGTGCCGGTCAGCTTGCTGGCCGGCACCCCCTGCTCCTCCCCCACCAACTGGTACATGAGCAGCAGCAGCGCGGCGGGCGCGTTGATCGTCATCGATGTCGAGACCCGGTCCAGCGGAATCCCGCCGAACAGCACCTCCATGTCCTCCACCGAATCGATCGCCACGCCCACCTTGCCCACCTCGCCATGCGCGATCGGCGCATCGGAGTCATGGCCCATCTGGGTGGGCAGGTCGAACGCCACCGACAGGCCCATCGTGCCGTTCGCGATCAGCTGCTGATAGCGCGCGTTGGACTCCACCGCCGTACCGAACCCGGCATACTGCCGCATCGTCCACGGCCGACCCGTGTACATGGAGGGGTAGACACCACGGGTGAACGGATACCCGCCCGGCTCGCCCAGCTTCTCCGCCGGATCCCAGCCCTCCAGGGCATCCGGCCCGTAGACCGGCTCGATCGGCAGCCTCGACTCCGACTCACGCACGGCGGTTCTCCTTCGTATCTGTCACTGCGGCGGGTTGCCGTGCTTACGGAGGGGCAGGTCGGCGTGCTTGGTGCGGAGCATGGCGAGGGACCTGATGAGGACCTCGCGGGTTTCGGCGGGGTCGATGACGTCGTCGACCAGGCCGCGCTCGGCCGCGTAGTAGGGGTGCATCAGCTCGGACTTGTACTCCTTGACCATGCGCACGCGCATCGCCTCGGGGTCCTCGGCCTCCGCGATCTGGCGGCGGAAGATGACGTTCGCGGCGCCCTCGGCACCCATCACGGCGATCTCGTTGGTGGGCCACGCGTACGTGAGGTCCGCGCCGATGGACTGGCTGTCCATCACGATGTACGCGCCGCCGTACGCCTTCCTGAGGATCAGCGAGATCCGCGGCACGGTCGCGTTGCAGTAGGCGTACAGGAGCTTCGCGCCGTGCCGGATGATGCCGCCGTGCTCCTGGTCGACACCCGGGAGGAACCCGGGAACATCCAGCAGCGTGATGATCGGGATGTTGAAGGCATCACACATCTGGACGAAACGGGCGGCCTTCTCCGACGCCTCGATGTCCAACACACCCGCCAGGGCCTGAGGTTGACTGGCGACGATGCCGACCACCTGGCCGTCGAGGCGGGCCAGGGCGCAGATGATGTTGCGGGCCCAGCGCTCGTGGATCTCCAGGTGGTCACCGTCGTCGACGAGCTCCTCGATGACCTTCGTCATGTCGTACGGCCGACCGCCGTCCACCGGCACCAGGTCGAGCAGGGCTTCCGAATGGCGGTCCGCCGGATCGGCGGCCTCGACCACGGGCGGGTTCTCGGTGTTGTTCTGCGGCAACAGCGAGAGCAGATACCGCACTTCGGCGATGCAGGTTTCCTCGTCGTCGTAGGCGAAGTGCGCCACGCCGGAGGTCTCGGCGTGCACGTCCGCGCCGCCCAGACCGTTCTGGGTGATCTCCTCGCCGGTGACCGCCTTGACCACGTCCGGGCCGGTGATGAACATCTGCGAGGTCTCGCGGACCATGAACACGAAGTCGGTCAGGGCGGGGCTGTACGCCGCGCCGCCCGCACACGGACCGAGCATCACCGAGATCTGGGGGATGACGCCGGAGGCGCGGGTGTTGCGCTGGAAGATGCCGCCGTAGCCCGCGAGCGCGCTGACACCCTCCTGGATACGGGCCCCCGCACCGTCGTTCAGGGACACCAGCGGCGCACCGGCCGCGATGGCCATGTCCATGATCTTGTGGATCTTCGTGGCATGCGCCTCGCCCAGCGCACCGCCGAAGATCCGGAAGTCGTGCGCGTACACGAAGACCGTGCGACCCTCCACCGTGCCCCAGCCGGTGACCACACCGTCCGTGTACGGCTTCTTCGCCTCCAGCCCGAACCCGGTCGCCCGGTGCCGCCGCAACTGCTCGACCTCGTTGAACGAACCCGCGTCCAGCAGAAGCTCGATCCGCTCCCGCGAAGTCAGCTTGCCCTTGGCGTGCTGCGCCGCCGTCGCCTTCTCACTGGGACCCCGCAGGGCCTCCGCGCGGATCGCGTGCAGCTCGGCCACACGCCCGCGGGCGTCGGCGCGTTCGCCGGCCAATGGCTCGTCCGTTTCGAGGGCTGGCGGTGGAAGGTGGGCGGCCTCCGGCAGAAGCGTCATGTCGTCCCTCCCAGGGCATCACGTTGGAGGCTCTGCATTTCCCCGACGGTAGGGACCGAATCCGTCCGCGCGCACCCCTACCAACCCCTGAAGAGAGGCTCGTCCGCCTTTCTCATCCACCACCCCGATTACCGGTCTTATAGGGGGAGTCCAGGGGTGTCCAAGGGGGCTGTCCCGGCGAAGAATCAATGCGAGACGAGAGGAGGCCCATGCGTAGAGTCGCTCAAGATTCCTCCGCTACCGCGATGAGCTCCGTACAGCTGGAAGGCGGGCCCAACGGGTTGTGCGGAACAGTTGAACTCACCGAACTGGACGAGGTGATCTTCTCCGACGAGAAGATCAAGATCCGCTATGGCAATGGATACGAACACTACGAATCGAGCCGTATACCGCTGCCCGGCACCAACGGCGACGCGGAGTCCGAGCTGGTGACATTCCGGTGGGTCGGCCGAACCAAGATAGCCGAGTAGACGAGAGCATCACGACGCTCTCTCTCCCAAGTATCCCGGTGACCGTTTCCCCCCGTGAACGGTCGCCGGGATTTTCTTTGTGTGCGGCACAAGCTTTGAGCAGAAGCTTTGATGTGTGCAACAGAAGCTTTGAGCGGAATCTTTGTGTGCGGCAGTAGACGGCGAATCGGTCGTCGCGTGAAGACGCGACGACCGTTGTCTTTTCTCCCTCTCTCCGGCTACCGCTCGGTGGTTGCCATGTCCGGGGCGGCGGCGAGCAGAACGGAAACGGTCCGTGCGACGGCGGGGCTCTTGAGTATCTCCTCGTGTTCGTCCCTGAAGAAGATCTCCTGGGCGACGAACCGGGCTTCGGGCAACAGCAGCGCGGTCCTCGTACGGCTGAGTCCGTTGCCGGCGCTCGACGAGCACAGTGCCGTGCAGCGGGACCACAGGGGCATCACGTCGTACGGCTCGGCCAGGGCAAGCACGGACAGCCGGGACAGTGCCCGGTTCAAGGTCGCCGTGGTGGTGCGAGCCCCCACGTCGGCCACATCGGCATCGGCATCGGCATCGGCATCGGCTCGCAGGATGACCGACCGGAGCCGCAGGGCCAAGGCCGCCGGGTCGTCGAGGCTCTGCTCCACGACGGAGTCGAGGCGGAGGTCGAGGGTGTTCACATCGTGGGCGCTCAGCAGGTGCGGGTCCTCGGCCGTCACCCGCCGGAACTCCCCCACCACCGTGTCCGCATCCACCAGTTCGGGGTCGAAGAGCAGCACCCTCGGCGTCAACCCGCCGTCACCGCCGAGCGCTTCGGCGATCGCGCTGGCGAGTATGGAACCCACTCCGTGGCCCAGCACCGCGCGTACGGTCAGACCGCGGGCCCGGACCGCGCGAACCCAAGGCGTGACATAGGCGTCGAGGCTGCCGTCCCCAGGAGGAGCGTCGGCGTGCTCCAGGGCACGCCACACCGTGTGCGGGGTGTCGAGGAGCGGCACGAGTTCCCGGAAGTCCATCCCGTTTCCGCTGGATGGGATGTCGATCGCCAGAACTACCTCGCCGGTTGTCCCGGCGCGCAGCTCTTCCCAGAATTCAGCATCGCCCATGGTGCCTTCCTCACTCCCTGAAGCGGTGGCACGATGTGGCTTGACCGGCCGATGCAAGAAGAGGGCCGGTCGGCGCACTGCTTCAGGCTAGGGCGAGGGGATGTCGACGCTGTACCCCTACCGGGCCCTTACCCTCAGGGTTTCCAGGTGTGCAGGATGGCGGCGATCCGGGCCGCGCTGCAGCGCGGGTGGTTCAGCTCGTGGGCGAGTGCGGTGAGCTGCTCGCGGGTGGGGCTGACGGGGATGTTGCCGGCCTCCAGGTACATGACGGCGACCGCGCAGGCGACGGAGAGGTTGGAACGCTCCAGCCAGCGACAGCGGCCCAGGGCGTGCACCAGGGCAGCGGCCCGGGCGTACGGGCCGTCGTAGACGGGGTGATCGAGCAGTTCGCCACGGTGGCGCGCGACGGCGGCGATGGGCACGCCGTAGTCGTCGACGTCGGGGTCACCGGCGCCTGCCCGTTCGGCGACTTCCAGGATCCAGGACTCGTCGATGTGCAGGATCACGCGGCGGCACCGGGATGCGGCCTGCCGTACGGCGCGTCCAGTTGCTGTTCGAGATCGTCGAGGAAGCTGCCGTGCTCCTCGATGAGGCGCTGTGCCGCGGTCATTCCCGCGGCACGGGCACCGGTCGTGTCCTCGACGATGAGGCGCTCGACGTACTTGTTGAAGTCGAGGCCCCGCGCCGCCGCGGCGCCCTTGCCGGCGTCGAGCACATCGGGGTCCAGCCGAACCTGTGTCTGCTTCTTCGTAGAGGTCACCCCAAAAGGTAGCAGGGTGGTAGCAGACCTGTCGGCGGGACGTGAAAGTGCAAGCGCGGCCCGCACAGCCGAAAGGGCCGGAGGGGTCGGCCTTAGCAACACCCGCCATCGCCGTCGGCACCACCGACGGCTTCGAGGCGGCAGAAACAGGACGCCTCGACCGGTACGTCGGCCAGCGCCGCGGCGATCTTCAGCTGCTGGGCCACGATCTGCGCCTCCCCCGCCTTGCCCAGACGGACGAGGCACTCGTGGAAGCCGTGCAGGGCCCAGACGTTGCCGGGGTGCTGCAAGGCGCGCGGGAGGGTGTCGTCCAGGCCCAGGTCGGCCCGGTAGACGGCTTCGGCCTCCGCGACGCGGCCCTGTTCGAGGAGCAGGGCGCCGTACGCGTGCCGGGTGGGCTGCATCCACCCCCACGGCTCGTCGTAGGGAAGGTTGTCGTCCAGTGCGATGGACCGTTCCAGTGCGGCGAAGGCGGCCTCGTGGTTGCCCTTGCGGTACTCCAGTTCGCCGTCGAGCATCGCCGAGGCGATCGCGAGGATGTCGGCGCAGGTGTTGTTGAACAGCATCCGCGTCTCCGGAACGCGGGTGACGGCCTCGCGGAACAGTTCGCGTTCGGCCTCGGCGGCGGCGATCCGGCCGGTGGCCGAGAACGCGACACCGCGCGCGTAGTGGAGCATCGCGGTCGTCGCGCAGTACAGCTCGGGGTCGGCGGGCAGCGGCAGTTCCACGATGTCGGTCCAGCGGCCGAACCGGATCAGCGCGTGGACCCGCATGGCGAGGAACGCCTCCAGCCAGTCCGCCATGGGCGGGGACTGCACCCGCAGCAGGTCCTCCGGGATGGAGGCTTCGAGCTGGGCGGCGGTCTCCAGGGCGGTCTTCGACTGGCCGAGGAACATCGCGCCGTAGATCTTGAAGTGGTAGTTGTGCGACCTGTACAGGGTGTAGAAGTTCATCGCTCCGGCCCGCGCGCGGTACTTCTCGTCGGCGACGATGGCCGTGCCGTTGTCGGACACCACGCGCCGGTAGTCGCCGCAGAGGACGTCCAGGTGCGTGGGCATGTGCTGCAGGTGTCCGGCGTCGGGGACCAGGCCGCGCAGCCGGTCCGCGACGGGCAGCGCGGTTTCGGGGGCCGAGGACATCTCCATCAGGTGGATGTACATGTGCAGGATGCCCGGGTGCCGCGCCCCGGCCTCGGTGGCGATCGCCCGTTCCAGGACCGCCTTCGCGGCGAGGGTGCGCGCGCCCTCGGCCGGTTCGCCGGTGCGCAGGTCCCACAGCTGCCACGGTGTGAGGTTCATCAGCGCGTCGGCGTAGAGCGTGGCGATGTCGAGGTCGTCGGGGGCGAATTCGTACACGGCGCGCATGCTGTCGGCGTAGGGCTCGTTCCACACCGAGCAGTCCTCGACCGCCTCCGCCTGCGGATAGCGGGACCGCAGCGCGCCGATCAGCGCCTGTTCGACGGGGGTGGCGCCGGCCGCCTTCTCCTGCGCGAGCTCCACGGCGGCGTGCGTGCGGTCGACGGTACGGGCCAGATCCTCGCCGTCGAAGAACTCCCAGGGCTTGTTGTAGTTCGGGCCCAGGGCGTAGGCGATGCCCCAGTGCGCCATGGCGCAGTCAGGATCCGCCGCGACGGCCGCTTCGAAGCAGGAGACGGCTTCCTCGTGATGGAAGGCGTACGACCAGACCAGGCCGCGGTCGAACCACCGCTGGGCCTCGGGGGACGATGTCGTCACGGGCCGGCCGTGAGTGCCGAGATCGTAGTAGTCCATCGGTCCGCCTCTCCTGCGCTGCCTCAGTGGCCGAAGCCCCGAGGGACATCTCTACCATCGAGGCTTGAGGCGATACGGGACACCTCACAGCGCTACCGAAGCGACCGGACCGTACGACCCGAACGCCCGCCCGGACCATGGCGTGGTCCGGGCGGGCGTGAGAGTGGGCGGCAGGTCAGGGAGTGATCCGCCACTGCTGGATGTAGCCCACGTCGATCGACGCGACGTCACGCACCCGCAGCTTCCAGGTGCCCTCGATGGGCTGCGCCGAGGCGTTCACGACGAAGGTCTGGTCCACGTTGTCGGCCGAACCGCCGCTGCGGTTCAGCAGCGAGTAGGCGGTCCCGTCGGGGCCGACCAGCTCGACCGTCAAATCACCCCGGTACGTGTGCACGATGTTGACGTACACCTCCGTGGTCGCCGAGGCGTTGCCCGGGCGGCCCGTGATGGTGATGGGCGACTCGACCGCGGCACCGAGGTCGGGGATGTCGACCCGGGTGGAGTTGCCGTAGACGTACGCCACCCGCCACGCGAAGGTGTCCGACACGGTCGCACCCGTGCTGTCGGTCACCTTCACGGTGACGTCACTGGTGCCGGTCGTGGTCGGGACCCCGGAGATCAGTCCGCCGGCGCTCGCGGTCAGGCCGTCGGGCAGGCCGGTGACCTCGTAGGTCAGCGTCGCGTCCGTGTTGGTCGTGTAGGCGTCGACCTGCAGGGACACCTCCTGGCCGACACCGGAGGTCTGGTCGTCGATCGGGGCGACGTTGACGCCCAGAGCTATGCGGTCGCCGACGTTGATGCCCGCCCAGGCGGCGGCGACGGCGAGGTAGGTGTCGCTGTAGGCCCCGAAGAGGTCGCCCGCGGCCCGCAGGGTCGCGACCCTGGCAGCCGCGTAGTTGGTCGACGACGTCATGTACGTCGTCAGCGCCCGGTACCAGATCCGGGCCGCGTTCTCGATGCCGATGCCCGCGACCGGGACGCCGTCGGCGGTGGGGCTGTCGTAGTTCACCCCGTTGACGGTCTTCGCTCCGCTGCCCTCGGACAGCAGGTAGAAGAAGTGGTTCGCGGGACCGGAGGAGTAGTGGACGTCGATGCTGCCCAGCGAGGCGTCCCAGTTGTCACGGGACGAGCCGTCCTTGGAGGGCTTGTCCATGTACCGCAGCGGGGTGCCGTTGCCGTTGATGTCGATCTTCTCGCCGACCAGGTAGTCGGGGACGTCGGCATCCAGCCCGGCGTTGAACTCCACGGCCGCGGCGAAGATGTCCGAGGTCGCCTCGTTCAGGCCGCCCGACTCCCCCGAGTACGTCAGGTTGGCGGTGGCGCTGGTGACACCGTGGGTCATCTCGTGCGCCGCCACGTCCAGCGAGGTCAGCGGCTTGGCGTTGCCCGACCCGTCGCCGTACGTCATGCAGAAGCAGGAGTCCTGCCAGAAGGCGTTGACGTAGCTGTTGCCGTAGTGGGCGCGGCTGTAGGCGGCGACACCGTCGTTGCGGATGCCGTTGCGGCCGTAAACATTCTTGTAGTAGTCCCAGGTAGCTGCCGCCCCGAAGGCGACGTCGACACCGGCGGTCTGCCGGTTGGCCGGGGTGCCGTCGCCCCAGACATCGTTGTCATCCGTGAACAATGTGCCGGTGCCGGAGGTTCCCTGGTTCAGGTCGTACGTACGCTGCCCCGCGCGATCCCCGTCGACCAGCTGGTACGACGAACCGGACGCCGTGCTGCCTACCGAAACCGAGCCGTTGTACTGGCCCGTACCCGTGCCGGTGTGCACACTCTCGTACTTCGAGGCGACCTTGCCGGAGGCCGCGTCGGTGACGACGTGCAGCTCGCTGGGCGTGCCGTCCTCCTGGAACCCCTCGACGACGGATTCCCAGGCCAGGACCGGCTTGGCCCCGGCGGCGGCCCAGACGACGAGCCGCGGCTTGCCTTCGACCTCGGACCGCTCCACGTCGGCGGCCTTGCCGATCGCGAGCGCCTTGGTGGCGGCGCGGGCCGCGGAGATCTTCGGCGTGGTGGTGGGAACCGCGATGGTTGCGCCGGTGGCCTTGGACGTGGTGGTCCGGCCGTTCTTCAGGTGCAGCACCAGGTCACCGCCGAGGACCGGGAGTCCCGCGTAGGTGCGCTCGTACCGGGTGTGGGTCGTGCCGTCGGCGTCCTTGATGACGTCCTTGACGACGAGCTTCTCCCGCGAGCCGAGGCCGAGTTGCTTGGCCGTGTCCCCGGCGGTGGCGGTCGCGCTCTTGAGGAGCGCGGCGCGCTTTGCCGGCGACAGCTCGGTCTGGGCGGCACCGGCACGTGGCGTGGCGGTGATCTTCGAGGAACCGGGATCCGCGGGTGCGGCGGATACGGGTCCGGTCTGGACTCCGAGGACGAGCAGCGAGCTCGCGGTCGTGAGGGCCAGGGCCGCGGCGCGTCTGCGCCGACGGGCTGAACGATGAAGCCCGGACAATGTCTTCTCCTCCTGCGACGGCCGGCCCTTGGTGCGGGCCGACGGCGAACAGACCGACTGGGTGCGGCCCGTCCGGAAATGGGGGGTGGGGCGGGAAGGAGTGCCGCACGAGGCGGCACGCGAAGATGTGGAACATGTGGAGATGTGAACGATCAGTGAACGTTCCACAGCAGGGTGGCAGCACCCGCACAGGGTTGTCATGGAAGTGACAAGACAACGGCTTGAATTGATCGTCGCCAGGGGCGATTTCACCGCCGTCGACACCCGCGTTCGGCCGCCACGAGGCCGTTGAGTCCGGGCGAGGGTTCACCGGCTTCGGGAGCGGGCCACGCGTCCTGACCTTGCCATGCGGAACGCCGGCTGAGTACGCGTACTCATGAAACGGGACCCAACGTCCGTCAGGCTCCCATGAGACAACGAGAAGACAAGATCCATACCGGACCATGACCGCGACCCTCCCGTGGCCGGGCCCAGACCCTCCCGGGGCCGGGCCCAGTGGGATCAGCCCTGCGCCATGCGCCTCCGCACGAACGAACGGACCCATGAAGACTGCATCGCTGTTTGACGTACTGCTGGACGCAGCCCGCCAGGCCCCCGAGCAGGTCATCGTCCATGTCCGTGGGGACGGAAGCGAAGTCGCGGTCACGTTCCGGCAGTTGCTCGACGAGTCCCTGCGCGTCGCGGGCGGCTATCGCCTCGCCGGGGTCGAGCCCGGCACATGCGTGCCGCTGCTCGCGGAGCGCAGCGAGGACTTTCAGCCGATGTTCTGGGGCGCGCTCGCCGCCGGGCTGGTACCGGTGCCGCTCGCTCCCGACGCCCGGCGGGTCGCCCCGGTGTGGGAGCACCTCGGCCGTCCCCCTGTCGTGGCGGACGCGGCCTGTGCGGGGGTGGCCGCCGAACTGCCCGCCGGCGCACGGGTGTTGCGACTGGAGACGCTGCGGGAGTGCGCCACACCGGTCGTCTCGCCGGTCGTGCCGAGGCCGGACGATCTGGCCTTCCTGCAGTTCTCCTCCGGCAGCACCGGGTCGCCCAAGGGCGTCGAGCTGACGCATGCGGCGGTCGTGGCGAACCTGCGGCAGATCGCCGCTGCCACGGCGCTCACCGAGCAGGATGTCGTGGTCAGTTGGATGCCCTACTTCCACGACATGGGACTCATCGGCACCCATCTGGCACCGCTGAGCATGCGGGTGAAGCAAGTGAAGATCGGCCCTCTGTCGTTCGCGAAATCGCCGCGCCTGTGGTTCGACGTGGCCGCCGCGCACCGGGCCACGGTGTTGTCGGCCGCCAACTTCGCGCTCGCGCTCGCCGTCCGCCGGGTCTCCGACGAGGTGCTCGCCTCGCTGGACCTGAGCCATGTCCGGCTGATGCTGGTGGGGGCCGAACCCATCTCGGCGACGGTGTGGCGGAACTTCGCGGACAAGATGCGGCCGACCGGCCTGGACCCGCGGGCGGCCACGCCTGTCTACGGGCTCGCCGAGGCGACGGTGGCCGTCACCTTCCCGCCGCTCGGTGAGGTGGCGGCGCCCGTGGTGCTGGAGCGGGCCGCCCTCAGCCGTGGCCGGGCGGTGGAGCGGGAGCCGGGCGGCGACGCCGTGGAAGTGATGGACGTCGGCCTGCCGGTGCCCGGCTGTTCGGTACGGATCACCGACGAGCTCGGCCGGCCGCTGGCTGACCGGCGGGTGGGTCACATCGAGGTCAGCGGCCCACAGATCGCGCGCGGCTACCACGGCCTTCCCGAACCGACCGCGCAGACCTTCGCCGACGGCTGGCTGCGTACCGGGGACCTCGGCTTCCTGCGGGACGGCCGGCTGTGTGTCAGCGGCCGCCACAAGGACGTCCTCTTCCTCAACGGCCGGACCTTCCACGCCCCGGACATGGAGGAGGTGGCGGCCTCGACGCCCGGGCTGCCCGCGGGCATCACGGCGGTGATCGGCTCCAGCGACCCGCTGACCGGGAGCGAGCGCGTGGTGGTGTTCGTGTCCTGGAGCCGCCCGCCGCGCACCGCGACGGAGGTGCTGGACCAGATCGCCCGGCGGGTCCGCGGAGCACTGGGCCACGACGACGTGTACGTCCTCGCTCTTCCTCCGTCGGCCTTCCCCCGCACGACGAGCGGCAAGGTGCAGCGGCAGCGGATGCGGGTCCGCTTCGAGGCGGGCTCGTACCGGCCGACGGCCTCTTCCAGCCCCCTCTCCAGCCCCGCGTTCATCCCTTCGGCCGCCGTCCGGTCCGCGTCCTCGGCCCCGACCTCCTCGGGCGCGTCCTCGGCCCCGACCTACGACGACACGTCCGCGGGCGGGCCGGGACGGCCGGACGACGTGGGGCGGACGGCGTCGCCCCGCTCCCGCGGTGACGTGCGGCAGGTGGTGCGCGATGTCTGGGCGCGGGTGCTGGCGCGGCCGGAGGCGTCTTTCGCGGACCGGGACCGGTTCACGGACCTGGGCGGCACCTCGCTCAAGGCCATGGAGGTCCTCGCCGAACTGGAAGAAGCCTTCGCCGTCACTCTGACGCCGGCCCTGATGCGCGAGGACACCGTCACCGCACTGACTGACCACCTGCTGACGGCAGTTGACGACACAGGGGACGGGCATGCGTACGCCGCCGACCGGAAGTCGCCCGCCGCAGACCGGGAGTCGCCCGCCGTCGACCGGCAACCGACGCCGCCCACCGCGGCAGTCAAACCCGCGACGGCGATCGTCGCGATGGCCTGCCGGTTCCCCGGGGCGAGCACGCCGGAGGAGTTCTGGGACCTGCTGGCCACCGGCCGGGACGCGGTCACCTCGGTACCGCCGGGCCGCTGGGACGGCGCACCCCCGACACGGGCGGACGGGCAGGCAGAGTGGCAGGCCGGCGGACGGGCGTCCACCGTCTCCGGCGGACGCTGGGGGTCCTTCCTCGACGACCCGGCCGCGTTCGACGCCGGACACTTCGGCATCGGTGACGAGGAGGCCCGCACGCTCGACCCGCAGGCACGGATCTTCCTCGAACTCGCCCACGAAGCACTGGAACGGGCGGGCTACGCCGGTCCCCGCCGCCGCGGCCTGCGCGTCGGCGTGTTCGCCGCCGTCGGAGACAGCGGCTACCGGCAGATCCTTGCCGACGCGGCCCCGGCCGGTGTACCACTCGCGGCCACGGCCCTGACCGGGAACCTGCCCAATCTGGTCGCCGCCCGTGTCGCACACTGCCTCGATCTCGACGGGCCGGCACTCGCCGTGGACACCGCGTGCTCCTCGGGTCTGGTGGCACTGCATCTGGCCCGGCGCAGCCTCGCGGACGGTGAGTGCGACATCGCCGTCGTCGGCGGCGTCAACCTCCACCTCACACCCGACGGCTACCAGGCGCTGGAGGCGGCACAGGCACTGTCACCGACCGGCCGCGGCCGCGCGTTCAGCACGGCTGCCGACGGGTTCGTACCCGGTGAGGGCGGAGCTGCCCTCGTCCTGCGGCCACTTGAGGAAGCGAGCCGCGCCGACGACGAGATCCTGGCCGTCGTACGCGGCACCGCCGTCAACAACGACGGCACCTCCCTGAGCCTGATGGCACCCAATCCGCAGCGGCAGCACGAGGTGATCGGCCGGGCGTACGAGATCTGCGGCGTCGATCCGCGGTCGGTGACGTACGTCGAGGCCCACGGGACGGGCACGGCCGTCGGCGACCCGATCGAACTGCGGTCCCTCGCGCATGCCTTCCCGGCCCGTCCGGACGGTCGGCGACGGCTGCTCGGCTCGGTGAAGACGAACGTCGGGCACCTGTTGAACTCGTCCGCCCTGCCCTCCCTGGTCAAGGTGGTGCTCGCGCTCGGGCACGGCCGGCTGCCGGCTTCCCTGCACCACACGCCGCCCTCCCCCGCGGTCGAACGGTCCGGGTTCGCCCTGGTCACCGAGCTGACCGCGTGGGAATCGCACGGCCCGCGCATCGCGGGCATCAACGCCTTCGGCTTCGGCGGTACGAACGCGCACGCGGTCCTGGAACAGGCGCCGTCGTCGGCCTCTGCCCCGGCCACGGCCACAGTCCCGGCCCCGGTTCCGGTCCCGGTCCCGGTCCCGGTCCCGGTCCCGGTTCCGGTCTCGGTCCCGGCCCCCGTGTCCGCGTCGCGCGAAGGAGGCGGCCCGCACCTGCTGACCCTGTCCGCACGCAGTGCGGGCGGTCTGGCCGCCTGGACGTCCCGGCTCACGGACCATCTGTGCGACCACCCGGAAATCGACGAGGGCGACGTCTGCCTGACGGCGTCCACGGCGCGGGACGAGGGGCCGCACCGCCTCGCCGTCGTGGCCGACGGGGACCTCCGGGAACGGCTCGCCGAGGGTGTGGGACAGCGGGGCGTGGGACAGCAGGGCGTGGTCACCGGGACGGTGGCGAACCGGCCACGGACTGTCTTCGTCTTCCCCGGCCAGGGCGCGTTGCGGCCGGGCCAGGGCCGTGCGCTGTACGCGACGGCACCGGTGTACCGCGACACGCTCGACGAGGCGTCGGCCCGGGTCGGCGCCGTGCACGGGCGGCAGTTGACGTCCTGGTGCGTGGACGCGGAGGTGGACCCGCGGGCACAGGCCGCCACGGAGGTGGCGCAGCCGCTGCTGGTCGCCCACGGGGTGGCCGTCGCCCGGCAGCTGATGGCCTGGGGCGTACGGCCCGACGCACTGGTCGGGCACAGCGTCGGCGAGCTCGCGGCCGCCTGCGTCAGCGGGATACTGTCGCTCGCCGACGCGGTGGGGTTCGCGGCGGAACGTGGGCGGCTCATGGGTACGTTGACCGCGCCGGGCGCGATGCTGGCCGTGCGGGGAGCCGACGAACGGGACGTGGCGGCTCTGGTGGCCGCAGCACCCGGCGAACTCGCGGTCGCCGCGTACAACGGTCCCGGCCGACTGGTGATCTCCGGTGGTCCCGACGCGGTCGAGCGGGCGGCGGAGAAGCTCGCCGGGCAGGGCGCGGCGGTGCGCCCGCTGCGGGTGTCGCACGCGTTTCACTCACCGTTGATGGAGCCGGTCTCGCAGGCCCTGGCCGACGCGGCACGGGCGCTGGACACCACGTCTGCCGCCCTGCCCGTGTTGAGCACGCTCACCGCCGAGTGGCAGCCGCGCATGGACTCGGACCACCTGCGCGAACACGCCCTGCGGCCGGTGCTGTTCGGCCGGGCCGTGGCACGGCTGCTCGACGAGGGCTACGACACGTTCGTGGAACTCGGACCGGACGAGACCCTCACGGGCCCGATCCGCGCGGCGGCGGCCCACCAGCGGGCCACCGGCGCGGACGAGACCGGGAGGGGCGAGAACAGTTCCACGGCCTGGGCAAGTGGTACAAGCCGCACGAGCAGTACAAGCGATACGGCTGCCGGGGCTGGTCGTGTGCTCGTCGTGTCCGCGCCCGGAAAGCCGGAGCCTGCCGGGGCCGCCGAGGACCGCCCCGCCGGCGGGGCGCGGGAGCTGCTGGAGACGGTGGCGCGGCTGTGGGTGCGGGGCGTGCCGCTGGACCGTACGGCACTCGACGCGGACCGGCGGCGCGTGCCGCTGCCGCCCTACCCCTACCAGCGGCGCCGGTTCTGGCCCGACACCCAGGCGCGGGGGCTACTGCGCGACACCCAGGCTCACGGGCTGCTGCACCGCGTCACGTGGGAGGCGGCGCCCCTGACCGACAACGCTCCCGCCGGTCCCGTACTGGTGACCGGCGCGGACGCGACGGCGGTGCGCGCGCTCGCGGAACAGCTCGCGGGTCAGGGCGTGGAGACGCTCACGGCCTCCGGGGCCGTCCGTCCGCAGACGGTGCTCCTGCTCGCCGGGCCGACCGTTCGGACCGGTCCAACCAGTGCGAACGGGTACGGCACGGCCGCCGCGTTCGACCGGATGCAGCGTCGGTGGGTCTCGGTGTTCCAAGAGGCACTCGCGCTCTTCGACCGGACCGGGGCCCGTCGGCTGCTGGTCGTGACCGAGGACGCGCACGTCACCGGAGTCGGCTCCGAGCGCCCGGACCCGGCACAGGCCGTGCTCGGCGGTCTCGCCCTTGCCGTGCCCGAGGAGTTCCCCGGAGCGGTGGCGAACTGGGTCGACCTCGCCTCCCTCGACGACGCCGGGCAACGGCTCCGGGCCGTCCTCGCCGAGACGGCGGCACCGCAGGCGGCCGGAGTGGTCGCCTGGCGGGACGGGCGACGGCTGGTACGGACCGTCGTACCGCAACCGGCCAAGACGCAACACGGCGAGGAACGGCTGCCCGCCGACGGCACCTTCCTGATCACGGGCGGCTGCGGCGGCATCGGCTCCGCGCTGGCCCGGGACCTCGCCGCCCGTGGCCGACCGGTGGTCATCCTCACGGGCCGCTCTCCGCGACCGCCCGAGGGCCTGGTGGAGGAACTCGTGGCGCTCGGCGCCGATGCCCGCTACCACCCGGCCGACCTCGCGGAACGGGACGACGTCGACAAGCTCGCCGCCGAACTGCCCCGGCTGGACGGTGTCTTCCACGCGGCCGGAGTGGTGCGTCCCGGGAGCCTGCGCGCAACGGACGTACAGGAGGCGGTGGATGCGCTGCGGGCGAAGACGCTCGGCACCGTGCTGCTGTCCGAGGCACTGCACCGGCACGGGCAGCGTCCCGGGGTGTGTGTCGCGTTCTCGTCCGTGTCCTCCGTCCTGCCAGGGCTCGCCGGGGCCCTCGGCGTCTACGCGGCCGGGAACGCCTTCCTGGACTCCTTCGCCGCCGCCGAACGGCGGGCCGGACGACCGTGGTTGTCGGTGAATCTCGGGCCGTTCGCCGAGACGGGACTCGCCGCCTCGCTCGGTGTCGGCGCCCCCGCGCGTGCCGGAGGCCGCCCGTTGGCGACCGCGCCCGCATTGGCCGCACTGCGTTCGGCGTGCGACACGGACGCGGCACAACTGGTACTCGCCGACCTGACGACGGTGCGGGGACCTGCCGTCGCCGACTCGCCGACGCGAACTGCGGCAACGCCCTTGCCGCAGTCGCGATCGGCGTCGACGTCGGGGGCGGGAGCGGGAGCGGCTCATCAGCCCTCCGGCACGGACCTGTCGACGTCCGTCTCCGGTGCTGCCGCCGTGCTGCGGGAGCTACTTGCGCAGTCACTGGGCATACCGGCGTCGGCAGTCGACGAGGAAGCGCCGTTCCTGTCGCTCGGGCTGGACTCGCTGGGCGCCGTCGATCTCGTCAAGCGGTTGGAGCGCAGGACGGGACGGTCATGGCCCACCACGCTCTTCTTCGAGTACCGGACGGTGCGCGAACTGGCCGCCCACGTCGACGCGCAGACCGCGGCCGAAACCGGAAGCGGAAGCGGAACCGGTGCCGGTGCCGGTGCCGGTGCCGGTGCCGGTGCTGACGCGCGCGAGCCAGGGTCGGACGCCCGCCGAGCCCCGCTTCCGCCCGCGGCGCACGACGGCACACCCTTCGCCCTCACCCCCGTACAACTGGCCCTGTACACCAGCAGCCGACTGCACCCGGACGTCCCGGCGCGCGGCCATCTCCGCCTGACGATCCGGGGCCCGCTGGACACGCACGTCCTCGGCCGGGCGCTGACAGTTCTGGCCGAGCGGCACGGCATGCTGCGGATGCGCGTCGACGACGCGGGCGCCACACCTGTGCAGCGTCTGGCGCCGACGATGCCCCTGCCGACCTGGTACGAGGTGCGCGAGGGCACCGCCCAGAGCGTGGCCGACGTCGAATCGGCCCTGTCCAACCAGCCGTTCAACCTGGCCGCGGAACCCCCGGTGCGGGCCGTCGTACTCCGCCAGGACCCGAACCTCGCGCACCTGCTGCTGGTGGTCCATCACGCGGCGGCGGACGGGTACAGCCTGAACATCCTGACCGAGGACCTGTGGGCCCTGTACACCGCGCTGTGGCGCGGAGAAGATCCCCAACTGGCGTTGCCTGCACCGGACTTCGCAGCGTACGCCGCTGCCGGCACCCGCATCTCCAGCTCCGGCCCCGGCTCGGGCTCGGGCTCGGGCTCGGGTGGCCCGGACGCCACCCGGCGTTACTGGGCCGAGCGCCTGGCCGGACGGGGTGAGCCGCTGCGGCTGCCGTACGACGGCGATCCCGACGCGCCCCCATCCGGTCCGCTCCTGCAACACCACGGCACACTCGACACCGACGTCACCGCCGGTCTGGAACGGCTGGCCGCCGCCCATGACGTATCCCTGTTCCATCTGCTGCTCGCCGCGTACGTGCGCTGCCTGGTGCGGTGGACGGGCCGTCGGGACATCGCCGTGAATGTGGCCCGTGCCCGGCGCGACGACCGGTTCGAGGGGCTGGACCGGCTCGTCGGTCCGCTCGCCGACACGCTTCCGCTGCTGTGCGAGGCGGACCCTGACGAGCCGCTCGGGACGCTGGCGGGGCGGCTGCGCCGCGCATGGCTGGAGAGCGAGCGGCATGCCGACCTGAGCAGTCTCGACCTGGCCGGGCTGCTGTCCGGCGCCGACGGCGGCCCCCGCACGGCGAGCCCGGCGGGCTTCAGCTTCGCCCGCTTCCCGGCCCGCCTGGCGGCCGACTGCCCGGTGGACGTACGGGCGACCTCGGCCGGTACAGGATCGGCCGCGACCCGGCTGAGCCTGCTGTGCTGGGCAGACGGCCCCGTGCTGCGCATGTCGTGGAACTTCCCGGCTCGGCTCTTCGAGCGCCCGACCGTGGCGCGTCTGGACCGGGAGTACCGCGAGGAACTGGCCGCGCTGTGCGCGCTCCCCACACCGCCTGCACCTTCGCTTTCGCTGTCGTCATCGCCTGCTGCGGCCGTCTCCCCCGCCTCCCTCGTGGCGTCGGCACCGCTCGCCGGATCGGACGGCGGCTCGACGCTGGTCACCCGGCTGCTCGACCGGTTCCGGGCCACGCCCGCGGCAACCGCGGTCGACGCCGGAGGGACGACACTCACGTACGCGGCCCTCGACCGCGCATCGGGTCTGCTCGCCGCGCGTCTGCGGGCCCTCGGCGTGCGTCCGGGCCACCTGGTCGGACTCCTCACCGAGCCGGGCCCGGACACCGTGATCGGCGTGGTCGGCATTCTGCGGGCCGGTGCGGGCTGGGTTCCGCTGGACTCGGCCCACCCCACCGCACGGATGGCGGATCAACTGGCCCGCACGGGTGCCACCACCGTCGTATGCCACGCCTCGACCCTGTCGACCGCCACCGCCCTCGGCGGAGTCCGGGCCGTGGCCGTCGACAACCTGCCGACCGCACAGGCCGACAACTCCGCACCGGCGACCGTCCCCGTGCCGGTGTCCGCCGCGGAGGCGATCGCGTACGTCATCTTCACCTCCGGATCCACCGGACGCCCCAAGGCGGTGCCCATCACCCACCGGGCGATGGAGAACTACCTCGACTGGGCCGTCACCACTTTCGGCTACGGCCCGCACGACCGCCTGGCACAGACGGCCTCGCCTTGCTTCGACGCCTCCGTACGCCAGTTGCTCGCACCGCTCCTGGTCGGCGGCACCGTGGTGACCGTGCCGCGGGACCTGCTGCGTGACCCCGAGCTCCTGCTCGCGTACGTGGAGCGGGCGCGGATCACCGTGTGGAGCTCCGTGCCGACGTTGTGGGAGCAGCTCCTGTCGGCCTCCGAGGAACGGGCAGCGCAGGGGGCGGGCCGACCGGACCTGTCGGCGCTGCGCTGGGTGCATGTCGGAGGCGAGGCACTCCCCGCCGAGCACGTACGCCGATGGTTCGACCTCTTCGGAACCGGCACACGGATCGCCAACCTGTACGGGCCCACGGAGGCCACCATCAACGCCACCTGCCACGTCATCGACGTGCGCCCCGGTGACGACGTACAGCTGTTGCCGATCGGTCGGCCCGTCGCCTGTACCGACCTGGAAGTGGTCGGCCCCGACGGTGTGCCCCGCGGGCCGGGCGAGTCCGGCGAACTGCTCATCGCGGGAGTCGGGTTGACACCCGGCTACCTGGGCGAGCCCGAGCTGACCGCCCGCGCGTTCGCCGTACGCGACGGACGCCGCTGGTATCGCAGCGGGGACCGGGTACGCCGCGCCGAGGACGGCACGGCGGACGGCACTCTGGAGTTCCTGGGCCGTGTCGACGATCAGGTGAAGATCCGCGGGAACCGGGTGGAACCGGGTGAGGTCGAGGCGGCCCTCCAGACACACCATTGCATCGCACGGGCCGCGGTGACCGCGCGGGAAGGGCGGCTGCTGGCGTTCGTCACCGTACGGCCCGGTTCCGGCCGACCGGACAGCCGTGATGTGCGCCGGTACCTGTCGGACGTGCTGCCGCCGTACATGGTCCCGGCCCGTATGACGGTCGTCGACGCGCTGCCGCTCACCGGGACCGGCAAGGTCGATCGTCGCGCCCTGTCCGACATGGCCGAGACTCCGGCGGAACGTACGGACCACAGGGAGCGTACGGACCACAGGGAGCGTACGGACCTTGCGCACCATGCGGACCGTGCGGACTTGGCGGTGAAGGACGCCGGGGTGGCGCCGGAGCAGGCCTTGACAGCACTGTCGGCGTCCCTGCCCGCACAGCCGAAGTCCCTGCCCGCACAGCCGAATTCCCCGCTCGCACAGCCGAAGTCCCTGTCCGCGCCATCGCCGTCCATGACCGCACCGTCGTCGACGACCGTCGGCCGTGGTACTCCCCCGGCGACGCCGACCGAACGACGGCTGGCCGGGATCTGGTCCGAACTGCTGGAGGCCGGACCGGTCTACCGGGAGGACGACTTCTTCGACCTCGGCGGCGACTCGATGCTGGTCCTCCAGGTCTTCGCGCGGCTCGGGAAGCAGGAAGGGCCGTTGCCCAGGCCGACCGCGGTCTACCGTCACCGCACCCTGTCCGCACTCGCCGGGGCGGTGGACGCGGCGATGGATGCGGCGGTGGACACGGCCGCCGGGCAACCGCGCGACTCGACCACAACCGCGGCCGTCCGCCCGGCGGGAGAAGACCATACGGCCCCGTTCCCGCTCACGCCGGGTCAGCGCGGTTTCCTCCTCGCCGAGGAGCTCTCACCGGGCGGCGGTGCCTGGCTGGCGCGGCTGCGGCTGTCCGGCCCGCTGGACCAAGAGGTCTTCCAGGCCGCGGTCGACCTGCTGGTGGAACGCCACGCCATGCTGCGTACCGTCTTCCCCTTCGGTGCCCGGCCGCCCGTCCAGCAGGAACTGCCGCGCTCGCTGCGGCTGCCGGTCGTCTTCGAGACGCTCGCCGACCGCGGCGAGGTGGACGAGCGTGCCGCGGCCGAGGCCGACCGACGCTTCGAGCCGTGGACCTGGCCCCTGCTGCGGCTTCGCGTGCTCACTGTGGCCCCGCAGGAGCACGTACTCCTCGTCCACGCACACCACCTCATCGGCGACGGGTACAGCGCCGCGTTGCTCATGCAGGAACTGACGGACGTGTACGACCGGCTGGCCGCCGGCCACACGACCGAGCTGTCCACACCGCGCGCCGCCTTCCGCGACCACTGTCTGCTGCTCGCCGGAGCGGAGTCCGGGGCCGCCGGAGCAGAGCCCGGCTCAGTGCCGGACGCCGCGGAACGCCGAGCCCGGCTGGGCGCCCCCTACCGGCCTCCGGTCCTTCGCGCCCCCGACGACGGCAGCGGCAGTACGGCAATCGGCAGTACGGCGATCGGCGGCGCGGCCACCGCGTTCCACTCGGCGGAGTTCGTGCTCGACGCGAGCCGGACAGCAGGGCTGCGGGCGCTCGCGGCGGAGGCGGGGGCGACGCTGTACGCGCCGCTGTTGACCGCCTACCACCAGCAGTTGACGGAGGCGACCGGCCAAGCGGACCTGATCGTCGGGCTGGCGGTGAGCGGCCGGGATCGTCCGCTGCCGGACGTGCACCGGATCTTCGGCCCGTTCGCCGCCGCCGTACCGGTGCGGCCGCCCGCCACAGCGGAACAGGAGCCGGCGGAAGGACACTTCGCCGGTGCTCTGCGCCGGATCGTGGCCGAGGCCGAGGAGGCGCGGACCCACGAGGACGTCCTGCCGCGGCACGCCAATGGGCTGCCGCTGACGTCGCAGTTCTTCTTCACCTTCCTGGACTTCTCCGCGCTGGCCGCCCCCAACGACGGCGGGCTGACGCTGTCGTGGGAGGAGGCGGACTCCGCGTTCGCCCCGCCTTCCACCGCGACGGACGTGTTTATGGCGGTGCGACCGGACGGGGACGGGCTGCGGGTAACGCTCCGCGGGTCCGCGAGGGCGTTCTCGCCGCCCGCGCTGGACAGCTTCGCGCGCTCCATCCGCGCCCGGCTCACGCGGGCCACAAGTCCTGGTTCCGCGGTTCGCCGGCAGAACCCTCAGTCGACGATGGACGCTGCACTCGTCGGATACCTGCCCGCTCCCGACCATCTGGCGCGGCTGGCGGGCCTGCCCGACGGGGCACTACCTCGCGCCGACCTGCGCGCGATGCTGTTCCCCGACGGCGAGCCGCGCCTGCTGGAGACGGTGACAACGACGCTGGGTCGGTCGGGCTTCGTCTGCGTGCCGCTCTTCGCCGACGAACTCGGCCGGGATCCCGGACTCGTGGGGCACACCGGCCGCGCGGTGTCACTGGCGGCCTCGCTCGGGGCACGCTGCGTCTCGCTGGCGGGGATGATCCCGTCGCTGACCGGTTACGGCTTCGACGTGCTGTCCTCCGTCGAGGAGGCGGTGGGCGTGACGACGGGCCACGCGGCGACCGTTGTGTCGGTGGTCAAGACGGTGCAGGCGGCGCTCGACGCCACCGGCCAGAACCTCGCGGACCTCAACGTCGCGTTCGTGGGCCTGGGTTCGATCGGCTCCTCTTCACTGGAACTGCTCCTCTCACAGGCCACCCGCCCGCCACGACGGCTGACGCTGTGCGATGTGCGCGGCAGCGGACCGCGTCTGACGGAACTGGCCCGGAACCTGCGTGAGCGAGGGCTGGCCGACGAGGTCGCGGTGGTGGAGTCCCGGCAGACGCTGCCCGACGCGGTGTACGGGGCGGATCTGCTGGTCACGGCGATCAGCGGCAGCGCCGCCGTACTGGACGTGGACCGGTTGAGGCCCGGCACCACAGTGATCGACGACTCGTTCCCCCACTGCTTCGACACCGGCCGGGCGCTCGCCCGGATGCGGGAACGGCAGGACGTACTGCTCCTGGGTGGCGGCCTGCTGCGCATCGGCCACGTCCGCCGTGAGCCCGCCGAGGGGCTACCGGCCGCCGCGGCGGCCGGCTATCTCGCCCAGCCGTGGATCGAGGACACGCTCGCCTCCTGCCGCACGGAATCCCTTCTCCAGGCCGCCCAACCGGAACTGCCGCTGGTACACGGCCTGGTGGACCGGG
This sequence comes from Streptomyces sp. NBC_00878, assembly GCF_026341515.1. Lineage (NCBI taxonomy): Bacteria > Bacillati > Actinomycetota > Actinomycetes > Kitasatosporales > Streptomycetaceae > Streptomyces > Streptomyces sp. NBC_00878. The sequence goes on along the minus strand of NZ_JAPEOK010000002.1, from coordinate 281,998 downwards.
AGGTGGCGCACGCCTACGGGCAGGCCGTTGAACGGGCGGGGGTGACGGCGGCCCCACTCCACCTGCTCGGACACGTAATCGACGCGGACCTGCTCAAATGCGTCCGCCGCTGAGGCGGGATATCGGTCCACGCCGCCGCAGACCGGCACGGCGACCCACGGTGTAGGAGCAGAGAACCACGGTGGCGGTCCCCGTGCCGACCGCGGCCACCACGACCTTCCTGGCCTTCAGGAGGGTCCAGGCCATGCCTGCCTTTCCGACCGTCTGCTCGGCGGCCGACGTGACGGCTCCCTGCACTGTCCTGGCCGCTTCCCTGGCCTTCGTCGGCCTCTCGGCGCCCTCGGTCACGGTCTGCTTCTCTGCTCGCCCGCTCGCAGTGGGCGACTGTTCGTTCGTTGTGTTGTTGCTCGCTCCAGCCATGCGTGCCGGGTATCCAGCCCCACGATCGGCAAACGGCGACCGCGCCGCACAGTCTGATCCCATCGGGCGGCCGATGCCTGAGGAAGTGACAGGTCTGCCCCGTCGTACCTAGGATGCGCCCCGCGACAAGGAGCTGAGCCGCACAGCGACAGCGCGACAAGGAGCAGCGCCTCACATCGGCAGACGGTGCCTGAGACCTCACCGACCGCCGCGCACCGTCCCGATTCCCGATCGCTAGGCGGCACCACGGATCGGCGCTCGCGACGCGGGCGGGGTGATACCGGAAAGGTCGCGGGCAGCGACGCTGTTGCGGTCGCAGACCGAGCGGCCGAGGGCGTACTGCGGCCACAGACCCGCCGCCACACGTCGGCTGCGCTCACTCCACTCCCGGGCCGGTCCGCTGCTGGTCTTGTAGTAGTTGAGGGCGTAGCCGCCCGTGTGGATCCGCAGCAGGCAGAAGCCGCCCGGGTAGTCCTTCACGGCGCTGACCTCCTGCAGCGTGACGTGCCGCGCCTGTGGGAGGACGGTGCGCTTGTTGCGGTGGGTATGACCCGCGTGGTGGAGGAAGACGCCGGGGGCCACGGAGTAGGCGTCGAGGATCGCGCGGGCCTGGCGGCGGTTGAGGCGCTGCCCGGTCGTCACCGGGAACGGCGAATTGCGTACGGCCAGCGGGTGGTGTCCGAAGACCATGGTCGGCTGGTCCTTGTTCTCGTTCAACCGGGCTCGGAACCAGGCCAGTTGGTCGGTCGAGAGGCCGCCGGAGTCGCCGCCGTTGCCCCTCTTCTCGTAGGTGTCCAGTCCGACGATGCGCAGACCGCCGAGATCGCGTGCGAAGTACGCGGACCCGTCGCCGCCGGGGAATTCGGCCAGGAAACTGTCGCCGAACTGTTCCTGACCGCTGTTCGGTCTGGGCCGGTCGTGGTTCCCGCGTACCACGAAGTAGTCCCGCCCGTGTGTGCCGAAGCCGTCCAGGATCCGCCTGGCCTCCGTCAGATCGCGCGGTGCACCGCCGGCCGAGATGTCGCCCGCGGCCAGCAGATGGTCGGCGCCGCGTCGGCGGGCCTCGTCGACCAGGGCCCGGCCCATGATTTCCGGATACGGGGCGAGGCCGAGCCGCTGCGAGACGCCCCGCAGCAACGGGACACCGGCCACCAGCCCGGCCGTGGTCTCGCCCAGGTGCAGGTCGTTGCAGAGGGCGATCGACCTGAGGTGTCGGCCCGGCGGAGGCTGGGGCGTCGTGAAGGAGTACGGGCCGCCGCGCGAGCCGAACCCGTGCAGTGAGGTTCCCACGGCGTTGCCCTTCACGAGGTGCAACGGCGTGGGCGTCGCCGCCGAGCCTCGGGAGCGGGCCTGGTAGTAGTACGTCTGGCCGGGTTCCAGATCGGTCAGCTCTACGTAGTGGTGGGCTGTGCGGCGGCCCTCTGAGGCGGTGCGGTTCAGCCGGGCGGGGTGGGTGCCGTAGACGACTTCGCCCTCGGTCACCGCGGGGAGCAGGTGGCCGAACCCATCGTCGCTGCCGGTCACGCCGGTGTACCAGGTGATGACGGCCAGGTCCTCGGTGAGGGTGACCAGTTCCAGGTTGACGGCGGACACGGCATCCGGGTCGCGGGGGTGGCGTATCTGTGTCGTACCGCGGCGGGCGGCGGCGTGGAGGGCTCGGAGCAGGGCGGGGGCGAGGAGTGCGGCGGATCGTAGGCCACCGTGGGGAGCGGAGAGGCAGCAGTACATGTCTGATTCGTACCAGCTGGTGGTGAACTGCAACAGTGCCGCGAGCGGCGGCCACCTGAAACGACGGCGTGAGGCTGGTCTCACAGCAGGCCGAGGTCCCGGGCGCGGAGTGCCGCCTGGGTACGGTCGCGCAGGGCGAGGCGGGTGAGGATGCGGGACACGTGGTTCTTGACCGTGCCCTCGCTGAGGTACAGCCGCGCGGCGATCTCCCGGTTGGTGTGCCCCCGCGCCACGAGCCGCAGGATGTCCGTCTCACGCGGGCTCAAAATGGCGGCAGCGGTCTCCGCGGGGTTGGCGGTGGTGGTGGGAGTGGGAGTCGGCAGAGAAGCGGTGAGGTGGCGGGCGACGGACGAGTCGAGCTGGGTGACACCCGCGTGCGCCAGGCGTACCGCGTGGGCGAGTTCCTCGGCCGGCAGGTCCTTCAGCAGGTAGCCGTGGGCGCCGGCCCGCAGCGCCTGGACGACGTACTCCTCGTCCTCGAACGTCGTCAGCATCACCACCCTGCACTCCGGGGCCCGGCCGCGCAGGACGGCGACCGCCTCGATCCCGTCCATCTCCGGCATCCGGACGTCCATGAGTACGACGTCCGGGCCCAGTTCGAGCGTCTTCGCCACGGCATCCCGGCCGTCCACGGCCGTACCGACGACCACGACGCCCGGCCGGATGGCGAGCAGGGACGCGATGCCGTCCCGGATGAGCCGCTGGTCGTCCACCACCAGCACCCGGACCGGCGGTGCCTGTTCCTGGTCGCCGACGCTCATCACTGCCCGGCCTTCCCACGCGGAACGGTCACCGTCAGCCGGGTGCCCGTATCCGGGCCGCTGTCGATGTCCACGCTCCCCGCCACCAGGTGCACCCGTTCCCTCATCCCGAGCAGCCCGTACCCGGTGACGGCAGTGTCCGGTACGAACCCACGGCCGTCGTCGGTCACCACCAGTCGCGCGGTGTCCTCGGCCAGCAGAACCGCCACCGTCACCCGCGTGGCCCGCGCATGACGGCGCGCGTTGGTCACCGCCTCCTGAGCGGCCCGGTACAGGGCGGTCAGTTCGGCGGCGCCGAAGCCGTCCTCGTCACCTGCCACGTCGACGGTGACCACCGGCCGGGCCTCGCCGCCTTGTGCCAGACCGGCGAGCCCGACCGCGAGTGTGGGGGCGTCGCCTCGCCACGCAGGGCGCGGACCGACTGCCGTACGTCGCCGAGCGCGAGCTTCACCGAGCGCCTCGCCTCGTTCAGCGCCCGCTGGGCAGCATCGGGGTCCAGGGCACGGAAGTCCGAGGCCATCTCCAACTGCACGGACATCGCCGTGAGATGGTGACCGAGGCTGTCGTGGATGTCCTGGGCCAGCCGGTTGCGTTCGGTGGCGGCCGACAGTTCGGCGACCCGGGCGGCGTACGACTCCAGTTCGTGCCGGGCGCGCTGTTCACCGACGGCCACGGCGGCCATCGAGAGCGCCAGTACCAGACCGACGGTCAGCATCAGCAGGTCGGAGACGTGCTCCAGGTCGCGGTACCAGCCTGGAGCGGTCAGCACGTACACGGTGAGCAGCCCGGCCAGGCAGAGCGCGCCCAGTGCGAGCGCGGTCGTACGGCCGAAGGCGAAGTAGGCGGTGAACGGCAGCAGTACGAACAGCACTTGGGCCAGGTCAGAGGCGTCGAGAAGCACCGCCGCGCCGATCAGGGCGCACCGCGCCGGCAGCAGCGCCACAGGGGCTACGGGACGGCGGTGTCCCAGCGCTTCCAGGGCGAACAGCGCCCCGATCGCCGCGACGAAGCCGCCCGTTCGCCAGACCGACGGCCCCGGGCCGTCGCCCAGTCCGGCCGCCGTGTAGTACAGACCGCCGACGAGCACCGCGCCGTACAGCAACGGCGGCACCCACCGCACGGGCCCGTACGCCGCCACGCGCATCCCCATCCCCCTCCCCTCCCCGTTGTCGTCAGGCTAGGCCGAACGCGAGGGCTCAGCGGCATCGCCGCGGAAACTGCGGGCGGTCTGCGGGCGGTTGATGCCGAACGGCACGTGCCGAACGGCCGGACAGCGCAAGGGAGATGGTGACCTTCGGCCGCCGATGTCCCCGTTCTGCACCTCCCGCCGCTGATCAGCGGCTCTCTACGGTTGCGGCCTGCCCACTGCCAGAACCGTCGGAGCAACCGGAGTTGACCTCATGTCCTCGCCCACCACGTCGCCCACCACCTCGTACGTCACCTCTCCCTCGTACGTCGCCTCATCGGCGTTTCGCGCCGGCGCCCTGTGCGGGGCGCTGGCCGGTCTGCTGATCGCTCTGCCCGCGCTGGTGGAGGCGTTCACCGGGGAGACGAGTGCGACCAGCGTCCTGCTCGGCGTCTCCCCCGCGTTCGCTCTGCCGCTGCTCACCGCGTTGCATCTGCGGCAGCGACCTGCCACCGGCCGCTTCGGAGAGGTGGCGCACACCGTGAACCTCATCGGTCTCGGTCTGTTCGGCGGTGCCGCGTTCGCCTCGAACCTGGTGCTGTTCTACTTCGACGAGGACGTCATCGACGAGGTTCTGACCGGCCCGACGATTCCGGCGCTCATCGGTTGTGCGGCCGTGTTCGCCGTGGGTTGTGCGCTGTTCGGGACGGCGATGATCCGCGCCCGGGTGTTCCCGAGGCTTCCCGCCTGGGGCTACGCCGTCGTCCTGCCGCTGTTCGCGTTCGTCACGGGGCTGCCCGACAGCCCGCTCACGAGCGCTCTGCACGTCCTGGTCGGTGTCATCCTGATGTGGCTCTCGGCCGCGCTGTGGCGCACGGCGCGGGACACCCGACACGCGGCACAGCCGCCGCGCGGGGTCGGGCCATCGGACTCCTCGGACACGCTCCCGTAGCAGCAGCCGGACGTTCGCGAAGTTCGCGGTGCCTACGGTACGGAACTCCTGCCGTAGCAACCGCGACTTCCCCCGCCCCCGGTCAAACGGCCGCACAGCTGGCCCAAAGTATACGATTGACCGAAAACGCGTTCGCGTCACTTGCGGCGGTGGCCGTTCAGCGGCGCCCCGGCACAGCTTGTATCCGCCATTACCGCCGCACCGTTCCAGGGAAACCGAACCGCGGTGCGCGCCGCGCTCATCGGGCCCTCGATTCCGCGTTGCCGTGCAGTGATGCGGTAAGTCGCCGTTGATGGAGAGCCTTCACGAGGGCATCACCGAACGTCCACTTCCGGCCGAGCGTCGTTCCGGGTGTGCCCGTTGGGGAAGACGGTGCGTTCACGGTTTGCCTAGCCTCCCGGGTCATGCGATCAACACAGATGAGACGCATCGGTCTCGCCGGCATCTTCGCCCTTGTCCTAGCCCTGTTCGGTCTCGCGCCCAGCGCGAGCGCGGCCGAAGCGGGCCCGGCCGATCTGACCTTCACGACCGACAGCGCCACCACGACTCCGGGTGGCACGGTGAATCTGTCGATGACGCTCACCAACAACAACACCTACGACGTCTGGTTCATCTACCAGACGATCGAGCCGACCTGGCTGACCACGCAACGGCCCGACCTCAAGTACAGCTTCACCGGTTGCAGCCTGGCCACGGCGGCCGGCAGCGTGCCGTGCTCCGGTACCGGACCCGCCAACCTCGGCACCAACTACGGCGCCACCATCCCGCCCGGTCAGAGCCGGACCGTCACCCTGACCCTGCAGGTCGCCGCCGACTCCGGCTGCAACGGGAACATCGGCTTCTACTCGTACTTCTACGCCGAGTTCAGCGACACCACGAGCACCAGCGGCGGTCCGGTCTACACGCCCGAGACCCGCGTCCTCTGCGCCTGACCGCATAGTCGGCGCCACGTCGGGGTGAGCACGCCCCCGCCTGATCCATGACGCACCGACGGCACAACACGAAGCCTGTGGCGGCCGGACCACGTGGTCCGGCCGCCACAGGCACTCCCCGTCCGAGGCGCGGGTCGCATCGCCACCGATGGCCCGGGGTCTTCAAGCGAGCAGCGTTTCCGGCCGACCGCGCCGTTCACCGGCGCCGGTGGGAGAGCCGACGCGCCACCACGGGAATGATCACAGCGGCGGCCACCAGGTGGGACACCGCCAGGACGACCTGGGTGGACGTCGCCGTGTGCGGGGCCAGCGCGGGACCGGCCACGGACAGCGCGGTGAGCGCGACAGTGCACACCACGAACGTACGGGCGGGCCGCTTCGCCCAGCGGGCCAGGGCCACCGCGAGAACGATCCCGGCAACGGACCAGAACAGCACACCTCCGAAGAAGCCGCCCACTGGGATCTCCGCCGCTTCCGTGGCGCCGGGACTGGCCGCCTCCATCGGTACACCCACCCCCCGGGCGACGAGCCCGAACGCCTCGGTCACGACGGCACCGGCGAGGGTGGCCAGGGCACCGACCTGCCACACGGGGCGTGTGTCGAGCAGCCGTGCGGACCGGGGAAGGGCCCGGGGCTGGGCGGCGATGGTCCGGGTCTGGGGCGTGGTTGCACTCATGGCGCTGACTCCTGCTTCGTTGTTGGGTGTTGATGCCTTTCGCAGGGGTAGACGGCGAGCCGCCGCACAACTCATCGGTCAGCGGGCGACTCCTTTCCGGGTGCCGTACGAGAGTTGCTTCGGCGAGAGCGGTTCTCGCGGTTGGATGGCTCCATGACTGAGGCTGCCGAACGGTTCGATCCCGCGGTCCGGGAGATGATGCAGGCCAACCGGGCGAACTGGGACGCGCGTACCCCCATACACCTGGACAGCCGGTTCTACAACGTGCGGGAGGAGCCCGATCCGTTCCGTTGGTTCGCTCCCTTCGAATGGGAGGACCTCGGCGAGTTGGCGGGGCGGGATGTCGCGCATCTGCAGTGTCATCTGGGCACTGAGACCGTCGCGTTCGCCCGGCGTGGAGCCCGTACGGTCGGCCTGGACATCTCCGGGGCGTCGGTGGCCGCGGCCCGGGACCTCGCGGCGAAGGCGGACTGCGCCGTCGAGTACGTCCGCGCCAATGTGTACGACGCGGTGGACGCCCTTGGCCCACGACGCTTCGACGTGGTCTACACCGGAAAGGGGGCGCTGTGCTACCTGCCGGATCTGGACCGCTGGGCGGAGGTGATCGCCCGCCTCCTCAAGCCGGGTGGACGGCTGTACCTCGTCGAGTTCCACCCTCTGCTCAACTCCCTTGGGCCCAAGCCCGATCCGGACGAGGGCCCTGACCTGGTGCTGCGTCACGACTATCTCCAGGGGCGCGGCGCCATCCGCGGAAACTCCGCCCATACCTACACCGACGGTCCGGCCGTCGACGGAGCGACGGAGAGCTTCGAGTGGCGGCACGGCCTCGACGAGGTGATCAACGCGTTGGCCGGGGCAGGCCTGCGCATCGTCCGGCTCCGCGAGAGCGAGGAACTCCCCTGGCCGCGCTTTCCGCAGATGATCCGCACCCCGGCCGGCTGGTGGCGACTGCCCGACAGCGCCCCGCACATCCCCCTGCTCTACGGCCTGCTCGCCTCCCGCTAGGGACGCGGCCACAATGGCCGCAGCCGCCCGGCGAGCGGCGGGGAGCCGTTCGCCGGGCGGGCCGGGGTCAGGCGCAGCCGGCGGGAGTCGGCCGCGACGCGTCGTTGATCAGCGCCTCGTGGGCCGCCTTCAGTCGCCGCACGTCGGGCTTGACGACCGCACGGTCGTACGTGATCAGCCCGTTGAGCTCGCCCTCGACGTCCGCGATCTGGGTGTACACCGCGCCGTTGCCACCCTTGCAGGCCAGGGCGTGCACCTCGGCGAGCTTGGTGAGGTAGTCGTCGGTGTAGGTGGCCGGGTCGACGTCGACGTAGGACTGCTGCACCGACCAGGCGTGTCCGGGCACGGCCAGGCCGAGGCCGCCGTACTCGCCCATGACCAGGGCCCGTTTGCCGTCCGGGTGCGGCGGTAGCGCGGGGCTCGGGTAGCCGTGCTCGTCCATGATGTCGCCGGTGCCGCCGTCCGCGCCGAGGTTGAGGCCCGACTGGTTGTTGACCAGGCGGGTCGGGTCCCAGGCCTTGGCCTGTTCGGCGATGCGGCCGACGTCGTACTGGCCCCACCCTTCGTTGAAGGTGACCCACATGACGATGGACGGGCTGCTGATGTGCTCGTCGATCATCTGCTTCATCTCGCGCTCGTACTGGGCGCGGGCCGCGGTGGACGGGTTCACGCCCGCCGTCATGGCCGGCATGTCCTGCCACACCAGCAGGCCGAGCCGGTCGGCCCAGTAGAACCAGCGGTCGGGTTCGACCTTGATGTGCTTGCGGACCGCGTTGAACCCCATCGCCTTGTGCATCTTCAGGTCGTAGGCCAGGGCCTGGTCGCTCGGGGCGGTGTGCAGGCCGTCCGGCCAGAAGCCCTGGTCGAGGGTGGCCATCATGAAGACCGGTTGGCCGTTGAGGACGGTGCGCGGGGTCCCGTCGACGTTCTCGACCGCGATGGACCGCATGCCGAAGTAACTGCCGACGCGGTCGGCCCCGACGGTGACCACCATGTCGTACAGGAACGGGTCGTCCGGCGACCACAGGTGCGCGTCGGGGATCTTCAGGGTGAGCGGGCTGCCGGTGATTCCGGTGGCGGTGGCGACCTTCCGTTTGCCGTCGTACGCGGTCGCGGTGACCGGGAGGCCGGTGCGCACGCCCTGCGGGTCGACAGTGAGGGTGCCCGTGCCGGCGTCCGGGGTGAGTTTCAGCGAGTCGACGTGGTCGGCGGCGACGGGCTCCACCCACACGGTCTGCCAGATGCCGGACGACGGGGTGTACCAGATACCGCTCGGGTCGAGGCGCTGCTTGCCGATGGGCGGGTTCTCGCCGCTCGCGGCGTCGGTCGGGTCGTAGACGCCGACGATGAGCTCCTGGGTGCGGCCAGGCTTGAGGGCGTCGGTGATGTCGGCGGCGAACTTGTCGTAGCCGCCCTTGTGTTCGGCGACCTTGGTGCCGTTGACGTAGACCTCGGACGCCCAGTCGACCGCGCCGAAGTTGAGGCGCAGGCGCTTGCCGGAGCCGATCTTCCAGTCGGACGGGACGGTGAAGGTGCGCCGGTACCACATCCGGTCCTCGTGCCGCTCGATGCCCGACAGCTGGGACTCGACGGGGTACGGGACGAGGATCTTCTCGGCGAGTTTCCGCCCCACTGGGGGCTGTTCACCCGCCTTGGCCGCGGCGAACTGCCAAGTGCCGTTGAGGTTCTTCCAGTTGTCGCGCGTGAGTTGCGGGCGCGGGTACTCGCGATGCGCCGTGGCCGGGGTGACGTCCTTCGCCCACCGGGTGCGCAGTTGGTGGGTCGAGTGGTTGGCGCCGCTGCTCCAGAAGGCCTTGACAACGTTGCCGTTCGTGCCGGTGAGGCCGCCCGATCCGTCGTAGCGCACATCGGTGGCGCCGCGTGCGGTGCCGGTCTTGTTGCCGACCACGGGTTCCTTGAGGGCGACCAGCAGCGACCTCGGGTCGGCCGGGTCCAGACGTGCCCCGTCGAGCGGCCAGGTGGCTCCGCCGATCACGGCGCCCAGATGGTCGGTGAGACCGGGCGGGGGCGCCACGAGCGGCTGGGCGAAGTCGAGTCGGAGGGTGCGGCCGTCCTTGAGGACCGTGGCGGCGATGGCGCCGTCGTAGTCGTAGCCCTCGGGCAGCAGGAAGGCCGACTGCGGGATGGCGGTCTTGGTGCCGCCGGGCGGGGTCCAGCGCACATGGAGGTTGGAGCCGCCGTAGTGCTCGAAGTACTCGATCTTGATGTCGTAGGCCTTGCCCGCGGTCAACTCCACGGGTTCGCCGGTCTGTTCGCGGTCCCAGTCGTCGACCCAATGGTCGATGGCGAGTTTCCCGTCCACCCAGAGGCGGAAGCCGTTGTCCCCGATGACCGAGAAGGTGGTGGGGCCGGTCTTCTCCGGCACGATCCGGCCGGTCCAGCGGACGCTGACGTCGTCCGAGCGCCCGGTCGCCGAACGCAGGCGGGGTTCCAGGTTGTCGAAGTCGAGCTGGGGGTCGAATCCGGTGGCCTTGAGTTCGTGGAAGTCGAAGGCACCGGGGGCGGACTGGGTGTAGTACTCGCCCTTGAGGCCGTGGATCTCGGGTGGATCCTCCGCGGCCGTAGCGGTGGGTGCGGCGGCCAGTCCCGCGGCACCCAGCACTGCTGCGACGAGCAGGGCGAGGCTGTTTCCGAACGGTCTGATGCGCACGAATCCTCCTTGGTTGAGGAAGGGTGGCGGCTCGATGCTTCAGTCTGTACAACGTTGGAAGCAGAGGCAGTTGGCATGAGAGCACGGCTCCCGACAACTGTCCAGGTTCATGACAAAGCTCCGGCCGTAGAGCCCCCGTCGATGCCGAGGAGATCCCTTTGCGGGTCAGCCTGAAGGACGTGGCCGAACGGGCCGGTGTGTCGATCAAGACCGTTTCCAACGTCGTGAACGACTATCCGCACGTCACACCGGCGATGCGCGCCAAGGTGCAGGAGGCCATCGACGCACTCGGCTACCGGCCGAACCTCACCGCGCGCCACCTGCGCAAGGGCCGTACGGGCATCATCGCGCTCGCCGTTCCCGAGCTCGGCAACCCCTACTTCGCCGAACTCGCCGGCGCGGTCGTCGACGCGGCGGCCCGGCACGAGTTCACGGTCCTGCTCGACCACACGCGCGGCGACCGCGAGCAGGAGCTGCTGGTCAGCCAGGGTTTCCGGGCCCGGGTGATCGACGGGCTGATCCTCAGCCCGCTGGAGCTGGAAGCGGAGGACCTGCGCGGCCGGGCCGATGACGTACCGCTGGTGCTGCTCGGCGAGCGCGAGTACGACCTGCCCTTCGACCACATCGCGATCGACAACGTGGCCGCCGCGCGGACGGCGGTACGCCACCTGATCGGCCGCGGCCGGACCCGGATCGCCTACCTGGGCGCCCGCACGGACTCCGCGAACCGCCCCGCCCATCTGCGATTCGACGGCTGGCGGGCGGAGTTGACGGCGGCGGGCCTGCCGGCCACGGACGAGCTGATCGTGCCCGTCGCAGGCTGGGACCGGGACGACGGGGCCCGGGCCATGGCCCGATTGCTGGACGCCGGCCTACGGCCCGACGCGGTCTTCGCCTACAACGACCTCATCGCGATCGGTGCCATGCGGGTGTTGCACGAGCGCGGGCTCAGGGTGCCGTGGGATGTCGCCGTGGTGGGTTTCGACGACATCGCCGAGGGCCGTTTCGGCGCCGTCTCGCTGACCACGATCTCACCGGACAAGCAGGCCATCGCGCGCCTCGCGATGGGCTCGCTGCTGCGCAGTCTGTCGGGCCGTCAGGAGCCCGGAGGACGTGAACTGCCCGCGGAGTTCCGGCTGGTGGAGCGGGAGAGCACACTCGGGCGCCGCTGATCACGGCCCGGACCAACGGGCCGAGATCTCGGTCGGAAGGGTTTACGTCCCTCTTCCAACTTCCAACGATGTAAAGGCCGGCAAGTATGCGCGCAGGTGACGGTGCCGACCGGGCGGGAACGGATGACGAACTCCCGGTGGCCGGGCCGGTCCCGGCGCGTCCACGGCTCAAGACGATTGAACGGTTTCCCTCAGCGTGCGGGGCCGCCGAAACCGAACTCGTTGCCGTCCTGATCGCGGTAAGTGACCTTGCACATGCCCTCTTCCACGTAGGTCTCGCGCGTCGTGGGCTCCAGTCCCCGATCGGCGATGGCGGCGACGCGGGTGTCGAGGTCTTCGACGAGGAGGGTGTGGATGGCGTGGCCGGCCTGCTCGGGCCGCCGCACGATGTACACGTACCGATGCTCCGCGAGTTCCCATACGGCTTCCGTGTCATTGGGAAAGAACGCGGGCGGCGAGCCGAGAAGCCGTTCGTACCAGGCCAGTGCCGCCGGGTAGTCGTTGACTGGGATGCCTGCGAAGAGGTCGAGGGCCATGCCGTCATGGTAGGCCGGTGTCATCCGGCGACGCGTTTCCCCGCTCCCTCGCCGAGGTCGGTCCGCCGCCGCGGACGAAGCGCCGCCGTGCCCGACCGGACCGGGCACGGAATGTCGGGTCCGGCAGGGTGGGTCCTTCCTAGCGTGAGTGTCGAAAGGGAAGGAGGTCCGAGTGCTGGAGCGGCTCAACCAGGCCATGGAGCACATTGAGTGCCACCTCGATCAGCGCATCGAGGTGTCCGACCTGGCGCGGATCGTGGTGACGTCGGAGTACCACTTCCGGCGGCTGTTCTCCGCGCTGGCGGGGATTCCGCTGTCGGAGTACATCCGGCGCAGGCGCCTCACGGTCGCGGGTGCCGAGGTGCTGGCCGGTGAACGCACGCTGCTGGAGGTCGCGGTGCGTTACGGCTACTCCTCGGGGGAGGCGTTCGCGCGCGCGTTCCGCGCGATGCACGGCGTCGGTCCCGGCGAGGCCAGGCGGGTCGGCGGGAGTCTGCAGTCCCAGCCCCGGATGTCCTTCCGACTCATCGTCGAAGGGAGTAGCAGCATGCGATACAGGGTCGTGGAGAAGGAGGAATTCCGTGTGGTGGGCAAGAAGGCGCGTGTCCCCCTCGTGCACGAGGGGGTGAATCCGGCCATCGCCGCCTTCATCCGGGGCCTCGGCCAGGAGACGCTCCAGCGCATCGAGCGGCTGTCCGATCAGCATCCGGAGGGGCCGGAGGGGCCGGAGGGAATCGTCTCGGTGAGCGACAATCTGGCCGACAGCCGAGCCGAGGGAACCGAACTCGACTACTACCACGGCGTGGTGACCCGCGCCGACGTGCCCGAGGACATGGACGCACTCACCGTCCCGGCCGGGACCTGGGCCGTCTTCGAGAACTCCGGGCCGTTTCCGCAGGCGCTCCAGTACCTGTGGCGGGATGTGTTCACCCAGTGGTTCCCGTCCAACCCGTACCGAAGCCGGCCAGGGCCCGAGATCCTGCGGACCCGGCTGTCACCGGATGCCGCACACGCGGACGCGGAACTGTGGATCCCTGTGGAGCGGACAGCGGTCTGAGGGACAGCACGCCGCCCCGGTGCGGCGGCGCGGGACCGGATGGCCAACACCGTCTCGTCCCGCTCCGCCGCACCTGAGCTCGCAGTACGCGTCACTCACCGACAGGTGTGCCGCGTGCCTGGGTACGGACGGGTACGGGTCACGCGGCGTTGCCCGCCGTGAACGGACCGAACTCCCAGGTGCGGTCGCCGAAGACGGGCGAGGCCTCGATGCTGATCTGTACGTCCTCGACCTTGAGGTCGTGCTGCGTCGGGGTCATTCCCTCGGCGCAGTCGACCTCCACCGGCGCGAAGTTCACGAACCAGCCCGGCCCGAAGTCGGTCGTTGACGTGTCACGGTACTGGCCGAGCACGTACGCCGTGATCGGGGTGTAGTAGTAGGAGGACATCCTCCGCTGCTCGTTCACCTCGAAGGCGGTGTCCCAGTCGAAGACGCCGTTCTCGTCCATGCAGCCGAAGGTGCGGGACGTCGAAACGGTCGCCCGGAAGTACGAGTTGTCCTGCACTCCCTCGATGAAGCCGGGCTGTTCGCGCACATGGCTCAGCTTGGTGTAGATCGAGAAGCCACCGCAGCCTGCTGTGGGCCAGTAGTCCCGGATGTACAGCTGGCACTTGTTCGGGCCGAAGTAGGCATCGGGATCGGGCGTATAGGGCTGCGGGACGATCGCTTCGAACTGGCCCACTGTCATCTCGACGCGCGGTGTGGTCTCGTCGGCGTCGCTTCCCGGGCTCGCGGCCTGCGCCACCGCCGGACCCGCGAACACCAGTGTCATCCCCGCGAGTAACGTGCCCAGCAGTCTGGCCACCCTCGTTGTCCGCGTCACTGTCTCCCCCTGTGTCCTCGTACGCACCGCCCATCTTGGGCGGTGTCCATATACGACACGACATACGACCTACGGCGCGGTCATATGGTTGCGTTGCGCGCCGAGAGCAGCCGAGGGCAGGACGGCTCGCCGCGGCGGACCGGCATGTTCCAGTGATTGACGGTGAATGAAGGTGAATGAAAGGGAATGACGGTGGATGCGGGACGGGCGGGTCCAACGGTCTATCGTGATGGCATGTCCGTCCCTGAACTGATCCGTATCGTCTCCCGCGACTCGCCCATGGCCCTGGCTCAGGTGAAGCGCGTACAGACCGAACTGGCCGCGCTCCACCCGCACATGCGCACCGAAGTGGTGCCCGTGAAGACGACCGGCGACAAGTGGATGGGCGATCTCGCCCTGGTCGAGGGCAAGGGGGCGTTCACCAAGGAGGTCGACGCCGCGCTGCTCGCCGGGGAGGCGGACCTGGCGGTGCACTGCGTCAAGGACGTGCCCGCCGACCGGCCGCTGCCGGCGGGCACCATGTTCGCCGCGTTCCTCAAGCGGGACGACATCCGCGACGCCCTCATCCACCCCCGCGGACTCACCCTCGACGAGCTGCCGGACGGAACCCGGATCGGCACCTCCTCGGTACGCCGCATCGCGCAGTTGGCCGCTTCGCACCCGCACCTCGAGTGCGTGCCGTTCCGCGGCAACGCCAACCGGCGGCTGGCCAAACTCGCGGCCGGTGAGGCGGACGCGCTGCTGCTCGCGGTCTCCGGCCTGGAACGTATCGACCGCACCGATGTGATCAGCGAGATCCTCTCCCCCGAGACCATGATGCCGCCGATCGGCGCGGGCATCCTCGCCCTGCAGTGCCGCGAGGGCGACACGACGGTCATCGACACCGTCAGCGCACTCGGTGACCCGGACACCTACCGCGAAGCCACCGCGGAACGCATGTTCCTCCACGTCCTCCAGGGCCACTGCAACTCCCCGATCGCCGGCTACGCCACGGCCGGACGGGGCGGCGAACTCTCCCTGCGCGCCTGCGTGTTCACTCCCGACGGCAAGACCCAGCTCAACGCCCACGAATGGGCGGGCCGCCTCGATCCCGCCACGCTCGGCACCTCCGTCGCGGTGGCCCTGCTGCGCCAGGGTGCCCGCGACCTGATCGACGGCATCGCCCACTGACGGTTCAGAGGGAATCGCCGGGCGCCAGATAGCGGTAGCCGCAGTCGGTCGACTCGGCGAGCCAGCCGTTCACGCTGCTGAGGCCACGATGGTTGATCTGGGCGTCGTGTATCGGGAACGCCCTCTGCGGTTCGATCGCCTTGACGAAGCTGATGGCCTCCGCCGTCTTCATCCACGATCCCTGGGCCGGGACCAGGAGCGTCTCGATCGGCTGCCCAGGGACGTGGAGCGAGTCACCGGGATGGTAGACCGCCTCGTCGATGACGTAGCCGAGATTCGCGCAGTCCGGTTGACCGTCGTGGATGAACGCGTGACGCCCGCCGACCGCTCGTACTCGGAAACCCGCGGCGGTGAACTCGGTGCCGGAGGACACCCCGATGGTCGCCGGCCGCGGAATGTGCGCGTCGGCCGGGGCGTACACCGGCACGCCGAGCCCGGCCAGCCGAAGGACGTCGATGTGATCGGCGTGCTCGTGCGTCACCAGCACGGCGTCCGCGCCCCTCAAGGCCGCCGGCTCGCTCCACGTCCCGGGATCGATGACCAGCACCCGGCCTTCGTGTTCGAGCCGCACACATGCATGGGTGTATTTCGTGATCCGCATGGCGTCCCAACGTACGCCGCACGCCCGCTGGTTCCAGGCTCCCTGCACAGACGGGTGCACAGTGGCGGTAGCCGCCAACGGAAGTCGTGGCGCGTGTCGAGCCGTCACGGCGTGGCGTCGGTCCCGCCCGGGTCGTTGGGGTGGGACTGGAGAGCGGTGACGGTGAGGGTCATCCACGGGCGCAGCGGCAGCGTGCCGAGCACCTTCGTGTGGAGTTCCTCCTCTACGACGACGGGCGTGGAGTTGCGTCAACTGCGGTATTTCGTGGCGGTCGCCGAGGAGCTGAACTTCGGCCGGGCCGCCGAGCGGCTACTGATCGCCGGCCCGTCTTTGTCGCAGCAGATCAAGGCACTCGAACGCGATCTGGGGGTGCGTCTCTTCGACCGTGACCGCCGTTCGGTGTCCCTCACCGCGGCCGGTACCGCCCTGCTCCCCACACCCGCGCCCTGCTGGAACGGGCCGACGACCTCCAGCACCGCGCCCGTCGGCTGTCTGGATCGGATCCGGTGCGGCTCGGTTACGTCAACTGGCTTCCGGCGGACCTGACCGCCCGCACCTCCGCCGTGGCCCAGCTCCACATCGACGCGTGGATCGCGCCCTCCCACACCCAGGCCGCCCGGGTCGCCGACGGCAGCCTGGACCTCGCCGTGTGCTGGGTGCGGTCCGAGGACCTGAAACGGCACGGCCTGGAGGCCCGGCTCATCGGCGCCGACCGGCTCTACGCCGTCGCGACCGGCGACGACACCAGCGACGTGGCCGCTCAGGACACCGTCGTCCTTCTCGACGACGACACCACCTCCTGGTCGTCCTGGAACGCCTACGCCGAGCAACTGGCGCAGGACACCGGGGCCCACGTGGCACGCATCTTCGACGGCGGCATCACCGGCCCCGCCTTCTTCGACCACGTCCGGCGCAGCAGCCGCCCGGTCATCTTCACCACCCCGACCGTGGGACGCGGGCTCGCCATGAGCCTGCAGCGCTGCCCGGCGCCCGCGAGTTGCTGCGCGCTCCGGCCCTCGCCGACGCGGTCGCCCGGCTCATCCCCGAGATCGAGCAGCACGCACCGCCCGGACCTTCACGGGCCGACCTCCTCAAAGCCGTCGAGGGCAAGGTTTCCTGAAATCCGCTGGCGGGCCCGTCCGACGCCGGTGAACATCACGGCATGGGCATCTTCCTGGAGACCGACCGGCTGGTGCTGCGGCCGTTCACCGTCGCCGACGTCGACCACCTGCTCGCGCTGGACGGCGACCCCGACGTCATGCGGTTCATCAACGGTGGCCGGCCGGTGACCCGCGAGGAGATCCGGGAACGGACCCTGCCGCGGCTCCTGCACGACCACCCGTGCCTGGGAACGCGCGGCTACTGGGCAGCCGAGGAGAAGGCCACCGGGCTGTTCCTCGGCTGGTTCGAATTCCGACCCACGGCCGAGGACAGCCCGGCCGTCGTCGAACTCGGCTACCGGCTCAACAAGGCATCTCGGGGCTGCGGCTACGCCACCGAGGGGTCGCGGGCCCTGATCGACAAGGGCTTCACCGACCTCGGAGTCGAGCGGGTGACCGCGAACACCATGACGGTCAACACCGGGTCCCGGCGAGTGATGGAGAAGGCGGGCCTGTCCTTCGTCCGGACCTTCACCCAGGACTGGCCGGACGCGCTCGCGGGCTCCGAGCACGGCGAGGTGGAGTACGAACTCACCCGGACCGAGTGGCGGCGGCACCGCCGGGCTACGGCTTGACGCCCACCCCGGTCCACAGGCTGACCTCGGCGTCCGTCGGCTGCCGCTCCGTGGCCACGTGTTCCTGCCGCGCGTCGGGGCGCCAGCGGTGGCCGACGGAGATGCCGGGGTCGAGCAGGTCGAGGCCGTCGAAGAAGCGGGCGACGTCCTGCCGGGAGCGGAACCGCACGGGCGTGCCGGCGCCCGTGTAGATCGCGGTGACCTTCGCCCAGGTCGGCGGGTCGAAGTCGGGCGTGCAGTGGCTCAGGGCCAGGGCGCTGCCCGAGGGGAGGGCGTCCAGCAGACGGCCGACGATCGCGTACGGGTCCTGGGCGTCGGTGACGAAGTGCATGAGGGCGTTCAGGGACAGCGCCACGGGCTGGGCCAGGTCCAGTACTTCTGCCAACTCGGGGGCGTTCAGGAGCGATTCGGGGTCGTTGACGTCCGCCTGGACGTACGTGGTGCGGCCCTGGGGTGTGCTGCGCATCAGGCGCTCGGCGTACTTGAGGACGAGGGGGTCGTTGTCGGCGTACACCACCCTGGCCTCGGGGACCACCGACTGGGCGACCTGGTGGAGGTTCGGCTCGGTGGGGATGCCGGTGCCTATGTCGAGCCACTGGCGGATGCCGTGCTCCCGTGCGAGGACCCGGGTGGCCCGGTGCATGAAGGACCGGTTCTCCCGGGCGCACACGAAGATGCCGGGATAGGCCTCCGCGACCGTCTCCGCCGCCCGCTTGTCGATGTCGAAGTGGTCCTTGCCGCCCAGGTAGTAGTCGTACATGCGGGCGGAGTGCGGCCTGCTGGTGTCGATGTCCCGCGCGGCGTGGGAGGTGCTCATTCTGTCCCTTTCAGGGGTGTGCGTCGGCGTGCCGGGCAGGTCGCAGCCAGGGCGGGCCCGAGGTGTTCCGTTCGTGGTGCGGTCAGCCGGTCGTCAGATGGTCGGCGAGGCCCTTCTTGACGCCGACGACGAACTCGGCGATCTCCTGCGAGGTGTAGATCAGCGCAGGACCGGCGGGATCCGTCGACTGCCGCATCGCCACCCGGCCGTCGGCGAGTTGCTTCGTCTCCACGCACTGGCCTCCGTTGGGGCCGCTCCACGGACGCTCCCAGCCCTGCTCGCCGAGTTCCGAAGCGGGCATTCCGTTGTACACGCTTCCGTTGTACGCAATTCCGTCGGTGGTGCTCATGAGTACTCCTTGCGCATGCGGTTCAACAGGGCCTTGCTGTCCGCGGACGAGGTCAGCAAGGACATCCGGTTGTGTGCCTCCAGATGACCGGCGACGTCGGAGCGCTGGTCCAGGTACACGGAGGCGGAGAGGATCTCGCTGTAGACGATGTCCGGCAACTCCCGCTCCTCGAACCGGAAGTAGGTGAAGGGGGCGCAGGCCCCGACATGGGACCCCGCCGTGAACGGCACGACGTCGACGCTCACATGCTCCAGCTCCGAGGCCTCCAGGAGCCGCTCGATCTGCTCCCGCATCACCTCGGCACCGCCCACCACCCGGTGCAGTACGGTCTCCTCCATCACGACCCACAGGGTGGGCGCGTCGGGTCTCTCCAGCAGGCTCTGCCGACGCAGCCGCAGATCGATCCGCCGCGCCAGGCCCTCGTCGTTCTCGTTGGGAAAGCCTCCCCGCAGCACCGCGCGCGCGTAGTCGTACGTCTGCAGCAGCCCGGTGACGTAGTGCGGCTCGTACGTGCGCAACATCTTGGCGCCGGTCTCCAGGCTCACGTAGGCGCTGAACCACTCGGGCACCACATCGCGGTACGCGTACCACCAGCCGGGCTCGTTGGCCCGCTCGGCCAGGGTGACGAACTCGTCGACCTCCTGCTGGGCGGCGCCGTAGGTCTGGAGCAGTTTCTCGACGTAGAGGGTCTTGAGGGCGACCTCCGCCTTCTCCAGGCGGCGGATGGTCAGCGGCTTCACGTGCAGGGCCTTCGCCGCGTCCTCCAGCGACACTCCCGCGCCCTGCCGCAGTACCCGCAGTCGCTTGCCCAGGATCATGCGGAGAACGGTGGGTGCGCTGGTACCCGCGCCCGAACGAGCGTCACTCACGCCCTACCTCCTGAGGAACTGTCACCCGGACGAGTCTGACAGCGACTTGCTGGCGGCACCAGACAGATACCGCCTTGCTGAAATTATCAAGGAGACAGTTGCAGCGTGAACTCGGCTACGAGCATAGTTAGTTCCGTGAGCGATCCCTCCGAACGCACGCGTACTTCCGTCAACACCCGCCACGCCCTGTGGAGTTGGCGTCCCCGGCGTTCGGACCACAGGCCGCCGGACCACCCCTCCGGACGGAGCCGAAGGCTGCGATCCCCCACTCGCCCAGCGCTCGTCCCCGTTGGAAGGCAACCACCGTGTCCCCCCACACGACTCCCTCCCCCCGACTCTTAGGCTCCACGAGCCCGGACACCGCCCACTGGCTCGATCTGCCCGCGCACCGCACCAGCGTCAAGGTCGCGCGCAAGGCGATGGACGAGCGGCTCACCGCGTGGCGCCTGCCCCGCGAGGTGCGTGAGGACGCCGTGCTGCTCCTGTCCGAGCTGGCCACGAACGCCGTACTGCACACGGTCAGTACGCGGATTCTGTGCGGCGTCGGGCTCATCGCGGACGGCGGCCTCCGCTTGGAGGTGCACGATCAGGACCGCACGTGCCGTCTGCTGCCCCGGCGCGACCCGGGCCCCGACGACGAGAACGGCCGCGGGCTGCTTCTCGTGGAGCACCTCGCCGAGACCTGGGGAGTCGAGCGTTCCACGCTCACCGGGGGCCACGCGGTCTGGGCGACCCTGACGGTCGCCCCCTGACCCCACCGAGTGCGAAAACGCCCTCGCGGAGGCCGTTCTGCCCGGTCTCGGAGGTTCGGCGGCCCACCCCGAGGTTCCACGGCCCATGATCTTTTGCCCGCGGCCGGAAACGACTGTGACGCCTGAGCCCCCTGATCACAGTGCCTGAGGGGTGGCCCACGCCGGGGCGCGGCGCCACCGTGCCATGATCTCCGCGCCATCGCCGTAGCGTCTTCGCCGGACAACCACCGCTGTGTTGGGAGATGGTGAAGGCAGACCAGAACGGCACCGGAGGAAACGGTGAGCACGGTAGAACAGGGGACAGTCGGCACAGGGAACGGCGTGCCGCGTGGACGGGCGAAAGCGGTGCCTGCAATGAGCGCAGCCGGAATACCCGTGTCCGACGACGACGAGCGGGTCCGCGGGACGTTGGAGCCGAGCGGGCTGCTGGACGTGCTGGGCGTGGCCTCGGTGGTGCTGGACACCGAGGGGCGCGTCGTGCTGTGGAGCCCGCAGGCCGAGGAGTTGTTCGGCTACCCGGCAGCGGAGGCGCTGGGGCAGTTCGCGGCCCGGCTGATGGTGCACGAGCAGCACGTCGACCTGGTCGTCAAGCTGTTCAGCGATGTCATGGAGACCGGCCGGAGCTGGGCGGGCGGCTTTCCCGTCCGGCACAAGGACGGCACCACGCGGCTCGTGGAGTTCCGGAACATGCGGCTCCTGGACGACCGCGGCGGCGTCTACGCCCTGGGGCTCGCGGCCGACCAGTCGACCGTGCACCGCCTGGAACGGGATGTGGCACTGTCCGTACGGATGGTCTCGCAGTCGCCGATAGGGCTGGCGGTCCTGGACAGGGACCTGCGGTACGTGTCGGTCAACCCGGCCCTGGAGCGGATAAACGGCATCCCCGCCGCGGAGCACGTCGGCCGGACGATCCGCGAGGCCCTGCCGTTCCTGGACGTCGACGCCATCGAGTCCACGGCGCGCCAGGTCCTCGACACCGGCCTCCCTGTCGTCGAACAGTCCACGGTCGGCCGGACCCCGGCCGATCCGGACGAGGATCATGCCTGGTCGGCGTCGTACTACCGGCTGGAGGACTCCCTGGACACCGTGCTGGGGGTCGCCGTTTCGGTCGTCGACGTGACCGAGCGGCACCGCTCGACGATCGAGGCGGAGGCCGCGCGACGTCGCCTCACGGTCATCGCCGACGCCTCCGCCCGCATCGGCACCACGCTGGAACTGGACCGCACCGCCTGTGAACTGGCCGATGTCGCCGTGCCGGAGCTCGCCGACATCGCGTCCGTGGACCTGCTGGAGGCGGTGGTGGAGGGCCGCCGAAGCGACCTCGGTCCCACGGAGCCCACGCTGATCCGCACGCTGGCGGTCAAGGCCGATCACGCCGCCGTCGAGGCCTCCGACGGGGTCGCCCCTCCCGGTCAGGTGGCCCGGTACGACGCCGACTGCCTCGTCGCCCAGTGCATACGCACGGGCCTGCCGGTCATGGTGTCGCAGGTGAAGGACGAGGACCTGCCCCGTATCGCCCAGGCCCCCGGGGCTGCCGTACTCCTGGACCGGGCAGGCGTCCATTCGTATCTGGCGGTGCCGTTGATCGCGCGCGGCGAGGTACTCGGTGCCCTGGATCTCAAACGGACCCGCAACCCGGTGCCCTTCGGCGACGACGATCTCGCGCTGGCCCGGGAGCTGGCGGCCCGTGCGGCCGTGCAGATCGACAACGCCCGTTGGTACCAGAACGCCCGCAACACCGCCATCACCTTGCAGCGCAGCCTGCTGCCCAGCCTCCCGAGCACGACCGCCGGGCTGGAGGTCGCCTCCCGTTACCAGCCCGCGGGTGCGGCCGGTGAGGTGGGCGGCGACTGGTTCGACGTCATCCCGCTGGACTGCGACAAGACCGCGCTCGTCGTGGGTGATGTGATGGGCAGCGGTATCAACGCCGCCGCGACCATGGGCCGGCTGCGTACCGCGACGAGCACCCTGGCCTCGCTCGACCTCGACCCCGCCCGGCTTCTCGAACACCTCGACAAGACCACCGGGGGCCTGGACGAGTCCATCGCCACCTGCGTGTACGCCGTCTACGACCCCCATAGACACCAGTGCAGGATCGCCAACGCCGGGCATCTGCCGCCGGCCCGCATCCGCGTCGGGCACCCTCCGGAACTGCTCGAACTGCCCACCGGGGCGCCGCTGGGCGTGGGCGGTGTCGCCTTCTCCACCATCACCGTCGACTTCGATCCCGGCGATCAACTCGTGTTCTACACCGACGGGCTCGTCGAGACGCGCCGGCACGACCTCGACGACCGGCTGGACACGCTCCTTGGCCTCCTGGACGATCCCGCTCACCCGCTGGAGGACGTCTGCGACCTCCTGCTGAGCACCCTGCACCACCCCGACAACCACGACGACGTGGCCCTGCTCATCGCCCGCGCTCAGCCACAGGCGTGAGAGCTCCCCACTCCGGTCGACCTGCCAAGGTGCACTCATGACGAGCCTCGCCCAGCTCCGCAAGACGGCGCTCTCGCTCCCCGGGACCGCCGAGGAAACCGTCCGCCCCGGCGTGATCACCTTCACGGTGCGCGGCAAACGGTTCGCCTCGCTGGGCCAGGACAAACGGGTACAGCTCCACCTGCCCGCGACGGAGGCGGACGAGGTCCTTGCCGCGCACCCGACCGCCGAGCGGCTGACCCGCGGCACGACGTCCATCGGCGTACGTGTTCCGGTCGGGGACATCAACGGCCGGCAGCTCAACCACTGGGTACGTCGCGCGTGGCT
Source organism: Streptomyces sp. NBC_00878 (assembly GCF_026341515.1). Classification (NCBI taxonomy): domain Bacteria; kingdom Bacillati; phylum Actinomycetota; class Actinomycetes; order Kitasatosporales; family Streptomycetaceae; genus Streptomyces; species Streptomyces sp. NBC_00878. Next base: position 259,083 of record NZ_JAPEOK010000002.1, on the reverse strand, counting down.
CGCGCGCGCCCCGAAGCAACTCGTGGCGCAGGCGGAGGCCGCGGACACGGCGGCCGCGGGCGCAGTCGGCGACCTGCCCAAGGGCATCGGAAATCCCGCCACACGGGCGCTCGCCAACGTCGGCGTCACCACTCTCGCCCAGGTCTCCGAACTGAGCGAGGCCGAGCTGCTGGCCATGCACGGAGTGGGCCCGAAGGCCGTTCGCCTTCTCGGCGAAGCCCTCAGCGCGGCGGGACTCCGGCACAAGGGCTGATGCGGTCGCGGTGGGGTGCCGATTCAATGAGGGTTCAGGCGATCAAGTCGCCGCTATGAGTGTGTCGCGGTAGCACACCCAGTCGTTGCGGATGAATTCCCCGAAGCCGGAACGGGAAGCGCCGGATCCTGCCCGTCGGACACCTCAAAGAAAGACCGATCATAATCGTGTTGCGAGCCCGTAGGGGGCGCGGTGGCACAGAGGAGGGCTCACGCATGGCACGTTGAACCGGTGTTTGGGATGCCTCGTCCTTAGAGGCAAGCACCGGGACGCGGCACTTCATCCAGGCGCTCGCCTTAACGACGTAGCGCGAATATGTCAATACTGGGCCGGAAAAGCCCAGGTCACAATCTTCTGAAGGAGAAGCGGTGGAACACCTCCATCAAACACCTACCGAAACACCCAACACACAATCCTTTCCCGGCCCAAGGGAACACACCATTCCCAGGAACGCCAACTCGGCCGCCGAGGGCCCGACGAAGCCCATCGCACTTTCGGTCGCCACCTCCGAAGCCACCGCCGACCGGCAGCTGGCAGGCCTGGTCACCTCCCAGCTGGACCTCCTCACCACGGCGCGCGCCCACTTGACGCAATCACCCGAGGCGGACGTTGTCGTCATGCTGGCCGGGGAGTTAACCGAGACGGTCATGGACAGCCTTTCCCTCTTAGCGGCCCACGCCGAGAACCCCGCCCAATGCATCGTCCTGGTCACCGGGGCCATGCGGGAACAACAGCTGGCCCACGCGATCGCCTGCGGAGTCGTCAGCATCCTTTCCTGCAAAACGGTCTCACCGAAAGCAATCATCGCAACTGCGCTCACAAGCGCTTATGGCGGTTCAGTTTTACCGCAAATAGCGACGCGCTGGCTGGTCGACGGAATGCGCAATCGCAAAGATCCCACCCCCGATGAATACGGCCGCCATCCCGGCGGCATCACCCGCCGCGAAGCCGACGTGCTCCGGCTCCTGGCGAACGGGCGCAGCACCGAGGAAATCGCCAGCGAATTACACTATTCCGAACGGACGATCAAGAACATCATTCAACAGATGATGCTGCGCCTGGATCTCAAGAATCGGGTGCATGCCGTTTCCTACGCATTGCGTGCCGGGGCGATCTGACGTCGCGGAAATGTTCGAAGCAGGTTCGGACAACCGCTGATCCGGGCTCAGTACCAGGTCATCACCACAGCTCCGGTACAGAGCCCGCCACCCGCCGCCGTGATCAGGATCCGCTCGCCACGAGCGATCGGACGGGCACGGTGGGATTCGTCCAGGGTCACCGCCACCGAGGCAGCCGCCGTGTTGCCGAACTCGCCCACCGTGGTCGGCACTCGGTCCATGGACACACCGAGATCATCGGCCAGTGCCTCCAGAAGACGCATGTTGGCCTGGTGGAAGACGAACCGATCGATGTCGTCCAGCCGTAGGCCCGCCTCGTCGAGCGTCTGGAAGACCAGCTTGCGGGTGCTGGCGATCACGTAGCTCTTCACCAGCGGGCCGTTCATCCGGAACAGGTGATCGCCCCGCGCGAGAGCGGCGGCGTCCAGCGGCGTGCGGGTCCCCCCGGCCCGGACCGTCACCTCGTCGTAGCGATCCCCGTCGGTGACGAGGCGGATGGCCCGGATGCCGTACCCATCGGGCACCGTGCCGAGCACCGCCGCGCCCGCCCCGTCCCCGAAAAGCGTCACCGTTCGGCGATCGGTCCGGTCCATGATCGTCGAGAACATGTCCGCGCCGATCAGCAGTGCGGTTGCGTCGCCGCCCTGTCTCGCGAGCATCCCCTCGGCCACCGCCAGCCCGAACACGAAGCCGGCGCAGACGGAATTGACGTCGAACGCGGGAACCGAACGCATGGTCAGTTTGTGCTGCACGATGGCTGCCGTGGCGGGCTGCGGCACGTCCGGCGTGCACGTCGCCACCACGAGCGCGGCAAGACGGTCGTCGCCGGGTCCGTCCTGCCACGAGAGCGCGGCGCGAGCCGCGCGAGCCGCGAGGTCGGAGGTCACCATTCCCGGCGTGGCATAACGGCGTTCGCGAATTCCGGTCCGCTGCTCGATCCACTCCTCGGTGACGCCCGTCCAAGAACAGATGTCCGCGTTCGTGATCACCCGCTCGGGCAGGTAGGAACCCAGCCCTATGATTCCGATACCCATATCTCTGATGTCCTAAGAGTTGCCGACCACAATCGAAGCGAGACGCTCGTATTGGTCGAGGTAATCGGTCGCCGCGGGGAGCAGCACGACCAGATCCGCGCCGGCGGCACGGAACTCGGCAAGCCCATCGGCCACTTCGGCCGAAGTGCCCGCAATCAGGTATCGCTCGATCTGTGGTGAGGAGCCGCCATAGACCGCGGCCAGGAAGTCCCCGGCGGAGCGTTTCACCGGCCCGGGTCGCCGGTCGTCTACGGCGGTGAAGACCGTGATGCCGACCCGCGGCGCCGGACGGCCGAGCGCTTCGGCCAGTTCGGCGAGCCGGCTCCGCCGTCCGTCGAAGCGGGCGGCGTCGAGGAAGAGGCCCAGCCAGCCGTCGCCGTACCGGGCGGCCCGGTTCAGTGCCGGTTCCCCGCGGCCGCCGATCCAGACCGGGGGCATCTTCGCGGCGGGGGCCAGTGCGGGGACGTCGAGGTCGTAGGGAGGGCCGAGCCGCACCGCTTGACCTGCCAGAAGGCCGGGCAGCGCGGCGAGCAACGCGTCCGTGCGTCTGCCGCGGGTGCCGGGCGGAACGCCGGCGGCGGCCCACTCGGCAGGGTTCTCGCCACCGACGCCGACGCCGAGCCGGATCCGGTCCCGCGACAGCAGTTGCAAGGACGCCAGTTGCTTGGCCAGGAGTGCCGGTTGCCGCATCGCCGCCTGGAGAACGCCGAAGCCGAGGCCGATGTCTTCGGTGACGGCGGCGGCTGTCGCCAGCGCTGTCACCGGCTCGACGATGCCCGTATGGAAAATGAGGTGATCCACCACCCACAGCGAGTCGAACCCCAGTTGCTCCGCTCGTCGAGCTGATTCGGCGAGCGGGAAGTCGTTACCCGCTGCCGCCAGCGTGGGCATTCCCACGCCAAACTGCGTTGCCATCAGAAATCCTCGCATCCGGCCGGGTCCGCGGTGAGCGTCCGGCATACTCGACGATCGACGGGCACCGTCGATTCCCGCAGCGCTGTCAGAGCCAATGGCGTCGGCGGCGGAATGCGGCGGTGGGCAGTTCTATGAACCGTCCGCCCGTTCCCTCGAAATACGTCCGCCAGTCGACATTCGCGCCCCGCACAAAATGTTCGACGATGTCCAAGGCAGCCCCTTTTCCCACCGGCGCTTCGGGATTCTTGGCGATGTCTTCGAGACCGCGCTGAAAGTCGCCGAGATCGTCGGCGACGACGGCGGCGCGCACGGGCAGGGACGCCCGGCCGACCGCCAGCGTGAACGCCACGTCGACCACTGACAGTTCCGGCCGATCCCCCACGTACGCCAGAAGACGTTCGGCCTGTGCGGCCAGCGCCTCGGCGCTCCGCGCCGAGAGAACCCAGGGAACCGTCCGCGCCACCGGTGCCTCGGTCGCGGACGGCGGCGCCTGTTCCAGTACCAGATGGGCGTTGGTGCCGCTGACGCCGAAAGCCGAGACGGCGGCTCGCCGCGGCCCGGGACCGGCCGGCCACGCCGTCGGGCGCCGGACGAGTTCGACACCGTCCCAGTCCACGTGCGGCGAAGCCCGGTCGACGTGCAACGTCGGCGGCACAAGGCCGTACCGCATCGCCTGCACCATCTTGATGACTCCGCCGATCCCGGCCGCGGACTGGGTGTGCCCGAAGTTCGACTTCATCGACCCCAGCAAGAGCGGCGGACGGGTCCGGCCGGCCCCGTACACGGCGGCCAGGGCGTTGGCCTCGATCGGATCGCCGACCGGGGTACCGGTCCCGTGCGCCTCGACGACATCCACGTCGCCTGCCGACACCGCGGCGTCGGCGAGGGCCTGCCTGATCAACCGCTCCTGCGACGGGCCGTTCGGTGCGCCGAATCCGTTCGCGGCGCCGCTCTGGTTGACCGCGCTGCCACGGATCACGGCCAGGACCGGGTGGCCGTGGCGTACCGCGTCGGACAGCCGCTCCAGTACGGCCATTCCCGCTCCTTCGGACAGCCCCATGCCGTCCGCCGCCGCGGCGAAGGACTTGCAGCGTCCGTCCCCCGCCAGTGCTTCGCCCTGCCGGGCGGTCTCCTCGAAGAGTTCCGGCGTCGACATCACGGCCACTCCCCCGGCCAGCGCGAGGGAACACTCCTGCCGTCGCAGCGCCTGCACCGCCAGATGCATCGCGACCAGGGATGAAGAGCACGCCGTGTCCAGCGACATCGCCGGGCCCTCGAATCCGTAGTGGAACGCGAGCCGGCCCACGGCGACACTGCCGGCGCTGCCGAAGTAGGCGTACCCGCGGATGCCGGGGGGTGGTGGCCGGAACCGGTAGGCGTAGTCGTGGAAGATGACCCCCGCGTACACGCCCGTCCGGCTGCCGCGCAGCGACAGCGGATCGATGCCGGCCGACTCGAGCGCCTCCCAGGAGGTTTCCAGCAGCAGCCGCTGCTGCGGGTCGGATGCGAGTGCCTCCTCCTCGGTCAGGCCGAAGAACTCGCGGTCGAAGTCGGCGGCGTCGTGCAGGAATCCGCCTTGTCGTCCGTTCGTCGGATTCCAGCCCCGGTCGGTCGGTGGATCGCCGATCGCGTCCGCGCCGTCGGCGACGAACCTCCACAGCTCCTGCGGCGTCGTCACACCGCCCGGGTAGCGGCACGCCATGCCGACGATCGCCACCGGCTCGGTCAGCCGTTCCTTCTCCGTGCGCAGCCGCTCGTTCTCGCGCATCGCCGCGCGCAGGGCGTCGGCCAGCCGCTCGGTCGAAACCACCATCACCGTCTCCTCAGGCCTCGTCGAGCGCCTGCGCGACCAGGGCGTCCAGATCCATCTCGTCGAACTCGTCGTGCACCGGCTGCTCCTGGGGGAACAGGGTTTCCACCAGGTGTTGGGCGATCGCGGCCGGTGTCGGGTAGTCGAAGGCCGCGGTGGCCTTCAGCCGTACGCCGGTCGCCGCCGCCAGGCGGTTGCGCAGTTCGACCGAGGTCAGGGAGTCGAATCCGAGTTCCTTGAACGACCTGGTCGGCTCGACGGTGTCGGCGTCCGCATGCCCGCTCGCACCGGCCACCGTGGCCCGCACCAGGTCCAGCACGGCCTGGTCCCGATCCGCTTCGGTCAGCCCGGCCAGCCGGTCGTTGACCGATGGGGTCGGGGTGGTCACCGCACGCCGGGCAGTGGTCCGGACGAGCCCGCGCAGCACGGGCGGCAGTCCGCCGCGCTTGCGCAGGAGGGGGAGGTCGAGCCGCATGGGAAGGAGCAGGGCACGATCGCTGCCCAGCGCCCCGTCGAACAGGGCGAGGCCCTCCTCGGCGGTCATGGGAAGGACGCCGCTGCGGATCATCCTGCTCGCCAGTTCGCCCTGGTCGAGGTGTCCGGTCATGCCGCTGGCACGCTCCCAGTAGCCCCAGCCCAGGGCGAGGCCCGGCAGCCCGAGGGCACGCCGGTGCGCGGCCAGCGCGTCGAGTACGGCGTTGGCGGCGGCGTAGTTGCCCTGTCCCGGCCCTCCGAACGCCGAGGCCGCCGACGAGTACAGCACGAACGCGGACAGCGGCAGGTCCTTGGTCAGCTCGTGCAGATGCAGTGCGGCATCGGTCTTGGGCCGCAGCACCCGGTCGATCTGTTCCGGGGTCAAGGAGGCGATCAGCCCGTCGTCCAGCGTCCCGGCCGCGTGGATCACCGCGGTCAGCGGATGGTCGGCGGGCACCGACCCGATCACCTCGGCGAGTGCGGCACGGTCGGCGACGTCGCAGGCCACCATGGTGACGTCCGCGTCGAGAGCCATCAGCTCCTCGTCCCGGCCGCCCCTGCTGAGCAACAGCAGGTGCCTGACGCCGTGTTCGGCGACCAGATGCCGGGCCAGCAGGCGGCCGAGCGACCCGGTGGCGCCGGTGATCAGCACGGTGCCGTCGGGGTCGAGTCGTCCGGGTGCGGGCTCGGTGCGCACCAGCCTGGGCACGTGGACCTCTCCGTCGCGGATCACCAACTGCGGTTCGGTGGCGGCAGCTTCGAGCACGGCACGGGACGCGGGCGTGTCATCGGTGTCCACCAGCACGAACCGGTCGGGGTTCTCGGTCTGCGCCGAACGGATCAGGCCCCAGACAGCGGCCTGGGCCGGATGGTCGACCGTGTCTCCGGGCCGGGCCGCCACCGCGCCACGGGTCACGAAGGCCAGCCGGCCCCCGGTCGTTTCGGCGGTCAGCCAGTCCTGCGCCAGCGCCAGCGCACGGTGTGCCATCACGTGCGGGTCGTCGGCGTCCTCGCCGAGGTCCGCGACCACAACGCCCGGGACCACGCCGTCGGACACCACGCCGGCGGGCGCGGGTATCCGGACGTAGTCCATCCCGTAGAGGGCGTCATCGATCCGCCGCGGCCTGGGCACCGGACCGAACGTGACCGCGTCGATCGTTGCGACCGGTGCGCCGGTGTGGTCCGCGATCCGCACCGACGCCGAGTGTTCGTCGATCCGGACGACACGTACCCGCAGCACGGCGGCGCCGGTCGCGTGCAGGACAACACCCTGCCAGCGCACGGGGACCAGGCCGGATTCCGCCGGCAGCGCGGCTTCGAGCAGCAGCGGGTGCAGGACGAACCGGTCGCCGAGCCGGTCACCGTCGAGGCGTACCTCGGTGAAGTCCTCGGTCAGCTCGAAGTCCGGCGGCGGCCCGTCGGTCCCCAGCACGCCGCTCGCGTGCGACGTCCACTCCCCGCCGTCGGCCCCGGAACGGATCGTGAACGCCCGGCGGCCGAGCTCGTCGGGACCACCGACCCACACCTGGAGATCGGCTTTCGGGAGGACGGGGTCCCGCACCACGAGTTCTTCGAGCACGCCGCAACCGGCCTCGTCGCCGGCCCGGATCGCGAGCTCCACCAGTGCCGAGGGCAGCGGCCGATCGACCAGCCAGGCCGGCCCGGCGCGCCCGGTGACGAGGACACCGCCGTCCTCGGCCACGGTGGTGCTCGCGGTCAGCACCGCATGGTCGAGCGAACCGGTCGGTGCCGTCAGACCGGCGTAGTCGGGCCAGAACCGCCGCCGTTGGAAGGGATAGGTCGGCAGGTCGACCGGTAGGGCGCCGCTGCCGGCGAAGGCCGCACGCCAGTCGACCCTTACACCTCGGACGTGCAGTTCGGCGGCGCTGGTGAGCATCCGCCGCAGGCCGCCGTCGTCCCGGCGCAGGGTGGCGACCACGGTCGCGTCGCCACCGGTGTCGTCGAGCACGCCCTCGACAGCGGCACCCAGCACGGGGTGCGGGCTCACCTCGATCACGGTGCGGAATCCGTCCGCCAGCATCGTTCGCAGGACCCGGTCGAACAGCACCGGTTCCCGCATGTTGTCGAACCAGTACCGAACGTCCGGGCCGTCGTGCCGGGCGCCGGTCACCGCCGAGTAGAACGGCACCTCGGCGGGCCGGTGCTCGATGCCGGCCAGCAGCGTCATCAGCTCGTCGTGCAGGTCGTCGACCTGTGCGCTGTGTGTGGCGACCGACGAGGCCACCACCCTCGCCCGCACTCCCTCCGCGGAGAGCTCGGCCACCAACTGCTCGACGGCCGCGACGTCCCCGGCGACGTTCACCAGCCGTGGTGCGTTCACACCGGCGATGCTCATTCCGGCGGGCAGCCTCGCCTCGACCTGGTCGACCGGCAGCGCGACGGAGGCCAGCACGCCACGGCCGACCAGCCGTTCGGCGAGCAGCCGACTGCGCAGCCCGACCACGCGCGCGGCGTCGTCGAGGCTGAGTACACCGGCCACGTACGCCGCCGCGATCTCGCCCTGGCTCGTACCGGCGACCGCGGCGGGCTCAACACCGTAGGAACGCCACAGCGCGGCCAGCGACACCATGATCGAGAACAGCACCGGCTGTACGACGTCGATGCGCGTGACCGGTTCACCGGCACGGACCACGTCCAGCACCGACCAGCCCAGGACCTGCTCGAAGGCGGCCGAACACGCCGTCAGCTCGTCCCGGAACACCGGCGCGGTGTCCAGCAGTTCGCGCCCCATGCCGGTCCACTGGGATCCCTGGCCGGGGAAGACGAACACGATGTCGGCAGGCTCCGCCGCGACGCCGGTGACGACATGGGCGGAGAGTTCACCGGCGGCGAGCGCGGCCAGGCCCGCCTCGGCGTCGCCGCCGACGACCACGGCCCGATGCGCGAACCGGGACCGGGTCGTGGCCAGCGAGAACGCGATGTCCTTGGGCTTATGGTCGGCGAAGATCCCACCGACCCGGTCCGCCTGGGCCCGGAGTCCGGCTTCGTCCTTCGCCGACAGCGGCAGCGGCAGCGGCAGCGGCGCGACGGTGGCAGCGTGCGGTGGGGCGCCTACTTCACCGGCGCCGGACACGTCGGAGGCTGCGGGGGCTGCGAGGCCTTCGGGGACTTCGAGGCCTCCAGGAACTGCAAGGGCTTCCGGGGCTGCGAGGTCCTCGGGGGCTTGCTCCAGGATGACGTGTGCGTTGGTGCCCGACAGCCCGAACGACGACACGCCGGATCGCCGGGGATGCCCGTTGTCCGGCCACGGCACCGCGTCCGTCAGCAGCTCGACCTCGCCGTCCGACCAGTCCACGTGCGGGGTGGGCTCGTTGACGTGCAGGGTCTTGGGCAGCACGGCGTGTCGCATGGCCATCACCATCTTGATCACGCCGCCGACACCCGCCGCCGCCTGCGCGTGGCCGATGTTGGACTTCAGCGACCCCAGGAGCAGGGGCGTGTCGCGGTCCCGGCCGTAGGTGGCCAGCAGCGCCTGCGCCTCGATCGGATCACCCAGCCGCGTACCGGTCCCGTGGGCCTCGACGGCGTCCACCTCGGACGGTTCGAGGCCGGAGGCGGCGAGCGCCTGGCGGATCACCCGCTGCTGGGCGGGACCATTGGGCGCGCTCAGTCCGTTGCTCGCGCCGTCCTGGTTCACCGCCGAGCCGCGAACCAGGCCCAGCACCGCGTGGCCGTGGCGCCGGGCGTCGGACAACTTCTCCAGCAGCAGCAGGCCGACGCCCTCGGACAGTACGGTCCCGTCGGCATCGCCGGAGAACGCCCGGCAGTAGCCGTCGGCGGCGAGCGCGCGCTGGCTGCTGAACTCCACGTAGCTCAGCGGCGACGACATCGCGGTCACACCGCCGGCGACCGCCAGTTCGCACTCACCCCCGCGCAGCGCCTGGACGGCCAGGTGCAGCGCGGACAGCGATGAGGAGCACGCCGTGTCGACGGTGAGTGACGGGCCTTCCAGTCCGTACACGTACGACAGTCGTCCGGACATCACGCTGGCCGAGTTGCCCATCCCGGCATAGCCGCCGGTCAGGTCGTCACCGGCGAGCACCCGGGCCGCGTAGTCCTGGATGTTGCTGCCGATGAACACCCCGGAACGGCTGCCGCGCAACGATTCCGGGTCGACGCCGGCTCGTTCGAACAGCTCCCACGAGGTCTCCAGCAGCAGCCGCTGCTGCGGGTCGATCACCAACGCCTCACGCGGGTTGATCCCGAAGAACCCCGGATCGAAGTCCGCGAAGCCGTCGAGGAAGCCGCCGCGCCAGACGTAGGACTTCCCGGGGACTCCCGGCTCGGGGTCGTAGAGGGCGAGATCCCAGTCCCGGTCGGCCGGGAAGTCGCCGACGGCGTCCCGGCCGTCGGCCACCAGCTGCCACAGGTCCTCCGGCGAGGCGATGCCGCCCGGATAGCGGCAGCTCATCGCGACGATCGCGATGGGCTCGTCCGGGTCCGCGCCGTCCCGCACGGGAACCGGTTGAGCGGGTTCGCCGCGGAGGAATTCGACGACGGCCGCGGGCGTCGGGTAGTCGAACACCAGTGTCGCTGGCATGCGGCGGCCGACGGCCTCCGAGAGCCGGTTGCGCAGCTCGACCGCCGTGAGGGAGTCGAAGCCCATGTTCTTGAACGCGCTGGTCGGCTGGACCTCGTTGATGTCGGCGAAGCCGAGCACGGTGGCGGCCTGCGCGCGGACGAGGTCGAGCAGTTCCCGTTCCGAACGCGGGCTCTCGGGACGCGCGTCCGGTCCGGGATCCCCGGACTCGGACACGGGGGGCTCGGGCGCGGCGGGGATGACGTGGCGCAGGAGCGGACGCGGTAAGAACCGGTTCCAGTCGAGGTCCGCGAGGGTGACCGTGGTTTCGTCACGGTCCAGGGCGTGCCGCAGCGCGGTGAAGGCCAGTTCTCTGGACAGGAAGCCGACACCGTGATCGCGATGCGCGGTCCGGTCCTGTCCGAGGTCCCACAGTCCCCAGGAGATCGAGGTCGCCGCCAGTCCGCGCGCGCGTCGGCGTTCGGCGACGGCGTCCAGATGGGCGCTGCCCGCGGCGTGCGCGGCGTGGTCCTTGCTCCCCCAGACGCCGCTGATCGACGAGAACAGCACGAAGGCGTCGGTGTCGGCACCGAGCAGCTCGTCAAGGTGGGAGGCGCTGTCGGCCCTGGACGCCAGGATGTCGGTGAAGTCGTCCCGGCCGGTGTCGGCCAGCGGGGTCAGTGTGGCGGCGCCGGCGGCGTGGACGACCGTACGGATCGGGCCGTGGTGCTCGACGAGTGCGGCGAGAGCGTCCCGGTCGGTCACATCGCAGTCGGACACGGTCACATCGGGCTCGTCGATCTGATGGGCCGGTGCGCCCGTCAGCACCACGTGGTCGGCACCGTTGCGGAGCAGCCAGCGGGCGATCAGCGGACCGATCGGGCCACCGTCGCCCGTCACGAGCGCCGTTCCGCGCGCCTTCCAGTCGCGTACCGGCGTCGCGGTGGCGCGTACCAGCCTGCGCGCGTACGTCCCCTCCGGGCGGATCTCGACCTCGTCCTCGTCACCGGTCAGCGCCGAGCACAGGCGCAGTCGTGCCTCGGCGTCGACCAGCTCCGGCAGGTCGATCGCGCCACCCCAGCGCTCGGGCCACTCGACCCCCGCGACGCGGCCGAGCCCCCACACCTGGGACTGCTCCGGATCGGTCGCGGCTGCCCGGGTGACACACCAGTGCGGTGCGTCGATGCCGGCCTGGAGCAGGGTGAGCAGGTCCCCCGCGGGCAGCAGGGACAGCACGCCGGCGACCTCGGGCAGGTCGGACGGCGGCACGTCGGTCACGATCACGTCGGCGCCCTGCTCGGACAGCGCCCGCGCGCATTCGGCGGCCGGACCGCCGGAGGCCGGCGCCACCACCAGCCAGGTGCCGGTCAACGACGGCGCCGGGTGTTCGGGCACCTTCTCCCAGGTGATCCGGTAGCGCAGTCCGTCGACGACGGACTCGCGACGCGCGCCGCCGGTGGCCTCAAGCCAGTACCGCTGATGCTCGAAGGCGTACGTCGGCAGGTCGACGTGCCGGCCACCGGCCAGCACCGTGCTCCAGTCGACGTCGACCCCGCGTACGTGCAGTTCGGCGGCGCTGGTCAGAAACCGCTCCAGACCACCGTCGTCGCGGCGCAGGGAGCCGACGACTACCACGTCCCGCCCGGCCGCTTCCGCGCTGTCCTGAATGCTCATGGCCAGGGTGGGATGTGCGCTGGCCTCCACGAACACGGAGTGCTCGCTGTCGATCAACGTGCGCACCGTCTCCGCAAGACGGACCGTCTGGCGCAGGTTCCGGTACCAGTAGTCGGCGTCGAGCAGACCGGTGTCGAGGACCTCACCGGTCACCGTGGACCAGAAGGGGATCTCGGCGGGCCCGGGTCGGATGCCGGACAGTTCGTCCAGCAGTCGGGCGCGGATCGACTCCACCTGCGCCGAGTGCGACGCGTAGTCGACCGGGATGATCTTGGCCTGCACGCCGTCCGAGGTGAGCGAGGCGTGTAGTTCGTGCAGGGCCGCGGGCTCGCCGGACACGACGACGGACGAAGGGCCGTTCACGGCCGCGACCGAGACCCGGTCGTCGATCCGTTCGGCGATGGCGTCCGGGGACAGCGCCACGGACATCATGCCGCCGCGGCCGGCCAGTTCCTCCGCGATCAGCTTGCTGCGCAGCACGACGACCGTCGTCGCGTCCGCCAGCGACAGCGCGCCGACCACGCAGGCGGCGGCGATCTCCCCCTGCGAGTGGCCCACGACCGCCGCCGGTTCGACACCCATGGACCGCCAGAGCGCGGCGAGGGAGACCATCACGGCGAACAGGACCGGCTGGACGACCTCGACCCGCTCCAGGGCTTTCGCGTCGCCGAGCACGTCGAGCAGGGACCAGTCGACGAGCGGCTCGAACGCGGCCGCGCACTCGGCCATCCGCTCGGCGAAGACCGGCGAGGACTCCAGCAGGTCCGACGCCATGCCGACCCACTGCGAGCCCTGGCCCGGGAACACGAAGACCGGCTTGCCGTCCTCGTGGGTGGCGACGCCCTGGACGAGTCCTGGCAGCGGACGGCCACCGGCCAGCGCGGACAGCTTCTCCAGCGCGCCGTCCCGGTCCGGGGCGAGCAGCACGGCCCGGCTGCGGTGTGCCGAGCGGGTCGTGGCCAGCGAGTGACCGACGTCGAGTGTGCTCGGCTTCCCGGCAGCCACGTACTCGCCCAGTCGCGCGGCCTGTGCTTCGAGTGCCGCGTCCGTGCGGCCCGACAGCACCCAGGGGACGATCGCGGGGGCGTCCACGGGGGAAGGGGCCTGCGGTGTCGCGGCCTGCTCCAGGATCACGTGCGCGTTCGTGCCGGAGATGCCGAAGGCCGAGACTCCGGCGCGCCTCGGGCGGCCGGTCTCCGGCCACGGCACCTGCTGCGTCGCGAGCTCGACCGCGCCGGAGGACCAGTCGACATGGGATGTGGGTTCGTCGATGTGCAGTGTCTTCGGTACGACGCCGTGCCGCAGGCTCATGACCGTCTTGATCACACCGGCGACCCCGGCGGCGGCCTGCGCGTGCCCCATGTTGGACTTCACCGAGCCCAGCAGCAACGGGCGCTCGCGGCGCTGCCCGTAGGTGGCCAGCAGTGCCTGGGCCTCGATGGGGTCGCCCAGTGTCGTCCCGGTGCCGTGTGCTTCGACCATGTCGACGTCCACCGTGGACAGATCGGCGTTGACGAGGGCCTGTCGGATCACGCGTTCCTGGGCCGGCCCGTTCGGTGCGGCCAGTCCGTTGGACGCGCCGTCCTGATTGATCGCCGAACCGCGGATGACGGCCAGGATCCGATGTCCGTTGCGCTCGGCATCGGACAGCCGCTCCAGTACGAGCATTCCGGCGCCCTCGCCCCAGCCCATTCCGTCGGCGGCCGAGGCGAATGCCTTGCACCGGCCGTCGGTGGCGAGCCCGCGCTGTCGGCTGAACTCGACGAATCCACGCGTCGTCGACATCACCGCTACCCCGCCGGACAGGGCGAGCGAGCAGTCTCCGTCGCGCAGCGCCTGAATGGCCAGGTGCAGGGAGACGAGGGAGGACGAGCAGGCGGTGTCGAGCGTGATCGCCGGTCCCTCGAACCCGAATGTGTAGGCGATCCGGCCGGAGGCCACGCTCATCGCGTCGCCGGTCACCAGGTAGCCCGAGGCTTCCTCGGCCACCTCCAGGTCGCGGAACCCGTACCCCTGGTAGCACATCCCGACGAATACGCCGGTCTTGCTGCCGCGCAGGGTCTCGGGCCGGAGTCCGGCCCGTTCCAGCGCTTCCTGTGACACCTCGAGGAGTTGGCGCTGTTGCGGGTCCATCCCGAGCGCCTCGCGCGGGGAGATGCCGAAGAACGGCGCGTCGAAGTCGGCGGCGTCCTGGAGGAATCCGCCGCGCCGGACGTAGGTCCGGCCGGGTGTGCCCGGTACCGGATCGTAGAGCGCGTCGATGTTCCAACCGCGGTCGGCGGGGGCGTCCGACACGGCGTCGCCCTCGGAGGCGACCAACTGCCACAGGTCCTCCGGGGAGGCGACGCCGCCCGGGTAGCGGCAGCCCATACCGACGATCGCGACCGGCTCGCTTCCCCGGCCTTCCAGCTCGTGGACGCGCCGCGTGGTCCGCTGCAGCTCTGTGGTGGCCTGCCGGAGAAGGTGGCGAAGCCTGTCCTCTGTGGACACTGCGGTCCTCCCTGTGCTCATGAGATGCCGAAGTCCTTGCTCAGCAGGTCGAACATCTCTTCGTCCGAGGCCTCGCCGAGTTCCTCGCCGTCGGTGTCCCGGCCGCTGTCGAGCCGGCGCAGCAGTGCGCGCAGCCGGACCGCGACCTCGTCGCGGGCGGCACCCTCGGGTTCCGACGTGACGGCCGCTTCGAGGCGGTCCAACTCGGCCAGTACGTCCAGGGGTTCCGAGCCTGTGCCCAGCTGAGGCAGCAGGTGTTCGGCCAACTTGGCCGGTGTCGGGTGGTCGAACACCGCGGTCACCGGGAGGCGCAGCCCGGTCGCGGCGGCCAGCCGGTTACGCAGTTCGACCGCGGTCAGCGAGTCGAACCCGAAGTCCTTGAAGGCACGGCCCGCCTCGACCTGATCGAGACCCTGGTGCCCGAGCACGTCCGCGGCTTCGGTACGGATCGCCGTGACCAGTGCGCGGATCCGGTCCGGACCGGACAGCGTGGCCAGCTGCTGCCGCAGCCCCGAGTCCCCGGCCGCCGGCTCCGGGGCGGCCAGCGCCTGCCGGACCTCGGGCAGTTCGGACAGCAGCGGGCTCGGCCGCATCACGGTGAACCCGGGCGCGAACATGTCCCATCGCACGTCCGCCACCGTGACAGAGGTTTCGCCGTGCCCGAGCGCCTGGCGCAGCGCGAGCAGGTTGACCTGCGGCGACATCGGCGGCAGGCCGAGCGCCCGCAACTGGTCACGCATCGCGGGCTCGGCCGCCATACCGCTCCCGGCCCAGGCACCCCAGGCCACCGCCGTCGCGGGCACCCCCCTGGCGCGCCGCCGCGCGGCGAGTGCGTCGAGGTGGGCGTTCGCGGCGGCGTAGGCGCCCTGACCGCCACCGCCCCACACCCCGGACACCGAGGAGAACAGGACGAAGGCCGCGTCGGGCAGCAACTCGTCGAGGTGCGCGGCACCGGCCGCCTTCGCCGCCATCATCGCGCTCAGTTCCGACGGCGTCGTGTCCGCCAGGTTCGCGCTCTCCCCGACACCGGCGGCGTGCACGACCAGCGTCGGTGGTTCGGGCAGGGACGCGAGCAGCCGGGCCAGGCTGTCCCGGTCGGCCACGTCGCACGTCGCCACCGTGACCTTCGCCGCCAGCTCGCCCAACTCGGCCGCCCCCGGCGCGTCGGCACCGCGTCGGCTCGCCAGTACGAGGTGATCGGCTCCCTCCTCGGCGAGCCAGCGGGCGACCTGTGACCCGAGAGCGCCGGTACCGCCGGTGATGAGGACGGTGCCCTGGGGACTCCAGTCGGCCGCCGCCCCGGAGGTGGGCGGAGCGTGCACCAGACGCCGCGCGAACACGCCGTCGGCGCGGATCTCGATCTGGTCCTCGCCGCCGGCGCCCGCGAGCAGTCCCGCCAGGCGGTCCGCGGCGGCGTCGTCCAGCACACCCGGCAGGTCGATCAGGCCGCCCCAGCGTCGGGGGTGCTCCAGGGCGGCCACCCGCCCCAGCCCCCACAGCTGCGCCTGTGCCGGGCTCGTCGCGGCGTCCCGGGTCAGGCACCACAGGGGGGCACCGATCCCGCTGTCTCCCAGTGCCTGGATCAACGCGAGGGTGGCGGCGAGACCGACCGTGACGGCGGGCAGATGAGGGCGCTCGTCGAGCGCGAGCGTCGACACGACACCTGCCACCTCTCCGAGGCCGGCGAGTCGGCCGGCGAACTCCTCGCGGTCGGTGGTGGCCTCGATCGTCACGACGTGTGCTCCACGCTTGGCCAGCGCTTCTCGTACCTCGTCGGCCGGGCCGACGAGCAGCCAGGTGCCGTGCAGCGCCTCCAGCGGTTCGGGAAGCGGCTGCCACTGCACGTGGTAGCGCCACTGGTCCAGGACCGACGGCGTGGTGGTCTGCTCCAGCCAGTAACGAGTGCGTTGGAAGGGGTAGGTCGGCAGGTCCAGCGGCCGACCGGGCGGCGACAGGGTGTCCCAGTCGAGTTCGCCGCCGCGTACGTGCAGTTCCGCCGCGCTGGTGAGCATCCGGTGCGGCCCGTCCTCGTCGCGGCGCAGCGAGCCGACGGTCACCACGTCCGAACCGATGTCCTGGGCAATCTCCTGGATCGGCATCGTCATCACGGGATGGGGCGTGGCTTCGACGAAGGTACGGAACCCGTCGGCCATCAAGGCTCGGACGGCCTGCTCGAAGAGGACGGGTTCCCGCATGTTGTCGAACCAGTACCGGGCGTCCAGTTCCTGATGGCGCTCGCCGGTGACGGTCGAGTAGAACGGCACGGTGGCGGGGCGGGGGGTGATCTCGCCCAGCAGTTCGAGGAGTTCCGCACGCAGCTCGTCGACGTGGCCGCTGTGGGTCGCGACCGAGGACGCCACGATCCGGGCCCGGACGCCCTCGGCCGACAGTTCGGCGACCAGCCGCTCGATCTCGGGCACGCCTCCGGCGACGGTGACCAGGCTCGGCGAGTTGACCCCCGCGATGGTGAGCCCGTCGGCCAGCCGCGACCGCACCTGATCGGCGGGCAGCACGACGGAGGCCAGCGCGCCGCGACCTGTCATCCGCTCGTGCAGCAGCCTGCTGCGCAGGCCGATGACCCGCACCGCGTCGTCGAGGCTCAGCACACCGGAGACGTACGCCGCCGCCACCTCGCCCTGGCTGGTACCCGTCACCGCGTCCGGGACCACGCCGTGGGAACGCCACCACGCGGCCAGTGACACCATGATCGAGAACAGCACGGGTTGCAGGACGTCGATCCGGTCGATCGGTTCGGCGCGGCCGACCACGTCGAGGACCGACCATCCCAGCAGCGATTCGAAGGCCGCCGAGCACGCGGTCAGCTCGTCGCGGAAGACCGGCGACGAGGCCAGCAGCTCGCGTCCCATCCCCACCCACTGCGAACCCTGGCCGGGGAAGACGAGGACGGTGCGGCCGGGTTCAACGGCGACGCCCTGCACCAGGCCGGGGGCGGAGCCGCCTGCGGCGAGGGCGGAGAGCGCGCCACGTTGGTCGGCGCCGAAGACGACCGCGCGGTGCTCGAACGTCGCTCTGGCCCGCAGCGCGGCACCGATGTCCGCGGCACCGGCGTCCGCGTACGGCAGCAGGCGCTCGGCCTGCGCTCGCAACGCCGCCGCCGAGCGGGCGGACAGCAGCCACGGCGCCGGGGCCCGGCCGCCCGATTCGGGCTCGCCGGCCGCCGGAGCCTCTTCGAGGATCACGTGCGCGTTGGTGCCGGAGATCCCGAAGGACGAGACTCCGGCCCGCCGGGGGCGGCCGGTTCGGGACCACTCCACGGCGTCGGTCAGCAGCTCGACCGATCCGGTGGTCCAGTCGACACGGGGCGACGGCTCGTCGACGTGCAGGGTCTTGGGGAGGATGCCGTGCCGCATCGCCATGACCATCTTGATCACACCGGCGATCCCGGCCGCCGACTGGGCATGCCCCATGTTGGACTTCACCGAGCCCAGCAGCAGCGGACTCTCGCGCCGCTGCCCGTAGGTGGCCAGCAGCGCGCGGGCCTCGATGGGATCGCCCAGCGTGGTGCCGGTGCCGTGCGCCTCCACGGCGTCCACGTCGGACGGCTCGACCCGGGCGTCGGCCAGCGCGCTGCGGATCACCCGCTCCTGTGCCAGACCGCTCGGGGCGGTCATCCCGTTCGACGCACCGTCCTGGTTGACCGCCGTGCCGCGGACGACGGCCAGGATCCGGCGCCCGTTGCGCTGGGCGTCCGAGAGCCGCTCCAGTACCAGGACGCCCACGCCTTCACCGAGGCCGACGCCGTTCGCGGCGCCGGCGAACGCCTTGGACCTGCCGTCGGGGGCGAGGCCGCGCTGACGGCTGAACTCCCGCAGGGCCGTCGGCGCGAACATCACACACGCGCCGCCGGCGAGCGCGAGCGAGGACTCGCCGCGGCGCAGCGACTGCACGGCCGTGTGCATCGCGACCAGTGCGGACGAGCACGCCGTGTCGAGGCTGATCGCCGGCCCCTCCAGGCCGAACGTGTACGCCACCCGGCCGGACATCACGGCGAAGGTGTTCGCCGTCCCGAGGTACCCCTCCACTTCGCTGGGCACTTCGGTCAGTCGTGCTGCGTAGTCCTGGTACGTGCAGCCGACGAACACCCCGGTCCGGCTGCCCCGCAAGGAGGCCGGGTCGATCCGGGCGCGTTCGAGTGCCTCCCACGAGGTCTCGAGGACCAGCCGGTGCTGCGGATCCATGGCAAGCGCTTCGCGGGGGCTGATGCCGAAGAACTCGGCGTCGAAGTGCATGCTGTCCCGCAGGAATCCCCCCTCCCGCGAGTAGGTCCGGCCGGCGCGGTCGGGATCGGGGTCGTAGAGTCCCGCGACGTCCCAGCCTCGGTCCTGCGGCAGCTCGGAGATGACGTCGACACCGTCGGCGACCACGCGCCACAGGCTGTCCGGTGAGTCGATGCCACCGGGAAATCGGCAGCCCATGCCGACGATGGCGATCGGTTCGTGCGCGGCGTTCTCGACCTCGTCGAGCCGGGTGCGCGTGCGCCGGAGATCGGTCATCACCCGGTTCAGGTAGTCGCGGAGCTTGTCCTCGTCCGGCATTGTCTGTCCACCTCCACAATCCTGGTCCAGGAACGCCCTGAGGAACTCGGGCCTGCTGCGTGCCGCCCGGGCGCGGGCGGCGTGCGCGTCAGGGGCGGAGTTCTTCAGGACCGTCCGAGCCGCCGCCGAGCTCGCGGTCGATCAGCTCGAACATCTCGTCGTTGGTCGCCGAAGCGAATTCGGCCGCCACGCCCGTATCCGCCCGCGTGACTTCGTCGAGGAGCGTGCGCAGCCGTCCGGCGAGCGCGTTCCTGGTGCTGTCGTCGACGGGCCCGGCCCGCAGGCCGACTTCGAGCTCGTCCAGCGCGACGAGCGGCTGCCGGTCGTCCGCGGCGAGCAACTGCGCGAGATGGGCGGCCAGCGCGGCCGGCGACGGATGGTCGTACAGCAGGGCCGCCGGCACCGGCAGGCCGGTCGCCATACGGAGCCGCCTGCTCAGGTTGGTCACGGTCAGCGAGTCGAAGCCGAGCTCGGAGAACGTGCCGCCGGTCGGCACGGCACCGCGGTGCCCGAGCACGTCGGCGACCTCGCTGCGCACCAGGTCGACCAGGAACTGGGCCCGGTCCGCTTCGGCCATGCCCAGGAGACGCTCACGCCAACGGACGGTCGGCCGGTCGTCGCCGTGCCTGCGTCGTACCTCGGCGTTGGGCCAGAACCGCTGGTGCTGGAAGGTTCGCTTCGGCAGGGGTGCCTCCGACGCGTCGCCCTGCTCGATGACCACGTGCGCGTTGGTGCCGGAGATCCCGAAGGACGAGACACCCGCGCGCCGGGGCCGGTCGACGGCCGGCCACGGCACCTGGTCGACCAGCAGCTCGACGGCGCCCGCCGACCAGTCGACGTGCGGTGTGGGTTCGTCCACGTGGAGCGTCCTGGGGACCAGGCCGTGCCGCATGGCCAGCACCATCTTGATCACTCCGGCGACACCGGCGGCTGCCTGGGTGTGACCGATGTTCGACTTGATCGCCCCCATCAGCAGGGGTGTGGCGCGGTCCTGCCCGTAGGTGGCGAGCACCGCCTGCGCCTCGACGGGGTCGCCCAACGTGGTACCGGTGCCGTGCGCTTCGAGTACGTCGACCTCGGCCGGCCGGAGCCCGGCGTTGGCCAGCGCCTGGCGGATCACGGCCCGCTGCGAGGGACCGTTGGGTGCGGTCAGCCCGTTGGAGGCGCCGTCCTGGTTCACCGCCGAACCTTTGACCACCGCCAGGACGGGACGGCCGTGGCGTTCCGCGTCGGATCGTCGTTCCAGTACGAGAACGCCGACGCCCTCGGCCCAGCCGGTACCGTCGGCCGCCGCGGCGAAGGCCTTGATCCTGCCGTCGACGGCCAGTCCGCGCTGTCTGCTGAATTCGACGAAGCCCGACGGGGTGGCCATCACGGTGACTCCGCCGACGATCGCCAGGGAGCACTCGTCGTTGCGCAGCGCCTGAGCCGCGAGGTGCAGGGCGACCAGCGACGAGGAACATGCGGTGTCCACACTGAGCGCGGGCCCCTGCGACCCCAGCATGTAGGCGATGCGCCCGGACAGCACGCTGCCCGCCGTTCCGATGCGCAGATAGCCTTCGACCGCGGCCGGGTCCTGCCGCAGCAGCGTCTCGTAGTCCTGCCCGTTCGTGCCGACGAAGACACCGGCATCGCTGCCGCGCAGGGACTCCGGCTCGATGCCGGCCCGTTCGAGCGCTTCCCATGTCGTTTCCAGCAACAGCCGCTGCTGCGGGTCCATCGACAGGGCTTCACTCGGATTGACACCGAAGAACTCGGCGTCGAACCCGGCCACGTCCGCCAGGAATCCCCCGGACCGCACATAGCTGGTGCCCGCGGCGTCGGGATCGGGGTCGTAGAGCTCGTCCAGCTTCCAGCCGCGGTCGTCCGGGAATCCGGTGATCGCGTCCTCGCCCGCCGACACCATCCGCCACAGGTCCTCCGGCGACTCGACACCGCCCGGATAGCGGCAGCTCATCGCGGTGATCACGATCGGATCGCCGTCCACCGCGGCGGCTCGCGTCCGGCGTTCCGGCTCGTCGCCACCGCGCAGATGGCCGGCCAGCTCCGCCGGTGTGGGGTAGTCGAACACCGCGGTCACCGGCAGGTCCGCCACGGTGCTGAGCCTGTTGCGGAGCTGCACGGCGCTCACCGAGTCGAAGCCCAGCTCCCGGAACGCCTTCGTCGGGCTGATCTGGTCCGGGGATTCGTGCCCGAGTACGGCGGCCACTTCCGCGAGGACCAGGTCCAGGATGTCCCCCTGGTAGGCCGCCGGGACCGGCGCCGGTGCCGTACGCGACCGGTCGGCCGACCCGTCCAGCGCGTCCAGCAGCGGGCTGGGCCGGCTCGCGGTGAAGGCCGGGACGAAGGTGTCCCAGTCGACGTCCGCGACGACGAGGCAGGGTTCTCCGGAGCCGACCGCCTGCCAGAGCGCGTTCAGCCCGGCCTCGGGCGGCATGGGGGAAAGCCCACGTCGGAGCATGTGCTCGGCGACCGCGGGGTCGGCGGCCATGCCGTCGCCGGCCCAGGGCCCCCAGGCGATGGAGGTCGCCGGGAGACCGCGCGCCCTGCGATGCTCGGCGAGGGCGTCGAGATAGGCGTTCGCCGCCGAGTAGGCCGACTGACCGCCGCCACCCCAGACACCCGCGATCGAGGAGAACAGCACGAACGCGTCGAGATCTTCGAGCAGTTCGTGCAGGACGGCCGCGCCGGTGGTCTTGGCCGCGACGACGTCGGCGAACTCGTCGGCCGAGAGGTCCATGGCCGGGGTGAATCCGCCGCTGACCCCGGCGGCGTGCACCACGGCCGTCACCGGGCCGGGCAACGACGCGAGGAGCCCGACAACGCTGTCGCGGTGGGCCACATCGCAGGCGGCGATCGTGACCTTCGCGCCCGAAGCCGCGAGTTCCGCACGCAGGTGCGCCGCCCCCGGAGAGCTCTCGCCACGCCGGCTGACCAGGACCAGGTGCTCGGCCCCCTCCTTCGCCAGCCGCCGGGCAACCGCGGCGCCCAGTCCCCCGGTTCCGCCGGTGACCAGCACCGTCCCGCGGGGACGCCAGCCGCCGCCGGGCCGGTTCGTGGCGCGGGTCAGCCGGCGGGCGAACAGCCCGGACCCGCGCACGGCGACCTGGTCCTCGCCGTCGAGCCCGGACAGGACGGCGACGAACCGCTGAGCCGTGCGCTCGTCGAGCACCGCGGGCAGATCGATCAAACCGCCCCAGCGCCGCGGCTGTTCGAGCGCGACCACCCGGCCCAGGCCCCAGACCTGTGCCCGGTCCGGCGAGTCGAGTGGATCGGCGCTGCTCACGGCGACAGCGCCACGGGTCACACCCCATATCGGCGCGGGCAGACGGAGTTGCGCGAGCGCGAGAAGATCCGCCGCGTCTCCGACGGACACGATCCCCGCCAGCTCGTCGATGTCACGCGGCCCGATGTCACCGAATCCGGTGGCGTCGAATCCGGATGTGCCGACTCCTGATGCGTCCAATCCTGATAAGTCCGAGCCGGATACGTCGAATGCGGTGGTCGCCTGGATGACGTGAGCGCCGGCGTTCGTCAGCGCGGCCGCGATCTCGTCGTCCGCCCCGGCGAGCAGCCAAGTGCCGTGCAGCGTCCGCCCGGACGGCTCGGAAAGCGGCTTCCAGACGATCCGGTGACCGCGGGCGTCGTCGGCGGGACCGGGGCGCTCCAGCCAGAACCGCTCGTGCTGGAACGCATAGGTCGGCAGGTCGACGGGGCGGGCGTCGTGTTCGGCGAACACGCGGCGCCAGTCGACGTCGACCCCGCGCACGTGCAGTTGCGTGATGGCGTCGATCAGCGACTGCTCCTCCGGGCGGTCCTTGACCAGCATCGGCGAACACCCCGGCACCATCGCGGAGAGCGCACCGCCGGGCCCGACCTCGACGAAATCGGTGATCCCCTCGTCCTGGAGCCACCGCACACCGTCGCCGAACCGCACGGCCTCACGGAGGTGGCGCACCCAGTAGTCCGGTACGCACAGGTCCTCGGCGGTGGCGAGCCGTCCGGTCAACGTGGACACCACCGACAGCCGGGGCGGCCGGAGGTCCAGGCTCCGCACGATGTCCCCGAACTCGCCGAGCACCGGATCCATGAGCGGTGAGTGGAACGCGTGGCTGACGTGGAGCCGCTTGCACCGGCCCGGGAGCCGGTCGGCCAGTTCGTCGATGACGTCGCCGGCACCGGACAGCACGATCGACGTCGGTCCGTTGACCGCTGCGATGCTCACCCGGTCCTCGAACCCGTCGAGCAACGGCCGTACTTCGGACTCACCGGCCTGCACGGCGAGCATGGCCCCGCCGCCGGGCAGCGCCTGCATCAGGCGTCCGCGCGCGGTCACCATGCGGGCGGCGTCCGCCACCGTGAGCACTCCCGCGACGTGTGCGGCGGCGATCTCGCCGACGGAGTGGCCCGCCACGTACTCCGGGGCCACTCCCCAGTGCGTGAGCAGCCTGAACAGGGCGACCTCGAACGCGAACAGGGCCGGCTGGGTGTACTCGGTACGGTCGAGCAGGGCGCGGTCGTCGCCGAAGAGCGCGTCGCGCAGCGGCAGGTCGATCTCCTCGCAGATCTCGTCGAGGGCCGCGGCGAACACCGGGAAGTTCTTGTAGAGGCGTTTCCCCATCCCGATGCGTTGCGAGCCCTGGCCGCTGAACAGGAAGGCGACCCGACGCTCGGTGTCCGCGACACCCCGCAGCACCGTCGGCGAGCGTTCACCGCGGGACAGTGCCGTCAGCCCGGGAATGGGGTCCTTCGCGAGCACGGCCGCGCGGTGCTCGAAGGCGGTCCGGGTCGTCGCCAGCGACCTGGCCACATCGGCCTGCCGCAGTGCCGGGTTGCGCTCCAGGTGCGCGAGCAGCCGATCGGCCTGTGCCCGTAGTGCGGGCTCGGTCCGCGCCGACAGCATCCACGGCACCGGACCATCACTGCCGGGCACCGTGCCGTCGCCGCCGGGCACCGCACCGTCTGCGCCGGGCAGCCGGCCGTCGCCATCGGGCTGCGGAACCTCGCCGTCGGCCCGCGACGGGTCCGTCTGGACGGCGGGCGCCTGTTCCAGGATGAGGTGGGCGTTGGTGCCGCTCACCCCGAAGGCGGACACCCCGGCCCTGCGGATCGTCCCGGTCGGCCACGGCGTCGCCTCGGTCGCCAGCTCGACCTTGCCCACGGACCAGTCCACGTGCGGCGACGGCCGGTCGACGTGGAGCGTCTTCGGCACCACGCCGTGCCGCATCGCGTGCACCATCTTGATGACGCCGGCCACACCGGAAGCGGCCTGCGTGTGCCCGATGTTGGACTTGAGCGAACCGACCAGCAGCGGCGTCTCCCGGTCCTGGCCGTACGTGGCGAGCAGCGCCTGCGCCTCGATCGGGTCACCGAGCGTCGTTCCGGTGCCGTGCGCTTCCACGACGTCCACGTCGGCCGACCGCAGACCGGCGTTGGCCAGTGCCTCACGGATGACACGCTGCTGGGCTGGGCCGTTGGGTGCCGTCAGCCCGTTGGACGCCCCGTCCTGGTTGACCGCGGACCCCCGGATCACGGCCAGCACCGTATGACCGTTGCGCCGTGCGTCGGAGAGCCGCTCCAGCAGGAGCATGCCGGCGCCCTCGCCCCAGCCGGTGCCGTCGGCGGCCGCGGCGAACGACTTGCACCGGCCGTCCGGCGCTATCCCACGCTTGTGGCTGAACTCGACGAACACACCGGGGGTGGCCATGACGGTCACACCGCCGGCCAGTGCCAGTTCGCAATCGCCCAGGCGCAGCGACTGGGCCGCCAGATGCGCGGTGACCAGCGACGACGAGCAGGCCGAGTCGACAGTGATCGCTGGTCCCTCGGTGCCCAGCGCATAGGCGATCCGGCCGGAGATGACACTGGTCAACGCACCAGTGAGCGCGTATCCCCGGATCTGCTCGGCGCGGTGCCAGTCGTTCTGGTAGTCCTGGTAGCCGATCCCGGCGAAGACGCTGGTCCGGCTCCCGCGGAGGGAGGACGGATCGATGCCGGCGCGTTCGATGGTTTCCCACGCGACCTCCAGCAGGAGCCGCTGCTGCGGATCCATGCCGAGTGCCTCGCGAGGACTGATCCCGAAGAACTCCGCGTCGAAATCCCCCGCGCCGGGCAGGAACGCGCCTTCGTGGGTCGTCGAGGTCCCTGGCCGGTCGGGATCGGGGTCGTAGAGGCCGGGGTCCCAGCCTCGGTCCGCGGGGAGTTCGCCCATCGCGTCGACCTCACCGGCGGTCAGCTGCCACAGTTCCTCGGGCGAGCCGACGCCGCCGGGGTACCGGCACGCCATGCCGATGATGGCGATCGGTTCGTCGGCATGCCGCCCGGTGGGCCCGGGCTCGGCCATCTCGGGCTCTCCCAGGAGCAGTTCGGCGAGATGGCGGACCAGCGCGTCCGGGTTCGGATGGTCGAATAGCACGGTCGCCGGCAGTCGCACGCCGAGCGCGTCGCCGAGTGCCGCCCTGAATTCGGCGGCCTTCTCGCGCACGATCCCCATGCGACGAAAAGCATGATTCGGACGGAAGGCTTCGTTCTTTACTTTGTCGCGGACGACATCGAGTAAAAGGCGTCGACGCTGCACAGTGGATAAGCCGAGTAACTTTTCCCGCCACGCAGAGGGCACGGCCGAGCCACCCCCACGGAAGTCAGTCATGAATAGTCGAACTCCCCACACACCACGCACCGAGGACAGAACTTCCGACGCAGACGCTAACAAGAATCGACCGCGAGGGTGAGCGCGATCCGCTGCTCATGTCCCAAGAGGCAGAGATCTCGGCGAATTGCTGTTCTTCTGTTATCCTGCCGCGGCCACTCCACGCCCGTATCACATCGTCCATATCGATTGCCACATGACGGTGGTCACATATCGGGTGCGAATGGGCGGCTCAGGGAAAC
Source organism: Streptomyces sp. NBC_00878 (assembly GCF_026341515.1). Classification (NCBI taxonomy): domain Bacteria; kingdom Bacillati; phylum Actinomycetota; class Actinomycetes; order Kitasatosporales; family Streptomycetaceae; genus Streptomyces; species Streptomyces sp. NBC_00878. The sequence continues at coordinate 233,328 of NZ_JAPEOK010000002.1, read as the reverse complement.
CTTCCGGGCCGCAAAGAGCCTTGCCGGACTGGACGCACGCCTCGGCACCAAGCCCTGCGCCACACCTCGGAACCGGGCCTGCCGGACCAATGCTCCGGCGGTACCACCACTGGAGCGCCAATACCCGGATTCGCCATCAGGCGACGCATGTCTGCCCGAAGAGGGAAACGTTCCGGGCATCTTCTTGCCCGCCGAGTGGCCATTCGTGTACGCATGTTCGTGTAACCCGTTCCGCATATGCTTGTGCGCAGCCCGTCGAGTCGAATCGGACTCGCGGATCGGTCCTGCGGAATACCGGAAACCCGTGTGCGGTTCATTCATCACCCCTGGCAAGGAGTGAAGTGCGACACATAGTCGAAGCCATCGTTTCCGACGATGTCTCACCCGACGAGCTCGGCTCGTTGCCGGTTCCGGAAAGCTACCGCGGCGCTGTGGTTCTCGCCGCCGAATCAGACATGTTCGCAGGCATGGCCACAAGGGAAAAGAACCCCGCCAAGGCGCTGCACATCCAGCAGGTCCCCACGCCGGAGGTCGGGCCGGACGAGGTGCTGGTGGCCGTGATGGCCAGCAGCATCAACTACAACACGGTATGGACCGCACTCTTCGAACCGATGCCCACGTTCGGGTTCCTCCAGCGGTACGCCAAGACCGCGCCCGGCGCCGCCCAGCACGACCGGCCGTTCCACGTGGTGGGTTCGGATCTGTCGGGTGTGGTGCTGCGAACCGGGGACGCGGTGCGTACGGCCAAGCCCGGTGACCGGGTCGTCGCGCACTGCCTGAACGTCGACCTCACGGCGCCCGACGGGCATGCCGACTCCATGCTCGACCCGGAGCAGCGGATCTGGGGCTTCGAGACCAACTACGGCGGTCTCGGCGAGCTGGCACTCGTCAAGGCGAACCAGCTCATGCCCAAACCTCAGCACCTGACCTGGGAGGAAGCCGCCTGCTCCGGGCTGGTGCATTCGACGGCGTACCGGCAGTTGGTGTCCCGCAACGGCGCCGACATGAAGCAGGGCGACGTGGTACTGATCTGGGGCGCGGCCGGCGGCCTTGGGTCGTACGCCACGCAGTTGGTCCTCAACGGCGGCGGTATCCCGGTGTGTGTGGTGTCCAGCCCCCGCAAGGCGGAGCTGGTCCGGTCCATGGGCGCGGAGTTGGTGATCGACCGCTCGGAGGCGGGATTCCGGTTCTGGTCCGACGAGCACACCCAGAACCCGAAGGAATGGAAGCGATTCGGGGCTCAGGTGCGTGACCTGACCGGTGGCGCGGATCCCGACATCGTCTTCGAGCACCCGGGGCGGGAGACCTTCGGCGCCAGTGTCTACGTGGCACGGCGTGGGGGCACGATCGTGACCTGCGCGTCGACGTCGGGCTATGAGCACGTCTACGACAACAGGCACCTGTGGATGCGGCTCAAGAGCATCGTCGGTACCCACTTCGCCAACTACCGCGAGGCGTGGGAGGCCAATCGCCTGATCTCTCTGGGAATGGTGCACCCCACGCTGTCCACGGTGTACGAACTCGCCGACGTCGGCAAGGCGGTCGGCGAGGTGCACGCGAACCGGCACGACGGCAAGGTCGGCGTCCTGTGCCTGGCCCCCGCCGCCGATCTGGGCGTCGACGACGACGAAACGCGTGCGCGGCATCTGACACAGATCAACCGGTTCCGCGTCCGCGGCGGAGAGAAGGCACTGTGACCGAACGGACCATCACTGTCGGTGTCGTGGGGCTCGGGTCGCTCGGCCTGGCCTGCGCCGAGCTGCTCCACGAAGCCGGGATTCCGGTCATCGCCGTGGACCCCGATCCCGCGGCGCTCGCCCAAGGCAGCGCCCGGGCGCTGCCCGTGTCCGCCGAGTTCGCCGCCTTGTCCACCGCCGACCTCGTCATCGAGTCCGTGACCGAGGACAAGGAGATCAAGGGAGCGGTCCTGCGCGCGGTCGCCGCGGTCTGCGCCCCGGACACGGTGCTGGTCTCCACCACGGCGTCGCTGTCGCTGCCGTCCCTGGCGATCGCGTCCGGCAGACCGACCAGACTCCTTGGCCTGCGATTCCTGGTGCCCCCGGTCCCGGGCACCGGCTGCGAACCGGTGCCGACCACCATGTCGGACCAGGACGCCGTAGACACCCTCACGCTGCTGCTGGACCGCCTTCCGTTACAGGAGAAGACCTTCGGCCCGGCGCGGCAGTTCGCGCGGGAATTACTGCTCGGCTATCTCAACCGAGCGGTCACGCTGTACGAGACCGGCTACGCCACACCCGAAGACATCGACACCGCGATGCGGCTGGGCTGCGGCCTGCCCACCGGCCCCCTGGCGTTGCTCGACCGGCTCGGACTCGACGTCGTCGAGCGTGAACTGTCGGGCCTGTACGAGCGAAGCGGCCGGGCCGCACACGCACCGGCCCCGCTGCTGACCGCGCTGGTCGAGAGCGGTCGATCGGGGCGCAAGACCGGAACGGGCATCTACGACTACGAACCGTCCGGGGCGGTGATCCCTTCCCGGCGCACCGACCCCGCGGAAGAGACGGCACCGCGCGAGGTCCGCCGCATCGGTGTCGTCGGCTCGGGCACCATGGCACGGGGCATCGCGCAGATCACGGCACTCGGCGGCCTGGACACGATCCTGGTCGCCCGTACCCGGGAGAAGGCCGAGACCGCCATCGAGGCGATCGACTCGGCGATGGCTCGTGCGGTGCGGCGCGGCCAGATCCACCCCGATCAGCGGCAGGCGGCGCTCGCTCGGCTGCACCCGTCTTCCGTGTTCGAGGATCTCGCCGACCGCGACGTCGTACTGGAGGCCGTCGCCGAGGACGAGGACGTGAAGGCGCACGTCTTCGGTCTCCTGGACCGAACGTGCCGGCCGGGCGCGATCCTGACCACGACGACGTCCAGTCTGTCGGTCGGCAACTGCGCCGAGGCGACCGGCCGCCGTGGTGACGTCGTCGGTATGCACTTCTTCAATCCCGCGCCGGCCATGAGCCTGGTCGAGGTGTGCCGCACGGAGTTCACCACCAACGACGTACTGGCCACCGCGCACGCGCTGGCACGGTCGCTGGGCAAGACACCGGTCGACTGCACCGACCGCGCCGGCTTCATCGTGAACTACCTGCTCTTCCCCTACCTCAATGACGCCGTGCTCCTCGCCGAGAGCGGGGCGGCCTCCATCGAAGACCTCGACAAGGCGGTCGAGGGCGGGCTGGGCCACCCGCTGGGGCCCTTCGCGCTGATGGACGCGATCGGCCTGGACGTGGGCGAGGCGATCCAGCAGCGGCTGCACGACGTCAACCACGACCCCGACGTCAAGCCGACCGCGATGCTCACCGCACTGATCAGATACGGCAGGCTGGGCCGCAAGACCGGCGCCGGCTTCTACAACCACGTGGAGCGGGCCGGCCGGGCGACGACGAGCGGCTGAGCCCGCACGGCTCGCCCCGCCCCGCAGGCCGCATGCCGTACGCCGGCACAGAGGCGTTGTCAGTGGCGGCAGGCAAGATGACGGGCATGACTACACCAGCTGCAGTGATCGTGGATGCCGCCGCCTACGCGCAGGCTGTCGAGGACGCGGTGAAGGCTTCGGCCGCCTACTACACGGGCGGCACCTCGGTGCTGGACGACGACGCCTACGACCGGTTGGTGCGCGGTATCGCGGCCTGGGAGGCCGACCATCCCGACCAGGCGCTGCCCGACTCTCCGACCGGGAAGGTCGCCGGTGGCGCGGTCGAGGGGGATGTGCCGCACACGGTGTCGATGCTGAGCCTGGACAACGTGTTCTCGGCGGAGGATTTCACCGCTTGGACCGCGTCCCTGGCCCGGCGCATCGGCCACGAGGCGGAGCGGTTCAGTGTCGAGCCGAAGCTGGACGGTCTGGCGATCGCGGCCCGCTACACGCACGGGCGCCTGGAGCGGTTGATCACGCGCGGCGACGGGACGGCCGGAGAGGACGTGTCGCACGCGATCGGCACGATCGAGGGCCTGCCGCAGGAGCTGGCCGAGCCGGTGACCGTGGAGGTACGCGGCGAAATCCTGATGACCAGCGCCCAGTTCGAGCACGCCAACGAGGTACGGACCGAGCACGGCGGGCAGCCGTTCGCGAACCCGCGCGGTGCCTCGGCGGGCACTCTGCGGGCCAAGGAGCGTACGTACACGGTGCCGATGACGTTCTTCGGCTACGGCCTGCTGCCCCTCGCCGGCACCGAGGCGGAGCTCGCGGAGCGGCTGGGCGAGAGCGCGCACAGCGACCTCATGCTGCGGGCCGCCGACCTCGGGGTGAACACCACCGCCACCACCGCCGTGCCCGGCATCGTCGCGGAGACGGCCGAGCAGGTACTGGACCGGGTGCGGGAAATCGCCGCGCTGCGGGCCGAGTTGCCGTTCGGGATCGACGGGATCGTCATCAAGGCGGACCTGGCCGCCGACCAGCAGGCAGCCGGTTCCGGTTCGCGCGCCCCGCGCTGGGCCATCGCCTACAAACTGCCCGCCGTGGAGAAGATCACCCGGCTGCTGGAGGTGGAGTGGAATGTCGGCCGCACCGGCATCATCGCCCCGCGCGCGGTGCTGGAGCCGGTGGAGATCGACGGCGCCACCATCACGTACGCCACTCTGCACAATCCGGCTGACATCACCCGCCGTGACCTGCGCCTGGGCGACCATGTCATGGTCCACCGCGCCGGTGACGTCATCCCCCGTATCGAAGCCCCCGTCGGCCATCTGCGCACCGGAGCCGAACAGCCCATCGTCTTCCCCGACGTGTGCCCGCGCTGTGGCGCCGGCATCGACACCAGCGAGCAGCGCTGGCGGTGTGAGAACGGCCGCAACTGTCACCTGGTCGCCGCCCTCTCGTACGCCGCCGGCCGCGATCAGCTCGACATCGAGGGCCTCGGCCACACCCGCGTCGTCCAGTTCGTCGAGGCGGGCCTGGTCACGGATCTCGCCGATCTGTTCACCCTCACCCGGGACCAGTTGCTGGGCCTGGAGCGGATGGGCGAGACCAGCACCGACAACCTCCTCGCCGCGCTCGACACGGCGAAGGGAAGACCGCTGTCCCGGGTGCTGTGCGCGCTCGGTGTCCGCGGCACCGGCCGGTCCATGTCCCGCCGTATCGCCCGGTACTTCGCGACCATGGACCACATCCGCGCCGCCGACGCCGAAGCGATGCAGCGGGTCGAGGGCATCGGCACCGAGAAGGCCCCGTCCATCGTCGCCGAACTGGTCGAGCTCGCCCCGCTGATCGACAAACTCGCCGCGGTCGGGGTGAACATGACCGAACCCGGCGCCACCCCGCCCCAGCCGGCCGCCGACAGCGGCGAGGACAACGAGGACGGCGGCGAAGGGGCCGTCGACGACAAGGGCGAGGAGGGCGGCGCGAGCGAGGCAGCCGGGCCGCTCGCGGGGATGACGGTGGTCGTCACGGGCGCGATGACCGGGCCACTGGAGAAGCTCAGCCGCAACCAGATGAACGAACTCATCGAGCGTGCCGGCGGCCGCTCCTCCTCCAGCGTCTCCAAGAAGACCACTCTGGTCGTCGCCGGAGAGGGCGCCGGATCCAAGCGTGCCAAGGCCGACTCGCTCGGTGTCCGCCTGGCCACGCCCGACGAATTCGCCGCCCTCGTCACCGACTTCGTCGACTGATCCCGCTGACCCCGCTCTCAACCCACCACAGGAGCCCTTGAGATGACAGGCAACGCGTCACCGGCCCGGACCGCGCACGACATCATCGAAACGAACCGGTACATGGTGCTGGCCACGGCCGACCACGCGGGTACGCCGTGGAGTTCACCGGTGTACTTCGCTCACCGGGAATACCGCGAGTTCTTCTGGGTCTCGTCGCCGCTGGCCACCCACTCACGCAACATCGCGGTACGTCCCCAGGTGGGCATCGTGGTCTTCGACTCCACGGTGCCGATCAGCACCGGGCAGGCCGTGTACATGTCCGCCGTCGCCACCGCGGTGGACGCCGAGGACACGGAGGACGCGCTCGACGTGTTCTCCCGCCGATCGGTCACCCACGGCGGCCGGGTGTGGACAGCCGACGACGTCGAGGACGCTCAGGGCGTCTCCGGCCTGGTCCTCTACCGCGCGGTGGCCGAAGACCATTCGATGCTCGCCAAGGACGGGCAGCCGGATCATCGTGTCCCGGTCCGGCTCACTGACTGATCGATTGCGGCAGCTTCAGGGCTCGAACCTGATACCGGCGGCGATCGGAAGGTGGTCGCTGCCGGTGGCGGGCAGAGTCCGGATGTGAGTGACCGTCATCGAGCGGGTCATGACCTGGTCGATCCGGGACACCGGAAGGGCCCTGGGCCAGCTGAAGGCGAAGTCCCGTCCCACCGAGTCCATCTGTGAGGTGACCGGAGCCAGCCCGCGGTCGTCCACCGTGCTGTTGAGGTCGCCCAGCAGGATCACCCTGTTCTGTTTCTCGGCGGCGACGGCCTCGCCCAGCAGGTCGGCGCTTTCGTCCCGCCAACCGGAACTGAAGCCGTTCCAGCGGATGCGGACCGACGGCAGGTGAGCGACGTACACCGCGACATCACCCCGTGGCGTGCGTGCCGTGGACCGCAGCCCGCGGTTCCAGCCCTCGCCGATCCCCGCCGGTTTGATGTCCAGCGGCCGGATGTCCGACAGCGGATACCTCGACCAGAGTCCGACGGTTCCCTCGACCGCGTGGTGGGGGTAGTCCGCTGCCAGGGCGGACTCGTAGACCCGCAACGCGGGAGACGTCAGCTCCTCCAGAGCGATGACATCCGGTGCGGCCCCGATCAGCGCACGCGCGGTGCCCGCCGGGTCGTCGTTCTCGTCGCTGACGTTGTGCTGGACCGCCAGGATGTCGTGCGCGCCGCGGTCCTCCTCGGACAGCAGCGGTCCGCCGAAGAGGGTCCCCCAGACTGCCACGGGCACCAGCAGGGCCACCAGCGCGATGGCCGAGCGGCGCAGCAGCGCCAGAACGAGCAGCAACGGAACGGCCAGGCCGAGCCAGGGCAGAAACGTCTCCAGCAGGCTGCCGAGGCGGCCCACCGCATTGGGTACGGCGGAGTGGAAGACCAGCAGCCCGGCAGTGAGCACGGCGAGCGACGCGAGAACACGCCCGCGTGCCCAGGCAGACCGGCCTCGCGCGTCCCTGCCCCACTGCCATCGCCATCGCTGCCGGTCGACGAGACTCAGCCACCGGCGCGGCCCCGCAGCCTTCGACCCCGGCGCCACACGGCTGTTCGCCTGCTCCCCCACGTCCCACCCATCTGCTGCCGCGGCCCCGTCCTCGCGCCACATCCATGAGCACGACGTGCCCAGTACGACGCCCAGTCCGGTGATCAGGTTCCGCCGGACACATCGGCGTACAGGAGACTGTCCTGCGTGAGCGTGCCTCGTCGCTCGCCGGCGCTGTGTCGGCGGGCGCTGACCCGGGAGGAACCGACAGCATGATCGTCTTTGGTACCAAGGGATACCTGTACCAGCTCGCGATACTGACGCTGGTGTGCGGGCACTGCGGTAATCCCGCCGCACACACCCTCAGGAAGCGCGTCACGAAGTTCACGCTGTTCTTCGTGCCGCTCTTCCCGTTCTCGACGAAGTACACGACGCAGTGCACGTTTTGCGGTGCGGAGCAGAAGGTGACCAAGGAGCAGGCGGAGCAACTGCAGGTCCAGGGCGCCGGCGGACACGGCGGTCAGCAGTACGGGCAGCCGCAGCAGCAGCCGTACCAGTCCTGAGCGGGGCCGGGAAGGAACGAGCGCGAGGGACAGTTCTCTGCAGGGTTCCATCAAGGTCTACCCCGGCGGCAGGGACCAGTGCGCACGCCACCGCGCCGACCCCTGTCTCGGGCCGACACTGGAACAGCTCAGCCTCTCCCGCCTCCGTGCCGACCTCGAGGAACACTTCGCCGATCGCACCTGCATCCCGCACCCCGAGCTCCGGAAGGTGATCGGCGGGCTCTTCGCCCGGTACGGCCTCGACGGCTGGGAGGCACGCCACTTCCAGACGGCCGGCAAGGAACCGGAAGGCTCCTGCGCGGACATCGGCTTCATCGACGAACCGGAACGCGTCATCTGGCTCGGGGACCACAAGGACGGCGCCCCCATCAACTGGCCGTAGACCGCCCCATGCCCGTACGGATGAGCGAGCCGAATCCCGGGACTCCGTGATCAAGGAGCGGCACAATGGCGGGAATGGTCCGATGCCGCTCCGGCGGCCGCACACACCCAGGACGCCTGACGTGTTGTCCGGGGAAGGGAAAAGACATGAGTGAAGCCCAGACCCCGTCCAGCGGTTCGGCGAGGCTGAACACCGGGGTGGCGCACAACGCGCGGGTCTGGAACTACTGGATCGGCGGGAAGGACAACTACGAAGTCGACCAGGCGGTCGGTGACCAGGTCGCCGGTATGTTCCCGGTGATCCGGGACGTGGCCCGTGCCGACCGCGAGTTCCTCGGCCGCGCGGTCCGGCACCTGACCGGTGACCTCGGGACACGGCAGTTCCTGGACATCGGCACCGGGCTGCCGACGCTGGACAACACCCATGAGATCGCCCAGCGGATCGCCCCCGAGTCGCGGATCGTGTACGTCGACAACGACCCCATCGTGCTCGCCCACGCCCGGACGCTGCTGACCAGCACCCGGGAGGGAGCCACCGACTACATAGACGCCGACGTCCACGACCCGGACGCCATCGTCCAGCGCGCCGGGGCGACCCTCGACCTCGACCGGCCCGTCGCGGTCATGATGCTGGGCATCCTCAACTTCGTCCTCGACACCGGCGAGGCGCAGGACATCGTCCGCAAGGTCATGGCGGCGGTCCCTTCGGGCAGTTGGCTGGTCCTGACCCATCCCACCACCGACGCCGATCTCGGCGGCGAGGGCAACATCCCGGCCATGAAGTTCTGGAACGAGAACGCCACCCCGCCGATCACCGCCCGCAGCCGCGCGGAGATCACCACCTTCCTCGAAGGCCTGGACCTCCTCGACCCGGGCCTCGTCTCCTGCGCGAGATGGCGCGCCGGCTCCGGCAGCCCCGCCCTGGTCCCCCAGTTCGGCGCGGTGGCCGTGAAACCCTGACCAGCGCACTGCTCCATGCCCCCCTGCCCGACGTACTGCGGGCAGGGGGCAGGGGGCAGGGTACGTGTCCGGTGGCGAAGCCGGGCGAGCGGGCAGACGATGGAGGGGAGGTTCGGCCGCCGTCGGCCGTGGACGTCGCGGGCCGACGACCGGACGCCGACAGTGCTGGGCAAGCCCAGCCGGGAAGGAGCCGTCATGATCGAGGTCAAGGCGGTCGACAAGCCGGACGAGCGGCGCGATTTCCCTCGCGGTCACCTCGAAGCCGTCCATCTCACCGGGCTCGACTTCGCCGTGGCGACGTTCGAACCGGGCTGGCGCTGGTCCGAGTCCGTGGCACCGATCGCGGGCACCGACAGCTGCCAGGTGCATCACAACGGTTACGTCATCGAGGGCCGTATGCGGATCCGTATGGACGACGGCGCCGAGAGCGAGGTCGGTCCCGGCGACGTCTTCGTCGTCCCGCCCGGCCACGACGCCTGGGTCGTGGGAGACGAACCCGCCGTGGTGCACGACTTCGCCGGAGGCATGGCACAGGACTACGCGAAGGCCGGGGACAGCTGACCGGAGACCGTAGGTTTCCTCGTCCGGTGACTTCGACACATCATCTTCGCCTCGGCCCGCAGCCATTCAGGGCGCCCGCGTCTATTCTGAGGACGCATGGACGGGGCTGTGGGCAGAGACGGGGCTGCGGGCACAGGGGCGACCGGTGAACTGCCGGAATCCAGCGAGCCGTTCTTCATCGCGCCACAGCAACCGGTGATCCTGCGGGCCGCGCGCGTCGAGTTGCCCGAGGAGAGTCCCGACCCCGTCCTGCTGCCCTCGATCACGCTGCTGGAGCGCGCCGCTTCCCGTGGGAGTGACCCGGACGGACTTCCGCTGCCGCCACCGCACATGCTCGCGGGGCAGTACCGGATGATCCGCCCGCTCGGCTACGGCGGTATGGGCGAGGTGTATCTCGCGGTCGACACCAAGGTCGACAACCGCGAGGTGGCGATCAAGGTCCTGCGCGGCGAGCAGGCGGCGGACTCGGCGGGAGTCCTCGCGCAGGAACGGCGGGCGCTGGTCGACCTCACCCACGACGACATCATCCGCGTGTTCAACTACGGGCACAATCCCGAGGTCGGGGACTTCCTGGTCCTCCAGTACGTGGACGGGCTCACCCTGGAGGAGGTGCGTGCGCGGGCGCGGGTGAACCCGGATGAATTCGGCGGCGGCCGCTTCCACGAGTTCGTACTCGCCTACGGGGTACGGATCCTGGGCGCGCTCGGACATCTGCACGCCGACCGGCCCGGCAAGGTCTACGGCGACCTCAAACCGGACAACGTCATGCACGACGGCACGACCACGAAGATCATCGACGTGGGAAGTGTCCGCATGGCCGGCCTGCCCGGCCACACCACGGAGGGGTACCGCGCCCCGACCGTCGGCCCGAGCGGTCAGTCCACCGGCCAGGACGACCTGTTCAGCCTGGGCGAGACCCTGCGGCGGCTGAGCGGACTGGGCGGATCGCCGGACGATCTGGCGGAGCTCGGCCACCTGGACCTGATCAGCGGGCGCGGCACATCGAGCGGCGCATCGGCCGGCACACCCGGCGGCACACCGGGCAGCGAGCCCGAGACTCCGGAGGGCCGCCCGATGACGGCGCCCCCTCCCGTGGGGCTCGGCCTGGTGTCCCTCGCCCGTGTGCTGCACCGCGCGACCCGGAGCGAGCGGGCCGAGCGGTTCGCCACCGCGCGGGAGATGGAGCAGCAACTGCGCGGAGTCTTCCGGGAGTTACGGTCGCTGCGGACCGGACTCGAGACCTTCGAACCGTCGCCGCTCTTCCTCCAGTCGTCGTACGCGCTCGACGCGGCGCTCGGTTCCGCGCCACCCCTCGCCCGGTGGGCCGCGCCGGATGCCCCCGCCCCGTACGCGCCGCCGTCGCCCTCCGAAGCCGCGCAGCGGCTGCCCGTACCGCGGCCCGACCGGTACGACGACCACCACGCGCAGCTGAGCAGGCTGGCCGACGCCGCCCCTGAGGCGCTGCTCCAGCACACCGCGGACTGGCGCGACTCGCCGGAGGTGCATCTGCTGCGCTGCCGGCTGCGGCTGCGCGGTGCCGGGGGCGGGACCGAGGCCGCCGAGCGTGAACTGCGTTCCGCCGAGGCGCTGATCGGGGCCGAGCGCGCTGCCCACGACTGGCGGCTCGGCTGGCACCGCGGGCTGCTCACGCTCGGCCGGGATCAAGTGGCCGCCGCCCGGAGTCACTTCGACGAGGTGTTCGCGGCGATCCCCGGCGAGTACGCGCCGAAGCTGGCCCTCGGCTACTGCGCCGAGCGACTCGGCCGGTGGCAGGAGGCGCTGACGTTCTACGAGGCGGTGCGGCTGCGCAACCCGTCGCTGGGCAGTGCGGCGTTCGGCGCGGTACGGGCACGTCTGGCGCTGGGCGGTGAGCGGGCGTGGGACGACGCCGTGCGCGCCCTGGACGCGGTACCGCAGCATTCGCGGCACCGAACTGCCGCGCGTACGGCCGCCGTTCGCGTCGGCGTCGAGCATGTACGGACCGCCGAGCGCCCCGACGAGGTGACCGAGCGGCTCCGCGAGGTGCTGGAGCGGCTGGCCCGGCTCTTCCACGCACACGGGCTGACGGACGAACAGGCCCGGGTCCGTATGACGGCGGAGGTGTGGGAGACCGTGCAGGGCGCGCTCGCGCGGGGTGCCGTCGACTCGGCGGGCCTGGCCGCGCTGGCCGCGGGCGCCGACGAACGGCTCGGTCTCCCGTCCGACGGACCCGGTCTGCGCAAGGACCTCTCCCGCCTCTACCTCACCCTCGCCCACCAGGCCGCCCGTTCCGCCGCACCGGAGGACGCGGCCGTCGCCGAGACCCTGTTGGACCGTGCCTACGAGGTTCGCCCGCTCGCCTTCCGACACCACAGGGACAGCCCATGGCTCGGAAAGAGAGTCACCACCTGGCTCCGGACAATCGCCCGTACGCCGACACCGACACCCCCAGCAACAGCAACACCGACACCAACAGCACCGGCACCGGCACCGGCACCGGCACCGGCACCGGCACCGGGGAAGAACTCCCGCGGGGTCTGCGAGTGAAGGGAGCCGCGCGTCCGCGGCCCGCGGAGGGCGATGCCCCGCGGCCCGCACGCGTCCCGCGCGCCGCGCGGGCGGCACGTCTCGTCGCCGCCGAACTCGGCCGCCGGGTCTGGCTCTATGTGTGGCCGTCGGCGACAGGCCGACGCAACCGCGCGTACCTGCGGGAGCGGCTCGTGGCGCTGCCGCTGCTCGCCGTGGTGGCGTTCGGGGCGCTCGGGTGGGCGTACACGGATGTACGGGACGACTCGGCGTACGTGCGGGACCGGCTGGCGCCCGCGCTGGTCGGTCTCGCGAACGCCAAGGCCTCGCTGTTCATCGCGCAGGGCGAGGCCGAGGAGAACCTCGCCGAAGGGCGGACCGGCGAGCTGAGCGGGCTCAGCGAGCGGTACCGGACGAGGGTGGCGCGGGCGACACAGAGTCTGAACCAGGTCACGCGCAGCGGTGCGCTGACCGTGGCCGAGGAGCAGGAACTGCGCGTGGTGTCCGCGTTGGTGGTGGACTACACGGGCTGGATCGGCCGGGCGCAGGGGCATGCGGCGGACTCCGTTCTCCGGGACGCCGAGCTCACCTACGCGCGCAGCATGCTCTGTTCGACGCCGGTCGCCGCCGCGCACCGTCAGGACCGCTATCCGCCGTGCAGCCCCACGGTCGGCTCCGCCGCCACCTCCATCGTCGACCGGGTGTCCGGCCTTGAGCGGCAGCTGCGCGAACGCCTCGCGGACCGGGCCGCCTGGGGCGGGGCGGTGCTCGGCGCCGCCGTGGTCGCCGGGCTCGGCGTCGTGCTGCTCGCCGCCGGGCTCTGGCGCACGGTGTTCTTCCTGCGCCGCCGCTTCCGGATCCGGCTCAGTATCCCGCTGGCGGCCGCCGCCCTGCCGCTGCTCGCGGTACCGCTCCTGACGACCGACGCGCTGCTCGCGTGGCACGCGCAGAAGGAGGCCGTGCCCGTGGCGGACGCGCTCGCGCAACAGACCTCGCCGCAGACGGAGACGATCGCGGAGGAGCGCCCGTTCGACGGCCCTGATCCGCAGGCCATAGAGGTGCTGGAGGCGCGGATCGACGACGGGCTGTCCAGCGGGCGGCTCGCCTTTCTGGACGGGGCCGCGCCCTTCGTGTTCCCCGCGGGTCTGGTCAGCGCCGCCCTCGCCGGTGGTGTCCTGCACGCGTACCGCCGCGAGTACCTCGTGGTCGCCCGCCCGGGAGCCGTCTCATGAGCCGTGTCCTCTCGTATCTCATGAGCCGTGGCAACAGCCGTGCCATGTCTGGCGTCAGCTGTGGCCTGCGTACCCTCCTCGCGGTCTGTCTGCTCACCCTCGTCCCCGGCTGTACGTCGGACACACCCGACCCGCTCGTGGTGCTGGGCCCGTGGACCGGCAAGGAGGGCAAGGCCTTCGAAGCGGCCCTGAACCGGCTCGACGACGGGACCGGCAGGACGTACACGTACGAGGGCACCCGCTCCCTGCGCGAGACGCTCGTCTCGCAGCTGGAGGCGGACGCCCCACCGGACGTGGCGATCCTCAACAGCATCGGCGAACTCACCGAGTACGCGCGCCGCGACAAGCTGAGGCCCCTCGTCGAGGAGGCCGCCGAGCGCGCGTACGCGCCGTGGGCACCGACGCTCCTCGTGGACAACAAGCGCCGCACGTACTGGGTGCCGCTGAAGGTCGACCTGAAGAGCCTGGTGTGGAGCAAGGAGGGCACGTCCAGCGACGATCCGTCCTGGTGCGTCGGGCTCGCCTCGCAGGCCACCTCGGGCTGGCCAGGCACCGACTGGATCGAGGACATCCTGCTCCACCAGGCGGGCCCGGACGTCTACGAGGAGTGGGCCACCAGCCGGCTCAGCTGGCTCGATCCGACCGTGCGACGGGCCTGGACGACCTGGGCGGGGCTGCTCGGTGATCGCTCACCGGAGTCGATCGAGCGATCCCTGACCACGTCGTACGAGGGCACGCCCGGGCCCGACGAACCCCTCGGGCTGCTGGCCTCCCCCGGCTTCACATGCACGCACGAGCACCAGAGTGCCTTCATCCGGTACGTGTACGCGGGCGACGACGTCCGGGTGGAGCCGTCGGCGCGGTTCCTGGGCGGGTCGGCCAAATACCGCGACGCGTACGAGGTCGCGGGCGACATGGCCGCCGTCTTCAGCGACGACCCGGCGGCCCAGGAACTGGTGGAGCGGCTGTCGAGTCCGGCCGGGCGGGAGCGCTGGCAGGCGGAGGCGGACCCGGCGGTGCGCCCGCTGTTCCCGAACACCACCGGCCTGCCGCCCACGGAGCCCGCGAACCCGATCGAGCAGGAGATCGACGGCCTGCTCAACTCGCGCGCCCGTACCCTCTGCTTCGACGCCTCGGACGTGATGCCGCCCGAGCTCCGGGACGCGTTCCACCGCGCGGTCCTGGAGTTCTTCCGGGACCCCGCGGAGAAGCATCTCGCCTCGCTGTTGCGGCAGTTGGAGACCGTGCGCGCCCAGGTGGACGAGGAGTCGGCGGACGACCGCTCGTTCCGGCCGCCCGAGGACATCTGCGCGTGACGCGACGGACCCCTGCATCGCGTTTTCAGGCCCGGGCCGCTGCCGCGATGTCCAGTGCCGCGATGTAGCCGAAGGTCATCGCCGGCCCGATCGTCGAGCCCGCGCCCGCGTAGCTGTGGCCCATGACCGCCGCGCTGGCGTTTCCGGCGGCGTACAGGCCGGGGATGACGGATCCGTCCGGGCGGAGCACGCGTGCCCGGGCGTCCGTACGCAGACCGCCCTTGGTGCCCAGGTCACCCGGGACGATCTTGAAGGCGTAGAAGGGGGCCAACCACAGAGGTGCCAGGCAGGAGTTGGGGAGGATCGCGGGGTCGGTGTAGTAGTGGTCGTAGACGCTGTCGCCGCGGTGGAAGTCCGTGTCCGTGCCGCTGCGGGCAAGGCCGTTGAAGCGGTTGACAGTGGCCCGCAGGGCAGCGGCGGGCACGCCGATCCCGGCGGCGAGGGCGTCGAGGGTCCAGGCCTTGTGGGCGGCGCCGGACGCGTACCAGGAGTCGGGAAGTGTGAACGTCGGTGCGATGTCCCTGAACAGGTAGCGGTTGCGGTAGTTCTGGTCGACGATCAGCCAGGCCGGGATGTCCGGGTCGGTCTCGTTGCGTTCGTACATGGTGTGCACGACATCGCTGTAGGGGGCCGCCTCGTTGACGAAACGGGCTCCGGCCGCGTTGACGAGGAGCCCGCCGGGCAGGGTGCGTTCGGCGAGGCAGAAGTAGGGCTGGCCGGGCAGCGGGATCGCCGGGCCCCACCAGGCGTCGTCCATCAGGTCGAGCGCGGCGCCGGCCCGTCGGCCGGCCTGGATCCCGTCACCGGTGTTCTCCCTGGCCCCGACGGTCCACTCGGTACCGATGGGCTGTTGCTGGTACTGCGCCCGCATGGCCGCGTTGTGCTCGAAGCCGCCGGAACCGACGATCACACCGTGCCGGGCCCGGATCAGCCCCGGGATTCCGTCCTTCGTGACGACCGCGCCCGCGGTAGCACCGTTCTCCGTGTACAGATCGGTGAGCGGGGTGTTCAGCCAGACCGGCACCTGGGCCGTGAGCAGTCCCGCGCGCAGGCCGGCCGCCAGTGACTGCCCCATGGTGAGGGGTTTCTGGCCGAGGAGCGCCGCCCTGGTGCCGCGGGCCAGGCATTCGGTGGCGACGGCGGCGCCCTTCACGCTGACCGCGGAGAGCGCGAGCCACTTGTAGTCGGCGCTGAAGACGACCATGCCGCTGGGGACGGTCAGGTACGGCGGGTTCAGCCGGGCGAGTTCGGCGCCGAGGATGTTCCCGTCGAGCTGGGCGGGTTCGATGGAACGGCCGCCGGGCAGTCCGCCGGGCAGCTCGGGGTAGTAGTCGCTGTACCCCTCCATCCAGCGGAAGCGCAGCGGGCTGTTGGCCAGTACGAACGAGATCATGGCGGGACCCTGCCCGAGGAAGGCCTGCCGGCGTTCCGCGGAGACGTCCGGGCCGACCACCGCGGCCAGATAGGCGGCGGCCTTCGCCGGAGTGTCGGGGACACCGGCGGCGAGGATCACCGGATTGTTCGGGATCCAGATTCCCGCACCGGAGCGCGCCGCCGAACCGCCGAAGGTGGCCGCCTTCTCCACGACCACGCAGCTCAGTCCCTGTTTCGCGGCCGTCAGCGCGGCGGTCATCCCCGCCGCTCCGGATCCGATCACGACGACGTCGTACGTACCGAGCAGGGGCGGTTCGGCCGCGTGACCGACACCGGGGAGGCCGGCCGCGAGCGCGAGCCCACCGACCGTCGCGGCACCGAGCACCCGGCGCCGCGACGGGCCAGGACCAGGACCAGGACCGGGACCGGGACCGGGACCGGGACCGGTGCCGGTGCCGGTGCCGGGCGCGGAGGGGGATTCGGTACGTCTCGCAGGATCCGCGCTGGTCGACATGGCAGCACTCCAACAGGGCGATGGAAGGTGAGGTCGCGCTGTGTCCCCCGGGAGTCAACTGACCTGTGGCGTCCCGGTTCTGATACGGAGTCAGGAATCTGGCGCGGGGGTCTTGTGAAGTCAAGAGGCACGCCGCCCCCGCGGACGGCCGTAAGGGGTCGCAGACCATGACGACCCGCCGGCCGGCCATCAGCCGTCCTCCTCATACGGATCGGCAGCCGGGACAAGGAATTCTCCGGCGCCGTAGTTCAGACTCCGCGCGGTTCTCACCAACGGCGTCAGCGGGTCTCTGCGGAAAGGCCGGAAGCGACGAAGTCGTAAGCGAGGAAGCCGGAAGCGTCGAAGGATCCCGCGTCGGCAGATTGTTCTATGGACAAACGCCACGGCGCGCCACCCCTTCCACTGGATAGATATATCTATGAATATGACCCTGGGCATCTCCTCGGGAAACACGGAGCCGCGCCCGCAGAGGGGGTATCACGTCCGCTCACACGGGCTACCGGTTCGAAGAGGAGACACATGAGAAGCGCTCCCCACCATCAAGCCGTGGAGTGGCTGGCGGCAGCCGCGGTGGACCCCCGGGCCTGCAAGCGCGAATGGGAACACGGAGCGAGTGGCGCCGTACTGCTCCCGTCGGGACGGTTCTGGGACGTCCTCAGCGTGCCCGAAGAGATCGGCCTGTTCGCCCTGGACGCTCTGTTGCGCCTCCCGCTGCCGATGCCCGGGCCCACGCTCGCCGATTTCGGCGCCCACCGGATCGGATTCTTCCTGCCCCCGGACCCGGGGAGCCGCTGGGTGGGGCAGGACATCCGCTACTCCGGGAAGGGTTCCTGGATCGCGGTGCCCTCGCCGCGCCGGACCACCGGCACCCTGCGCTGGCTGGTTCCGCCCGATGGCCACGGCACCCTGCATCTCCCGACCGCCCTGGAAGTGGCGCTCCATCAGGCCACGGAGATGCTCTCCGCCCTGGTGAACGGAGAACAAGCGCGCCCCGTCGGCCGCACGGCGCGCCCCGGGCCGGATCGCGGTCTCCTCAACTGAGTACGGCGGTCGGGTTGGGCCGCCGCGCCTCGTGCCACCGAGGTACCACGCGGCCGCGGGCCTGCCAGTCGGCGACCAGCGCGGCGTAGATCGGCGGGTCCGTCCAGTGGGCGTCGGCGCGTTCGACGGACCGCCGGTACTGGCCCTCGCGGCCCAGGAAGGGCCCCGTTGTGGCGAATGTGCTGTCCATGTCCGTGCAACGGGGCTCGTGCGCCGGTGGTACGCCCTCAGCGGCCAGGGCACCGGATCGAGGGAGCACACGCCCCTCGTTCGGGGCCATGTTTTCATCGGACCAGCCGATGTATCCCCGCCATGTGTCCCCCATCGGCAAGGTCATGCCCGCACATGCCGCACCCTGACCGGCTCCGGTGCGATGGAGCCGGCCAGGGCGATCGGGTCAGGAGCTGGGGCACTCCTTCCAGGCCAGGTGGTAGATGGTGCTGATGTCACCGTCGGTCGAGTCCATGGTCATGAAGCTGGTGCTGCCGGGAGTGGATGTGCCCGCGCTCACGCGGAGTTCGGTGTTGATGTTGAAGTTCCGCTGCACACCGCAGGGCGCCCAGACCAGCTGCGCCCACTCCGTTGTGTCCGTGGCCTGCCAGTTGTCGTCGTAGGGGCCCCTGAAGGGGTGCGTGATGGAGGCCGTGTTCGGCGAACCCTGGAAGTAGTACGAGGCCTTCTCGGTGCTGCTCGCACCCGCCTTGAGCGAGGCGAAGCCGCGGTAGTCCGTGCTGGCGATGGCGTATGTGAAGCCCCCCGGCACGGCGACGGTCAGGTTGAGCTGGCAGTTCTTGCGGAACGCGGTGGGGTCGGAGTTGCCGCCCACCTGGGCGAGGTAGTCGCTGTAGGTCACCGTGAACGCGGTGTTGTCCGGGGACACGGCGACGGCGGCGGTGCCCTGGGGACAGCCGGAGCCGTTCACCGTGGCGACCTTGATGACGATCTTGTCCGGGGGCGGGTCGACGATCCCGGTGGACGGGTCCTGCGCGGGGAGTGCGGTGGCGAACAGAGCGGCGACCGCGCCGCTCAACAGCATTGCACCAGCCATGGTGCTCCAATCCGTTGCGTCGGTGTTCCTACGGCGGGCGAACGTGCCCCGCCGTGAAATGGGGGGTGCGGTCGCCGCGTGCGCGACGAGCCGTCACGGACCAGGTGCGTTGGACCAGACATCGAGCATGGCGACGCATGCACATGGTCATGCGCATGCCAAAGTCACGCCCGTACGAGCCCGGCCTTGTGAAGGAGCTGTGAAGACCGGAGCGGTCGCATCGTATGTACGCCCGCCGGAAGCAGCCAGGTCGAACTCCGGCCATTCCTCGGCCTTGTTCCCAGCCACGGGTCCCGGACCTTGCCCTTCCGGTCGCGCCCGCCGGGTTCGTGATCTTCGTTTGTCCAGCATTCACGAGCCCCGGCAGCGCCCGTTGCCGGGCCGCCCCGTGTCATCGCCGTGAGGGGACAGCCGTATGCCCCCAGGCCGCCAGAGACCGTCGTCGCGGCACTCCCCGGAACTGCGGGCCGCCGCGCGCCACGTCGCGCGCCGCCGTTTCCTCACCGTCTCCGCGGCGGCAGCCGCACTCGCCTTCGGCACACACCTGCCCGCCCCCGGCGCGGCGAGCGCCGCCGAGCTCGACGCGGCGAGGATCGCTGAACCTGAGCCCGTGACCGCCGGTCCGGTCCGCGCCCGTAGCCGACAGGCCTCAGGACTCGGCCCGGTGGCGAACTGCCGAGAGCAGCCGCCGCACGCCCACCGCGTGCCCGCCGGTCCCGAGGACGAGCCACCGGTAGAGGCCGCCGGCCGGGCCGGGGAACCTGGCCCGGGTCTCGGCGGTCAACCGTGACCGGCCCGGACCCATGGGTTCCAGACGAAAGATCAGCGTGTACGACGAGAAGTCGGCCGCCCGGTCCTGCGGCCCACCGCCGACGAGTTCGTCAGCCCTCGAACTCCGTCAGGTCGATCCCGTACACCTGCACGTCGTTTCCGTGAACCAGGTCCTGTGCCCCGCCTTCCGCGTGCATACCGAGCTTGTCCAGCACGTTCAACGACCCGGTGTCGGCCGTGCGGCACACGGCCACGATCCGGTCGATGCCACGGTCCTGCAGGGCGAATTCAAGTGTGGCGTGGGCCGCCTCAGAGGCATAGCCCTGCCCCCAGAAGACCCGCGCGAGCCGCCAGGCGATCGCCACCTGCCCCGCGACCACGGCCGGGGAATCAGGAACGTACAGGCCGACCGCCCCCGCCAGTTCGCCCGATCCGAGGAGTTCGACGGCGAAGATCCCGAAGCCCTCCTCGTCCCACTCCTCCTCCCACGCCTCGATGTCCTCGGCGGTCTGTTCCAGGGAGCGGGGCGTACCGTCGCCGATCCATTGCATCACCGTCGGGTCGGCGTGGATCTCGGAGAGGGGTACGAGGTCGTCGTCCTGCCAGCGGCGCAGCAGGAGACGGGGGGTACGGATTTCGGTCATGCCCCCATCATCGCGTGAGCCAGACGACGAGAATGACCACGACCACGGCGAGAACGATCACCGCCGGAAGAGCGCGCTTGAGCACGGCGCCGCGCGCGACGCTCATCAGGTCCAGCGGCTGCGGTGCGGCAGCGGCCGGTGTGCGGGAGGCGGCGGGCACCGCCGCGGGGCGGACGCCGTTCGAGGCGGGGGCGAGGATGGGGGTAGGGGTAGGGGCGGGGGTGGCCGGAGCGGTCTTCCTCGCGGCCTCGGCGGCAGGGGTGCTCGCCTCCGTGGTCCCTCCGGCGGGAGCGGATTCCGCCGTGCCCCCTCCGGCGGCAGCGGTTTCCGCCGTCGCACTCGATCCGGTCACGGCTTCCGCCGTCGGCGCGACCGATTCCTTCGCCTGGTCCTGCCCCTGCCCCTGCTCCTGCTCCTGCTCCTGCTCCTGCCCCTGCTCCTGTCGCCGCTCCGTCGCGAGTTGTCCCTCCAGGTTGTCGACGAACTGGGTCAGCAATTTCCCGCTGACCTCCTCGATCACGCCTCTGCCGAACTGGGCGATCCGGCCCGTGATGGTGAGGTGCGTGTCCACCGTCACCCGCGTTCCGTCGCCGTCCTGGACGAGTCGGGCGGTGACAAGGGCGTCGGCGTTTCCCTGGCCGCGGGTGTCACGGCCGCGCGCGTGGAGTACCGCCGTACGCGCTTCGTCGTCCTTCTCCTCGAAGGAGACGACGCCCTTGTACTGGACGGTCATGGGGCCGACCTTGACCTTGACGACGCCGTTGTAGGTGTCGCCGTCCACGCCGGTGAGCTGGGCGCCGGGCATACAGGGAGCGATCCGCTCCACGTCGGTCAGCAGCGACCAGGCCTGGTCGGGCGGCAGGTTCACTCGGAACTCGTTGGTGAAATCCATGACGGACACACGATGGGCGCGGGCTGTCGGGCCGTCAATCCGCTCTTCAGGGTTTGCTTAAGACGCCGTGCGCGGGAGGCTGGAACCCATGGTTCGACCGCCCGCCGCGAACCCGTCAGCTCCAGATCGTGACGTGGACCGGTGGTCGGAACTCGTTCATCGGAACGCCCTTGGAGCGGGTCAGCACCGCCTGCGTCGCGGCCGGTGTCGTGACGAAGCGGCACAGCGCGGCGGCGGTCGTCGAGCGCCGTTCGCCGGTGAGCGCGCTCGCGTACAGCAGGCCGGTGAGCCGGGCGCCGCACACGTCGAGCACGGCCAGTGACCCGCGCCGCAGTTCGTCGCGTACGACGTGGTGGAAGGCGATGGACAGTCCGGCCCCGCCGGCCACCGCGTTGAGGGAAGCCGTGACGCTGGTGAAGGCCTTGGCCTTCGCGGCTTCGACTCCGACGTGGGCGAGGAAGGCGCCGGACAGGGTGTCCGGGTCCAGTCCGGCAGGGCCCAGCAGCCATGGCTCGTGGGCCAGTTGGGCGGGGGCCAGTCGCTGCCGGTGCCTGAGCGGGTGGTCCGGCGCCGCGACGACGACGAGTCGGAAGCGCAGGAAGGGGATCGACTCGACGCCCGGTTCCGGGCGCGGTGCCGGGCCGATCGCGACATCGGCACGGCGGTCGCGGAGCAACTCGCCGAAGACCGCCACCGGTACGGCGAGGGTGTCGGCGTCCAGGTCGGGCTGTCGCCGCCCGAAGGCCGCGAGCAGCGCGGGGAGGACCTGTTCGGCCCCGGCTTCGGTGGCCGCCACCCGCAGTTGGGCGGTGCCCGAGCTGGCCTGGCGGACCCGGTGGCGGGTCTCCTCGGCGAGGCCGACGATCTCGGCGGCTCCGGCGGCGAGGCGTCTGCCGCCCGGGGTGAGACTGATCCCGCCGGCGGCCCGGATGAACAGCAGGTCACCGAGTTCACGGCGGAGCGCGCCGACCGCACCGGAGACCGCCGCCTCGGTGACGCCGAGCGACTCCGCGGCGCCCTTGACCGAGCCCAGACGGGCCACCGTGACGAATGCGCGGAGCTGAGTCAGCGTCATGTCCGCCATTACAACGGCTGTTCTACCGGTAGGACCCCCTCCGGTACCCAGGTGTCTTAAGCATTCGCTTCAGTCGCCGTTGACCGCCCCCTTCCTGCGCGCAATTGTTCCCCCGGACCACCGGAAACCGGCCAGGTCCTCAATCGACGGACGGCTCCCGAGCGCGGTGCGTCACACCCGCGTGCCGGGCGGCCTGTCCGGGAGGGAGCGTGCCGTGCAGGTACCCGCTTCGTTCGACTACCAGCGCGCCCAGAGTGTGGACGAGGCGCTGGAACTGCTGCGGCGCTACGGCGAGGAGGCGCGGGTCGTGGCCGGCGGACACAGTCTGCTGCCGATGATGAAGCTGCGCCTGGCGGCCCCCGAGGTCCTCGTCGACATCAACGACCTGCACGAACTGGACCACATCGTCCTGGTCGGCGACGAGCTGCGCGTCGGCGCCCTCACCCGGCACCGCACGCTGTTGGAGTCGGAGTTGGTCGGCCGGTACTTTCCCCTCGTCCACGACGCGGAGAAGGTCATCGCCGACCCGCCGGTCCGCAACCGGGGCACGATCGGCGGCTCCCTCTGCCAGGCCGATCCGTCGGAGGACCTCTCCGCGGTGTGCGGCGCGCTGCACGCCCGCGCCGTCATCCGTGGGGCGGGCGGCGAACGCATCGTCTCCATGGCCGACTTCCACCAAGGACCGTACGAAACGGCCGTGGGCGTCGGCGAGATGCTGGTCGAGGTGCGGCTGCCGGTCCTGCCGGGTGCGGGCAGCGCGTACGAGAAGGTCGAGCGCAAGGCCGGGGACTGGGCCGTCGCCGCGGCGGGGGTGGCCCTGACCCTGCGCGAGGGGCGGATCGCCGACGCGGGCGTGGGCCTGGCGGCGGTCGGCGCCGGGGCGCTGAACCTCCACGCGGTCCAGACGCTGCTGAACGGCAGCGAACCGTCCGAGGCGCTGTACGAGGAGGCGGCCCGGGTGGCGTCCGAGAGCTGTTCGCCGGTGACGGACGGCCGGGGCAGCGCCGAGTACAAGCGGCATCTGGCCGGCGAACTCACCCGGCGGGCGCTGCGGCGGGCAGTCGCCCGGGCCGGGCGGCCCACCGGGTCCACGGCAAGGGAGACGTGAGACTCATGCGGATCACCGTCAACGTCAACGGCGACGACCACACCCGGGAGGTCGAGCCCCGGCATCTGCTCGTGCGCTTCCTCCGTGACGACCTGGAACTGACCGGCACCCACTGGGGCTGCGACACCAGCAACTGCGGTACGTGCGTGGTCCTGATGGACGGCGAGCCGGTCAAGAGCTGTACGGTCCTGGCGGTCATGGCGGCCGGTCATGAGATCCGTACGGTCGAGGACCTGGCGGACGGCGCCGAACTCGACCCCGTACAGCAGGGATTCATCGAACAGCACGGCTTGCAGTGCGGGTTCTGCACCCCGGGCATGATGCTCACCGGCCGGGCGCTCCTGGACCGCAACCCGGATCCGTCCGAGCAGGAGATCCGGGAGGCCATCTCCGGCCAGCTGTGCCGGTGCACCGGCTATCTGAACATCGTCAAGTCCATCCAGTGGGCGGCGAGGAACGGCCAGGAGGCCGCGGGGAGTCAGACATGACCACCGTCGAAGAACCGGACTCCGCCCCTCAGGAACGGCCCATCGGCTTCGGCCGGATGAAGCGCAAGGAGGACCCGCGCTTCGTACGCGGCAAAGGCCGCTACGTGGACGACATCCAGCTGCCCGGCATGCTGCACGGGGCCGTGCTGCGCAGCCCGTTCGCGCACGCCCGGATCGTCTCGATCGACACCTCGGCAGCCGAGGCCCACCCCAAGGTCAAGGCGGTGATCACCGGCGAGACGCTCGCGGGCCTGGGCCTCGCCTGGATGCCCACGCTGTCGATGGACACCCAGGCCGTGCTCGCCACCGACAAGGTGCGTTTCCAGGGGCAGGAGGTCGCGTTCGTCGTCGCCGAGGACCACTACGCGGCACGCGACGCGATCGAACTGATCGACGT
This sequence comes from Streptomyces sp. NBC_00878, assembly GCF_026341515.1. Lineage (NCBI taxonomy): Bacteria > Bacillati > Actinomycetota > Actinomycetes > Kitasatosporales > Streptomycetaceae > Streptomyces > Streptomyces sp. NBC_00878. The sequence continues at coordinate 209,321 of NZ_JAPEOK010000002.1, read as the reverse complement.
CGAGTACGAACCCCTGGACGCGGTCGTCAACGCCCGGCACGCCCTGGACGCGGACGCGCCCCTCATCCGGGACGACCTGGAGGGCCGTACGGACAACCACATCTTCGACTGGGAGGCGGGCGACAGCGCGGCCACCGACGAGGTGTTCGCGCGGGCCGACGTCGTGGTCGAGCAGACGATGCTCTACCCGCGGGTCCACCCGGCCCCGTTGGAGACGTGCGGCGCGGTCGCCTCGATGGACCCGGTCGACGGCAAACTCACCCTCTACTCCACCACCCAGGCCCCGCACGCCCACCGCACCCTCTACGCGATGGTGGCCGGCATCCCCGAGCACAAGATCCGGGTCGTCTCCCCCGACATCGGCGGCGGCTTCGGCAACAAGGTCGGCATCTACCCGGGTTACGTGTGCGCGGTCGTCGGTTCGATCGTCACCGGGCGGCCCGTGAAGTGGATGGAGGACCGCTCCGAGAACCTGATGAGCACCTCCTTCGCCCGCGACTACCACATGACCGGCGAGATCGCCGCGACCCGGGACGGCAGGATCCTGGGTGTACGGGTCAAGGTCCTCGCCGACCACGGCGCCTTCAACTCCACGGCACAGCCCACGAAATACCCGGCCGGCTTCTTCCACATCTTCACCGGCTCGTACGACATCGAGGCCGCGCACTGCTCGGTCACCGGCGTCTACACCAACAAGGCGCCCGGCGGCGTCGCGTACGCCTGCTCCTTCCGGGTCACCGAGGCGGTCTATCTGATCGAGCGGATGGTGGACTGTCTGGCGGCCGAACTGGACGCCGATCCGGCCGAGTTGAGGATGCGCAACCTGCTGCGGCCGGAGCAGTTCCCCTACGAGAACAAGACCGGCTGGACGTACGACTCCGGCGACTACCCCGCCTGTCTGCGCAAGGCCCTGGACCTCGCCGGGTACGAGGAGCTGCGCAAGGAGCAGAGCGAGAAGCGGGCCCGGGGCGAACTCATGGGCATCGGGCTGTCGTTCTTCACCGAGACGGTGGGCGCCGGGCCGCGCAAGCACATGGACATCCTCGGCCTCGGCATGGCCGACGGCTGCGAACTGCGCGTCCACCCGACCGGCAAGGCGGTGGTCCGGCTGAGCGTGCAGACACAGGGGCAGGGCCACGAGACGACGTTCGCGCAGATCGTCGCCGAGGAACTGGGCATCCCGCCCGAGGACATCGACGTCGTGCACGGCGACACCGACCAGACGCCGTTCGGGCTCGGTACGTACGGCAGTCGCTCAACTCCCGTATCAGGAGCGGCTGCCGCGGTGGTCGCGCGCAAAGTGCGCGACAAGGCGCGGATCATCGCCGGGGCCATGCTGGAGGTGTCTCCCGACGATCTCGAATGGACCAAGGGCCGTTGGTCGGTCGCGGGCGACCCGGCGATGACGAAGACGATCCAGGAGATCGCGCTCGCCGCGCACGGGGCGCTGGAACTGCCGGAGGGGGTGGAAGGGCACCTGGAGGCGACGACCGTCTACAACCCGCCCAATCTGACGTACCCCTTCGGCGCGTACGTCTGCGTGGTCGACGTCGACTCCGGCACGGGCGCGGTGAAGGTGCGGCGCTTCATCGCGGTGGACGACTGCGGGACCCGTATCAACCCGATGATCATCGAGGGGCAGGTGCACGGCGGGCTGGCCGACGGGGTCGGGATGGCGCTGATGGAGTTGATCAGCTTCGACGAGGACGGCAACTGCCTCTCCGGCTCCTTCATGGACTATCTGCTGCCGACCGCGCTGGAGGTCCCGGCCTGGGAGCTGGACCACACCGTCACCCCCTCCCCGCACCATCCGATCGGCGCGAAGGGCATCGGCGAGTCCGCGACCGTCGGTTCGCCGCCTGCCGTCGTCAACGCGGTCCTCGACGCGATCGGCGTCCGTCACGCCGACATGCCCCTGACGCCGAGCCGGGTGTGGCACGCGCTGCACCGGGGCGGGGTGGAGGCACCCCAATGAGCCCTGCCGCACCCCCACTTGAGGCACGCATGGCCGAACTGACCGGACGCCACGAGCCGTTCGTGAAGGCCACCGTGGTGCGCGCCCGTCGTCCGGCGAGCGCGCGCCCGGGCGACACCGCGCTGGTCCTCGCGGACGGCCGGATCGAGGGTTTCGTCGGCGGTGTCTGCGCCGAGGCCACGGTCCGGGCCCAGGCGCTACGGACCCTGCGCAGCGGCGAGTCCCTGTTGCTGCGCATCTCGCCCGAGGAGACGGCGGCGGGCGTGCGGGAGGAGGGCATGGTCAGTGTCGCCAACCCCTGCCTGTCCGGCGGTGAGTTGGAGATCTTCCTGGAACCGCTGCGGCCCGTGCCGCGCGTCACGGTCGTCGGTGACTCCCCCATCGCCCGCGCCCTGACGGCCTTCGGGCCGACCCTCGGTTACGAGATCACACCGACCGGTGGGATCACCGCGGACGACCTGTCCGGAACCCTGGCGGTGGTGATCGCCTCGCACGGCCGGGACGAGGAACCCGTACTCGTCGCGGCGGTGCGCGCCGGGGTGCCGTACATCGGCCTGGTCGCCAGTCCCCGGCGGGGCGCCGCGGTGCTGGCGGGGCTGGACCTCGACGACGAGCAGCGCGCCCGCGTGCGCACCCCGGCGGGGCTGTGGATCGGAGCCCGTACACCGGGCGAGATCGCGGTGTCGATCCTGGCGGAGGTCATCCAGGTGGCGGGCAGCCGTTCCGCAGAGGCGGAGGCGAAGGCAGGGGTGAAGGCGGAGGCGGAGGAAGCCGTGCGGACAGCCACCGACCCCGTGTGCGGGATGACGGTCGCCGTCGCGGACGGGACCCCGTACTCCGACGCGGGTGGCGGCGACCGCCGCTGGTTCTGCTGCGCCGGCTGCCGTACGGCGTACGAGCAGGACCCCGCCCCCTACGCGGAGGCCGCCGCGTCGTGAGCGAGTACGTCGAGCGCTGTCTGCCGGGCGTCGAGAGTCTGCGGGCCGCGCTGGACTCGCTGGGGTATCTCGCCGACGACGGGCTGGCCACCGCGCTCTTCCTCGCCCTGCGCCTGCCGCAGCCGCTGCTCCTGGAGGGCGAGGCAGGCGTCGGCAAGACCGAGGCGGCCAAGGCGGTGGCCGCGATCCTGGGCAGCCCGCTGATCCGTCTGCAGTGCTACGACGGCCTGGACGCGGCGGAGGCGCTGTACGAGTGGAACTATCCGCGCCAGTTGCTCGGCATCCGCCTCGCCGAGTCCCGGCACGAACAGCTCGGCGAGGCGGACCTGTTCAGCGAGCAGTACCTGCTGCGGCGGCCCGTACTAGCGGCGCTCACCCATCCCGGCCCCGCGCCCGCCGTGCTGCTCATCGACGAGATCGACCGCGCGGACGACGACTTCGAGGCGTTCCTGCTGGAAGTGCTGGCCGAGGCGGCGGTGACCATCCCGGAACTCGGCACCGTCCGGGCCACCGTGCCGCCCGTCGTCCTCCTCACCTCCAACCGCACCCGCGACCTCCACGACGCGCTCAAACGCCGGTGCCTCTACCACTGGATCGACTATCCGGACACGGAACGGATCGTCGAGATCGTGCGCCGCCGGGTGCCCGGGACGTCACGGGAGCTGGCGGTGGCGGTATCGGCGGCGGTACGGCGCCTGCGCGCACTGGAGGTGCAGAAGGCGCCGGGCGTCGCCGAGACCATCGACTGGATCTCCGCGCTGAACCTGCTCGGCGTACCCCGTCTCGACGCCGGCAGTGCCGGGCGCACGCTCGGCTCCCTGCTGAAGTACCGGGAGGACCAGGAGCTGGTGCGCGAGCGCGGCCTGGACTGGCTGGTCGCGGGCCGGCAGCCGTGACCGCGGCGGCGGTTCCGCTCTTCGACCGGGCCGAGTTCGGCGCCCGGCTCGGCGAGGAACTGCGACGCGCCGGGGTGACGGTGACCCCGGAGCGGTCGGTGCGGTGCCTTCAGGCGCTGCGTCTGCTGCCGCCGGTGGACCGTACGGGGCTGTACTGGGCGGCACGGCTGGCGTTCGTGACGGATCGCGAGCAGATCGAGCCGTTCGACCGGGTCTTCGACGCGGTGTTCGCGGGCGGGCGACGCTCGGTGGCCGTTCGCAGGGCTGATGGCACGTCCGAGCCCGCGCCGGGCGCCGAACCCGAACCCGGGCGGCTCCCGCCGCTCTCCGGTCTCGGCCCGGACCCCACCCGCGCTCCCCTGCCCCACGGCGCCTTCGGCCAGGCATCGGACCGCGACCGTACCCAGGCCCCCGACAAGGACCGGCGGACCGAGGAGCTGCCGACGGCGGGCAGTGCGGCCGAAGTCCTCGCGCACAAGGACTTCGCCGCCCTCGAACCCGGCGAACTGGCCGAACTCAACCGCCTCCTGGCCCTGTTGACGCTGAAGGCGCCCATGCGCCGAGGCCGCCGCCAGGAGACCGACCATCGGGGCCGCCGCATCGACCTGCGCCGTACGTTGCGCGCTGGACAGCGCACCGGCGGCGAGGCGGTGGTGCTGGCGCGCAGCCGCCACCGTCTGCGGCGGCGACGGCTGGTGCTGCTGTGCGACATCTCCCGTTCCATGGAGCCGTACACACGGGCCTACCTGCGGCTCTTTCCACGAGCGGCGGCCGGTGCGGCGGCCGAGGCGTTCGTCTTCGCGACCCGCCTCACCCGGCTGACCCCCGTGCTGCGGCACACGGGTCCGTCCGGCGTGAACGCCGCGCTGCGCCGAGCGGGCGCCACCGCGCCCGACTGGTCGGGCGGAACCCGCATCGGCCACGCGCTGGGCGAGTTCACCAACCGGTTCGGCCGCCGGGGCATGGCCCGCGGCGCCGTCGTGGTGATCTTCTCCGACGGCTGGGAGGGCGAGGACCCCGGCGCCGTGGGCCGCGAAATGGCCCGCCTGGCACGACTCGCCCACCGCATCGTCTGGGTCAACCCCCGCAGAGCGACCCCCGGATTCGCCCCTCGCACGGGCGGCATGGCCGCCGCGCTCCCGTACTGCGACGCGTTCGTCAGCGGCCACAGCCTCACGGCTCTCATGGAGGTGGTGGAGGCGATCGCGGGCAACGAGACGGTCGTGCGGCAGCGCGTCGACGTCGGCCAAAAGTGAGCGGAAAGTAGGCAGATTACGCCTGGTGATGGTGTGTAGTGTTCCGTCGCGTGCTGGCTGAACAACGACACCAACTCATCCTGCGGGCCCTGCGTTCCGGCGGCACTGCCTCCGTGATCGACCTCTCCGAGCAACTGGACGTGAGTGCGGCGACCGTCCGCCGTGACCTCCTCAAGCTGGAAGGGGACGGGCTGCTCAGCCGCGTGCACGGCGGTGCGGTCATCGAGGAGGACCGTGCGCCGTTCGACGAGGCCGCCGAGGTCCAGGTGGCCGAGAAGGACGCGATAGCCGCCCGCGCGGCCGAGCTGATCGAGGACGGCCAGTCGGTCATCCTCGACAGCGGCACGACCGTCCACCGGCTGGCACGCCGACTGCACGGGCGCCGGCTCACCGTGATCACCAACAGCCTCGCCGTGTACGAAGAACTCACCGCGGAGGAGAACATTGCCCTGATGCTGCTCGGCGGCATGGTCATACGCGAGTCACGCATGCTGGACGGCTTCATGGCCGAGGACAACCTCCGCCAGGTGCACGCCGACTGGACCTTCATGGGCGCCTGCGGCGTACGCTCCGGCGGCCAGGTCATGGACACCACCGTCGCCGAGGTTCCCGCCAGGCGCGCCATGATCGCCGCCGGCGACAAGGTGGCGCTGCTGGCCGACCGGACCAAGTTCCCCGGAAGCGGCATGGTGAAGATCTGCGGCCCGGAGGACCTGGACGTGCTCATCACCACCGCGTCGGCGGTCGATGCGACCTGCACGGCCCTGCACGAGGCCGGCGTGAGAGTGATCACGACACCTCCGTCTACGGTCGACGGCGGGGCCGAGGTCGGCGTCTAGGCTGCCCTCCGAGGCACCGTGTGCCCGGCCCGAGCCACACGTTCGACGCCCCATGTTCGGCAAGGAGGCAGTCATGAACTCCCCCGGCAACAGTTCACAGAACGTCCCGGTACTGCGTCACCCACCTGGCCCCGCCGACAGCCTCCTGTGGGAGCCCAGCGAGCGCTGGGTACGCGGGACGAAGGGTGATGTCACCGTTGTCGACAGCCGACGGCCGGTTCTGGTGTGGGAGCCCGGTCGGCCGGTGCCGTTGTACGCGTTCCCACGTGAGGACGTGCGTACGGATCTGTTGCGGGAGACGGAGAAGTCCGCCGGGCGGCCGCACGCCGGTACGACACGCTTCTACGACCTCGACATCGGCGGTGAGGTCATCGCCGGCGCCGCGTGGACCTACCCCGGCGAGGAGTTGGGCTCGTACATCTCGTTCGAGTGGTTCGGGCGCGAGGTGCTCGATCACTGGTACGAGGAGGACGAGGAGATCTTCGTCCATCCGCGTGACCCGCACAAACGGGTGGACGCGCTGCCCAGTTCGCGGCATGTCCAGGTCGAGATCGACGGCACGGCCGTCGCGGACACCCACGCGCCGATCCTCCTCTTCGAGACCGGTCTGCCCGTGCGGTACTACATCCCACGCGAGGACGTACGCCTCGATCTGTTCACGCCCAGCGACCTCACGACCCGCTGCCCCTACAAGGGCGTGGCGACCGACTACTGGTCGTGGCCCGGCGGGGACGTACCGCCGAACATCGCGTGGAGCTATCCCGACCCTCTCTCGGCGGTGGGCGTGATCAAGGACCGCGTGGCCTTCTTCAACGAGGCCGTCGACATCACGGTCGACGGGGAGCGGCTTGAACGCCCGGTCACCCCGTTCACCAAGCTTCTGGAGGGATGAGGACGGCGGGCCGGGCGACGCCGGAACTGCCGGAGGCCGAGGCCGGGGCCCGGGCCAGGGCCAGGGCCAGGGCGTCAGCCCGTCTCAAGGGCTTCAGCCCGTGTCGGGCGTCGGGCCTCCGGGAGCGATCAGTCCGGTCTCATAGGCCAGGACGACGGCCTGGACGCGGTCGCGGAGGTCCAGCTTCGAGAGGATGCGGCCGATGTGGGTCTTGACCGTGGTGGGGCTGAGGAACAGGCGGTCCGCGAGTTCGGCGTTGCTGAGGCCCGTCGCGAGCAGGCGGAGCACCTCCAGTTCGCGTGGGGTCAGGCCGGACAGGTCGCGGTGGAGTGTCGGCGGCCGGGGCTCCTCGCGATGGGCGAAGCGTTCGATCAGCCGGCGGGTGATGGCGGGTGCGAGCAGCGCGTCACCGGACTGGACCAGGCGGACGGCGGCCACCAGATGCTCGGGCGTGACGTCCTTGAGCAGGAAGCCGCTGGCACCGGCGGTGAGCGCCGCGTAGACGTAGTGGTCGAGGTCGTACGTGGTGAGGATGATGACCCGGATACCGTCCGCGCCGTCGTCGGCGAGGATCCGGCGGGTCGCCTCGATGCCGTCCATGCGCGGCATCCGAATGTCCATGAGGACGACGTCGGGCCGGGTGCGCCGGACGGCGGCGACGGCCTCCGCCCCGTCGGCCGCCTCCGCCGTCACCTCGATGCCGTCGGCGGCGAGGATCATCCCGAAGCCCGTACGGACCAGGGCCTGGTCGTCGGCGATGACCGCGCGCAGGGGCGGCCCGGTCACGCGGTCCGCCACGGGAATCGTGCCGTGATCCGGTATCCGCCGGTGAGGGTCGGCCCGGCCGTCAGGTCGCCGCCGTAGACCGTCAGCCGCTCGCGCAGCCCGATCAGCCCGCGGCCGTTGCCGTTGCCGTTGCCGTTGCCGCCGGCAGCTCCGTTCCCGTCCAGCGAAGGGGAGTCGTACGCGGCACCGGTGTCGGTGACCTCGATCTCCAGGCAGTCGTCGGTGTGACCGATCGTGACGGAGGCTTCGGCGCCCGGCGCGTGTTTGATCGTGTTGGTCAGTGCCTCCTGCACCACGCGGTACGCCGCGAGGTCCACCCCGGGAGGCAGCGGCTGAGGTGGCAGGGACACCGCGACGGCGACCGGTGTCCCAGCGGCGCGTACGCGTTCGATCAGGGCGTCGAGGTGTGCGAGACCGGGCTGCGGTTCGAGGCCGTCGGCGGGGCTGTCGGGGCGGCCCGTGTCCGGTCCCGCGAGCAGTCCCATCACGTGCCGGAGTTCGGCCATGGCGGCCCGGCCACCGGCCTCGACCGCCAGCAGTGCCTCCTTCGACCGCTCCGGCGCCGCGTCCATCACCTTGCGGGCCGCGCCCGCCTGGATCACCATCACGCTGACATTGTGGGTCACGACGTCGTGCAACTCCGCTGCTATGCGGGCGCGTTCCTCCTCGACGGCCCGGCGCATGGCCTCCTCCTGTGCCTGCTGGAGCTGGGTGAACCGGTCCCGGCTCGCCGCCAGCCGCCGCCGCCCGATGCGGACGAAACCGGCCAGCACCCCGGCTATCAGCAGCACCACCGCCGGGCTCGACCAGCCCGGGAACACCGGCTCCGTCTCGCGGAACGCGACGCCCGCCAGCACGGCGGCCGCGACCAGCCCGGCCATCGCCCCCGCCCGATAACGGCTGTACATGACCGCGCTGTAGGCACCGATGACGCAGGTCAGCACGTTGATCCAGGAGGCGTCCTCGCCGATGGCCAGTGCCGCGCCCAGCACGACCCCGAACGTGGCCAGCGGAAACCGTCGCCTGGCCACGAGCGGCAGCGCCGACACGACGACCACGGGCCAGGGCACGGCGGTGGGCTCCTCCACCAGAGGGCCGGGGCCTGGGCCGACCACGGGGGGTCGTGGTGGGAGCGGCGGCTCGGTCCCGTACCCGGTCGTGGGGTTGATGCGTACCGGTCCGTCGCCGGGATAGCGCGCCGCCACGATCAGCGCGACGACGGTCAGCACGACCGCCAGCACCACATCGGCGTACACCGACCGCCGCGACAGCGGGGCCGGTTTCCTCTCCGGCCGTAGCGCGTCGCGCAGTTGCCGGTACCTGCTGCGGCGGTCCTCCGTCTCCATCGGCTCATTGTGTGGCTCCCTGCCCGGTTCCGCGTCCGCCTGTGCGACCGGAGCACTGTCCGGCAGGCGTACGTCGCAGGGATGACCCCTCGGCCGGGTCGTTCGCGGGGAGGGCCCGATGTCGGTGCCGCGGCCGACGCGCCCCAACACCCCACGCTCCTAAGTTCGCTGAGCCCGGCAACACCGCGAACGAACCGGACGCGACCAAGCGCAACCCAGCCCGGCCACCCCACCCCGGCCACCCCGGCCACCCCGACCACCACGGCCAACCCGGCCAACCCAATCGAAGCGAACCGATGCCACCGAAGGACGGTCGACTCCCATGACTCAGGTGATCCAACTGGACGGCGTGGCCAAGCGCTACGACAGCGTCGGCACGCCCGCGCTCGGGCCGCTCACGCTCTCCGTCGAGCAGGGTGAGGCCCTTGCCGTGACGGGCCCCTCCGGCAGCGGCAAGTCCACGCTGCTGAACCTCGTCGCAGGCCTGGACAAACCGACCGAGGGCACCGTGTCCGTGGCCGGCCGGCAGCTCGACGCTCTCAACGAGCACGCGCTGGCCCGGTTCCGCCGTGAACAGATCGGCATGGTGTTCCAGTTCTTCAATCTGCTGGACGACCTCACCGTCGCCGACAACATCCAGCTCCCGGCCCAACTGACCGGCACCGCACGGCGGAAGACGGCGGCCCGTGCCGCGGAGCTCATGGAGGTCCTCGGCATCCAGAAGCACGCCCGCGCCTACCCGGGCCGGCTCTCCGGCGGCGAGCGTCAACGCGTCGCGGTCGCCCGGGCGTTGGTCAACCGGCCCGCGCTGCTGCTCGCCGACGAGCCGACCGGCGCCCTCGACACCGCCTCGGGCCAGGACGTACGGGAGCTGCTGGTGGAGCTGCACCGCGGCGGGCAGACCATCGTGCTGGTCACGCACGACCTCGCGCTCGCCGAGGCTTGTGCGAGCCGGTCGATCCATCTGGTCGACGGTCATCTCGCCCTCGACACGCGTGCGGAGGCGGTCCGATGACCCGCTTCGGCGGCGGTGCGCTCGGCCGGGTCATCCGTTCCGGCGTGGGGCGGCGCCGGGTGCAGACCGTGGTGATCGCGGTGGCCACGATGATGGCCGTGGCCTCGGCGGTGGTCGCCGGGTCGCTGATCGTCGCCGCGAACGCGCCCTTCGACCGGGCCTTCGCGAAGCAGCGGGGCGCCCATCTGACAGCCCAGTTCGATCCGGCCAAGGCGAGTGCGTCGCAGCTCAAAGCCACCGGCGAACAGAAGGGTGTTGCCGCGAGCGCGGGGCCGTACCCCTCCACGACGATCCGGCCGGTGGACTCGACGGGCGGGCAGATGCCGTCGCTGACGCTCGTCGGGCGGACCGGTGCGCGGGCCGACGTGGACGATCTGGACCTCAAGTCCGGCCGCTGGGCGGCGAAACCGGGCGAGATCGTGCTGAACGCGTCGTTCTCCGGACCTGCCTTCGGGCTCGGCGACACCCTTGAGGTCGTGGACGCCGCGAACAGCCCGACCCTCACGGTCGTCGGCTTCGCCCTGTCGGTCAGCAGGACCGCCGAAGCCTGGGCGACCCCCGCCCAGACCAGGGCGCTGGGGTCGGCGGACAGCCCGCTCACGACGCAGATGCTGTACCGCCTCGACGCCGCCGGGACGGACGCGGAGATCGCCGACGGCCGGAAGAAGCTCGCCGCGGCCGTGCCGTCGGGCGCGCTGCTGAGCAGCCTGTCGTATCTGGAGACCAAGCGCGACGCCGACGAGGGCGCGGCACCGACCATCCCCTTCCTCATCGCCTTCGGTGTCCTCGGCATCGTGATGTCGGTGATCATCGTCGGCAGTGTGACCAGCGGCGCGGTCGGCTCCAGCCTGCGCAGGATCGGCATCCTCAAGGCCATCGGCTTCACACCGCGTGAGGTCGTACGCGCCTATGTGGCCCAGGCGTTGATCCCGGCCGCCGCCGGTATCGCGCTGGGTGTGGTGCTGGGAAACCTGCTGGCCGTGCCGCTCCTGGCCGACACCGAGCAGGCGTACGGCACGGCGTCGCTGACGGTGGCCTGGTGGGTGGACGTCGTGGTGCCGGCCGCCGCGCTGCTGGTCGTCGCGATCGCCGCGCTGGTTCCCGCCCTGCGGGCCGGGCGGCTGCGTACGGTCGAGGCGATCGCGGTCGGACGGGCTCCGCGCACGGGTCGTGGCCAGTGGGCGCACCGGGCGGCGGGACGGCTGCCACTGCCGAGGGCGGTCACGTACGGCCTCGCGAGCCCCTTCGCGCACCCGGTCCGCACGGTCGCGATGCTGCTCGCGGTGGCCTTCGGTACGGTCGCGGCGACCTTCGCGGTGGGGCTGACGGCGTCCCTGACCGCCGTCGGTGAGGCGCAGGATCCCGAGGATCGCGCCGCGGTCACCGTCTTCGCGAGCGGACCGAACGTCGGTCCCGGCGGCCCGCAGGAACAGGGCAGGAGCCAGGCGCACGCCGCCGATCCGGCGCGCGTACGCGCCGCTGTCAAGGCTCAGCAGGGCACCGCCTCGTACTACGGCACGGTGCAGTCGCAGGCCTCCGTGCCCGGGGTTTCGGGCTCGATCCTGACCAGCCTCTACGAAGGGGATTCCCGTCCCGGCAGCTACGAGATGATCTCCGGGCACTGGCTCGACGGCGCGGGGCAGGTCGTCGTGGGTTCGGGTTTCCTGGAGCGGACCGGGGGCGCGGTGGGTGATTCGGTGCGGGTGACCTACCGGGGAGACACCCGGACCCTGCGGATCGTCGGCGAGGCCTTCGACACGTCGAACGGCGGCCTGCGTCTCCACGCCAACATCGCCGACTTTCCCGCGGCCCAGCCCGCGATGTTCCTCGTCGAGGTGAAGCCGGGTGTCGCGCCCGCCGACTACGCGAAGCAACTCGCGGCGGTGGTACGGCCGTTGGGCGGCGACGCCGTCGCCAACTCGCCCTCGCAGCAGGACAACTTCGTCCTCGTCCTGCAGTCGATGGCGGCGCTGCTCACCCTCATGCTGGTCTCCGTGGCCGGCCTCGGGGTCCTCAACTCCGTCGTCATCGACACCCGGGAGCGCGTCCACGACCTCGGCGTCTGCAAGGCGCTCGGCATGTCCCCGCGGCAGACCGTGAGTCTCGTACTCGCCTCGGTGGCCGGGATCGGTGTGCTCGGCGGTCTGGTCGGAGTGCCCGCGGGTTTCGCGCTGCACGGCTTCGTCCTGCCGGTGATGGGACATGCCGCGGGCACCGATCTGCCGCCGTCCGTCCTCGACGTGTACGGGTCCTGGCAGTTGGTGCTGCTGGGACTGGCCGGTGTCGCGATCGCGATGCTGGGCGCGCTGCTCCCGGCGGGCTGGGCGGCCAAGGCCCGTACGGCGGTGGCGCTGCGTACGGAGTAGGCGTCTCCGGCGCCATGGCCAGGTACCGGGGGGAGGCGGCGGGGAGCGGGCGGTGGCCGTCCGCTCCCCGCCTGCCGGTCAGCAGCAACGGCTCTGCGGATGGTCCTCCCGGTGCCGGGCGCGCAGTACCTCGTACTCGCGTGGTGTCGGTACCGGGGCGAGCGGGTGGTGACGCAGATGGCGCTCGCAGTAGCGGTCGTACTCCGCCTCCCCCGTCAGCTCACGCAGGTACCAGCGCACGGCCCGTGCCCACCGGCGGACGCTCACGAACGGACTCCCGCCAGCGGTTCGGCGGACTGCTCCGGGAGGTCGATACGGGACTCGACGTACGGCGACTCGGTCGTCGGCAGCGGAACGGGCGACCGTACGGAACGCACGCACACCACGGCCGCGTTGACGATCACTACCGCTACCAGGACCAGGAACAGGGCGATCAGGACGCCGTCGACCGTGGAGTTGGTGACCACGGTGTGCATGTCGTCGAGGGTCTTGGCGGGCGGCAGGACCTGACCGGCGTCGATGCCGTCGGCGTACCGCTCGCGCTGGGCGAAGAAGCCGACGCGCGGGTCGTCGGAGAAGATCTTCTGCCAGCCGGCGGTGAAGGTGATCGCGACGACCCAGGCCAGCGGAACCCCGGTGACCCAGGCCCAGCGCAGTCGCCCGGACTTGACGAGGACGGTCGTACAGACGGTGAGTGCGATGGCGGCGAGGAGTTGGTTGGCGATGCCGAAGAGCGGGAAGAGCTGGTTGATTCCACCGAGAGGGTCGGTGGCGCCGGAGTGGAGGAAGTAGCCCCAGGCCGCCACGACGAGTGCGCTGCACAGCCAGATGCCCGGCTTCCAGTTGACCCGGCCGATCGGCTTCCAGACGTTGCCGAGCATGTCCTGGAGCATGAAGCGGCCGACGCGGGTGCCGGCGTCGACCGTGGTCAGGATGAACAGCGCCTCGAACATGATCGCGAAGTGGTACCAGAAGGCCTTCATCGCGCTGCCGCCGAAGACTCCGGAGAAGATCTCCGACATGCCGACCGCGAGGGTCGGTGCTCCGCCCGAGCGGGCGATGAGGGTCTGTTCCTCCACTGCCTTGGCCGCCTGCGTCAGTTGGTCGGGTGTGATGGTGAAGCCGAGGCCCGCCACCGCCTGGGAGGCGGACTCGGCCGTCGTGCCGAGCAGCCCGGCGGGCGCGTTCATCGCGTAGTACAGGCCGGGTTCCAGGGTGGCCGCGGCGATCAGCGCCATGATCGCGACGAACGACTCCATCAGCATGGCGCCGTAGCCGATCATGCGGACCTGGGATTCCTTCTGGATCAGCTTCGGGGTGGTCCCGGAGGCGACCAGCGAGTGGAAGCCGGAGAGCGCGCCGCACGCGATGGTGATGAAGAGGAACGGGAAGAGGGACCCGGCGAAGACCGGGCCCGTGCCCGAGGAGGCGAAGTCGCTGACCGCGTCGGTCCGCAGCACGGGCGCGGCCACGATCACGCCGACCGCGAGCAGGGCGATGGTGCCGATCTTCATGAAGGTGGAGAGGTAGTCGCGCGGCGCGAGCAGCATCCACACGGGCAGCACGGAGGCGACGAAGCCGTAGCCGACGAGGCAGAAGACGAGGGTCGTCGGGCTGAGGGTGAAGGTGTCGGCGAGCGAGGACTCCTGGACCCAGCTGCCGCCGACGATGGCGAGAAGCAGCAGCGCCACACCGATCAGGCTGGTCTCGACGACCCGGCCCGGCCGGATGCGGTGCAGCCAGAAGCCCATGAACAGGGCGATGGGGACGGTCATGGCGACTGAGAAAGTGCCCCACGGGGAGTGGGCGAGCGCGTTGACCACGACGAGGGCCAGCACCCCGAGCAGGATGATCATGATGGTGAAGACGGCGATGAGGGCCGCGGCCCCGCCCGCCCTGCCGATCTCCTCCCGGGCCATCTGTCCGAGCGACTTGCCGTCCCGCCGCATGGACAGGAACAGGACCACCATGTCCTGCACCGCCCCGGCGAAGATCACTCCGGCGACGATCCACAGGGTGCCCGGCAGGTACCCCATCTGGGCCGCGAGCACCGGCCCCACCAGCGGCCCGGCTCCGGCGATGGCCGCGAAGTGGTGGCCCAGCAGCACCCGGCGGTCGGTCGGCTGGAAGTCGACTCCGTCCTCCAGGCGTTCGGCGGGGGTGGCCCGCCGGTCGTCGGGCTTCAGCACGCGCCGCGCGACGAAGCGGGAGTAGAAGCGGTAGGCGATGGCGTACGAGCCGAGGCTTGCCACCACCAGCCAGACCGCGGAGATCTCCTCGCCGCGGGCCAGCGCGAGGACGCCCCAGCCGACCGCGCCGAGCAGGGCGACGGCGCTCCACAGCAGCATCGATCGCGGCGTCATCCGGGACCGTACGGGCGGCGGCCCTTCTGGCGCCGGGACACCGGATTCGGGCATGACTGACGTGGGCATGGCGGCTCCTCACCTCTGCGGTGATGTGTGGTGGTACGTACGGATGCGTACGGATCGGCGGCGCGGAACACCGGCCGCGTACGAGCTAGGGATCGTGGCGGTCGTGCCTGGTCAGTGCGTACGCGGCCAAGAGACACAAGGCGCAGCCCGGCACCCAGGCGAGCTGGTACCAGTAGAAGAACGGCGTCCCGGCGAGCCGTGGACTCTCACCGGCGTACCAGGGGACCCACAACAGGCCCGCGGCGGGCGCGAGGAGCAGTGCGGCGATCGCGACGCGCCGTAGCCGGTGGTGACCCGTGGGTGCCATGACCTGCGCTCCTCTCCCCCTGCTTGTCGGTCTGTGCAAGAGTTGCCAACCGGCCGGAACTGGTTGACAGGGAATTTCCAGAAGATTTCCCGCCGGTTTTCTGTCATCCGAATGGGGTGCCCGCGCAACTCTCCAGCAAGGGCACAGGCACACCAAGGACGGTGACCCATGGCGGATGCCGCCATGACCGCGACGTTTCTCGCCGTGATCGGCGGAGCGTCGCTGCTCGCCGTCACGGCGCGCCGGCTGCGCCCCACCGACCGGCTGCCGTCCCTGGAGGGCTGGGCGCTGGCCGACCGGAGCCTGGGCCCGGTGTGGACGTGGCTGCTGCTGGGCGGCACGATCTTCACCGCGTACACCTTCACGGCCGTCCCCGGCCTGGCGTACGGCAATGGGGCGCCCGCCTTCTTCGCGGTCCCGTACACGGTGATCGTCTGTCCGCTCGCCTTCGTCCTGCTGACGCGGCTGTGGGCGGTGGCCCGCCGCCACGGCTACGTGACCGTCGGCGACTTCGTCCGTGGACGGTACGGTTCACCGCCGCTGGCCCTGGTCGTCGCGCTCACCGGGATCCTCGCGACGATGCCGTATCTGGCGTTGCAGCTGCTGGGCATCCGCGCGGTGCTCACCGCCGGGGGCGTCTATCCGCGCGGCGCGGCCGGCGACCTGGTGATGGTGGCGCTCTTCGCGGGCCTCGCGGTGGCGACGTACCGGCACGGACTGCGCGCACCCGCCGTCATCTCCGCGCTCAAGGCGGTGGCCGTCTTCGTCTCGCTCACCGCGGTCTGCTGGCTGGTCCTGGACCGGCTCGGCGGCCCCGGCCCGCTCTTCGACCAGGCGGCGCAACGGCTCGGCGGTACGGACACGGCGCACTCCGCTCTGCTCCTCTCACCCGAGCAGCAGCCCGCCTACGCCACTCTCGCCCTGGGCTCCGCGCTGGCCCTGCTGATGTATCCGCACGTGCTCACCGCGGGGTTCGCCGCCGACGGCCCGCGCACCCTGCGCAAGGTCTCGGTGGCGCTGCCCGCCTGGACGGGCCTGCTCGCGCTCTTCGGCTTCCTCGGCGTCGCGGCCCTCGCGGCGGGGGTACGGGCTCCGGAGGGAGGCGCCGAGGCGGCCGTGCCGATGCTGGTGGACCGGTTGATGCCGGGACCTCTGGCCGGGCTGGTGTTCGGCGCGATCGTCGTGGGGGCGCTGGTCCCGGCCGCCGTGATGTCGATCGCGGCCGCGACCTGCTTCGTACGCAATGTGTACGTCGAGTACGTCCAGCCGACCGCCACGCCGAAACGACAGGTACGCATCGCCAAGGCCGTCTCGCTCACCGCGAAGGTGGGGGCGGTCGCCTTCGTGTTCGGGCTGCGTGACCAGGACGCGATCAACCTCCAACTGCTCGGCGGCGTATGGATTCTGCAGATCTTCCCCGCCGTGGCCGTCGGGCTGTTCACCGGCCGGCTGCATCCGCGGGCGCTGCTCGCCGGGTGGGCCGTGGGCATGACGGCCGGCACGTTCCTGGTGGTGCGCGAGGGGTTCTCGTCCATCGTGGCCTTCGGTTCCGGCACCCGGCCGCTGGAGATCTACGCCGGGCTCGCGGCCCTGGTGCTCAATCTGGTCGTCGCCCTGGTCGGCACCGTGGCCCTCGAACGGCTCGGGGTCCCGCGCGGCGCCGACGTCACCGACCTACCGTCGCGCCTGACCGTCAGGCGCCGCCCCGAGACGGGAGCTCCCAACCCGTGAGACGCAGACAGCACACCCGCTCGACTGTGGCGCAGGCTGTTCCGGCCACCGTCCCCGAGCCACGCGTCCCGCGCGCGGCGACGGCCCGACCGCCGGTCGCGGACGACTTCGGCCTCGATGAAGAGTCCCACCCCGGCGGCGTACGCGAAGGGGCACCCGAGGAAACGTCCCTCTCCCCCGCGGTCGCCGATCCCGTCGACCTGGAACGGGAAGCCGCCCTGGCCCGGCTCTTCGAGGTGCACTACTCCTCGATGCTGCGCCTGGCCGTGCTGCTCGGCGCCGACGACCCGGAGAACGTCGTGGCCGAGGCCTACTACCAGATCTACCGGAAGTGGCGCCGACTACGGGACGCCGAGGCAGCGGAGGCCTATCTGCGCTCCACGGTGTGCAATCTGACCCGGATGCGCATCCGCCACCTCCAAGTCGCACGCAAACACGTCCAGAACCCGCCCAGCGAGGTCGTGGCCTCCGCCGAGAGCACCGCCCTGCTCCACGACGACCAGCGCGTGCTGATCGACGCGCTTCAGCAACTGCCCGCCCGGCAGCGCGAAGCGCTCGTCCTGCGCCACTGGCTCGGTCTGAAGGAAAGCGAGATAGCCGCCGCGATGGGAATCTCCTGCGGATCGGTCAAGACACACACCGCACGCGGCATCGCCGCCCTCACCCAGGCGATGGAGGCCCGGCGATGAACGACACCTCTCCGGACCGTACGGAACAAGAGCTGCGCGAGGCCCTGGAGGCGTTGGCCGGCGGGGTGCACGCGGCCCCTGACGCCTACCGCACGGCCCGCGGCGACTGGGTGCGCCGCGAGCGGCGTCGACGGCTCGTGCTCGCGGTCCTGATCGCGGTCGTCTTCACGCTCGCCACCCTGATCGGTCTATGGGTCCTGAACCAGGCGCCCTCCGAACCCGGGGTCATCTTCTCCGGCACGGGGAGCCACTTCACTTCCAACGGGGCGGCCGGGGTCCCCGGCTGACGGATGGTCGGTGGATCGTGGCCTCTCCCTCTCCGACCGTCCCGCCGTGCCGCCGTGCCCGGCCCGGACTCGATGCGCTCGCGTCGAGAACCTGCAACTCGTCCGTCACCGCTCCTCGCGGCGGGATCCGGGAGATACTGGCCGTATGCGGTTTCGGAGCATGGCCTGTGGTGCCGCCGTGCTGGTGCTGGTGGCCGCGGTGGGCTGCTCAGGGGACGACGGCGACACCGCACCCACGGGCTCGCCGACGTCGGCCCGGGCCACGAGCGGGACCCCCAGCGCGACACCCACGCCTACGCCGACTCCGGCCAACCCCGTGTCGATCCCGGGGCTGATCGAGCGTGAGCACCGGGGCTCCGACCTCAAGCTCGGGAAGGTACGCGTCCGGACCGGCGCCTACACGCAGTACGCGGTCACGTACGAGGCCAACGGGCTGACGATCTCGGGAATCATGAACATTCCCAGGGGCAAGGGGCCCTTCCCTGCCCTGGTCCTGGCGCACGGGTACATCGACCCGGCCGTCTACACCAGTGGCCGCGGACTGGCCCGGGAACAGGATCTGCTGGCCCGTAACGGCTATGTGGTCCTGCACATCGACTACCGCAACCACGCGGGCTCGGACGACGACCCGGACAATGACGTCAACCTGCGCCTCGGCTACACCGAGGACACCATCGGCGCGGTCATGGCGCTGCGCTCGTCGGGGCGGGCGGAGATCGACGGCGACCGGATCGGGCTGCTGGGGCGGTCGATGGGCGGCGGCGTCGTGTACAACACGCTGGTGGTCGCGCCCGGCCTGGTCGACGCGGCCGTGGTGTTCGCCCCCGTGAGCTCACGTCCGGACGAGAACATCGACCACTTCCAGCGCCGCGACGGCGACCCCCTCGTAGCCGAGACGCACGGCACCCCCGAGGAGAACCCGACGTTCTGGAAGGAAGCCTCACCCGTCACCTACGTCGACCGGGTGACCGAGCCGCTGCTCATCCACCACGGCACCGCCGACGAAAGCTGCCCCATCGTCTGGTCGGAGCGGACCACCGCCGCGTTCGAGAAGGCGGGCAAGGACGTCGAGCTGGTGAAGTACAAGGGCGAGCACCACACGTTCGCCCCGCAGTGGCCGGCGTCGATGGACACGACGATGGACTTCTTCGAACGCCATCTGCGCTGACCCACCGCGGTCAGCCGCCGGTCAGCCTGCGGGCACCGCCGAATGAACACTATGAACGCAACGATCAAGCCATGGGTTTTCCGCCCGGTCTCTCCTTAACATCGGCCCCGCCGCGCAACGGTGCGCGATAAGGACAAGGAGTACGCCCATGGAACGGCCGAGACTCGGAACGCCGAGTATCCGTGACATCCGTGATGGGGCCAAAGGACTTCGACGCCGCCGTGCCGCTGTGGCCGCGGGCGTCGCGGGGATTCTCGTCGGCACACTCGCCGGACCGACGTCGGCCTCCTCTTCTGCGTCCGCTTCTACGTCCGCTTCTACGTCCACAGCTGCGAGCGGGCCGACTTCCGTGGAGTGTCCAACCACGCTGACCGGAAAGGCCACTTGTTACACGGGGCAGGATTCCAACGGCGCCTATTACGCGATCGCCGTCCCCAAGGAATGGAACGGCTCGCTCGTGATGCACGCGCACGGAGGTCCCGACCTCGGTGCGGAATCCGACCCGGAGCGCAGCATCGGCGATCTGGAACGCTGGTCGGTGATGGTGGACGAAGGCTATGCGTGGGCCGGCTCGTCGTATCGCCGCGGTGGATACGGGACCCAGATGGCCGCCGCCGACACGGAGAATCTGCGCCGCCTGTTCGTCGAGGAGTTCGACAGTCCGAGGCGGACCTACGTGCACGGTCAGTCCTGGGGCGGCAACGTCGCCGCGAAGGTCGTGGAGACGTACGGCGCGAAGAAGCACGGCCCGTACGACGGCGCCCTGCTCACCAACGGCGTACTCGGCGGCGGCTCACGCGGCTACGACTACCGCGTGGACCTGCGTGTGGTCTATCAGTACTACTGCCAGAACCACCCTCGTCCCTCCGAGCCCCAGTACCCGCTGTGGGAGGGGCTGCGCGCGACCTCGACCATGACGAGCGCGGGGCTGCGGGCCCGCTTGCAGGAATGCACGGGCTTCGAGTCCCCCGCCGGGGAGCGGACCGCTCTGCAGCAGCGCAATCTGGACGACATCCTCGCGGTCACGGGAATTCCGGAGCGCACCCTGGAATCCCATCTGCGCTTCGCGACGTTCACTTTCCGCGACATCGTGCACAACCGGCTCGGCGGGCGCAATCCGTTCAGTAACGAGGGCGTTCGCTATTCCGGCTCCCACGACGACGAGGCTCTCAACGCGGGCGTCGAACGGTTCGCCGCGGATCCGACCGCCGTTCGTGACCTGTCGTACGACAGTGACCTCACGGGCAAGGTCTCGATTCCCGTGCTCACTCTCCACGCCATCGACGATCCGACGGCGTTCATCGAGCACGAGGCGGCCTACCGCGACAGCCTTCGGGGCGCGCACCGGGACAAGCGACTGGTGCAGTCCTTCACCCGGGAAAACGAACACAGCGGGCTGAGCAATTCCGAGTACGCCAACTCGATCTCCGCTCTGGACACGTGGGTGCGCACCGGAGAGAAGCCGACGCCGAAGTCGCTCGCGGCGTCCTGCGGCGCGTTCGACAGCAAGTACGGCACCGGCTGTTTCTACGACCCGGGCTTCTACCCCGGTTCCTACGCCACGCGGGTCAACCCCCGTCCGGGCGGGCTGCGTTGGCCTGCCATGAGCGCCGCCCAGGAGAAGTCCTGGAGCCGGATCAGCGGCGTGGGCATCGCCCCCTGATCGCCCCCTGAAGGTGCCGGGGCCGCTCGGACAACAGCTCCGCCTCCCGGCGGCACGCATGGTGCCGTCCGGGAGGCGGAGCCGCGGGTGTGCGCTACCGCACGAGGATGATCCCGTACGCGTCCGTCACGAGCGGCGCGCGCGGGCCGCGAACACTGCCCCGGCACCCAGGGCGATCACGACGGCGGCACCGCCGGCGATCAGGCCGACCGGCGCGCCGGCGCCCGTCTCCGCCAGCGGCGGCGAGCTGTCGCTGGGCGACGGGTTCGAACCGGAGCCGGCGGGCGGCGTCGACTCCAGCGGCGGCACGTCCGGTGTCGTGGTCGGCGTCGTGGAGGGCTTGGGAGTGGTCGCCGGAGTCGTCTCCTCGGCGGGCGGTGTGCTGCCCGCGGGGGTCGACGGGGTGGGCTCCGACGGGGTCGGAGTCGGGGTGGGCGAGTCCGAGGGGGCATCGGCGCACTCCTTCTCGCCTCCGTTCCACGCCGCTATGAGGTTGTACGGAGTGTTGACGCCGTCGGGCTGGTAGGGAGCGGGGCCGTGCCCCTCTCCCGACTTGCCGTCGTAGGCGATGTCGGAGCCGTACAGGTCGATCTGGCCGAAGCAGTCGGGCAGCTTCACGGCCAGCTTCTGCCAGGACCGCTTCTCGCCGTCATCGCCGGCCACATCCGCGTCGGTGAGGTAGACGGTGGCCTTGTCCACCATGGTCTGGCGGCCGGAGGACAGCCAGTTCGGCCCCTCGGTGGTGTATTCGGCGAGGGAGACGGGGTACTTGCAACCCTCTCCGACCTTCTGTCCGGGGGCGAGCCGGACCTCGACGGGCCCGGGGACGGTGTCCCAGGAGTGGAATCCGCCCTGCGAGGTCCAGTCGGCGCCTACGACGCCTCCGTCGGCGCCGACGATGCGGTACTGGACAGTGGCTGACTGACACGTCCCGCCGGACGTGGCGCTTGCGACGCCGGCCCCGAGCACGGGCGTGGCGGCGACAGCGAGGACAGCGGACGCGGCGAGGGCAGCCGCAGTCCTGGTTTGTTGCGAACGCGACAAGGTGAGCCTCTACGGAATCGACATGTGTGGGAGGTGGCTGAATGCGGGTGGCCGACGCGGGCGGACGCAACGAGAGCGTGCGCGACCGGACCACTCACGTCACTTCGCTCGCTTCAGACACGGCGAAGTGCAGTGATCCGCATTCTTGCCACCTTTCACAACTCCCGTCAATCCTTCACCAGTTCACCATGTTTCGACTTGATCACGACCCTGTTTTCCGGCCCGGGAGAGGCGTGACCCCGGGGGCCCGCCGGGTCGGCCGTGCGGTTCAGTCGTGGTCCCCTTCCGGGTCCACGTGCGGCATGATCCGGTCGAGCCAGCGGGGTGTCCACCAGGCGTGGCGGCCGAGCAGGGTCATGACGGCCGGAACGAGGAGCAGGCGTACGACGGTCGCGTCGATCAGCACGCTCACGGCGAGGCCAAGACCGAGCATCTTGACGACGATGTTGTCGCTCACGATGAACGCGGCGAAGACGCTCATCATGATCAGGGCGGCGCAGGTGATGACGCGCGCGGTGATCTCCAGGGCGTGGGCCACGCTGGCCTTCGCGTCTCCAGTGCGCCGCCAGGCCTCGTGGACGCGCGACAGCAGGAAGATCTCGTAGTCCATGCTGAGGCCGAAGATGATGGCGAACATCATCATCGGTACATAGCTCTCGATGGGCACCTTCCCCGACACGCCCAGCGCCGGCCCGCCCCAGCCCCATTGGAAGACGGCGACGACCACGCCGTACGAGGCGGCGATGGACAGGACGTTGAGGACCGCCGCCTTGACCGCGACGAGCAGGCCCCGGAAGACCATCAGGATGATGAGGAAGGCCAGGGCCACCACCACGGCGATGATCAGCGGGAGGCGCTCCGCGACGATGTCGCGGAAGTCGACCTGGGCGGCCGTGGTGCCCGTGACATAGCCCTTGGCGTCGGTGCCGGAGACCGCCTGGGGGAGGGTCTCGTCGACCAGGCGGTTCGTCAGGTCGGTGGTGTCCGCGCTCTGCGGGGACTCCTTGGAGTAGACCGTGGCGACCAGCACGTCTCCGTCCTGGGTCGGCGTGAGCTGTGTGCTCGTGGCCGAGCCGGGCACGTCGGTGAGCGACTTCTGCGCCTGCGACGCCAGCGACGAACGCTGGTCGGACGGCACGGACGTCTGGTCGATGACGACGGTCAACGGGCCGTTGGAGCCCGGGCCGAAGGCGTCGGACATGATGTCGTAGGCCCGTCTGTCCGTGAAGGACTTCGGGTCCGCGCCGTCACCGATGTGGCCGAGCTGGATCGAGAGCAGCGGGATCGCCAGGACGAGGACGGTGACGGTCCCGCCCGCCAGGAACCACCAGGGACGCCGTTCCACTCGCTGGGCGTAGCGGTGCCAGGTGCCTGTGACGGGCTCGCCCGGAGCGGCGTTCGTCTCCGCGACGGGGCGGCGCACTCGATAGCGGTCGATGCGGTGGCCGATGAGTCCGAGCAGGGCGGGGACGAGGGTCAGCGCGCCGGCGACGGCCGAGACGACCGTCACGGCCGCGGCGACACCCAGTTTGGCGATGAAGGAGACTCCGGAGACCGACAGTCCGGCCAGGGCGATGATCACCGTGCAGCCGGAGACGAGTACGGCCCGGCCGCTGGTGGCGGTGGCCCGTCCCGCCGCACGGACCGGATCGTCGCCGTTCATCAGGTTCTGCCGGTGGCGGGTGATGAGGAACAGCGCGTAGTCGATCCCGACGCCGAGTCCGATCATGGTGGCCAGCGTCGGGGACACCGTGGCGAAGGTGAAGACCGCAGCCAGCAGACCCAGGCAGGCCAGCCCTCCCACGACACTGATCAGGGCGGTCAGCAGGGGGATGCCCGCCGCGAACACGCTGCCGAAGCCGACGAGCAGGACGACGATCGCCACGCCGAATCCGATCAGCTCGCTGACCCGGTCGTCGGGAGCGGGCCTGGCGAGTTCGCCGAGCGGGCCGCCGTACTCGACGTCGACTCCCGCGGTCCTCAGTGACTGGACCGAGCTGTCCACACCGTCGAGGTACGAGTCACCCAGCGTGGACGGCTGCACGTCGAAGCGGACGGTGATGTAGCCGGTCTTCCCGTCGCTGGACAGCGGGCCGACGTTCTGCGGCTGGGACTGTCCCGAGGACTGCTGCGAGGACGAGGCCGTCAACGGGTTCTGTGCCGCGAGCACATGGGGCAGCTTCTGCAGGTCGGTGATCGTCTGGCTCATCTGCGAGCTCACCGACGACAGCGACTGCTTGTCGTCGCGCAGCACGATCTGGCTGCTGTAGCCGCCCGCCGTCGGATCGTGCTGCTTCAGGACCTGCTGGCCCTTGTAGGACTGGGAGTCCGTGAGCGAGAAGTCGTCCGAGTAGTCCCCGCCGAAGGAGTGGTTCAGCACCTGCAGGGCGGCGAGTACGACCAGCCAGGCCACGATGACGATCACGAAGTGCCGGGCACACCACTCCCCCAGCCTGCGCAGCCGCCCGGTCTTCCCCGGACCATCGTTCGTACTCGACCGGGTGCGCGACATGGGCTGCTCCCGCGAAGAGACATTTCCGACTTCCTCATTAAACGACGCATTGATCACTCCGGCACGTGGAGGCCCGTCGCGCCGGAGTCACGAGCGCCGCGTCCCGTCCGCGGATTCGGCGGACAGCCACTCGTCGAGTACGGCGAAGTCCGCGTCCGTGAGGCCCTGGCGGGGGTCGACCCGGTGCAGCAGGGCATGCCCGCGATGGTGTGCCGAGACCCAGGCCCGATCAGTGTCGGTGATCTCGTCGTCGACCCAGACGAACGAACGGCCGGCGGCCCGGGCGACGAGGGCACGGGTCTTCCAGTGCAGCCCACGCCGCGCGTCCCGTTCCGCCTCCGCGTCGGTCGGCTCGGGCCAGCTCACGACGGCCAGTTCGGGGAGACCGAGCAACGGTGCGACGACCTCGTTGGCCTCGGCCATCCAGGCCGTGGCCCACACCAGCTCACACGGCAGAGCCGCCAAGCGGGGGCCGTGCTCGGGGTTGATCCTGACCAGGAGCGGATTCACCTCCGGCCGCGGCGAGTCCGACCCGTAGGTCGGATACCCGTCCGGGTACTGCCCCGGTGCCGCACCGAAGGGGATGAGCGGGCCATCGACATCGAGGAACAGCAGCGGACGCTCTGCGGATCCGGTCATGGCCGCACGATAGCCGCCCGCCCCGGAAATCGACGAAATCGCCCCACGGCTATTCGCACTGTTTCCGTTTCGCAGAGCCCGTAAGACGGTTAGAGTCGCCCCATGCCCACGACTGAATCCACACCCCGCGTGGCCCTCAAGAAAATAACCCCCGACGTGTCCGGAGCAATGGGCGCGCTGCATGGCGCGGCCGTTTTGGCGGCGCAGGACGCCAAGGTCGAGCCGGAGCTGCTCGAGCTCGTCCGGATTCGTGCCTCACAGATCAACGGCTGTGCGTTCTGCCTCGACATGCATACGAAGGACGCCCGCGCCCAGGGCGAGAGCGAGCAGCGCGTGTACGCGCTGAACGCCTGGCGGGAGATGCCCTTCTTCACCGAACGGGAGCGCGCCGCGCTGGCGTTGACCGAGGCGGTGACGCTGGTGCACGACGGTCACGTCCCGGACGCGGTCTACGCGGAGGCGGCCGCGGTCTTCGACGAGGCACAGATCGCGGCACTGATCTGGGCGGCCACCGTCATCAACGCGTACAACCGCATCGCCATCGCCACCCGGATGGTTCCGGGCGCCTATCAGCCGACCACTGAGAAGGCCTGAGCGATCCGCAAGAAGTGATCCCCAAGAATTACTGAATCGAATTACCGAATCCGGATATGGGTAATCGCGCCGGGCCGAATGAAACCGGTCCGGCGCGAACCTTTTCTTCATATCTTGGTTCAGTCGGCCGGCAGGGGTTCCATCAGGCCGTCCAGCCATTCCCGCCATTCCTTGGCGAAGACGTGTGGACCCGCTTCCAACGGCCGGCCCTCCCAGCCGGCCACCGGCCGGATTCCGTGCAGCGCGTTCACCAGCCACACCTCCCGGTCGGCGAGCTGCTCCAGGGTCCGCTCGCAGTGGGCCATCCGGATCCCGCTGTGCAGGGCCCGTTCCTGGATGAGGCCCGTGGTGACACCGGCCAGGATCGGCAGCTGCTGCGGAGGCAGGCACAGGGTGTCGTCCTCCCACCACAGCACGCTGGAGGTCGCCGCCTCCAGCACCAGACCGGACGGGGCGATCAGCACCGCCTCCTCCGCGCCCTGTCCCCTTGCCCGTTGCCGGACCCGGGCCAGCGCGTCCAGATCCGGTCCCTTGCGGCGCGGCACCGTTCTCGGGTCCGGCTGGCCCGCCGCCCACACGCGTACGTCCGAGCCGAGCGGCGGCGCGTACCGCAGGAGCAGCCGCAGCTGGAGGGAGCCGGCCACGAGCTCGACGCGCGGAAACCACGATCCCGTGCGGGGCAGCGCGGCCGTCATGTCCCGCCAGAACTCGTCGAGTTGATCGGGAGAGGGACCTCCGATGTCGCCACAGGCCCGCACGAACCGCTCCCGGTGCCGGTCGAGCGCGCGCACCTGCCCGTCCCGGACCAGCCAGGAGTCCGCGACCAGCAGCTGTGTGTCGGCCGCCAGGCCGGCGATCAGCCCACGGCCGGGCATCCACGCCAACAGCCCCTCTGCGGTTGCCGGTTGTGTCATCAAAGAAACTCTCTCCTCTCAGTACGTCCGTCAGTACGGCCGGTGCTTCAGGTGCTCCGGTCAGTACTTCCGGCCGGCGCTCGCCGGTGATCCGTGCCTGGGTCCGTACGGGGCGTGTTCCAACCAGGCCCCGCACCACGGCAGCACGGGTGCCAGGGCCGCCGCCGCCCGCTGTTTCGCCCGTACGATCCGACGGCTGGGCCGTAAATGGTCCAGGGCCGTGCCCGCCGCCGCGCTGTTGAACAGGGCCGCCGTCCGCCGGGCCGCAGCGAACTCCGCGACCGCCTCCGTCGTGCCGGTGGCCACGGCCGTCGCTGCCGCAGCCGCGTCCGCGATGCCACTGTTCATGCCGCGGGCGCCGAAGGGCGGGAAGAGGTGGGCCGCCTCGCCGACGAGCAGTACGCGGTGCTCGTCGTCGGTGAAGGCCGCCGCGACCTTGCGGAGGAAGCGGTACGTCGACACCCACAGGATCCGGTCGGCGTACCCCTCCCCCACGACCGCGGGCAGCCATCGCCGTACCGCCTCCTCGGTCCCGTGGGACTCCTGCGTGTCGTCGCCCCCGCACTGGAGGTCGACCTGGAAGCCGCCGGTGAACGGCACGCGCATGACGCTGCGGCCGCCGACGCCGGGATGCTCGTAGTGGAAGACCCGCTCCAGCGGCAGGTCGGCGCCGGGGATGTCGGACACGTCCACCACGACGTGGAAGCCGTCCGTACGGGTGCCTTCCATGGGGATGTCCAGCTCGCGCCGGACCGCCGAACGGGCACCGTCGGCGGCGATGACGTGGGTGGCCGTCCAGCCGCGCCCGTCGCCGCTGCTCACCGCGACCCCGGAGTCGGTGACCTTGACGCCCGTCACGCGTGCGCCCCAGGCGAAGTCCACTCCGGCCGCCTCGCAGGCGGAGCGCAGGAACCGCTCGGTGTCCACCTGGCGCAGACTGGTGAAGGGCGGCGGGAAGGTGGGCGGCGGGAACGTCTTGGCGTACACCTCGCGGCCCCGGTACAGGGTGCGTTTGGTCAGCCAGGTCCGACCGTACGACGTGATGTGGGCGGCCAGGCCCGGGCGCATTCCTTCGAGGAGTTGCAGGGTTTCCTTGTGGACGAACAGGGCGCGGCTGCCCGGCCGTTCGCGTCCTTGCGGGTCCGCTTCCAGGACGGTGACCGGGAGTCCGTGTGCGCGCAGGCCGAGTGCGGCCGACATGCCCACGGGTCCGGCGCCCACGACGATGACAGGGCTCACGTCAGGCGCCGCCGGGATGCTCGGCGGTGGCGGCGGCTGTGGCGCCGGCGGTGGCGGTCGCGCTCTCGGTGAGCATGCGGGTGATCTCGACCCGCTTGACCTTCCAGGTGGAGGTCATCGGCAGTTCGTCGAACCGCCACTGCCGCGGGTCGGCCATCGTGGGCAGGTCGGCGGTGGCCTCGTGCCAGCGCCTGAGGTCGAGGGGCTGTTCGCCCCGCACGCACACCACCGGGACCGGTTCGCGGTCGACGCCGGGCACGATGACGACCTCCCGCAGTTCGTCGAGGCGGGACATCAGCGTGTCCTCGATCTCCAGGTTGCTGTGCACGGAGTCGATCTGGTCGATCTCACGGTCGATCAGATAGAGCGCGCCCCACCGGTTCCGGTACCCCATGTCGCCCATCTGCCACCAGCCGTCGCCCAGTTGACGGTCGTACCGTTTTTGGGCGCCGAGGTAGGTGAGGATGCGGCCCCTGGTGCGGGCCTCGATGCGGCCCGGTGTCCCGGGCCGGGCACGCCGTCCCACGCTGTCGGCGATCCGGACGCGGGTGAAGCCGGGGATGCCGATGCCGACCCGGCGGCCGTCCGCCCGGGCAGCGCCGCGGCGCGTGTACCACTGGAAAGCGACCGGACCCGTCTCGCTCTGCCCGTACAGCTGCATCAGCCAGGGCGAGCGCCGGTTCGAGGCGCCGAGCAGTCGCTGCACGGTGCGCGGGTGGATCGCGTCGAAGGTGCTGCCGTACGAGCGGACGCGGGCCAGCGGTGCGCCGGGGGCGTCGGCCAACTCCTCCCACAGCACGAAGGTGTTGGGGTGGGTCTCGACGATGCCGGGGCGGTGCCGGGCGAGCAGCGGGCCCGCGGCGGCGGGTTCGGGGTCGGTGATGAACAGGAGCGGGCTGCCGAAGTGCAGCAGCACGCCGAGGAGATGGTAGAAGCGCGAGTGGACGAAGGACATGTGCAGTGCGGCCGTCTCGCCGCGGGTGGGCCAGCCCATGGCCTTCTGCGGAACGAGCCGGTTCCACATGGTGTTCGGGCAGTGCACGGCGAGCTTGGGGGTGCCGGTCGTGCCCGAGCTGTGGGTGATGAGCGCGGGTTCGCGGGGGTGCAGCCGGACGGGTCCGTGCGGTGGGGCGCCCGCGTACTTGTCCAGCGGGACCGCTCCGGGCGCGTCGTCGACGGAGAGGGTCTGCCGGACGAGCCGGTCGACCTCGATGTCCTTGAGGCGTCCGGTGAGCTTCGCCCGGTCGGTGACCAGCCAGGGCTCGCGGAGCCGCTTCATGAGCCGGCCGACGACGTGGCCCTGGAGGCCCGGTGAGAGCAGGACGGGGACGGCGCCGATCCGGGAGACGGCACAGGTCAGCAGGACGATGTCGACGTTGTCCGTCTTGTGGACGACGACCTGCTCGGAGGGCCGGACACCGGCCTCCCACAGCCGCCCGGACAGGTCCTCGACCAGGGCGGCCAGGACCGGATAGCTCAGGTCGAGTCCGAGCTCGGGGTTGACGTCCAGCGGCCGGTCCAGGGTGACCGGGACGGCTCCGTGCCGGGCGGCGGCCTGCTGGAACACGGGGCCCAGGTAGTACCCACGATCGGAGAACAGGGACTGCGGCTGTGGCATGTGCCCTTTCCTTTCTGGGGTGTTCGCGGTCACGGACACGCTCACCACGCGCCCTGGCGGAGGAGGTGGCGGCGGAGCTTCCCGGTCGGGGTGCGGGGCAGTGCGGGCACGACGTGGACGGTTCTGGGGGCCTTGAAGGCGGCGAGGTGTTCGCGGGCCAGGCCGATGAGTTCGGACTCCAGGCCGGACCTGGTGGCGGCGAAGGTGGGGGCGGTCTTGGCCGACACGCCGATGACGACGTAGGCCCGCAGAGCGGTCGCGCCACGGTCGTCGGTGACGGCCGCGACGGCTACCTCGCGTACCGCCGGATGCTTGCGCAGTACGGTCTCCACCTCCAGCGGGGAGACGGTGATGCCGCCGACCTGCTCCATGTCGTCGGTGCGGCCCACGTGCCGGTAGGTGCCGTCCGGTTCGCGCCACGCGCGGTCCCGGGTGTTGAGCCACCCGTCGACGAGGACGCGTGCCGTCTCCTTCGGCAGGTTCAGGTAACTGGGCGTCAACGTCGGCCCCTTGACCCAGAGTTCGCCCTCCGAGCCGTCCGGCACCGGGTGTCCCGCGCGGTCCCGCAGCTCCAGTTCGAAGCCGGGGACCGGGCGGCCGACGGTGCCGGGGGTGTTGGCGTCGAGGCTGTTGGCGCAGAAGGCGTGCCCGGCCTCGGTGGAGCCGATCTGCTCCAGGACGGGCGCGCCGAGCAGTTCGGTGACGCGCTCGCCGAGTCCGGCGGGCATGGTTTCACCGGCCGACACCGCCGCGCGTACGGAGGCGAAGCAGGCGGCGTGTCCGTCGGCTCGGTCGGCGACCAGGGCGGCGTACGCGGAGGGGACGGAGTAGAGCAGGGTCACCCGGTGGCGGGCGACGAGTTCGTCGACGGCGGCGGGTGAGGGGCGCCGGTCGACCAGTACGGCGGAGGACCCCGAGAAGAGCGGGAAGACGAAGGCGTTGCCGAAGCCGTACGCGAAGAACAGCTTCGACACCGAGAGGGTGACATCGTCCGGGGTGATCCGCAGCAGCCGGTCGCCGATGAGCTCGTAATACGTCCCGGGGTCGCCGTGGCAGTGCACGACTCCCTTGGGGGTGCCGGTCGTTCCGGAGGTGTACTGGATGTAGAGCGGGGTGCGCGGCCCGGCCGGGTTGGCGTCGGTGGTGGGCGGCGCACTGCGGGTGAGCGCGACGAGCTGGTCGGCGCCCAGCCGCGTCCGGCCGGCGAACCGGCCCTCCAGGCCCGGCCCGGTCACGCACAGCGCGGCCCCGGCGTCCTCGGCCATGAACTCGTGGTCGGCCGCGGGCAGTTCGGGATTGACGAGGACCGCGACCGCGCCGAGCCGGGCGGTGGCCAGGAACGCTGTCACCCAGGCGAGGGAGTCGGGCAGCGCGAGCAGCACCCGGTCGCCGGGGCAGACACCGTGGTCGGCCAGGACGCTGGCGGCGCGGGCGGCGAGGTCGTGGACCTCGCCATGGGTCCAGGCCCGGTGGCCCTGGTGGAAGGCGGGCCGGTCGGTCCAGCCCTGCCCCTCGGCCAGTGCGGCCAGCCCGGAGGCCAGGTTCCCGGCCTCGCTGTCGGTGGCACCGGCCGTGTCGGTGGGGCTCGGGGCGGCGGTCGTGGGCGTCATCGGATCTGCTCCTGCAGGGTGACCGGCTCGGCGGTCGTGGACTCGCGATGGGCGCGCAGTTGCGCGGCGGTCTTCAGCAGCATCTCGTCGTACTCCGCTTCGGGATCGGAGCCGAGGACGATGGCGCCGCCCGCTCCCAGGTGCATCCGGCCGCCGGTGAGGACGGCGGTGCGGATGACGATGTTGAGGTCGGCTCCACCGCTGCACCCGAGATAGCCGACGGCTCCGGAGTAGACCCCGCGGGCGGCGGTCTCCAGCGAGTCGATGATCTCCATCGTGCGCAGCTTCGGCGCTCCGGTCATCGAGCCGCCGGGGAAGCAGGCGCGTACGCAGTCCACGGCGTCCGTGCCCGCGCGCAGGCGGCCCTCGATGGTGGAGACGAGCTGGTGCACGGTGGCGTAGGTTTCCGTGGCCATGAGGCGCGGCACCCGGACCGTTCCGGTCTCGCAGACCCGGCCGAGGTCGTTGCGGAGCAGGTCGACGATCATCAGGTTCTCGGCGCGGGTCTTGGCGTCCGTGGCGAGCGAGTCCCGCAGCCGGGCGTCCTCCTCCGGCCGGTCGCCGCGGGGCGCGGTGCCCTTGATGGGCTTGGCCTCGGCGACGCCGTCCCGGGTGATCCGCAGGAACCGCTCGGGGGACGCGCCGGCCACGGTCAGGTCACCGAACCGCAGGAAGGCCGCGTAGGGCGCCGGGTTGATGCGCCGGAGCACCCGGTAGTAGGCCAACGGGTCGGGTGGCGCGGGTAACTCGGCGGCGTTGGTCAGACAGATCTCGTAGCTCGTCCCGGCGTTCAGCTCGCGCTTGCATGCCTCGATGTCGGCGAGGTAGGTCTCGCGGTCGCGCGCCAGCCAGGGTTCGGCGGCGTGCAGGTCCGACTCGGACGCGGTCGGCGGGGCGAGGGCGGGCCCGGCCGCCGACACGAAGCTCAGCTGCGCCACCGCGCCGTCGAGCCAGTCGGCGGCGTCCCGCGTGCCCTGCGGCGTGTTCTCCGCCAGGCAGACGGCGTAGGTGAAGCCGTCCTGGTGGTCGACCGCGATCAGCCGGTCGGCGAAGAGCCAGGAGGCGTCCGGGGTGTCGGCCCGGTGGCGGTTCGGCGAGCCGCAGTCGGCTTTCAGCTCGTAGCCGAAGTAGCCGACGTATCCGCCGGTGAAGTCGAAGGGCAGCTCGCCCGCGTCCACCCGGCGGGTCGCCAACTGCCGTTTCAGATAGTCGAAGACGCCGGCCCGGACCTTGCGCGGGGGCCGCCCGGGCCGCTCGACCTCACACACCCCGGACTCGACGTCGTACCGTACGAACTCGGCCAGCGGGCCGGTGCCGTCGCCGAAGAACGAGAAGCGGGACTGCCCCTCCTCGACCCGCGAGCTGTCCAGCCAGAACGCCCTGGGCGCGTCGGCGCACATCCGGGTGAAGGCCGCCTCGGTGTCCACGGCGGTCGCGATCCGACGGGTGTGCAGTCGGTGTCCGACGGACGCGGAGCGCCGGGGGCGCGGCACGAACACCGTGGAGGTGTTGCCTTCGGAAAGGGGCTGTCGGGTACGGGACTTGGTCAGCCGGACCCCGCGACGCCGGGCCGCCGTGAGGCTGCGGAAGTTGAGGAACAGCCGGTGGCCGTACTCGGTGAGGATCGACTCGGGGTGGAACTGCACACCCCACAGCGGCCGGGTGCGGTGCCGCAGCCCCATCAGGACGCCGTCCTCGGCCCAGGCGGTGCCCTTGAGGCTCGCCGGCAGCGGTTCCCGTACGGACAGGGAGTGGTAGCGGACCGCGGTGAAGTCCTGCGGGAGTCCGCTGAACAGGCCCTCGCCCGTGTGCCGGATTCTGGAGAGATGCCCGTGCCGGGGCTCCGGTGCGGCCGTCACCCGGGCGCTCTCGCCCGCGGCGATGCCCTGGTGTCCGAGGCAGACGCCCAGGACGGGAATCGAGGACTCGGCCAGCACCGTGGCGCTGATACCGAAGTCGCGTGGCCGGGCGGGGTGTCCCGGTCCCGGGGACACCACCACGTTGTCGAAGCCCCGGAGATCCGGAACGTCGTCGGCCGGGGTGTCGTTGAGGATCACCACCGGCTCCTCGCCGTTGACCTCGGCAATCAGCTGGAACAAGTTGTACGTGTACGAATCATAATTGTCGATGAGCAGGGTCTTCACCCGCCCACCCCCCTTATGGTCGTTCTCAGCCTTGCGCAGCCCGTCGTTTGTGTCGTCCACGGATCGCCTGCAGCGGTGGGTACAGCCATTTCTTGAAGAAACGCTGAAGTCGCGGCATGAGAATCCACGTGACAATGGCCGTCACAGCCAGGCAAAGGAACAGAGTGCGGATGAGAGGGTTGAAGCTTCCGAGATAAGGAAGTACCGCCAAGTTGAATATGAGTACGGGCGGGAAGACCGCGCTCATATTCACGAACCATAACTTCCACTTCGGTGGCGGCCGAGGTGCCGCCGCAGCGGCACCGGCCGTTTCGGCCTGGGAATCGAACCAGGCCCTGGAGCCCTGCACGGTCTGCCGGCCGGTCTCCTGGGCCAGCGTCTCTCCACGCGCCTGCCACTCCGCCCGATCGGCCGAGCGGTCCCAGGCCAGGGCGGAACCTTCGCTGTTGAAGCGGTAGACCACATGCCACTCCGCCTCTCCGTCGACGAGCACGCCACCGCCGAGAAAGCCCGGCTGCCGTGCTGTCGCACGCAGTGCACCCCACCCCCAGGAGTGGAACTCGGCCTCGCGGCCCGGTACCACTCGATACGCGACGGTGACGGTAACGGGATTCCTGGTCACGGCTCTGAATACGGAAAGAGAAGGCTTGCTGTTCAACTCTCAACGGAGTTTTTGCGAGCAGCCGGGAAAGCAGCCCTTTGTCACCCTTCTGCCCGCCTTGACATCTTTTGTCACACGGTTCTTCGGACAACATTCACGAATTCATGGAATCGCTTGGCGGGCGCCCCAACAAAGCGGGACCATCGACCTCGGAGGCACCTTTCACCGACGACACGAAGATCCAAAAATTGAGCCGAAAAAACGAATCAGCTGGATCTGAAAGAGCAAGAAGGAGATCCATGTCCAGGTATGACTGGAGCATGAACCACGAGGGAATCGACCGGGTGCGCGCCGAGATCGAACCGGCCCGAAAAGAAGTGACCGCCCATCCGGTCTATCAGCGGATGAGCACCCGGGAGGACCTGGCGACCTTCATGGAGCACCACGTCTTCGCCGTGTGGGACTTCATGTCGCTGCTGAAGTCCCTCCAGCGGGAGCTGACGTGTGTGGACGTCCCCTGGGTGCCGCGCGGCTCGCAGGTGGGCCGGCGGCTCGTCAACGACATCGTGCTGGTGGAGGAGAGCGACGAGCAGGACGGCGGCTTCATCAGCCACTTCGAGCTCTACCGGGACGGCATGGTCGAAGCGGGGGCGGACACCTCACGGCTAGACACGTTCCTCGCGCTGCTCGGGGAGGGCCACGACGTTCCCGCGGCACTGCGAGCCGCCCAAGTCCCGGGCCCCGCGGCCGAGTTCGTCACCACGACGTTCGGGATCATCCTCGGCACGCCCGTCCACTGCCAGGCGGCGGCCTTCGCCTTCGCCCGGGAGGACCTCATCCCGGACATGTTCGACCAGGTGATCAAGAAGGAGGGCGCCGACCGGTTCCCGATCTTCCGCGACTACCTGGCGCGGCACATCGAGGTGGACGGCGAGGAGCACACCCCCATGGCGATGGCCATGGTGGCCGACCTCTGCGGCGAGGACGACACCCGCTGGCAGGAGGCCGCGGAGACAGCGATCCTCGCGCTGGAGGCCAGGTCCCGGCTCTGGGACGCGATCGTGGAGGCCATGGAGAAGACGAACAACTGATCCCGGCTCCCGGACGGCCGACGGCTTCCCCGGACCGCGTGACCCCACGACGCCTTCCCCGCGGGCCGGTACCGCCCCGCCCCACAGGGGCGCGGGGAACCGCGCGACCAGCCACCGCCAACCCGCGGACGACACACACGCACAGCACGTCCCGCGCCGAGCTCAAGACACCCGCGGCGCCGCCGTACTGTCACGCACCACGAGCCGCGTAGGCACGAGCGTGGTCCCGTGTTCCGGCGTAGCGTGGCGCATCTGCCGCAGCACGCCCTCGACGCAGCGGCGTCCGACCTCGGCGAAGTCCTGGTGGACGGTGGTCAGGGGAGGCAGGAAGGAGCCCGCCTCGGGGATGTCGTCGAAGCCGATGACGCTGACGTCGTCGGGCACATACCGGCCCCGCTCGTGCAGGGCCCGCAGCAGGCCCAGCGCCATCTGGTCGTTGGCCGCGAACACCGCCGTGCAGTCCCGCTGTTCGGCGAGTTCGAGGCCGGCCCGGTAGCCGGACTCGGCCGACCAGTCGCCGCGTACCAGCGGTGGCGCCGTGCAGCCCGCCTCGGTGAGTTCGGCACGCCAGGCGTCGGCGCGGCGCTGGGCCGCGAAGGACTCTTCGGGTCCGGCCAGGTGCCAGACCGTGCGGTGGCCGAGGTCGAGCAGATACCGCACGGCGGCACGGGTCCCGCCGGCCTGGTCGGTGTCGACCACGGTATAGCGGTCGCCCGCGTCCGAGTCGGCCACGACGACCTGGATGTGGGGCGGCAGAGTGAGGGCCACCGCGTCGAGCAGGTGCACCTCCAGGATGACGATGACGGCGTCGACGGCCAGCTCCCCCAGCCGGGAGAACGCACCGCGCACCTCGTCCTGCGTGGGAACGGCGACGGGCAGCAGCGTGACGGCGTACCCCTCGTGCGCCGCCGAGGTCGCGATCGCCTCCAGCGTGCGCACGTTGCCCGTGGTCGACAGGCCGAAGGTGATGACGCCGATCGTCCGGAACTCGCCGCGCTTGAGTGCCCGGGCGGCGCTGTTGGGCCGGTAGCCCAGTTCCCGCATGGCCGCCAGCACCTGCTGCCGGGTCTCCTCGTTCACACCCGCGTAACCGTTCGAGACACGCGAGACGGTCTGCGAGGAGACGCCGGCCAGCCGGGCGACGTCCGCCATGGACGCACTCTGCGTCCGGCGGGAGGCCCGTTTCCCGGTCCGCGCCACCGACTTCGGCCTGCTCGCCGAGGCACTGTCCGCTGTGTCCACCCGTCTCCCTCCCTAGGCCCTGTCCGGCGGATCATGCCGCAGACGCGGGGTCTGTCACGCCCATCTGCGACTTGATCCGCCGGACAGGCCCTAGCCGAACCGCGTTTTCTCAAATGACCCTTGACCACCGTCAACAGGGCAGTGTAGACATGCCGCCATCAGATGTTTACGTAAACATAACAGGCCAAGGACATCTCCGGGACTGGACGTTTGCGCAAACATCAGCGGCGCAGGACGCCGGGTTCGCGAGAGGGACGAGCGAGGAACGAGATGACGACGCTACAACCGCCGGCGGCAGCCAAGCGGCGCCCGGACCGGCCTCCGGCGAAACGGGACCGCCGCTCCTGGACGGGGTGGGGTTTCATCGGTCCCTTCGTGGCCGTGTTCGCCCTCGTCTTCCTGGCACCGATCGTGTACTCGGTCTACCTCAGTCTGTTCCGGGACCAGCTGATCGGCGGCACCACCTTCGTCGGCCTGGACAACTACACACAGGCGCTGAAGGACGACCGGTTCTGGGACTCGCTCGCGCGGGTGTCGCTCTTCCTGGCCGTACAGGTTCCGATCATGCTCGGCATCGCCCTGCTGATCGCCCTCGCGCTGGACAGCGGGCGCCTGTACGGCAAGGACTTCTTCCGCATCGTGATCTTCCTGCCGTACGCCGTGCCCGCCGTGGTCGCCACCCTGATGTGGGGCTTCATGTACGGCACGAAGTACGGACTGGTGGGCGACATCAACTCGGCCTTCGATGTCACCCTGCCCGACCCGCTCTCGACCGACCTGATCCTGGCGTCGATCGGCAACATCGTCACCTGGGAGTTCATCGGCTACAACATGCTGATCTTCTACTCCGCGCTGCGGGTCATCCCGCACTCGCTCTACGAGGCCGCGGAGATCGACGGTGCCGGACAGTTCCGCATCATCAGCGCCATCAAGCTCCCCGCGATCCGGGGCGCCCTCGTCATCGCGACGATCTTCTCGATCATCGGCAGCTTCCAGCTCTTCAACGAGCCGAGCATCCTGCGGCCGATCGCGCGCAACGCCATCACGACCGACTTCACCCCGAACTTCTACACGTACTCGCTGTCCTTCAACGGCCAGCAGCACAACTACTCCGCGGCGGTCGCCATCATCATGGGGCTCATCACCATGGTCATCGCCTATGTCGTGCAGCTCCGCGGCATGCGCAAGGGAGCGTGACCCGATGACCAACACGAGCGGCTCCGTCACCACCGCCTCCCAGCCCGCACCCGTCCAGGCCTCCGGCGGTTCCACGGGCGCGCCCCGACTGCGCACGCGACGGGCGCACACCCCCGGGCGCCCCAGGCGCAGCGTCCTGCTGACCGTGCTCACCGGCCTGGTCCTGCTGTACACGGTCGTACCCCTGGTGTGGCTGGTCATCAGCGCCACCAAGACCCAGGAAGGGCTGGCCGATTCGTCCGGACTGTGGTTCAGCGACGACTTCGCCCTCTGGGACAACATCGGCGAGACGTTCACGTACCACGACGGAATCTTCGTCCGCTGGCTGCTGAACACCCTGCTGTACGTCGTGCTCGGCGCCGGCGGCGCCACCCTCCTGGCGATCCTGGGCGGCTACGCGCTGGCGAAGTTCGCCTTCCCCGGCAAGCGCGCCGTCTTCGCCGTGGTCATCGGCGCCGTCGCCGTCCCGGGGACCGCGCTCGCGGTGCCCACGTTCCTCATGTTCAGCAAGATGGGCCTGACCGACACCCCGTGGGCGGTGATCATCCCCTCGCTCGTGTCGCCCTTCGGTCTGTATCTGATGTGGGTCTTCGCCACCGAGGCCATCCCCACCGAACTGATGGAGGCGGCCCGCATCGACGGAGCGGGCGAGGTACGCACCTTCTTCCAGGTGGCCCTGCCGCTGCTCGCCCCCGGCACCGTGACCGTCCTGCTGTTCACCACGGTCGCGACC
Organism: Streptomyces sp. NBC_00878; assembly: GCF_026341515.1. Lineage (NCBI taxonomy): Bacteria > Bacillati > Actinomycetota > Actinomycetes > Kitasatosporales > Streptomycetaceae > Streptomyces > Streptomyces sp. NBC_00878. The sequence goes on along the minus strand of NZ_JAPEOK010000002.1, from coordinate 171,557 downwards.
TGGAACAACTACTTCCTGCCGCTGATCATGCTCAAGGACCCGGACTGGTACCCCCTGACCCTGGGGCTGGACGCCTGGAACAACCAGGCTCAGACGATCGGCGGTGACGTGATCTTCAACCTGGTGATCACCGGTTCACTGCTCACCATCATCCCGCTGATCGCCGCGTTCCTGCTGCTGCAGAGGTACTGGCAGTCCGGGCTCGCCGCCGGAAGCGTCAAGGAATGACCCGCCCTCAGGCCCCCACCCCCCGCGGCCCCGTCTCTTTCCCCCTCGCCCTGTCCCACCCACGAAGAAGTGGAAGCACCTCCATGCGCCGAACCACAAGCCGCCTGCTGCGCGGCATCGCTCTCCTCTCCGCCCTCGCCATGGGGGCGACCGCCTGCGGCGGCTCCGACGACGACAGCTCCGGCCAGAAGGCGGTCTCCGCCGGGGACATCCAGGCGGCCCTGAAGAAGGGCGGCTCGGTCACGGTCTGGGCCTGGGAGCCCACCCTCAAGACCGTCGCCGCGGACTTCCAGAAGAAGTACCCCAAGGTCAAGATCAACCTCGTCGGCGAGCGGTCCGGTGACAAGCACTACACCGCCTTGTCGAACGCCATCTCCGCCGAGAAGGGCGTCCCCGACGTCGCCCAGGTCGAGTACTTCGCGCTGAGCCAGTACGCCCTCACCAAGGGCCTCAGCGACCTGGCCCCCTTCGGCGCCGACAAGCTCAAGGCCAAGTACACCCCCGGCCCGTGGAACGCCGTGAGCGACGGTGACAAGGTCTACGGCCTGCCGATGGACTCCGGCCCGATGGCGCTTTTCTACAACAAGAAGGTCTTCGACAAGTACAAGGTCGCGGTCCCGACCACCTGGGACGAGTACGTCGAGGCGGCCCGCAAGCTGCACAAGGCCGACCCCAAGGTCTTCATCGCCGCCGACGCGGGCGACGCGGGTCTGACCACCAGCCTGCTGTGGCAGACCGGTTCGCGTCCCTACAAGGTCGACGGCACCAAAGTGAAGATCGACTTCAACGACGCGGGTGCCAAGAAGTACACCGACACCTGGCAGAAGCTCATCGACGAGAAGCTCGTCGCGCCCATCAACGGCTGGACCGACGACTGGTACAAGGGCCTGGGCGACGGCACCCTCGCCACACTGCCCAGCGGCGCCTGGATGCCCGCCAACTTCGTCACCGGCGTGCCGAACGCCGCCGGTGACTGGCGAGCGGCCCCGATGCCGGCCTGGACCAAGGGTGACAAGGCGAGCACGGAGAACGGCGGCAGCTCCCTGGCCCTGCCCACGCTCGGCAAGAACAAGGAACTCGCCTACGCCTTCGTCGAGTACGCCAACTCCGGCGCCGGCGTCCAGACCCGCATAGACGAGGGCGCATTCCCGGCGACCACCGCGGAGCTCCAGGACAGCGCGTTCCAGAACAAGGAGTTCGAGTACTTCGACGGGCAGAAGGCCAACGAGATCTTCGCCGACTCCGCGGCCAACGTCGCCTCCGACTGGTCGTACCTGCCCTTCCAGCAGTACGCCAACTCGATCTTCAACGACACCGTCGGCAAGGCCTACGTCGGTAGCACCAAGCTGACCGACGCCCTCAAGACCTGGCAGGACGCGTCCGTCAAGTACGGCAAGGAACAGGGCTTCACCGTCGAGTAGTCGACGCACGCCCCGACGCCGCCCCCTTGTGACACACCGGAAGGACCACGATGATCTCCACCCTCCTGTCCCAGCTGAACGGGCCGGACGGTGACTCCACCCCATGCCTCGCGTACGGCGCCGACTACAACCCCGAGCAGTGGCCTCGCGAGGTGTGGGACGAGGATGTCCGGCTGATGCGTGAGGCCGGTGTCAACGTGGTCTCCGTGGGGATCTTCTCCTGGGCCCGCATCCAGCCGGCCCAGGACCAGTGGGACTTCGGCTGGCTCGACGAGATCATGGGCCTGCTGCACGAGAGCGGCATCGGGGTCGACCTGGCCACCGCCACCGCGTCCCCGCCGCCCTGGCTCACCACGGCGCACCCGGAGATCCTTCCGGTGACCGCCGCCGGTGAGACGGTGTGGCCGGGGGCGCGGCAGCACTGGCGCCCCACCTCGCCCGTCTTCCGCACCCACGCACTGCGTCTGGTGCGGACGATGGCCGAGCGGTACGCGGACCATCCCGCGCTGGTGGCCTGGCACATCTCCAACGAGCTGGGCTGCCACAACATCTACGACTACTCCGACGACGCGGCCCGTGCCTTCCGCGACTGGCTGCGCGACCGGTACACCACCCTCGACGCCCTCAACCACGCCTGGGGCACGGCCTTCTGGTCGCAGCGCTACAGCGACTGGGAGCAGATCCTGCCGCCGCGGCTGGCCGCCTCCCACCCGAACCCCACGCAGCAGCTGGACTTCAAGCGCTTCTCCTCGGACGCGCTGAAGGAGTACCTGCGCGCGGAGCGGGACGTACTGCGGGAGATCACGCCGGACGTGCCGATCACCACCAACTTCATGGTGATGGGCAACACCAAGGGCATGAACTACCCGGACTGGGCGGGCGAGATCGACTTCGTCTCCAACGACCACTACGTCCACCCGGGCCCGCAGGACCGCGACGAGCTGTCCTTCTCCGCGAACCTCACCAGCGGTATCGCGAACGGCCGTCCGTGGTTCCTGATGGAGCACTCCACGAGTGCCGTCAACTGGCAGCCCGTCAACGTGGCCAAGCGGCCGGGTGACCTGGCCCGCGACTCGCTGCTGCACGTCGCGCACGGCGCCGACGCCGTGTGCTACTTCCAGTGGCGCCAGTCCGCGGCCGGTGCCGAGAAGTACCACTCCGCGATGGTGCCGCACGCCGGTGCCGACAGCGAGGTCTTCCGCGCGGTCACCGCCCTCGGCCAGACCCTCAAGGCCCTGGCCCCGGTCGCGGGCACCGAGCGCGAACCCTCCCGCGTCGGAATCGTCTACGACTGGGAATCATGGTGGGCGAGCGAGCAGGACTCCCACCCGACCGCCCTGCTCGACTACCGCCAGGAGGCGCTGGACTGGTACTCCGCCCTCCTCGCCCTCGGCGTCCGGGCCGACGTCGTCACCACCTCGGCCGACCTCGACCGGTACGACCTGCTGATCGCGCCCGTCCTGCACGTGATCCCGGCTCCGCTGGCCAAGGAGCTCACGCGGTACGTCGAGACCGGCGGCCACCTCGTCACCACGTACTTCTCCGGTGTCGTCGACGAGAACGACCACGTCTGGCTCGGCGGCCACCCGGGAGCGCTGCGCGACCTCCTCGGCATCCGTATCGAGGAGTTCGGGCCGCTGCTCGAAGGGGACAGCGTCGACCTGGACGGCGCCGGCCCGGGCACCCTGTGGACCGACCGGATCACCGTCACCGACCCGGCGGTCGAGGTGCTGGCCCGCTACCGCACCGGGACGTACGCGGGCAGGCCCGCCGTCACGCGCCGTGCGGTGGGCCGGGGTTCGGCCTCGTATGTCTCCACCCGGCTCGGCGCCGACGGGCTTGCCGGTCTGCTGCCGGGGCTGCTCGACCCGGCGGGCGTACAGAGCGAACTGCCCGCCGACGCACGGGGATCGGTCGAGCAGACCGTACGCCGCGGACCCGACGGCCGCTTCCTGTTCCTGGTCAACCGGACCGACGGGAACGTGCCGCTGACCGGCCTCACCGGAGAGATCCTGGTCGGCGACACGGACACCGAGGGCGGTCTCGTCCTCGGGCCCAGGGACGTCGCCGTGGTGCGACAGCCCGCCGGCTGACCCACTCCCCCGCACACCGCCGACTCCTCGAACGGCACCGCGCTGGTTCGAGGGCCATCCCTCCTGCCCGACGGGCGGGAGGTACACCGCAGCGCCAACACCGTAGTTGGGAGCACACGATGGCACGCCGCACCCGCAGCAGACGGCTCCTCGGAGCCGCCGGCCTCACCGCCCTGGCCACCGGGGCCGCTCTGGTCTCCGCCCCGTCGTCCACCGCACAGGTGACGGCGGCGGACCCCGCAGCCGTCACCGTCCGGCCCGACCCCTCGTACGAGCAGGAGAAGTTCGAGGGCTGGGGCACCAGCCTGGTCTGGTTCGCCAACGCCACCGGGGACTACCCCCAGGAGATACGCGAGAAGCTCGCCAGGCTCCTCTTCGGGGACGACGGCCTGGCGCTGAACATCGCCCGCTACAACATCGGCGGCGGCAACGCCCCGGACGTCGAGGACTACCTGCGCGCCGGCGGTGCCGTCGAGGGCTGGTGGAAGGCCCCGGCAGGCACCACCCGCGAGGACACCGACTGGTGGAGCGCCGACGACCCGGCGGACTGGAACAAGGACGCCGACGCGACCCAGCGCTGGTGGGTCGACCGCATCAAGAACGACATCGACCACTGGGAGACGTTCAGCAACTCCCCGCCGTGGTTCATGACGAAGAGCGGTTACGTATCCGGCGGGTTCAACGCCACCGAGGACCAGCTCAAGGCCGAGTCCGTCGACGACTTCGCCGCCTACATGGCGGGCGCGACCAAGCGTCTCGAGAAGGCCGAGGGCATCAAGGTCGACACCGTCGACCCCTTCAACGAGCCCAACACCGGCTACTGGAGCACCCGTCTGGGCGCCGACGGCAAGCCGGTCGGCGGCCGTCAGGAGGGGGCGCACATCGGCCCCGAGCTCCAGCAGAAGGTCATCAAGGCCCTGACTCCCGCGCTGGAGAAGGCGAAGACCAAGGCGGAGATCTCCGCGATGGACGAGACCAACCCGTCCATCTTCTCGACGAACTGGAACACCTACCCGCAGGAAGTGCGGGACCTCGTCGGCCAGATGAACGTCCACACCTACGGCACCGGCCAGCGGACCACCGTACGTGACCTGGCGAAGGCGGCCGACAAACCGCTGTGGCAGAGCGAGGTCGAGGGCGACTGGGGCGACGGGCAGAGCTTCACGGACATGCGGCCGGGGCTCGGCCTCGCCCAGCGCATCGTGGACGATCTGCGTGAACTGGAGCCCAAGGCCTGGGTGTTCTGGCAGCCCGTCGAGGACTACGACAACATGAAGCCGGGCGGCGAGTCGGCCAAGGGCGGCAACTGGGGCAGCATCCAGCTCCCGTTCAGCTGCACCTCGACGGACACCCTCGAATCGTGCCCGATCCACACGAACACGAAGTTCGACACGGCCCGGAACTTCACGCACTACATCAAGCCCGGTGACCGGCTGATCAAGACGGACGACACGTCCAGCGCCGCCGCCGTCTCCAAGAAGGGCAACGGCGCGACGGTCGTCCACGTCAACAGCACCACCGCCGCCCGCACGGTCACGGTCGACCTGTCGAAGTTCGGCAAGGTCAGCCGCAGTGCCACCGTCACGCCGGTCGTGACCAGCGCCGACGGCAAGCTCGAACGCCACAGGGCCGTCAAGGTGAGTGACCTCAGGGCCACCTTCACGGTGCCCGCGCAGTCGGTGACCTCCTTCGTCGTCAAGGGCGTCTCGGGTGTCGCGAAGGACGCCGCCGAACTGCGCAAGGGCCACACCTACGAGCTGACCGGCGTCCAGAGCGGCAAGTCGCTCACCGTCGCCGACAACGGCACGAGCCTGGTCATCAGGACCTCGGCTGGAGACGCGGCCGGCCAGGAGTGGAAGCTGCGGCAGATCTCCGGCGACACCGGCAACCGGCAGCGGTACGTGTTCACCAACGCGGTGGAGGGCAAGCGCCTGGCGGTCCGTGACGGCGCCCCGGTGCTGGAGGCCGACTCCGGTCCGCGCGACAAGGCCACCCAGTGGATCATGTCGACGACCGGCGACGGCACTTGGACCCTCGTCAACGCCGCCACCGGACGCCTGCTGGAGGTCGGCGGCCAGGCCACCAACGACGGTGCCGCCGTCACGCTGTGGACGCCCAACTCCGGCTCCAACCAGCGCTGGAGGGTCTCGGACGTGACCGACTAGGACCGGCCGCCGCCCGAAGCGGGGGCCCGGACGCGCCCTCCTTTCCGCACAGCCCTGTGCCCGCCGTCGCGCACGGCGGGCACAGACGTGCGTTCGCGGCCGTTTCTCACCCGGCCGTCTCGCCCGGCCACTCCATCGAGGGGGTGGCCGAAAACCCATAAGAGGAACAACCGTTCCCTACGATGACCCGGTGACCAGTGACATCGCGGCGCAGGTGGACGCCGAAGCCCGCGCGAAGACGGAGTCCTCTCCCTGGGTGAGGCGGCTGCACCGGTTCGGGTACACGGCCGGCCCACGGTCCGACACCCGCGACCTCCTGGTCCCGCCCTTTCCGGAACCGGGCACGCGCGTCGGGGAGGCCCTCGGCCTCAGCCCGGCACTGGCGTACCGCGCCGCGAGGGCGATGGGCTGGCTCGGTCCGGTCCTCGTCGCCCTCCTCGCCGGAGCGATCCGCTTCTGGCACCTCGGCCGGCCGCGGGCCGTGGTCTTCGACGAGACGTTCTACGCCAAGGACGCCTGGTCGTTGCTCGAGCTCGGTTACGAGGGGACGTGGCCGGACCGCAAGATCGCCGACGCGCAGATCCTGGCGGACCCTCAGGTGATCCCGCTGTCCGACGCCGGGAGTTTTCTGGCGCACCCGCCGATGGGCAAGTGGGTGATCGCCCTCGGTGAGTGGATGTTCGGTCTGAACCCCTTCGGCTGGCGCTTCATGACGGCGGTGCTCGGCACGCTGTCGGTGCTCATGCTGTGCCGAATAGGCCGCCGGCTGTTCCGTTCGACGGCACTGGGCTGTCTCGCCGGGCTGCTGATGGCGGTGGACGGCCTGCATTTCGTGATGAGCCGCATCGCTCTGCTCGACCTCGTCGTCATGTTCTTCGTCCTGGCGGCGTTCGGGTGCCTGCTGGTCGACCGGGACCGGGCGCGGGCCCGTCTCGCAAAAGCCCTGCCGGTGGACGCGGACGGCTTCGCGGGCCCGCACCGGCACACGGGCGAGCGTGCGGGGACGGGGGTAAGGCCGTGGCGCCTCGCGGCCGGTGTCTGCCTGGGCCTGGCGTCGTCCAGCAAGTGGAGCGGCCTCTACGTCCTGGCGTTCTTCATGGTGATGACCGTGCTGTGGGACGTCGGCTCCCGCCGCGTCGCCGGGGCCCGCCGCCCGTACCTGGCGGTGCTGCGCAAGGATCTCGGCTGGTCGGCGCTGTCCCTCGCACCGGTCGCCATGGTCACGTATGTCACGACCTGGACCGGCTGGTTCCTGACCGACAAGGGCTACGGACGCCACTGGGCGGACGACCGGGGCGGCCCGTGGTCATGGATCCCGGCCCCCCTGCGCAGCCTGTGGCACTACGAGTCCGCGGTCTACGAGTTCAACGTGGGGCTGAGCGACTGGCACCGGTACGAGTCCAACCCGTGGAGCTGGCTGATCCTGGGGCGGCCGGTGGCGATCTCCTACGAGACGGACTTCGCACGGGACGGCTGCCGCACCGCGTCCGGCTGCTCGGAGGCTATCCTCGCGCTCGGGACGCCCCTGCTGTGGTGGTCGGCGTGCTTCGCGCTCCTCTATCTGCTCTACCGGTGGGCGCTGCGCCGCGACTGGCGCGCGGGAGCCGTCCTGTGTGCGGTGGGCTCGGCCTATCTGCCGTGGTTCCACTATCAGGACCGTACGACCTTCTCCTTCTACGCGGTCGCCTTCGTGCCGTATCTGTGCCTGGCCGTCGCGATGTTGGTGGGCGCGATGCTGGGGCCGCCGGGGTCGAGTGAGAATCGCCGGGCCCGGGGAGCGGTGGGCGCGGGGGTCCTGGTGCTGCTCATCGTCTGGAACTTCGTCTACTTCTTCCCGATCTATGCGGGCACGACGATCCCGTACTCCGACTGGCACTCGCGCATGTGGCTCGACACCTGGATCTGACGTCATCCGCACCGGACCGGACGAGTAAGCCCCTTTGCCGTCGGGAAGCAGCAACGATGGGAAGCAAAGCAAGCGCCACCGCCCCACAGGGAGCCGGCTGGGGAGGGCGAGAGGGCGACCGAGCCGCGTTGGGACGACAAACTGCCTGCTGAGGAGACGTACACCCAGACCACCGAATTCGGCGGCGAACCGCCCGACGTGACGGGCGCACGACTTGCCGCGGAGGCGTTTCTCCTTGCCCTGACGCGCGCGTCCCCGCCGACCGAACCCGAGCGCTGGGACGACATCCTGCTGGTGGTCACGGAGCTGGCCGCGAACGCGGTGCAGTACGCACCGGGGCCGTTCGTCCTGCGCATGCGGCGTACGTTCGACGGTGTGCACGTGACGGTGCACGACACCAGCACCACACCACCGGCGCCCCGGCCCTTCCGCCCCGGCCGGAACGACGGGGGCGTGGGATGGCACCTGATCCATACGCTGTGCGACCAGGTGAGCGTGGTGACGGCCGAGAAGGGCAAGGACATTCACGTGTTCATGCCGTGGTGAGGAACGGTGAGGAACTCCTACGGCGAAGTCTGGAGCGGCACGACAACGCGGATGGTCTTGCCGCCTCCCGGACGTCTGTCGACGGCGATCTCGCGCGACAGCCGGATGATCAGCGGCCAGCCGTAGCCGTTGCCGTGGTGCACCGGGGGAAGGTGGCCCGAGCCGTAGACCGCGGCGGGGATGACGTCACTGTTGTCGTGCACGGTCAGCCTCACCCCCTCATGCGTGGGCGTCACCTCGAACCCGGCCAGCCCATCCCCGTGGCGAATGGCGTTCGCGGTCAACTCCGAGACGACGAGCAGGAGATCGATGAGAGCCGGCTCCGTCGCCCTGCGGGACGGGGAGTTCCATCGCTCCAGCACCACGGCCCGGACATGGGCACGGGCCATCGCCGCGGTCGTGACCGGAACCGCCGACAGCGACGCCCCGCCGGGCGTGCGGTCGGGCGTGCGGTCGGGCGTGCGGTCGAGCGACGCGAAGGCGGTCGTGTCGATTCGGTCCATATCGGTCGTCCCTGAGATCCGCTTCCTTTGTGCCCGGTCCCAGAACGGGGCCGTCCACATCCGCCTTCCCGCTGAGCGCGCACCCATGGGTGCCAATTCCCCGACCGGCGCACCGGGTCAGGACGCGCTCGCCTGTCGCGGAGGCAGATTCCGGTAGTAGTCGCCGACGCCGGCGAGGTATTCGGGGTCCAGCGTCTCGCGATCGGTCTTGAACCGCGGCGCTCGCTTGATCTCCTCCGCGGTGCACGCCACCCGGACCTGCTGGGCCTTCACGTCGACGGCGGTGACGAGGCCCGCGGGTATCAGCACGCTGCTGCCGAACAGCCAGACTCCGGTGTCGACGATCAGATGCCGCCACCCGGAGCCGTCGGCCTGTCGGCCCACGTGCCCCATCGTGCCGTCGGCCGCCACCACCGTGAAGCCCGCCAGCCGCTGTCCCTCCGTGTGCCCGCTGTCCACCGCGTACGACCAGATTCTGTCGGTGCCCACGCCGCTCCTTCGGTCTCGTGTCACGTCCGGGCGGAGGACCGCGGCCGGGACATCCGTCGCCCGCCGTGCCGCTCCCCGCCATGCCCCCACGGGCAGGGCTCCCCGCCATGCCCCCACGGGCAGCAAATACCCTGCTGCGGGACGGGCATTCGCAATAATTTCGCCGAAAAAGTCCGCTCGCGTGGTTTACGCGCGAGAGACGTAGCTGCGGATGGTCGTGCCGTGCTCTCCGGTGTGCACGCGCACCAGGTCCGACAGGTGGTGAACGAGCAGGAGGCCTCGGCCGCCGAGCTGATCGGGGGGTGCCGGACGGCGGCCTGCGAGCGGGTCGGTCAGGCGGCCGGTGTCCTGGACCTCGCAGACGATCTGCTCGCTCTCCGCCCACAGACGCAGTGTTCCCCCGCCGTCGGCGTGCACCACGCTGTTCGTGGTCAACTCCGCCACGACCAGCGCCAGATCCTCCAGGCGAAGCGCGCTCATGCCCCGTTCGCGTGCCTCGTGGAGCGCGAAGTCCCGGGTGACCGGCAGGGCTTCGACGTCGAAGCGGAACGTGGCCGCCCCGGGCGGACATCGCAGCGGTTCGTTGTAGCGCGAGCACCTTCGCGGGGTCGTAGGCGTCACTGGCCGACCGGTGGCCCGCGGTGATGACGAGGGGGTGCGTGGCGTGGGCATCGGCGAGTACGTGGTCCGGCAGCGACCGGGCGTCGTACGGGCACAGGATGATCAGGTCCCGCCCGCGGAACGCCGCGTTGATCAGGGCCTCGTGCTGGACGCAGGCCGGATACTCGGTGGCGGTGCGGCCGGACCAGATCGGTTCGCCGATGATGCGCACGCGACCGCCCCGGCGTTTGTCGGCGAAGGCCCGCAGCACCGACGGGATGATGCGGCCGGGGTTCCGGCCGGCTCTGGTCATGTCGACGAAGTGCACGGCCTCGGCCGCTGACCCCAGCGCCGTGGCGATCAGTTCCAGCCGCGGGACGGGGGCGGCCACCGCGACGGGCTCCGACGCCGCGAGTCCCGCCAGGAGGAAGGGCACTGTGCCGGCCACGTACTCCTGGTCACCGCGGTAGAAGAGCGCGGGATGGACGAAGGGGGCGTCCTCGGTCGCCGTCGTCGTCATGCCGCCCCACCAGTCGTCGGGGGTAGGGGCCGGGAGGGTTGTACAGTCCGCCGCCGCCCGGCCCGGGTCGCGTGGGCTTCGGGCCCGAAGCCGGCCGTCCGCCGAATCGGGCCGGGGTGACCCACCGCTGCGGGACCTCGACACGGACAACGATGTGTCCGTGCTGCCCATCGGGTCCACCGGTGCCACCCCGGGGGGCCACAATACGCCGTCGCACTGGCGTTCCATAAATGTGCCCGGGGCCTAGCCGACTACCCCGTGGTCCGGGCGCGCGCTCGAGCCCGGACCACGGGGTTCACCGGGCGACGGCTGCACCGTCGGCCTCGTGGGCTTCGCGTCACGCGGCCCTGGTCCGTCCGTCGGTGTCGGGGCGACCGGCTCGCGGCTGCTCGCCCAACGCCTCGTCCCTGACGCGCGCGCAGCTGCGGCTGATGAGCCGTGAGACATGCATCTGGGAGATGCCGAGCACGTCGGCGATGCGCGCCTGCGTCATGTCCTCGAAGAAGCGCATGTACAGGATGGCCCGCTCGCGTTCGGGCAGTCGGCGCAGTCCTTCCTTGGCCGCCTCGCGGTCGACGATCACGTCGTACGAGGAATCGACGTCACCCAGGGTGTCCGCGAGGCTGCAGGTGTCGTCCGCGGACGACAGTTCGGCGTCCAGGGACAGCGTGCTGAAGCTCTCCAACGCCTCCATCCCGGCACCGACCTCGTCCTCCGTCAGTCCGGTGTGCGCCGCGATCTCGGCCACCGTCGGCTCTCCGGCTCCGGGGTTCGACGTGAGTTCGCGACGGGCCAACCGCACCTTGTTGCGCAGATCCTGGACCCGGCGGGGCACTCTCAGCGCCCACATCCGGTCCCGGAAGTGCCGCTTCACCTCACCGGTGATGGTGGGCACGGCGTAACTCTCGAATGCCCCGCGCGAGGGGTCGTAGCGGTCGACCGCCTTCACCAGGCCCATGGCCGCGACCTGGCGCAGGTCCTCGACGGACTCGCCCCGGTCGCGGAACCTGCCGGCGATCCGGTGAGCCATGGGAAGCCACGCCGTCACCAGTGCGTCGCGTACGGCGTCCCGCTCGGGCCCGTCGTCCAGCTCGGCCAGCCGGGCGAACTCGGCCGCGGCGTCAGGGGCGTCGTCGTGCCGATGTTTCGCATGGGCGGACGGCCGGGCAGGTGAGTCCGGCCGAGCGGCCGTCTCGGTGCGTACGTGCCTGTCAGATCGACTTGTAGACAAATCGTTAAGCATAGGGATCCGCTCCTGAACATTGGCTTTGCGGGGGAATGCCGCAGGAGGAGTGCTGTCCGAGCCACCCGGAGGCCCCCGGAGCACACACCTGGTCGCTCCTACGGACGTGCCTCCGGTCCGAAGCACGAAAATCCGCTTGCCCGGGCTTCCCGAGGAGAAACACCGCTTCTCGAAATCGACCGCACCCCGTGGCGGCGAGTTCCGCGCACGGCAACGGGCTCCGACCAGGCCGCGCCCGTGGTCGGTGCCCGGCCCGGCCCCCGCCCAACAGCGGGAAGAAAAGGGCGACTTCCGGCCAGATCCGCCCTGGAGCTGCCCCCAATTCCCTCTCCGGTGGAGTGGGAGGCGTGAAGGAGGGCAAGCGGGCTTTGACACATCAGCGGCGACGAGTGGGGTGGACGGAATGGCAGCCGTGACGGCAGGCGACTCAACGGCCACGGCACAGGTGACGCAGACGGTCGACGAGACAGCACTCCCGCTCATCGACGAACCGTCGCGGATCAAGCCGCAGGACGCTCGCGATCTGTCCCGACAGTTCTTCGACCGCCTGTCCGTGCTGGAGGAAGGCACGCACGAGTACCAGTACGCGCGCAACACCCTGATCGAGATGAACCTGTCCCTCGTGCGGTACGCGGCCTCCCGGTTCCGTGGCCGGGGCGACTCGATGGAGGACATCGTCCAGGTCGGCACCATCGGGCTCATCAAGGCCATCGACCGCTTCGACCTGTCCCGCGAGGTGGAGTTCACCTCCTTCGCCGTGCCCTACATCGTCGGCGAGATCAAGCGGTTCTTCCGCGACACGAGCTGGGCCGTCCATGTGCCGCGCCGACTGCAGGAAGCCCGGGTCGAGCTGGCGAAGGCCACGGAGGAACTGCGGACCCGTCTGGGGCGTGCGCCCACGACCGGCGAGCTGTCGCAGCTCATGTCGCTGCCCGAGGAGGAGGTCATCGAGGCCCGGAAGGCGGCGAACTGCTACAACTCCTCATCGCTCGACGCGGCCCTCACCTCCGACGGCGACTCGCAGGGCGAGACCGTCCTGGCCGACTTCATCGGCGAGGACGACCGGGCGCTGGAACTCGTGGACGACCTCCAGTCCCTGACCCCCCTCATCGCCGAACTCGACGAGCGGGAACGGCTCATCATCCATCTGCGGTTCGTCGAGGAGCGCACCCAGTCGGAGATCGGCGAGATCGTCGGCATCTCCCAGATGCACGTGTCGCGGCTGATCAGCCGCATCATCAAGCGCCTGCGCGCCGGTCTGCTGGATCCCGCGGTGGCCTGAGGCGCCCACCTGCCGCCCACCTGGCGACCGCCGGTCCCGCATCGGAGTGAGCACCGCCCGGTCTCCCGTCCCTGTGCGCGATGCGCGGGGGCGAGAGGCCGGGGTAGTGGTGGTGGTAGTGGCCGCCCGGGCGGTCAGCCGGTGGCGAGGGCGCTCCTCAGCGCGGCCACGGCCTGGCCGACGGCGGCGCGGGCCGCCTGGGTGTCGGCGAGGGCGTTGAGCATCACGAAGTCGTGGATGATGCCCTGGTAGCGGACCGCCGTGACGGGGACGCCCGCCTCGCGCAGCTTGTTGGCGTAGGCCTCGCCCTCGTCGCGCAGGACGTCGGCCTCGCCGGTGATGACCAGGGCCGGCGGCAGACCGGTGAGCTGCTCGGTGGTGGCGCGCAGCGGGGAGGCGGTGATCTCGGCGCGCTGCTTCTCGTCGGTCGTGTACTGGTCCCAGAACCACTGCATGGCGTCGCGGCGCAGGAAGTAGCCCTCGGCGAACTGGTGGTACGAGCCCGTATCGAAAGCGGCGTCGGTGACCGGGTAGAAGAGGACCTGCTGGACGAGGGACACGTCGCCGCGCTCCTTGGCCATCAGGGTCAGGGCGGCGCTCATGTTGCCGCCGACGGAGTCGCCCGCCACCGCGATGCGGGAGGCGTCCAGTTGGTGGCCGGCGCCCTCGGTGACGACCCACCGGGCGACGGTGTAGTTCTGCTCGATGGCGACCGGGTAGCGGGCTTCGGGCGAGAGGTCGTACTCGGGGAAGACCACGGCCGCGTTCGCACCGACGGCGAGTTCGCGGACCAGGCGGTCGTGGGTGTGGGCGTTGCCGAAGACCCAGCCGGCGCCGTGGATGTAGATGATCACCGGGAGGACGCCGGAGGCGCCCGCCGGGCGGACGATACGGGCCCGGACCTGGCCGGTGGGGCCGCCGGGGACCGTGACCCACTCCTCGTCGATGTCGGGCTTGGCGATGTCGCCCGACTGCACCTCGTCGACCACCTTGCGGCCCTCGGCCGGGCCGAGGTCGAACAGATACGGCGGGTTCGCGGTCGCCTCGGCGAAGGCCGCGGCGGCGGGCTCCAGGACCGGGCGGGTGCCAGTGGTGTCGGACATGGCGATCTCCTCGGATCGGGTGCCGTGGGCAGGCTCCGACGGCGGTTTCCACCGGAGCGGCGGCACACCATGAAGGTAGCGCGCTACTAAGTCGTGCGCAACTCATTAGGGTCCGATAGAATCGAGGAGACTCGAACAGTGGAGTGGAGATCACCGTGCAGCGCACCGGAGCAGGCACTGGAACAGGCACAGGCACCCAAGCAGACACCCACGCGGGAACAGGGAGCGACACCGTGAGCACAGCCGGGGCCGAACCGGCCCAGGAAGGTTCCCTGCTCCTGGACGACCAGCTCTGCTTCGCCCTCTACGCGGCCTCCCGGGCGGTCACCGCCCGCTACCGGCCCCTGCTGGACGAACTCGGGCTGACCTATCCGCAGTACCTGGTCATGCTCGTACTGTGGGAGCAGGACGCGATCTCCGTACGGGACCTGGGGAACGCGCTCCAGCTGGAGTCCAGCACGCTCTCCCCGCTCCTCAAGCGCCTTGAGGCGAACGGCCTGCTGTGGCGTGAGCGACGGGCGGAGGACGAGCGTTCCGTCGCCCTGCGCCTCACCGACGCCGGGGCCCGGCTGCGGGACCGTGCGGACACGGTCCCGCTCGCCATCGGCGACGCCATGGGCCTGACACCCGAACAGGACGCCACGGCCAAGCAGTTGCTCCGCCTGCTGACCACAAACGTCACCCGGTGAGGACGCGCCCCTTAAAGGGCGCGCCCAGCCCCCACCGACTCGCGGACGAAACTACTGCCGGGTCCACTTCTGATTCGCGGCGCCACTACACGTCCAAAGGACGGTCTTCGTACCGTTGGCGGTCGCCGCGTTGTAGGCGTCCAGGCAGAGGCCGGAACTGACGTTGGTCACGGTCCCGTCGGCGTTCACGTTCCACTTCTGGTTGTTGCCACCGTGGCAGTCCCAGATCACGACCCTCGTGCCGTTGGTGCTTCCCGAGTCGTACGCGTCGAGGCACTTGTTGCCGTAGACCACGAGTTCCTTGCGCGCGGTGTACGTCCAGGACTGGTTGCCCCCGCCCGCGCAGTCCCACAGCTGGCCCTGGGTGCCGTTGGTGATGGTGTTGTTGTCGACGTCGAGGCAGCGGCTCGACTGCTGCCCGATGAACTCCGTGCCGTTGGTGCCGGGCAGCGGCCGTACCTCGATCGCGTCCAGGTCGGGTGTCCAGGCGGAGGCGTTGGAGAACGTCAGGGTGTTCGCCGAGCCCTTGGCCAGCGAGACCTCGACCGAGACGGTTCCTGTCGTGGTCCAGGAGCCGGTCGGCGGGAAGGAGACCTTGGTGGACGCCTGCCCGTTGACCTGAAGCACCGCCGTACGGGCCGTGCTGTCGCCGTTGATGTAGGCGATGTCGACGACCTTGGTGCCCGTGTCGGCCGCCGCGACACCGTTGAACCGCAGGGTGTTGGCTGAGCCGTTGCCGACGCCGCCCACCTTGCTGCCGCCGGAGCAGGTGGCGCAGGTGGCGTTCGCCGCGGAGCCGCTCTTGGTGTTGCCGGCCGCCTCGGCCTCGTACGTGGCGCTCGCCGCCTCGGTGGCGCCGGTGACGGTGAGCATCACCGAGTCCTTGGCGGGGACGCTGACCGTGTAACTCGTGCCGAAACTGCCCACGTTGGCCCGCGTCCAGAGGTTGCGGACCGTCGCCGACGCGTTGGTCAGGCCCAGGTCCGACCAGCGGACGGTCATGTTCTGCGCGCTGGAGGTGCGGTTGAGCAGGACGACGGCCCGCTTACCCGTGCCGGACAGGACCTTGCCGTACACCTGCAGCCCTGTGGTGTCCTCGGCGACCTTGACGCCCTGGAGGCCGCGCGGGTCCTGGTCGACCCCGATGACCTCCGGGTTCTTCAGGATGTTCGCCGACTCGGTGCTCATCGTCGCCAGGTTGTTGCCGGCGAGGAGCGGCGCCCCGGAGATGGCCCAGAGGTTCATGTGGCTGCGGTTCTGGGCGGCGGTGAAGCCGTCCATGCCGACCATCAGCATGTCCGGGTCGTTGTAGTAGCCGGTGTGCTGGGCAGTGGGGTGCACGTTCGCGTCGTAGTTGGCCAGCATGCTGTCCCACGACGGGGAGTTGCCGTGGAAGATGATGTCGGTGTTGGTCCGCCACAGGGCGGCCATGCCGGCACCCCAGTTCCACGGGTTCTGCTTGCCCCAGTTGCAGATCGACAGGGTCAGCGGCCGTCCGGTGGTGGCCGTCGCCTGTGCGGCCGCGTCACTGATGGCCTGGTAGGTGGTCCTGGCGTCGAGGCCCTCGACGTCGCCGCCGCACCAGTCGACCTTGACGTAGTCGAAGCCCCACCGCGAGAACTGGAGCATGTCCTGCGCGTAGTGGCCCTCGCTGCCGCTGCCCGGGGCCGCGGGACGGCCGGTCGGGAAGTAGTAGCCGCAGCCGTCCCGGCCCGCATCGGTGTAGATACCGGCCTTGAGGCCCTTGCTGTGGATGTAGTCGGCGATGGCGCTCATGCCGCCGGGCCACTCGGACTCGTCGATCGTGATGTTGCCCGCGCTGTCGCGGGTGCCCTGCCACCAGCCCTCGTCGAGATTGATGTACTTGTAGCCGGCCGCCGGCAGGCCCGCCGCGACGAACGCGTCGACCTGCGCCTTGATGACGTTGTAGTCGATCTTCGCGGCGAAGGTGTTCCAGGAGGCCCAGCCCATCGGGGCAGTGGGAACCGGGATCTGATTCGTCGTCACCGCGACCGGCCGGGCCCGGTCGAGATCGACGGTGCCCTGCTGCTGGAGGCCGACCAGGGCACCGGCGGCCAGGGCCAGAACGGCCGCACGGACCACGACGGCCCGGCACAGACGTCTCGCACGGGGAGCGAACTGCTGAAAGGGCATGGGGTTCCTTCCGGGGACGCGGCAACCCAGCACACACGATTGGTCGACATATCGAACTACGCACGAGTTGTCGAACCGGTGGGACGCCGAAGCTAGGGCCCCCACCACACGGAAGTCAACGGATCGTCACCACCGGATTTCCATCAGCCGCACACGGCCCGGGAGTTGGCGCTCTCCACAGACCCCTGGCCTCATGAAATTAACCGGAGTCGAACGCGCCGGAAGCGTTGACGTGATCCCACCCGAAACTTATGTTTTGGTCGAACTTCCGCACGCCGTACGGCATTTCGAACGTTTGATGCCTCCGCCCATCCGCCGTCCGCCCGACGCCCGGTCCCGACCCCCGCGCAGAGACGAGGAACGCATGGCCCCCTCCCTCCCCAGACGCAGGCTCCTCCAGGCCGCGCTGTTCGCCACGGCGGCCCCGGCGTTCTCGTACACCGCGGGAGATGGCTCGGCCGCGGCCGCCACGCTGCCCGCACCCTCCGCCTGGACGCTCCGGCCGTTCGAACTCAGGGACGTGAAGGTCGGTCAGGGCGTCTTCGCCGCCAAGCGTCAGCTGATGCTCGATCACGGGCGCGGCTACGACGTGAACCGGCTGCTCCAGGTGTTCCGCGCCAACGCCGGGCTCTCCACGGGCGGCGCGGTCGCCCCGGGCGGCTGGGAGGGCCTGGACGGCGAGGCCAACGGCAACCTCCGCGGCCACTACACCGGCCACTTCCTGACCATGCTGTCGCAGGCGTACGCGAGCACCGGCGACCAGGTGTACGCCGACAAGACAGGGACCATGATCGGCGCGCTCACCGAGGTGCGCGCTGCCCTGCGCAAGGACCCGGCGGTGCTCAGCGTCGCCGGGAGGTTCGGCACCGCGGTGGAGAACGTGCGCGGCTCCTACCAGTACGTCAACCTGCCCGCAGCCATGCTGAACGGCTCGGCGGCGATCACCCTGTCGGCCTGGGTGAAGCCCACCCACAACGCCAACTGGACCCGGGTCTTCGACTTCGGCAACAACAACACCCGCTACCTGTACCTGGCCGCCCGCAACGCGACCGGCGTACCGCGCTTCGCCATCACGACCAGCGGGCCCGGCGGGGAACAGGGCCTCAACGGCACCGCCGCGCTGCCGCTCAACCAGTGGAGCCACCTGGCGGTGACGATCTCCGGCAGCACCGGCACCCTCTACGTCAACGGCACCTCCGTCGCCCAGAACACGTCGATGACCCTCAACCCGTCGTCCCTGGGCACCCTGGCGAACAACTGGCTCGGCCGCTCGAACTTCGCCGACGATCCGGTGTTCGCGGGCGTCTACGACGAGTTCAACGTCTGGTCGCGGGCGCTGAGCGCGGCCGAGATCACGTCGCTGCAGAGCAACCGCGCCGCCGCCTCCTCGGCGGGCCGGGGCACGCTGGCCTCGTACGCCTTCGACGAGACCACGGGCGGCACCTTCGCCGACGCCTCGGGCCGTGGGCTGACCGCCACCCTGCGCCGTACGTGGGGCGGGCCGAGCCACGCCGGGTTCCTCGCCGCGTATCCCGAGACGCAGTTCATCGACCTGGAGTCGCGGACCAGCCCGGACTACACCAAGGTGTGGGCGCCCTACTACACCGCGCACAAGATCCTCAAGGGCCTGCTGGACGCGTACCTCGCCACGGACGACGCGCGGGCACTCGACCTCGCGTCCGGCATGTGCGACTGGATGCACTCCCGCCTGTCCAAGCTGCCCGAAGCCACCTTGCAACGGATGTGGGGCATCTTCTCCAGCGGCGAGTTCGGCGGCATCGTCGAGACGATCGTCGACCTGTACACGATCACCGGCAGGGCCGAACACCTCGCGCTGGCCAGGCTGTTCGACCTCGACACGCTCATCGACGCCTGCGCCGCGAACACCGACACGCTCGACGGACTGCACGCCAACCAGCACATCCCCATCTTCACCGGGCTGCTGCGGCTGTACGACGCGACGGGCGAGGCCCGCTACCTCACCGCGGCGAAGAACTTCTGGGGCATGGTCGTCCCGCACCGCATGTACGGCATCGGCGGGACCAGCACGGCCGAGTTCTGGAAGGCGCGCGGGGTCATCGCGGGCACGATCAGCGACACCACCGCCGAGTCGTGCTGCGCGTACAACCTGCTCAAGCTCAGCCGGATGCTGTTCCTCCACGAGCAGGACCCGAAGTACATGGACTACTACGAGCGGGCCCTCTACAACCAGGTCCTCGGCTCCAAGCAGGACAAGGCCGACGCGGAGAAGCCACTCGTCACCTACTTCATCGGCCTGACGCCCGGTCATGTCCGGGACTACACCCCCAAGCAGGGCACCACCTGCTGCGAGGGCACGGGCATGGAGAGCGCCACCAAGTACCAGGACTCGGTGTACTTCAGGAAGGCCGACGGGAGCGCGCTGTACGTCAACCTGTACAGCCCCACCACCCTGACCTGGTCCGAGAAGGGCGTCACGGTTACGCAGACCACCGACTATCCGAGGGAGCAGGGCTCCACGCTCACCTTCGGCGGCGGCAGCGCGGCCTTCGAGCTGCGGTTGCGGGTGCCGTCCTGGGCGACGAGCGGTTTTCGAGTGACGGTCAACGGCGGTGCGGTGAGCGGGACTCCGGTCGCGGGGAGCTACTTCGCCGTGTCGCGGACCTGGCGCGGCGGGGACGTCGTGAAGGTCACGATCCCCTTCCGGGCCCGGGTCGAGAAGGCCCTCGACGACCTGGGGCTCCAGACTCTCTTCTACGGTCCGGTCAACCTGGTCGCTCGCAACTCCGGTACGAGTTACCTGCAGTTCGGGCTCTACCGCAACGCCGCCCTCTCCGGTGACCTGCTGCCGAGCCTCTCCCCCGTGTCCGGCAAACCGCTCCACCACACGCTGAACGGCACGGAGTTCGCCCCGTTCTTCGAGGGCACCGAGGACCCTGCGCACGCCTACTTCAGGCGGTCCGAGCCCAAGGTCGTCTTCGGCACCACCGACTCCGGCGTCACCAACCCGGCCAGGTCCGACGGCACCACGCTCCTGGACGAGATCTGGGCCGGCGCCCCCTTCGGCACCAAGGCCGCACTGGTCTCGCGCGCGCAGAGCACGGTCAACTCCTGGGTGTCGGCGGGCCTTCTCAGCCAGGCCGACGGCCAGAAAGTGGTGACCACGGCACAGAACGCCTCGTACGTGTCCTGACGCGCTGTCCGTACATGGCTCCGTGGAAGCGAGTGGGCGTCACGGTCGTGGGACGATCGGGCCATGCTGCTGGAGACCCCCAGGCTCGTGCTGCGCCGCTTCCGTGCCGAGGACGCGGCGCCGCTGGCCGCGTACCGGTCCGATCCGCTGGTGGCCCGCTACCAGGGCTGGACCGCGCCGGTGTCGCTCGACTCGGCGGTCCGGATGGTCCGGGGGTTCGCCACGGGGTCTCCGGAGGACCCGGGATGGTTCCAGTACGCGATCGAGCTCAAGGCCGACCGCTTCCTGGTGGGAGACGTCGGGGTGTGCCTGCACGAGAACCTGATGCAGGCGGAGCTCGGTTACACGCTGGCCGGCGACCGGCAGGGGCACGGCTATGCCACCGAGGCCGTACGAGCGGTTCTCGGCGACCTCTTCGAGCGCCGCGGGCTGCACCGGGTATCCGCCGAGTGCGACGCGCGCAACGACCGCTCGGCCCGGCTGCTGCGGCGGCTCGGTTTCGTCCAGGAGGGGCTTCTCCGCCAGGCCACCTGGCTCAAGGGCGAGTGGACGGACGACCTGGTGTTCGGCCTGCTGGCCACGGAGTGGCCGCCGTCCGGCGGGGGCGGCGCGTAGGTCCTCGTACCCGGAAGCGGGCGTCGGACAACGGACGTTGGGCCAGTGGGACTGAGCTGAGTCCCCGTCGTCCGGAAACGCTGCCCGTGGTGTCCGAGACGTTCGTGCGCCCTCTGCGCCGGTGGCAGGGGGGCCGGGCGACCGGCGTAGGAGCACACACCCGTCGGTGGCCCGCTCCATGCGACGGATCCCCACCACTGGGGCGTGAACACGCCCCTTTCACGCGGTTCCCGACCGCCACCCGTGGCTGTTTGGCTTGACACGCAGCCCGGGCGGCCCAGGCGTCCGCACCGTCACGAGGTCGTTGTCGTGGCGTCCGCCTCCCCGGAATCCGTCCTCGACCTCCACCGCCTCCGTGAACTCACCCGAGGGCCCCGGCGCATCGCCGGGGTGATCCCGGAATCTCCCCGCCTGTCGCGGGGCGCGCCATGTCGGCCCGGGAGCCCGCGAACCCGTTGCCCATCGCCTCCTTCGCGGCCACGGGACACGTCCGGACCCCGTCCACGGCCAGGTCGTACGCGCCATCTCCGAGCCCGCCACCGTCGAGTGTGTGCTCGCGTCCACCCACGTCCGCTCACGTATTGGGAGGAAATGTGTCTGCCCCGGAAGGTTCCCCCGAAAGCGCCGCCGGCCCAGCCGCCGGATCCGCCGACGGACCACGGTTCACCAGCCTCAGCACCCAGGCTGCGCGTCAGCTCGCCACCACCACCAAGTCCGAACCCCAGATGCAGGCCATCACCTCGCGATGGCTGCTCAAAATGCTGCCGTGGGTCGACGTCAAGGGCGGCACCTACCGGGTGAACCGGCGGCTCCAGCTCCGGGTCGGCCGGGGCAGGGTGCAGTTCGAGCAGAACGGCGCCGACGACATCAAGGTCATCCCCGAGACACTGACCGAACT
This sequence comes from Streptomyces sp. NBC_00878, assembly GCF_026341515.1. Taxonomy (NCBI): domain Bacteria; kingdom Bacillati; phylum Actinomycetota; class Actinomycetes; order Kitasatosporales; family Streptomycetaceae; genus Streptomyces; species Streptomyces sp. NBC_00878. The sequence continues at coordinate 149,930 of NZ_JAPEOK010000002.1, read as the reverse complement.
GCCCGCCCTGCGCGGCTACTCCGACACCGCCGCCCTGAAGGAGATCTCCTCCCGGTTCCGGGTCCGGGAGGTGCGGGCGGGCCAGGTCCTCTTCGACGCCGGGCAGCCCGTGTCGGAGGCGTATCTCGTCGTCCACGGCCGGTTCACCCGCTACGCCACCGGCAAGTACGGCGAGGAGGAGGTCATCGGGGTCGTCACGGACGGCGACGGGATGGGGGACGAGGCCATCGGCCAGGCCGACCCGCTGTGGCTCAGCTCGGTACGGGCCGAGACACCGGGCGTGGTGCTGGCCCTGAGCTGGGACACCCTCATGCAGTTCGTGGGGCGCACCCCGTCCCTGGCGGCCCAGTTGGACGCCTTCGCGGAGCAGCAGAGCAAGCCCATGAACCGCAAGGGCGAGGCCGACGTCCCCATGCAGGCCGGGCACGTGGGCGAGCCGACCCTCTCCGGCGGCTTCGTCGACTACGACCTCGTCCCGCGCGAGTACGAGCTGTCCCTGACCCAGACGGTGCTGCGGGTCCACTCCCGGGTCGCCGACCTCTACAACAACCCGATGAACCAGACCGAGCAGCAACTGCGCCTGACCATCGAGGAGATCCGCGAACGCCAGGAGTGGGAGCTGGTCAACAACCGCGAGTTCGGTCTGCTGCACAGCGTCGACTACGGCCAGCGCGTCAGCACCTACTCCGGTCCCCCCACACCGGACGACCTCGACGAGTTGCTGTCGATGCGCCGCAAGACCCGGGTGTTCCTGGCGCACCCGAAGGCGATCGCGGCCTTCTTCCGGCAGTGCAACCGGCGCGGACTCGTGCCCGGCACCGCGACCGTCGAGGGGCACGAGGTGCCCGCGTGGCGCGGCGTTCCGTTCCTGCCGTGCGGCAAGATCCCGCTCAGTGCGCAGCACACGAGCAGCATCATCGCGCTGCGCACCGGCGAAGCGGACCAGGGCGTCGTCGGCCTCTATCAGACCGGCATTCCCGAGGAGTACCAGCCCGGTCTGAACGTACGGTTCATGGGCATCGACAGCACCGCGATCATGAGCTATCTGGTCACCGCCTACTACTCGATGGCCATCCTGGTGCCGGATGCCGCGGGCATCCTGGAGAACGTCCAGGTCGGGCGGACCGCGGAATGAGCGCACCAGCGGTATCCGGTTCGCCACTGCGACTGCCCGGACCACCGAGCCTCGCTCCCGCGCGGGCCCGGCCGGGCGGGGCGATCCCCGGGCTGCGGTACCGGCCCGCCGCCCCCGCCGACCCGGAGAAGGCCGCGGAGGTCGACCGCAGGCTGGAGGCCTGGGCCCGTCGGCTGGAGATCTTCCCCAAGGCGTGGACGGGGGACTTCGCGGGGTTCCGGTTCGGCCGGGCCGTCGTCCTCCAGCATCCGGGGGCGGCCGACCTCGAACGCCTCACGGCGGCGGGCAAGCTCCTGCTCGCCGAGAACATCGTCGACAACTGCTACTGCGAGGAGGACGAGGACAGGGGCGGCTCGTCGCGGGGGCTCGGCGGCCGGCTGATCACCGCCCAGTCGGCGCTCGACCCCTTCCACTGCACGCCCGAGCTGGAGGAGCCGTGGCGGCACGGCGTGCAGGCCGACGGGCCGCTGCGCTCGTACCACTGGGCCCTCAAGGACTACGCCGCCGTCGCCACGCCCAGCCAGACCGACCGGCTCGTCCACGACCTCGCCCGGCTGCACCTGGGCTACCTCGGCGAGGCCGCCTGGTCCGAGATCAGGTACGTACCGCAGGTCTGGGAGTACCTGATGATGCGGCAGTTCAACAACTTCCGTCCCTGTCTGTCGATCGTCGACGCGGTGGACGGCTACGAACTGCCAGAGGCCCTCTACGCCCGGCCCGAGATCCAGCGGATCACCGCGCTCGGCGGCAACGCCACCACGATCGTCAACGACCTGTACTCCTTCACCAAGGAACTGGCCAACGACCCCACCCATCTGAATCTCCCGCAGGTCATCGCAGCCAACGAGCGGTGCGGGCTCAAGGCCGCCTATCTGAAGGCCGTCGAGATCCACAACCGGATCATGGAGGCGTTCGAGGAGGAGTCCGCGGCCCTGTCCGCCACCTCTCCCCTGATCGAGCGCTACGCCGAGAGCCTGGCCGCCTGGGTGTCCGGCAACCACGAATGGCACGCCACCAACACGCACCGCTACCACCTTCCGAACTACTGGTAGCGCCACTACTGGTAGCGCCGGCACTGGTGGCAGCCGCTCTCGCGACCGAGCTCCCTCGCCCCAACTCCCTTGCCCCATCGCCCTCCGCGCCACGAGGAGTCACCTTTGACCATCACCGACGCCCACACCACGGCCACGGCCACGGCGGCACCGGTTCCGCCCCAGACCACGTACCAGACCCGCGTCGCGGACTACTGGAACGCCGAGGAGAACCCGGTCAACCTCGAACTCGGACAGATCGACGATCTCTACCACCACCACTACGGCGTCGGAGACGTCGACTGGTCCGTGCTCGACGAGGACGACAGCGACCCCGTCCGCCGCCGCGCCCGGATCACCGCCGAACTGCACCGCCTGGAACAGCTCCAGGCCGAGCTCCTCGCCGCCCGGCTCGGCCCCCTCTCCCCCGCCGACCGTGTCTTCGACGCCGGCTGCGGGCGCGGCGGCGGGAGCGTGGTCACCCATCTGCGGTACGGCTGCCACGCCGACGGTGTCACGATCTCCAGGAAGCAGGCCGACTTCGCCCAGGAGCAGGCCCGTAAGCGGGGCATCGACGACAAGGTGTCCTACCACCACCGGAACATGCTCGACACCGGCTTTCCCTCCGGTGCGTACGCGGCGTCCTGGAACAACGAGTCCACCATGTACGTGGAGCTGGACCTGCTGTTCGCCGAGCACGCCCGGCTGCTGCGCCGCGGCGGCCGCTATGTGACGATCACCGGGTGCTACAACGACACCTACGGGCGGGCGTCGCGCGAGGTCTCCCTCATCAACGCCCACTACATCTGCGACATCCACCCCCGGTCGGAGTACTTCCGGGCCATGGCGCGCAACCGCCTCGTGCCCGTCCATGTGCAGGACCTGACCGCCGCCACCATGCCCTACTGGGAACTGCGCAAGCAGGCGGACCACTTGGTCACGGGCATCGAGGACACGTTCCTGACCGCGTACGAGAACGGCAGCTTCCAGTACCTGCTGATCGCGGCGGACCGCGTCTGACGCTACCGGGCCCCGTCGTGTCACGGATGCCATTGGCGAATCCCGTCAGACCTTCAGCAAGTGGGCGGTGAGTCCCAGCGACACGCCGTAAACCCGGCGTGTCGCTGGGACTCTCGCAACAGTTACTTCGCCCGGCGGATTCGCCACCGGCATCTGTCAGGCGTCGGGGGCCGCATACACCCGGCGGCCGTCGACGAAGGTCTGCAGGACGCGCGTCGCGGAGATCTCCTCGGGCGGTCCGGCGAAGGGGTCGCGGTCCAGGACCACAACGTCGGCGAGCTTGCCGACGGTGATGCTGCCGGTGGTGTCGTCGAGGTGGTTGGCGTGGGCGCTGCCCGCGGTGTATGCGGCGACGGCGGCGCCGAGGTCGAGTCGCTGGTCCGGGAGGAAGGCAGGGGTGCCCTCGGGTGCGTCGGGAGCGACGCGGTTGACGGCGACGTGGAGGGCCGCCAGGGGGTCGGGGCTGGTGACCGGCCAGTCGCTGCCCGCCGCGAGGGTGGCTCCGGCGCGCAGGAGGTCGCCGAACGGGTACTGCCACGCGGCCCGTTCGGGGCCGAGGAACGGGATGGTGAGTTCGTCCATCTGCGGTTCGTGGGCGGCCCACAGCGTCTGGAGGTTGGCGGTCGCGCCCAGTGCGCGAAAGCGCGGTACGTCCTCGGGGTGGACGATCTGGAGGTGGGCGAGGTGGTGGCGGGTGTCGCGCCACCCGTTCGCCGCGCGGGCCGCCGCGACGGCGTCCAGTGCCTCGCGCACCGCGCGGTCGCCGAGCGCGTGGAAGTGGACCTGGAAGCCGAGCGCGTCGAGTTCGGTGACGTACTTCTTCAGCTCGTCCGGCTCGACGAAGCTGAGGCCGGAGTTGTCGGAGGCACAGCCGCAGCCGGTGAGATACGGGCCCAGCAGGGCGGCGGTGTGGTTCTCGGCGATGCCGTCCTGCATGACCTTCACGCTGGTGGCGCGGAACCTCCCGCGGCCCGACTGCTCCCTGCGTTCCACGAGTTCGGGGATCTGTTCACCGCCGCGACCGCGGTCCCACCACAGGGCACCGACGACCCGGGCGGTGAGCAGGCCGCGGTCCACGGCCGCGTGGTAGGCGGGCGTCGGATCGGTCATGTTCGCGAACTCGCCGACGATGGCGTCCTGCCAGGCGGTGACCCCGTACGAGTGCAGCACCGCCTGGGCCCGTAGCAGCGCGGCGAGTTGTTCCTCGGGTGTGCGGTCGGGCATCAGGCGGGACACCAGGTGGGCCGCGCCTTCCTGGAGCATGCCGGTGGGGTTGCCGTCAGCGTCCCGCTCGATGCGGCCGTCGGCGGGGTCGGGGGTGCGGGCGTCGATGCCGGCCCGTTCCAGGGCACGGGAGTTGACCCAGGCGCCGTGGTGGTCGCGGTTGGGCAGGAACACCGGCCGGTCGGGGACGACCGCGTCGAGGAGTGCGGCGGTGGGGGTGCCGCCGGGGAAGGCTTCCATGGACCAGCCGCCGCCGGTGATCCACTCGACGTCCGGATGCGCGTCGGCGTACGCCCTCACCCGCCGCAGGTACTCCTGGGGGTCGACGGTGTCGTTCAGGTGGCACAGGCCCAGTTCGGTGCCCGCGCCCTGGGGGTGGACGTGGGCGTCCTGGAAGCCGGGCAGCAGCAGCCGTCCGCGGAGGTCCACGACCTCGGTACCGGTGCCGATCAACTCGTGGACCTCGTCGTGGCCGACGGCGACGATCCGCCCGTCGCGCACGGCCACCGCGGTGGCCCGGCTGCGCGCGGCGTCGACGGTGTGGACGGGTCCGCCGGTGAGGACAAGATCGGCGGCGTGGGGGTGGGACATGGTTCAACGCTCCGGAGGAGAGGGGTCGGGCGGCCGTACTGTCCATCGGGAGTTCGAGATGATCGGTCGTGGTCACGTACGAGTATCCGAGATGCGCGCCGAGGCCGACAGGGACGAAGCTCCGCGGACGCGCCCTGTCGTGTGCCGGACCGAGCGGTCATGCTTGGCCCGACGAGTCGGAACGAGCGATCAACGGAGCCCGTATGACGACGGACAGGGGCACACAGATCGAGGTGAAGCCGGTCGCGGGTCACATCGGCGCCGAGATCACGGGCGTCGACCTGGCCGGGGATCTCGACGACGCGGTGGTCGCCACGATCCGGGCGGCGGTGCTGCGCTGGAAGGTGGTGTTCTTCCGCGGGCAGCGCCTGGACCACTCCTCGCACGTCGCGTTCGCCCGGCGGTTCGGCGAACCGATTCGCCTCGGCAGACGCGGCAGCGCGTCACCCTCCGACTTCCCTGAGGTCGAGACGACGGCCGACCGGCTGGAACTCGGCGGACGCTACGGCATGGACCACGACGAGTGGCTGCGCAGGCGCCGGCACTCGCTGCTGCGCGGCTGGCACTGCGACCACGGCGCCCGCGTCGATCCGCCGGCCGCGACCATCCTGCGCGCCGAGGACGTGCCTCCGTACGGCGGCGACACCACCTGGTCCAACCTGGCGGCCGCGTACGCGGGACTCTCAGCACCTCTGCGCGACTTCGTCGACGGGCTGCGCGCGGAACACCGGCTGGGGGTCGGTTATCAGCCACGGCCCGGCGACGACGCGTACGTACGCCATCTGCTGGACCGGCAGCTCGCCTCCGACCATCCGCTGGTGCGGGTGCACCCGGAGACGGGCGAGCGGGTGCTGTTCGTCAACGGCTACTACGTCGAGCAGATCCTGGGGCTGTCCCGCATGGAGAGCGCGCCGCTGCTGGAGATGCTCCTCGGTCAGGCGACCCGGCCCGAGTACACCGTGCGGTTCCGCTGGGAGCCGGGGAGTGTGGCCTTCTGGGACAACAGGGCCACCATCCACCTGGCTCCCAGCGACACGACGCACCTCGACCATCCCCGGGTCATGCACCGGGTGATGCTCGCGGGCGATGTCCCGGTCGGCGTGGACGGCAAGCCGTCGGCACCGATCGTGGGGAGCGAACCGGGGCGCTGGTGAGACCACCGGGCGGGCCGGGAGCAGCGCGGTCCGGAGAGCGCTGTCCGGGGGATCGCGCGGTCCGGGCGGCGCGATCCGGAGGTATCGCGCGGGGCTCAGCCCGCCTTGGCCTGGGCCGAGATGCCGCCGTCCACCGGCATCGCGACACCGGTGACGAACGACGAGCGGTCGCTGCACAGCCAGGCCGCCGCCTCGGCGATCTCCCGGGGCGACGCCATGCGCTTCTGGATCTGCGGGGCGATGAACGCCTGCTCCAGGTGCGGGAACTGCTGCACCGCCTCGTCGATCATCTCGCTGCGCGTCGTACCGACCACCAGCGCGTTGACGCGGATGCCCTGGTCCCCGTACTCGGACGCCGCCGCGCGGGTGATCCCCAGGATGGCGTGCTTGGCGGCGACGTACGGGACGGAGGCACCGGTCGCGTAACGGCCCGCCGTACTGCTGGTGTTGACGATGGAGCCGCCCTTGCCCGACGCGAGCATCACGGGCAGCTGGTGCTTCATGCAGTTCCACACGCCCCGGACGTTGACGTCCATCGTGCGGTCGTACACCTCGTCGTCCATCTCGTGCAGCAAGGTGCCGACGCTGGCGTAACCCGCGTTGTTGAAGGCGGAGTCGAGACCGCCGAAGTGTTCCACCGCCGCCTCGACCACGCGGCGGACGTCGGCCGCGACAGCGACATCGCCCGGAACCGGGAGGGCCCGGCCGCCGGCGGCGGTGATCTCCTCCGCGAGCGCGTCCAGCCGCTCCGCACGGCGTGCCATCAGGACGACCGCCGCGCCCTCCTCGGCGAACAGACGCGCGGCAGCCGCACCGATACCGCTGGACGCGCCCGTGATCATGACCGCCTGGCCTGCGAGCAGGCCCTGCGGTCCCCCCTGTGTGATCTCTTGTCCGGTCATCGGGCGAGCATACGCAGGACGACATCGGCCGCAGCAGGGGCGAATCAGCCCCTCCGGTCAGCCTTCCGGTCAGCCCCTCCGGCCGCTGAACCGCCGCGCGACGATGTCGATGACCCACGCGTTGGCCAGGGTGGACACGACGAGTACGACGTACAGCCCGGCCATCGAGATGTCCGGCACGGCCAGGGCCACCAGACTGGTGGGGGCCGTGAACAAGAACGGGATCACCGCGGCGAAGTTGGCGTCATCCTGCGGCTGCGACGCCACGACGGCCAGCCAGACGATCAGCACGGCGGACGCCGCGAGGTACAGGCGGGCGGGCCAGGTGCCGAAAGGAGCGCCCAGCGTCCGGCCCTCGGTGACTGTGCTCATCGTGCTTGCTCCCTCGTACGAGAGGTACCGGCTGCCCCGGTGCCCCGCTGCGGTCCAGTCTCTTCGGACGAGATCGTCGGGGCCTGAGTTCGGATACTCATCAGTACGCCGCGGGTACTCACGTACTTGTCGCCGCTGGTGTCCTCCTCCGGGGACCCCGGGGCCCGGGGCCCGGGGACCTGCGCCACTGCGCCCAGTGACAGACACAGGTCACGATCCGGCGGACACGCGGGGCGCGCGCGGTGACACGACCCGCCCGCGCACCCAGCCGTACAGCACCACCGAGCACACCGCCGCGAACGCGCACCACGTCGAGACGAACTCCAGTTCCCACACCACCCAGCAGATCGCCGCGCCGACGGCTACCAGGCCGCCCATGAGCAGGAGCAGCCGGTCACCGGAGAGCAGCAGCGCGCCGACCGTGGCCAGCAGATAGCCCACCAGGATCAGTTCCGCCTGGGAGAGCCCGAGGACGTATCCGACGGTGTGGCCGCGGATGTCGGCCGTCACGGAGTGGGTGGCGAGGTTGTACGAGAGGGCCGCCGCGGTGCCGAGACCGGCGGCGAGCGGGATCAGCAGCCGACGCCGGGCATGCGGTGGCGCCGCGCACAGCACGCCCACCGGGACCCACAGCGCCAGCAGCGGAAACGCGATCACCGCCCAGGCCGCGGTGGCGGGCCCGGTGCCTCCGCCGGAACGCCAGACCACGGACTCGACCACCTGATGGACCCCGAGGAGCAGCGGCAGTGCGGCCAGCGGAAGGTCGCCGGCCCTGCGGGTCCGCGCCACGCAGGCCACTCCGACGGCGGCGATGCCGCAGCCCGCCACGAGATCGGCCGTCGCGCTCCAGCACATCACGCCACCACCAGGGGTTTCGTCTCACGGGCTCCGGCCCTTGCGGTGGCCACGCTACGGCCCGGTTTGGCGACGCCCGCGCTGACACGACCGCCATGGCCCTGACCGGCGGCAGGAGGATTGCCGGGACAGTAAGCGCTCTCTAGACTCGCGTGCGATGAACTCGGAATCCTCGGCACCGGAAGCCTCGGCGGACGACTCCTACTTCGACTACTGCCCCTGGGACTTCGCCCGTCGTGCCTCCGAGGAGCAGCGCGCCGCGCAGGCCGCTCTTCAGCAGCGACTGGCCGACGGCGGCGCGAGCTTCGGCCCGTGCTGCTACGTCTCCCCCGCCGCCGGTGTGTTCACCGACGTGCTGCGGCTGGGCGAGAACTCCTATATCGCCGGGCATGCCTACGTCACCGGCGAGATGACGGCGGGCGCCGACTGCACGGTCAATCCGTACGCCACCGTGCGGGGCCGGATCGTCCTCGGGGACGGTGTGCGGATCGGCGCCCACAGCTCCCTGCTCGGCTTCAACCACGGCTTCGCGCCGGACCGGCCCGTGCACCGGCAGCCCCTCACCAGCAAGGGCATCACCGTCGGCGACGACGTGTGGATCGGCTCGCACGTCGTCGTCCTCGACGGGGTGACGATCGGCGACCACTGTGTGGTGGGCGCGGGCGCCGTCGTGACCAAGGATCTGCCGCCGTGGACCATCGCCGCCGGCAACCCGGCCCGTCCGCTGCGCGACCGCCGCGGTCAGGGGCCCGCCAGGGTACGGGCGCCGGAGGGCGGCCTGGGAGATGCCGTCGCACGGTTCGCGGACCGGGCCCGGGGGCAGGCCGGCGATCTGCTCGCCCGCAACTGGAACGCGGACACCGGCCGCTACCGCGACCGGCCCGGAGCGGCCGAGACCGTCCGTGCGCACTGCGACGCCGTCGAGATCGCCGATCTCCTCCTGCACTCGCCTCCACCGCACCTGTCCGCCGCCGAACACGCCGAGCGGCTGCGCGCCCTGCAGGACCCCGTCAGCGGGCTCGTGCCCGAACTCGCCTCGGATGGCGGTCCCGGTGTGCTGCCCGCCCCGGCGGCGGACGGCTGGATCGACGACGGCACGGCCGAGTACCACGTACTGTCCGTGGGTTACGCGCTGGACCTGTTGGGCTCCCGCTTCGCCCACCCGGTCCACGTCGTACGGCACATGACGGCGGATCGGCTCGTCGCACGCCTCGACTCCTTGCCGTGGCGGACCGGGGCATGGTCGGCCGGGGCCTGGGTGGACTGCTGGGCGACCGGCGCGCACCGGAACCTGGAGTTGGGTGCCGAGGCGGGTGCGCCCGGCGCGTTGGAGGCGCTGTTCGGCTGGCTGGGCACCCGGGTGGGTCCGTGGACGGGGATGTGGGGCGAGGCCGCCTCACCCGCGGCGGGCCGGCTGCAACTGGTCAACGGCTACTACCGCCTGACGCGCGGCTCGTTCGCGCAGTTCGGGCTGCCCGTGCCGTATGCGGAACGGGTGGTGGACACCGTGCTGGCCCACGGCGGTGATCCGCGCTGGTTCGCGGCGGACCGGCAGAACGCGTGCAATGTGCTGGACGTGGCGCACCCGCTCTGGCTCGCCGGGCAGCAGACCCGCCACCGGGCTGCCGAGGCGCGGGCCTGGGCCGAGGAACAGCTGGCCCAGGTGCTGGAGCGCTGGCGGGACGGGGCCGGTTTCGGGTTCGGTCCACCGGGCGAGGGCGGTGGTGGTCCGGGCCGGGATCCGGGTCTCCAGGGCACCGAGATGTGGCTGGCGATCATCTGGCTGCTGGCCGATCTGGTAGGGGTGGCGGACCGGCTGGGATATCGGGCGCGTGGCATCCATCGCCCGGAAGCGGCACGCTCGGCCGCTCTGCGGATCCCGTCTCACCCAGCCCCGATCGACAACTCACCGTAATAGAAGCCGTGGTCGGAGCTGGCGGTCCAGCGGACACCGGTGTCGCGCCACCGTGCGGAGCCCCGCACACCCCAGGTGAGCAGGTAGTCGATCTTGCGGCCGTCGCCGTAGGTCGGGTGGAGGTACGGCGGCCCGGTCTCACGCGGGCCGCTCGCCTCGGTGGCGTCGTACAGGTCGTCCAACTCCCCCGCTTCGGGCGTGGCGTTCAGGTCACCGGCGAGGACGACCGGGCCGTCGGCGCCCAGTATGTGGGTGCCGTCCGGTTTCCAGCCGTGGCGGATGAACTCGGCCTGCTCCTCCCGTTCCCGGCTCTTCGTGGCGCCGACGGTCAAGTGCGTGCTGCACGCGGTGACTTGTGAACCCGGCAGGACCGGATGTCCAGGAGCACGGATGACGGCGCAGATGATGCCCCGCTCCCCGTTCCTGCCGTCCGGGTTCGGCAGCAGCGCCGGCGGCAGGAGTTGCGCGGCCGAGTGGAACAGGACGCTGTTCCCGAACGGCTGTCCGTCGGCGCAGTCGGTGCCGGTGTCGACGAAGGCGCTGCGCATGCCCAACTCCCGGGCGAACCGCTCCCCTTGGGCCTTGCAGACTTCCTGGAGGCCGATGAACAGCCACCGGTCGGGGTCGCCGAGCGTGAGCCGCATGATGGCGTCGGCCTCGTCCTTGATCCAGTCGCCGGCGTCGCCCCGGTGGCCGACGTTCCCGTAGATGTTGAAGGTGCCGACGTAGTACCCGGGGGTGGCCTTCGGCGCGGCGGCCCCTTCGGGCGGGGCCACCCTGCTTGCGGGGGCGGCTCCGCTTCCCGCGGGGAGTGCCACCAGAACGCACATCAGGGCCAGCGCCAACGCCCTGGCCCTGCCGCGTCTGTTCGTACGACGCGTGGTCATGGCTCGACGGTACGGTGCGCCCGTGGGCCCGGTTGGGCAAAGCGTCGGATGTGACTGGCCACACCTCAGGGGGCGGACGCGCGTCAGCGCCGCCGGTAGACCGTGATCGAGTGGCCGACGTTGTCGATCGGGGTGCTGGTGTCGAGCAGCGCGGTGAGCCGCCCGTCGGCCTTGGCCGCCGCGGAGTCGGACACGACGAGCAGCCCGTGCACCTCGCCCAGCGGGGCCTTCAGCGGGTTGGCCGCGTCGATTCCGTAGTACGCGGGCACACCGGCACCCTTGAAGACGAGCCACACCCGCTCGCCCGGGTGGTCCCGGCGGAGGCGATCGGCGAGGCGGCCGAGGTCCTGGCCCCAGTCGACGTTCGAGTCGTGCAGCCGCAGGCGGGTCTTCGACGGCCCGCCGAACGCCTCGTTGGAGTACGGCAGGTAGTACGGATACGTCCGCAGCGAACTGACGGCCACGAAGCACACCAGCGCGGCCGTCACGCCGTACACCCACCGTCGGCGGACGAGCGTCACACCGGCGGCGGCGACCGCCGCGAACATCGGTACGAAGATCGCGTACCGGACGCCGAGGTCGCGGGCGCCATGCATGGACACGGCGAGCAGCAGGGCCGCGGGGGCGAGCACGTACGGCGCCGCGGGCCGGAGCCGACGCAGTGTCAGCATCGCGACGGCGCCGGCGAGCCACAGGGCGAGCATGCCGAGCGGTGTCTTCACCAGGAGCGCGGCCGGCAGGTAGTACCAGAGCGAGCCCTCGTAGAGCCGGCCGAACAGGAAGCCCTGCCAGACCTCGTACTCGAAGCCGAACTGGATGCGCATGCCGTCCCGGTAGGCCTCCGGGAACGGCAGCCACGCGGCGATGCGGCCGCGCATCCCGGGGATGTCCGGCACGGTCTCGGGCTGTGTCCAGCGCAGCCGCGGGTCGACGACGAGATAGGTGGCCCACACGACGGCGACCGCCACGACCGCCATGCCGACGGCGGCCGCGGCGCCGTACGCGAGGCTGCGCATCCGTTCGCGTGCGCCGAGCCCGGGTGTCCTGCGGGCGTACCAGTACGACAGGACGCCCAGCAGCATCAGTGCCGGAACCATCGCGAGCATGCTCATCCTGGTGGCCACGGCCGCGCCCATCGCCACTCCGGCGAGCGGGAGGCAGAGGTACGGCTGTCGCCGCGCCCGCCACAGCAGCCATACGGACGTGAGCAGGAAGCCGGCCGCGGGTACGTCGAGGGTGGCCAGTGATCCGTTCGCGATGATGTCCGGTGAGAACGCGTACAGGGCGAGTGCCGTCAACCCGCCCGCCGGGCCGGTGAGATCGCGGGCGAACGCGAGGACGACGAGCCCGAGCAGGAGGGTCAGCACGATCACCGGGAGCCGTGCGTACAGCATGATTCGCTCCGGGTCGTTGCCCGACTCGTACAGCAGGCTGCGGCCCAGGGCCATCTGGCTGCCGACGAAGTGCGGGTCGAGGCGCGCGTCGGTGAACACCAGCCCGGAGGCGATGATCAGCTTGCCCAGGGGCGGGTGTTCGGGGTTGTAACGGAGGCTGTGCTGCTTGAGGTAGACCTCGGCCGTGGCCACGTACACGGGCTCGTCGATGGTCGGGGTCTGCTCCACGGCGGTCGTGACCATCGCGACCGTCATCTGGGCGAGGAGTGCGACGACGGCCAGCACGTACAGCGAACGCCTGTGGCGCAGAAAGCGCTTGAGTCCGTCGAAGCGGCCTGGCCGCCCGCCCGTTGCCGTCGATGTGGGCAGGTCGGGCGCGGTGTGCTCGTCGCCGTCGGGCCCGGTGATCCGCGGCGCGCTCATGCGACCCACCCTCCCATCATCCGCACCCCTCGTGGCGCACTTTGTGAGCGGCGCGCCCAAGTGTTGGGCCGTCCGTAACCGATGTGACGCCTGAGGCCTCTTGGCACGGGGGTGAAAACCCGCGACCCTGAACTGCACATGTCACAAAGGGGAGTTGGCCTGTACAGGGCCGATGAGGAGGACACTTTGAACGGCAGTCCGGCATCGAAGCCTTCCGGATCTCGGCGTCTGCGCCGGAGGTCGCTCGGCGTCCTCGCGGGCGCCGCCGCTTTGGTCTTCGCTTTCCCGTCCACCGCCCTGGCGGCCCCGCCCGGCGCTCTGCCCGCCAACGCGGAGGGACTGGACCAGACGTTCCAACCCGCCTACGACTACGACACGGACGGCTGTTACTCGACGCCCGCGATCGGTCCCGACGGCACCGTCAACGGCGGCCTCAACCCCAGCGGTGCCCTCAACGGCCAGTGCCGTGACGCCTCGGACCTCGACAACACCAACAGCTACTCGCGCTCCAAGTGCAACAACGGCTGGTGCGCAATCGTGTACGAACTTTACTTCGAGAAGGATCAGGCCGTGGCCGGCAGCGGGCTCGGCGGGCACCGGCACGACTGGGAACACGTCGTGGTGTGGGTGCAGAACAACGTGGCCCAGTACGTCTCGACGTCCAACCACGGCTCGTTCACGGTCCACAACCGCTCGGCGATCCGCTGGGACGGGACGCACGCGAAGATCGTCTACCACAAGGACGGTATCAGCACGCACTGCTTCCGGGCCGCTACCTCGGGCGACGAGCCGCCGGAGAACCACAAGGGGACCTGGCAGTACCCGCCGCTGGTCGGCTGGAACGGCTATCCCGCGGGTGTGCGCGACAAGTTGACGTCGTACAACTTCGGCAGTGCCACGCTCGGCATCAAGGACAGCACGTTCAACTCCCACCTGTCCTCGGCCAAGCCGTCCGGGATCGCGTTCGACCCCAACGCCTGACCGGACGTCACACTCAGGGCCCGTCCAGGCCGCCGTCCGGGAACGGCGGCCTCCCGGTCCTGCCGGGAGCGCCGCCGTCGGGGCCGTCCGGCAGGACCCGGGCGGCGAAACCGACGACGTCCTGGACGACCCGTTCGGGCTCTTCCCAGTACAGAACGTGCCCGGCGCCCTCGTACACGACGAGGACCGAGCCGGGGATCGCGTCGAGGATCCGCTGCTGGTCGGCGCGCGGCAGAACACTGTCCGCGTCGCCCCAGAGCACGAGCGTGGGGACGAGGATGCCGCGCAGTGTCGCCGCCAGGTCCGCCTCCAACAGGCCGCGCATGGTCTCGCGCCACACCCGTGCGGGCACCTTCAGGTTCTCCTCGGCCATCGTCGCCAGAAGTCCGCGGCCCAGCGGCCGGGTCGCGAGATCGCCGAGCAGGTCCTCCACGAAGGCGCGCGGCACAGGGTCTTCGAGTGCTCGGACCCTCTCCCAGAGGGCCGTAATGCCGGGCTTGTCGGCGAGCGTCGCGGGGGCGCCCACCAGGACGAGGCCCGCGACCCGGTCGGGATGACTGCCCGCGACCAGGCGTGCGGCTACCCCACCGCTCGACGCCCCGACCAGGACAGCACGGCGGATGCCGACCGCGTCGAGGAACTCCACCAGGTCGTTCGCGAAGTCCTCCGGACGGTAGCCGTCCGAGGGCCGTTCGGCGTCTCCGTGGCCCCGCTGGGTGGGGGCGTATCCGCGCACCGCGGCGGGGAGCCGCCGGAGCAGCGGCTCGAACATCCACCAGGAGTCGGCGAGGCTGTGCACGAAGACCACGGGGAGGCCGTCCGGATAACCCGCCTCGGCATACGGAAGGACGAGTCCGCTCCTCAGCTGGGCGGACTTCACCGCGATCGTGCTCACGGCGGCCCTCCTGACGTCGGTCGGCCCCTTCGCACGCGGACCCGCGGGGCGGCACCACGATCTCTCTCATCGTAGTGAGAGGTACGGCGGACCGCCCGTCCACGCCGGGACGGTCCCCCGCTTTCTTGGGGACTGCCCGGCCGCTCCCCTGGGCTCCTGGGCCCCTCCCCGGGGACCCCTCGGCTGCATCTCGCTGACGTCTCCGGACGCCATGTCTTCAATTCCTTGCGGGCCTGAGGCGATTTCTTGCTCTCTTTGCTTCAGATCTTGACGAGCTTGGTTCAGACCTTTAGGTTCACCGATCGCTAAGGCCCCACGCGTGCGCTCATGGTTCACGTTCCTGGACGGTGAGCGCTCAACCCCCCACTCGCACAGGAGAATCCGTGATCGGATCGACGAGATCACCCGGCCGTCGGATACCCACGTTCCTCGCCACCCTCGCCCTGGTGGCGTCGGCCGCGACCGCCGTGGCCGCCGCCCCGCCCACGAAGGCCGCACAGGCCGCCGCCCTCCCCACCGGCTGGGCCACCGTCGTCAACGCGGGCAACGGCAAGTGCGTCGACGCCCGCGCAGCCGCAACGGCCGACGGCACCGCCGTCCAGCAGTACGCGTGCAACAGCGGTCAGGCCCAGCAGTGGCAGCTCCAGGACACCTCCGACGGCAACGTGCGGGTCGCGGGCCGCGGCGACGCCACGAAGACCTGGGACGTCGCCGACGTCTCGGCCGCGGACGGCGCGGCCGTGCAGCTGTGGACGTACGGCGGCGGGGCCAACCAGCAGTGGCAGGCCGTCGCGGAGAGCGCCGGGACCTATCACTTCGTGAACCGGCACAGTGGCAAGTGCCTCGACGTGCCGAGCGCCTCGACCGCCGACGGCACCCAGCTTCAGCAGTGGACCTGCAATGGCTCGGCCGCCCAGTCCTTCCACGTCAACGCCGTCGACACCCAACAGCCGCCCGGGACACCGGACTTCGGCCCGAACGTGACCGTCTTCGACCCGTCCACGCCGGCCGCCACGATCCAGAGCAGCCTCAACTCCGCCTTCGCCCAGCAGGAGACCAACCAGTTCGGCACCGCGCGCAAGGCCTTCCTCTTCAAGCCCGGCACGTACACCGCGGACGCCAACGTC
This sequence comes from Streptomyces sp. NBC_00878, assembly GCF_026341515.1. Lineage (NCBI taxonomy): Bacteria > Bacillati > Actinomycetota > Actinomycetes > Kitasatosporales > Streptomycetaceae > Streptomyces > Streptomyces sp. NBC_00878. The sequence continues at coordinate 134,024 of NZ_JAPEOK010000002.1, read as the reverse complement.
GGCTTCTACACCCAGGTCGCCGGCCTCGGCCTCTCCCCCGACGACGTCACGATCCGCGGCGCGGTGCATGCCGAGGCCGACTGGTTCCAGGGCAACGCCACCCAGAACTTCTGGCGTTCGGCGGAGAACCTGTCCGTGACTCCGACGTCCGGCACCGACCGCTGGGCCGTCTCGCAGGCAGCCCCGTACCGGCGGATGCATCTGCGCGGCAATCTCCAGCTCGACGACGGCGGCTGGTCCAGCGGCGGCTACATGGCCGACGCGTTGATCGACGGACAGGTCAGGTCGGGCTCGCAGCAGCAGTGGCTGTCACGGAACACCGAGTGGTCCAGCTGGACGGGCTCGAACTGGAACATGGTCTTCGTCGGCGCGCAGAACGCCCCGGCCACCAGCTTCCCCAACCCCCCGTACACGACGGTCGACCAGACACCCGTCTCCCGTGAGAAGCCCTTCCTGTACGTCGACTCGGCCGGCGCCTACAAGGTGTTCGTGCCCTCCGTACGCACCAACTCGCGCGGCACCACCTGGGCATCCGGCACTCCGGCGGGCGCCTCGCTGCCGCTGTCGGACTTCTTCATCGTCAAGCCGGGCGCGACGGCGGCCCAGATGAACGAGGCGCTCGCACAGGGCAAGAACCTGCTGGTCACCCCGGGCGTCTACCACCTGAACCAGACCCTCAAGGTGACCCGCCCCGACACCGTCGTGCTCGGTCTGGGCCTCGCGACACTCATCCCGGACAACGGCATCACCGCGATGACGGTCGCCGACGTGGACGGCGTCAAGCTCGCCGGGATCCTCGTCGACGCCGGAACGACCAACTCGGCCCAGCTGCTCGAGATGGGCCCGAGCGGCTCCTCCGCGGACCACGGCGCCAACCCGAGCTCCCTGCACGACGTGTTCTTCCGCGTCGGCGGCGCGACCGTGGGCAAGGCCACCACCAGCCTCACCATCAACAGCGACGACGTCATCGGCGACCATCTGTGGATCTGGCGCGCCGACCACGGCAGCGGCGTCGGCTGGAACACCAACACCGCCGACACCGGGCTCGTGGTCAACGGCGACGACGTCACCATGTACGGCCTGTTCGTCGAGCACTACCAGAAGCACCAGACGATCTGGAACGGCAACGGCGGCCGCACGTACTTCTACCAGAACGAGATGCCCTACGACCCGCCCAACCAGGCGGCCTGGATGAACGGCTCCACCCAGGGCTACGCCGCCTACAAAGTCGCGAACTCCGTGACCAGCCACCAGGTCTACGGCTTCGGCAGCTACTGCTACTTCAACGTGAACCCGGGCGTCACGGCGGAGCACGCCATCGAGGCCCCCAACAACGCGAATGTGCGCTTCCGCAGCATGGTGACGGTCTCGCTAGGCGGCACCGGCACGATCCGGCACGTCATCAACGACCGCGGTGGCCCGTCCAACTCCACCACCAACGTCGCCAACCTCGTCAGCTACCCGTGACCGTGAACAGGCCTGTACTCGTGAGAAGGAAGGGACGTTCCATGCTCGGAATCAGATCCTCCGCTCCGGCGCGCGTCACTCTGCGGGTCCTCGCCCTGCGGGTCCTCGTACTGCTGGCAACGCTGCTCGGACTCGCGGCCCCGCCCGCGCAGGCGACCTCCACGGCAGCAGCCCCCTTCAAGGTGCTCGCCCTCTACAGCGGTACGTGGGACGCCGCGCACATCAGTTTCGTCCGCGAGGCCAACCAGTGGTTCCCGGCCCGGGCCGCCGAGAACGGCTTCGCCTACACGGCGAGCACCGACTGGAACCTGCTGGCCAACGGCGGCGTGAACGCGTACCAGGTCGTCCTGTTCCTCGACGAGCTCCCGCACACCGCCGGCCAGCGGGCGGGCTTCGAGCGGTACATGCGCGGGGGCGGCGGCTGGCTGGGCTTCCACGTCTCCGCGTTCACGACCGAGGCACAGAACTGGCCCTGGTACCACCAGCAGTTCCTGGGCAGCGGGAACTTCAGGTCCAACACCTGGGGGCCGACGACCGCCGTCCTGCGCACCGAGGACCGTACGCACCCCTCGACCGTGAACCTGCCCGCCACGTTCACCTCGTCGGTCAGCGAGTGGTACAGCTGGTCGAACGACCTGCGCCAGAATCCGGACATCAAGATCCTGGCCTCGGTCGACCCCAGCAGCTTCCCGCTGGGCACGGATCCCAACCAGACCTGGTACAGCGGGTACTACCCGATCCTGTGGACCAACACGAAATACCGGATGCTGTACGCGAATTTCGGCCACAACGCGATGGACTACGCCACGAATACCCCTCTGTCGTCCACCTTCGCCAGCGCAAACCAGAACCGCTTCCTGCTCGACGCGCTGAAGTGGCTCGGCACCGGCTGAACCGTTCTCTCCTCACAGACCGTCCGGTCGGGTCGTTCGAGGGTTCGTGACACACCCACCGCCGCCGTGGGCTAGATTTCGAAAGCCCTCGATTCCGGATTCCCTCGGAGGGGCGCTCTGCAAGAATTCTGGAGCGGTACATGCACCCCTTGGAAGTTGTCCGACCGGTTTCGCCATTGATGCAGGGAGGGCTCGCGGACAGTCTCTACGAGACGGCGGACCGCGATCCCACCCTGTCGCAACTGGCGCGCCGCTCGGACACCTCGCCCGCGGACTGGTCCCCGGTGACCGCGGCCGAGTTGCGGGACGAAGTGGTGGACGTGGCCCGGGGTTTCATCGCGGCCGGGATCTTCCCGGGCCACCGTGTGGCCGTCATGGCGCGCACCCGCTACGAGTGGACGGTGCTCAGCTACGCGCTCTGGTCGGTGGGCGCCGAGATCGTGCCGATCTATCCGACGTCGTCGCACGAGCAGGTCGGCTGGATCCTCAAGGACGCCGGCTGCGTCGCGGTCGTGGTGGAGGACGAGCAGGCCATCATGACGGTCGGCTCCGTGTGCGCCTCACTGCCGACCCTGCAGCACGTCTGGCAGTTGGACGCCGGGGCCCTGACGGACCTCAAGGAACAGGGCCGGTCGGTACCGGTCACCACTGTGGAGTCGATGCGCCGGATCGTGCTGCCGGACTCGACCGCGGTCATCGCCTACACCTCGGGCACGTCGGGACCACCCAAGGGATGCGCCCTGAGCCATCGCAGCATGGCGAGCCCCTGCGACGCCCTGCTGGCCGGGTGGGGCCACACGGCGGCGCGCCCCGGGCAGCAGCCGGCGGTCCTCGCCTTCCTGCCCTTCTCGCACGTGTACGGCCTGATGGTCCAGGGGCTGTGCATGCGCGGCGGAATGCTGATGGGACACGAGCCCGATCTGCGCGCGGAGAAGCTGTCCGCGGCCCTGCTGTCCTTCCGCCCCACGTTCCTCTACGCCGTCCCGTCCGTCTTCGAGAAGATCTACAAGAACTTCCTCCGCAAGGCTCAGGAGGCGGGCCGCGGCGCCCTGTTCGAGCGCGCGGTCCGCACGGCACAGGACTTCGCCAAGGCCTCCGAGCGGCACCGGCTGGGAACAGGGCCGGGCCCCGGATTCGACCTGCGACTGCAACACACCCTCTACGAGAAGACGGTGTACCGGAAGCTGCGTGCGGCACTGGGCGGAAGAGTGTGCGGCGCGGTGTCGGGCGGCTCACCGCTGAACCGTGAACTCGCCCTCTTTTACTCGGGAATCGGAATTTTCGTCCATGACGGATACGGACTCACCGAAACCAGCGGCGGAATTACCGCCCAGCCGGTTGGCCGGGAGAAATTCGGAACTGTCGGACGTCCTCTTCCCGACGTGGAAGTCCACGTGGCCGAGGACGGGGAGATCCTGGTACACGGACCCTCGGTCTTCCAGGGCTATATCAACGACGAGACGAGCACCCGGGCCGCACTGCGGAACGGCTGGCTCGCCACCGGCGACCTCGGCCGGCTCGACGCCGAGGGCTATCTGAGCATCACCGGCCGCAAGAAGGACACCGTCATCACGAGCAGCGGCAAGAGCGTGGCTCCCGCGGCTCTCGAAGAACGTCTGCGGGTCCATCCGCTCATCCATCAGGCGGTGGTCGTGGGTGACAACCGGCCCTGCGTGGGAGCGCTGATCACCCTCGATCAGGAGTTCCTCGCGCACTGGCGCGCGGTCCTCGCCATCCCGGGCGAGGCCCAGGACCGCGAACCGCGCGAGGAGAACGCCCTGCGCGAAGAGGTCAAGCGCGCCGTCGCCGCGGCCAACAGCACCGTGTCGCGCTCGGAGTCCATTCGCGTGTACCGCGTACTCCCCGAACCGTTCGACGTGGCCAACGGCATGCTCACTCCCTCGATGAAGCTGCGCAGGGACGCCATCGCGCACCGCTACGCCGCCGAGATCGAGGCCATGTACCAATCGTCCTCGCGCGTTCCCCGGAGCCTCACGACCACTGATCCCTACGGCTGGGACGACACGGACAATGTCTTCGGGTGAGCGACAAGTACGGGGTGCCCGGCTGCCGGCGCTGGCCGGATTGACGGTACTGCTGGGGGTCACCGTGGCCTGTGGCAGCACGGAAGCGGGGGCGGGTACCGGGGCCCACACCGTCACGGCCTCCCCCACCTCCCGCCCCGCGCCGTCGCACGCTCGGTTCGTCGAGGAGATCGAGTGGGCCGACGGGCGCCGCGTGGGCATGTACTACGCCGCGGGACGCGGGCTCATGGAGCAGCACCAGGACACTGCGGGCGGGGCGTGGAGCAAGCCGCGTCTCGTGTACGCGACCGAGTCCGATCCGTGCCAGAGCATCACGCTCAAGGCGTTCGACGGTACGGTCGCGGCCATCGCGAACTGGGGCGTCTACTGCTCCGACGGTGAGCCGCCGATGGAGTCGATCGCCGCGGTAGGCACCGAGAACCTGTCGACGTGGGACACGAAACTCACCAAGGAGTTCGACGGCTGGGAGAAGGTCGAGGCGTCGGGCGACAACGAGCAGCTGACCTTCGGCAGAAACTCGACCGAGTGGCTGACCCGGCTGCGCTGGAGCCGAACGGACGGCTTCGGAGACGTGGAGGAGATCCGCCGGTAGGCCCCACCGCTGCGCAGCGACACGTTTGCTGTGCAACAACACGTTCTCTCTCGCAACGCCCCTCCCACCATGCCCCTGTGAACAAGCCATCGGCCCGCGGCGCCTGAGCGGTCGCGGGCCGGTGCGGCGTTCTCCCGGAGTCCGGATCTACCCGGAAGCCGGATCTACCCGGAAGCCGGATCTTCCCGGAGACCCGGATCTACCCGGAAGCCGCGACGAGGACCTCGTCCTCCAACAACCCGGGCATGGAAACCGCCAGCGCCCGTACGGGCATTTCGCGGGGCATGCGGCGAGCCTCCCGCAGACTGGGCACGGGTACGGCCGGGACCAGCGGGGCGCGCTCGATGGCGCGGGCCCGGCGCGAGAACCAGACGATCTTTCCGCCGGTGCCCGTGCCGCAACAACCCCAGCCGTCGCTCAGCGCGGCGATGTGGACCAGGCAGCCGCGCGCCGGGGACTCCGGGTGGAACTCCCCGTCGCTGTCGGCGATGGCGGTGATGAGGTGCTGGCCGTTCCACCACATCTCGATCGTGGTGTTCTTGTCCGCCGCGTGCTCCTCGATCGAGCGGAGCAGCATTTCGGCGCAGTGACAGACGGGTTCGACGAGGTTCTCAAGGTTCCAGTACCGGAGACGGGCGGCCAGAACGCGCCTGACCTGATCGACCCGCTCCGGGCTGACCTCGACGTCGAGGTGGTAGTAGCAGGGCACTACGGTCTTCATCGTCGTTGGCTCCTCACCGGCGAAGCTCTTGCTTCTCCTCGCCCCTGCGGGCCGAGCCCCGAACACGAAGCGTGAGCAGCGATCGCTCCTGAGTCAGTCCCAGAGTGGGAGCGGTACTCCATTCGTGCAACACGAGAGCGCACCGGATGTAGTTGAAGCGACAACAGGACGTCGAGTGTCGCCACGTGCACCATGGGTGAGGGCGTCGGCCGCTGTAGTCGGTCGATGCCTCTCCGCGCACAGGCTTCACGCACGATCCGGGCGAACTGTGCGCATTCGAGGGAGTGGAAGGTGACCAGTGAAATGCTGCTGCCTGCCAAAACCGAGGTCGCCAGGCATCTTGAGCTGTACCGAGCCTGGGAACGCATGATGCTCGCGGCCCCCGCCGACCGTGCGGCGCGGGGCAATTTCGAGGACACGGGCTACACGCTCTGCGTGCTGATGGGAAAGCGCTGCGCACGCGAGGCCGTACACGCCGCCGAGCGCTATCTGGCGGTCGGTCCGGGCGCCCGCCGCCGGGACCGGCCCAAAAGCGGCCCGGCCGACAACCGACGGCCAGGTCGACCCGGCCAGTCCGGTCGACCCGGCCAGTCCGGTCGGCCCGACGGACTCGCGGCAAGCCCGGTGACGTAGAGCGGCCAGCCTTCTGGCCCAACGGGAGCCGGCCCTGAGGCATAGCAGGGCCGGCGTCACAGCCACGCGTTTCAAGACCCAGCGGCGAGGACAGCGCAGCACGCCGGACAAGCCCAGATCGCAAGGGCAGCGAGAAAGACGACGGAGGTGAGATCCATGACCGACAACCCGGCCGACAGCCGCGTCCCCCCTGCTGGCCGCGTGCCCCTCGTTCCGATCGGCCGCGTCCCTGTGGTAGACGTCCGCCCGGCCGTCGACCGCGGCACCCGCCCGGCGAAGGCGGTCGTGGGTGAAACCTTCCAGGTCACCGCCACCCTCTTCGGCGAAGGTCACGACGCGGTCGCCGCGAACGTCGTCCTGCGCGATCCGGGGGGCCGCGCCGGCCCTTGGACGCCCATGCGCGAACTCGCCCCCGGCACCGACCGTTGGGGCGCCGACGTCACCCCCGGAGCGGTGGGCGAGTGGGCGTTCTGGGTGGAGGCGTGGTCCGACCCCGTGACCACCTGGCGCCGGGCCGCCGGTATCAAGATCCCGGCGGGCATCGACGTCGGACTGGTCCTTGAGGAGGGCGCCGAACTGTACGAACGGGCCGCCTCCGGGATCCCGCACGAGGCGGGCAGAGCAGCGGTACTGACCGCCGCGGACGCTCTGCGCGACGAGTCCCGGCCGCCCATCGCCCGCCTCGCCGCCGCACTCACCCCCGACGTGGACACGGCGCTCGCCGAGCACCCTCTGCGGGAACGGGTCTCCCGGTCGGCCCCGCTGCCGTTGCTGGTGGAGCGGGAGCGGGCGCTGTACGGCTCCTGGTACGAGTTCTTCCCGCGCTCGGAAGGTGCGGTGGCCGAACCCGGCAAGGCGCCGGTCAGCGGCACCTTCCGGACCGCCGCGCACCGGCTGCCCGCGATCGCGGAGATGGGCTTCGACGTGGTGTACCTGCCACCGATCCACCCCATCGGCACGACCTTCCGCAAGGGCCCCAACAACAGCCTGTCGGCAGACCGTTGGGATGTCGGGGTCCCGTGGGCGATCGGTTCACCGGAGGGCGGGCACGACGCCGTCCACCCCGATCTGGGCACGATCGAGGACTTCGACGCCTTCGTACGCACGGCCGAGAGCCTGGGCATGGAGATCGCCCTGGACTTCGCGCTCCAGTGCTCGCCGGACCACCCGTGGGTCCAGAAGTACCCGGAGTGGTTCCACCACCGCCCCGACGACACGATCGCGTACGCGGAAAACCCGCCGAAGAAATACCAGGACATCTACCCGATCGCCTTCGACAAGGACATGCCGGGCCTGGTCGCCGAGACCGGGCGGATCCTGCGGTTCTGGATGAGCCACGGTGTACGGATCTTCCGCGTGGACAATCCGCACACAAAGCCGGTGGTGTTCTGGGAACAGGTGATCGCGGACATCAACCGCACCGATCCCGATGTGATCTTCCTGGCCGAGGCGTTCACCCGCCCGGAGATCATGCACGCCCTGGCACGCATCGGTTTCCAGCAGTCCTACACGTACTTCACGTGGCGCAACAGCAAGGCGGAACTGACCGAATACCTCACCGAACTCTCCGGTGACGACGTCGCCGCGTACATGCGTCCCAACTTCTTTGTGAACACGCCCGACATCCTGCCCGGGTATCTCCAGCACGGCGGCCGGCCCGCTTTCGAGGTACGGGCCGTTCTGGCGGCGACGCTCTCCCCTTCCTGGGGAATGTACGCCGGATACGAGCTGTGCGAGAACACCCCGTTCAGGGCGGGCGGTGAAGACTATCTCGACTCGGAGAAATATCAACTGCGGCCCCGGGACTGGGAGTCGGCCGAGCGTGACCGACGCTCCATCGCGCCTCTCATCGGTTCCCTGAACCGGATCAGACGGCAGCACAGCGCACTGCGCCGGCTCAGGAATCTCCACTTCCACGACGCCGACAACGACGCGGTGATCGCGTACAGCAAGCACACCGAGTCCGACACGGTTCTGGTGGTCGTGAACCTCGACCCTCACCACACCCAGGAGGCCACGGTCTCGTTGGACATGCCACGGCTCGGCCTCGACTGGCACGAGTCGATGCCGGTGCGCGACGAGCTCACCGGCGAGACCTACCACTGGGGCAGGACCAACTACGTACGCCTTGAGCCCGGCCACCGAGCCGCGCACGTACTGACCGTCCTGCGACCGTCCTCACCGCCAACCGGAGGGTCACCCACACCATGATCGTCAACGAGCCCGTCCCGGACACGTTCGAAGACACCCCGCAAAAAGACCGGGACCCACAGTGGTTCAAACGCGCCGTCTTCTACGAAGTCCTCGTCCGCTCCTTCCAGGACAGCAACGGCGACGGCATCGGCGACCTCAAAGGCCTCACCGCCAAACTCGACTACCTCCAATGGCTCGGCGTCGACTGCCTCTGGCTCCCCCCCTTCTTCAAATCACCCCTGAAGGACGGGGGGTATGACGTCTCCGACTACACCGCCGTCCTCCCCGAATTCGGGGACCTCGCCGACTTCGTCGAATTCGTCGACGCCGCCCACCAACGCGGCATGCGCGTCATCATCGACTTCGTCATGAACCACACCAGCGACCAGCACCCCTGGTTCCAGCAGTCCCGCACCGACCCCACCGGCCCCTACGGCAACTACTACATGTGGGCCGACAACGACAAGCAATACCCCGACGCCCGCATCATCTTCGTCGACACCGAAGCCTCCAACTGGACCTTCGACCCCGTCCGCAAGCAGTACTACTGGCACCGCTTCTTCTCCCACCAGCCCGACCTCAACTTCGAAAACCCCGCCGTCCAGGAAGAAATCGTCTCCGCCCTGCGGTTCTGGCTCGACCTGGGCATCGACGGCTTCCGCCTCGACGCCGTCCCCTACCTCTTCGCCGAAGAGGGCACCGACTGCGAAAACCTCCCCGCCACCCACGAGGTCCTCAAACGCGTCCGCGCGGAGATCGACGCCCACTACCCCGACACCGTCCTCCTCGCCGAGGCCAACCAATGGCCCGAGGACGTCGTCGACTACTTCGGCGACTACAGCGCCGGCGGCGACGAATGCCACATGGCCTTCCACTTCCCCGTCATGCCCCGCATCTTCATGGCCGTCCGCCGCGAATCCCGCTACCCCGTCTCCGAAATCCTCGCGAAAACCCCCGCCATCCCCTCCGGCTGCCAATGGGGCATCTTCCTGCGCAACCACGACGAGCTCACCCTCGAAATGGTCACCGACGAAGAACGCGACTACATGTACGCGGAATACGCCAAAGACCCCCGCATGCGCGCCAACATCGGCATCAGGCGGCGCCTCGCCCCCCTCCTGGACAACGACCGCAACCAGATCGAACTCTTCACCGCCCTGCTGCTCTCCCTGCCCGGCAGCCCGATCCTGTACTACGGCGACGAGATCGGCATGGGCGACAACATCTGGCTCGGCGACCGCGACGCCGTACGCACCCCCATGCAGTGGACACCGGACCGCAACGCCGGCTTCTCCTCCAGCGACCCCGGACGCCTCTACCTGCCCACGATCATGGACCCGGTCTACGGCTACCAGGTCACCAACGTCGAAGCGTCGATGTCCTCCCCCTCGTCGCTGCTGCACTGGACGCGGCGCATGATCGAGATCCGCAAGCAGAACCCCGCCTTCGGCCTCGGCTCCTACACCGAACTGCCCTCCTCCAACCCCGCCGTCATCGCCTTCCTCCGCGAACACGGCGACGACCTCGTCCTGTGCGTCCACAACTTCTCCCGCTTCGCCCAGCCCACCGAACTCGACCTCCAGGCCTTCAACGGCCGCCACCCCGTCGAACTCATCGGCGGCGTCCGCTTCCCCGCCATCGGCGAACTCCCCTACCTCCTCACCCTCGCCGGCCACGGCTTCTACTGGTTCCGACTCCGCGCGGTAGCTCCCCACACCAAACAGCGATTGATGGTGTGCGCCTGAAAGGACGGGTCGCCATGCGCAAGGTCGTATCACCCCGCCCCAGCAGCCACAGTCCAGCTCTTCTGCTGACGTCGCTCGCGGGCCTGCTGCGGACGTGGTTGCCGGAGCAGCGCTGGTTCGCGGGCAAGGGCCGGCGGGTCACGGACCTGGCTCTGCTGTCGGTGACCGAGCTGCATCCGGGATGCCTGCATCTTCTCGTCAGTACGCGGCACGACACCGCCGCTCAACTGCCCGGGGACTGCTACCAGTTGCTTCTTGGCGTCCGGGAGGTCCTGCCGCCCCGGCTGGCCCACGCCCGTATCGGCCGGGCGAGCGAGGGACCGCTGGCGGGAATGATGGTGTACGACGCCCTTCAGGAACCCCGGTCGGCGGATCTGCTCCTGGAGCGGCTGCGCACTTCGGGCACGGTGGGCCCACTGCGGTTCGAGCGCGAGGCGCAGGTGACGATTCCCGCCGGTCTCACCCCGCGCCTCCTCGACGCGGAGCAGTCCAACTCCTCACTGGTGTACGGGGATTCGTACATCCTGAAGATCTTCCGGCGTGTCCAGCCCGGCATCAACCCGGATCTCGAAGTGCCCTGGGCGCTGGCCCGGCGGGGCTGCACGCGTGTGCCGACCCCGGTGGCGTGGTTCAGGACCTCGCAGCCGCAGGTGGCGACGCTGGGCGTGCTGCAGCCCTTCCTGCCCGATGCCGCCGACGGATGGACCCTGGCACTTGAATCACTGGCCGCGGGAAGGGACTTCACCGGCGAGGCGTACGAACTGGGGCGGGCGACGGCCGAGGTGCACCTGGCGCTGGCCGACGCGTTCGCCCTCGGGGCCCCGATCGGACGCCGGAGCAGACGGCTCGCCGCTTCGATGAACGAGCGGCTGGACGCCACGAGCCGGTCGGTACCGGATCTCCTGCCGTACGTGGCCGGGCTGCGGGGCGCCTTCGACGCGCTCGCCGTCCTCGACTCGGGCCGTCCGGCGCAGCGGATCCACGGCGATCTCCACCTCGGTCAGATACTGAGGGCCGGGGAACGGTGGTTCGTCATCGACTTCGAGGGCGAACCGGCCCGCCCGATCGACGAACGTCGGCATCCCCAGCCCCCCGTACGCGATGTCGCGGGCATGCTCCGTTCCTTCGACTACGCCGCCCGCAGCCGTCGCCCGTGGCGTCCGGAGTGGGCACGGCGCTGCCGGGACGCGTACTGCGCCGGGTACACCGCCCAGGCACGCTGGGACCCGCGCGCCGAGCCCGAGCTGCTGCGCGCGTACGAGACGGACCGGGCCGTGTACGAGGTGCTGTACGAGGCTCGGCACCGGCCCGACTGGCTGCCCGTGCCGATGGCGGCGATCGCCCGTCTCGCCGAGCGCGCCGCCCCCGCTCCCTCCGGCACCGGTCCACAGAAGCCGGTCCCGTCCTTCCACTCTTTCCACAGCGCTCAAGGAGGCTGAACCCGTGGCCCGCAACATCACCGCAGCCGTGACTCTTCCGGTGACCGAGGACGTCCGCCCGGCCACCCGGCCATGTGCGGTTCCCATGGACGCGACGGATCGGGAGCGTCTGCTGTCGGGCGCCCACCATGATCCGCATGCGCTGTTGGGGGCCCGTCCGGTGCCGGAGGGAATCGTCTTCCGCGCGTTGCGGCCGTTCGCCGTGTCCGTGGTCGTGTCGTTGGCGAACGGGCTGCGCATGGAGCTGGACAGCGAGGGTGACGGCCTCTTCTCGGGTGTGCTGCCGCTTGATTCGGTTCCCGAGTACACCTTGCTGGTGAGGTACGACGGCTGCGGTGAACTGGAGGTGCAGGATCCCTACCGGTTCCTGCCCGCTCTCGGTGAGTTCGATCTGCATCTGTTCGGCGAGGGGCGGCACGAGCAGCTGTGGAAGGCGCTCGGTGCCGAACCGATGGTCCACCAAGGGGTGGCCGGCACGCGCTTCACCGTATGGGCGCCCAACGCGCGGGGCGTCCGGGTGGCCGGGGACTTCGGCCACTGGGACGGGACCGCGTTCCCGATGCGGTCCCTGGGCTCGTCCGGGGTGTGGGAACTGTTCCTGCCCGGTATCGGCGAGGGCGCGCGGTACAAGTTCGAGATCACGTCCCGGCACGGCCACCGGTTCCTCAAGGCCGACCCGATGGCACGCCGGACCGAGGTACCGCCCGCGACGGCGTCGATCGTGACAGCGTCCCACCACGAATGGGGCGACCAGGAGTGGCTGGCGCACCGCGCGGACATCGCAGTGCACGAGGCACCCTTCTCCGTCTATGAGATCCATCTGCCGTCCTGGCGCCCAGGATTGACGTACCGTCAACTGGCGGAGGAGCTACCGGCGTACGTCAAGGACCTGGGCTTCACGCATGTGGAGCTGATGCCGGTGGCGGAGCACCCCTTCGGCGGCTCGTGGGGCTACCAGGTCACCGGCTTCTACGCGCCGACCGCCAGGCTCGGCACGCCGGACGACTTCAAGTACCTCGTCGACGCCCTGCACCGGGCCGGAATCGGCGTGATCATGGACTGGGTACCGGCTCACTTCCCGAAGGACGACTGGGCGTTGGCCCGCTTCGACGGGGAACCGCTGTACGAGCCGGGCGACTCGCGCCTCGCCGAGCATCCCGACTGGGGAACCTACGAGTTCGACTACGGTCGCATCGAGGTGCGCAACTTCCTGGTCGCCAACGCGGTGTACTGGTGCGAGGAGTTCCACATCGACGGCCTGCGGGTCGACGCGGTGGCATCCATGCTGTACCTCGACTACTCACGCGAGCCGGGCCAGTGGACGCCGAACGTCCACGGCGGCCGGGAGAACCTCGACTCGGTCGCCTTCCTCCAGGAGATGAACGCGACGGTGTACCGGCGGGTGCCGGGCGTGATGACCATCGCCGAGGAGTCGACCGCCTGGGACGGGGTGACCCGCCCCACCGACAGCGGTGGTCTCGGCTTCGGCCTGAAGTGGAACATGGGCTGGATGCACGACTCGCTCGGCTATGTCGCGCACGAGCCGGTCCATCGCAGGTACCACCACCACGAGATGACGTTCTCGATGGTGTACGCGTACAGCGAGAACTACGTCCTGCCGATCTCCCACGACGAAGTCGTCCACGGGAAGCGGTCGTTGGTGTCCAAGATGCCGGGCGACTGGTGGCAGCAGCGGGCCACCCAGCGGGCCTACCTGGGCTTCATGTGGGCGCACCCCGGCAAGCAACTCCTCTTCATGGGTCAGGAGTTCGCCCAGGGCGCGGAGTGGTCCGAGCAGCACGGGCCCGACTGGTGGCTGCTCGACCCGTCGTACGGGGCCGAGGCCGACCACCGGGGTGTGCGGGACCTCGTCCGGGAGCTCAATCGGCAGTACGTGGTGACTGGTGCGCTCTGGGAGCGGGACTGCGATCCCGCCGGGTTCGCGTGGGTCGCGGGGGGTGCGGCGGACGACAATGTCTTCGCGTTCCTGCGGTTCGGCGCGGATGGCTCGCCGCTGCTGGCCGTGTCCAACTTCTCGCCGGTGGTGCGGCACGAGTACCGGTTGGGTGTTCCGGAGGGCGTGGCCGGCTGGTGCGAGGTGCTGAACACGGACGCCGTGTGCTTCGGGGGGAGCGGCGTTGGCAATCCCGGCGCCGTCAAGGCTGACGCTCGGGGAGAGCAGGGGTGGGCGGCGAGTGTAGGGGTGACGTTGCCGCCGCTGGCTACGGTGTGGCTGCGGCCGGCGTAGCGTTTTTCGCCCCCGCCGCCCCTACCCTCCCCCACTCTCGGCTTCGCTCGAGCGGGGGGACCCCCATCGTCACTACTCGGGGGGCCAGCCCCCCGAACCCCCCGCTCCTCAAACGCCGGAGGGGCTGGTTACCAGCCCGTCCGGCGTTTGAGGACGAGCACGTTCAGCGCGATACGGGGGTCTGGGGGCGGAGCCCCCAGAAACGGACGGCAAGGGTAGGGGCGGCGGGGGCGAAAAAGGTCTACGTGCTCCCCCTGTACCGGCGCAACGCCGGCATCGTCGCCGCCAGTGTCAACATGGTGACGACGACGAGCAGGCCACCCCCGGCGACGGCCGCACGCGCACCCAGCGCGGAGCCGGCCGTGCCATGGAGCACGTCGGCCAGCCGCGGCCCCCCGGCGACGACGACCGTGAACACACCCTGCATCCGGCCACGCAACTCGTCGGTGACGGCCGACAGAAGAATGGCCCCGCGGAAAACCATGGAGACCATGTCGGCAACCCCCGCGGCGGCGAGGAACACCACGCCCACCCACAGGTTGGCGCTCAGACCGAAGCCGGTGATGGCCACTCCCCAGGCAACCACCGCGGCGATGACCATGAGCCCGTGCCTACGGGCCCGCGAGAACGTGCCGGACATGAGTCCGCCAAGCACCGCACCGATGGGAATCGCCGCGAAGAGAAGCCCGAGCGCGAGGCCCTCGCCGTACGGCGCATACGTCTGGGCGGCGAGTTGCGGAAACAACGCCCGCGGCATGCCGAAGACCATGGCGATGATGTCGGCGAGGAACGACAGCAGGAGCACCTGGTTGAGGGAGATGTAGCGGAAGCCCTCCGCGATCCCCCGCAGGCCTGCCCGGCCGGCTGCCGCCGTGGTGGTGACGAGGGGCGGCAGCGCGGGGAGCCGGTAGACCGCCCACACCGTGGCGCACAGGGCCAGGGCATCGATCAGGTACAGCTCGGCGAGGCCCGCGACCGGGATGAGGGCTCCGGCCAGCAATGGACCGGCGACGAGGCCGGTCTGCATGACGGTCGAGCCGAGCGCGTTCGCGGCGGCCAGTTCGTCCTCGGGGACCAGCCGGGCAATGGAGGCCTGGCGGGCCGGGGAGTTGAGGCCGAAGAACGCCTGCTGGACGGCGAGCAGCACCATCAGGACCCCGACCGATTCGAGTCCGGTGACGGCCTGTATCCAGAAGAGCAGGGACGTGACGGCTATCCCGATGTTCGTGACGAGGAGGAGCTTGCGCCGGTCCACGCTGTCGGCGATCGCACCACCCCACAGCGCGAAGACGACGAGCGGCAGGAGTCCCGCGAAGCTCGCGTAGCCGACCCAGGCCGAGGATCCGGTGATGTCGTAGATCTGCTTGGGTACGGCGACGGCGGTGAGCTGGCTGCCCACGGCCGTGACGATGGTCGAGGACCAGAGTCGGCGATAGGCGGGGCGGCGCAGCGGCCGGGTGTCCATGGCCCAACGGCGCCAGCCGCGGCTTCTCTTCGGTTGCGCCGGTTCGGCCGGTCCCGCCGATTCCACTGGCTCGACCGGTCCCGGTGATCCGGTCTGCGACTCGGCGCTGTTGTCCGCACCGTTCTTGCTCGTGTCCACACCCGTCCTGATTGCTCGATACATCTTTCGATTCGGGATCACTATCGCCGATACGGGGCGGCCTTCGCCGGGCGGACCGATCCGTGGACGGGCGGACGGGCCCGCCGCCGGCGAACCTGCCCCGCCAGGTCGGCACGGTGTCCAGATGCAGGCCGCTGTCGCGGGCGATGCGCGCCTCGGAGCACCCCGGGGCCGCGTACGGCAGGACCTGCACGCACATCCGGTTTCGCGGTGCCGTCAAGTTCACCGGCGGGGACGGCGGGCAGCACCTCCGTGTGCGCGCACGTAGAGGCGGTGGCAGATGCCACCGCCTCGGACCTCTGTCGGCGCGGCTGCCTGCTCGCCAAGGGCACCGCCGAGCTTTCGGAGCAGGATCCAGCCGTCGCGGCAACCGCCCGCCGGACGTTCGCGGCCATCGAGGAGCTGCTCACTTCCTGCATCGCCGGAGCACAGCGGGCGGGCGACATCAGACGCGACGAGAACCCCGCTCGGCTTGCCGGACTTCTCCTGGCCGTGCTGCGCGGAATCGAAGCGCTCGGCAAGGGCGGAAGCAGCCCCGACTCGCTGCGCGCGATCGCCGAAACGGCCCTGGCCGTCCTGCCCCGGCCATAGCAAAGCCGCGGTCCGGACCGGACCGCTTCCGGTCCGCAAGCCCTCAGCCGCCCAGACCGCCTGATCAACCCTCAAAGACTTCCGGAGCCGACCACTAAGCCGTCGCCAGGAGGGACCGGGCCTCCTCGCGGGCGTGGTCGAGCGCGCCAGGAAAGATGCGCAGACCATGGGCGACGAGGGCGCCCTCGTGCAGCAGCATCAGGGTGCGGCCCAGGGAGTCGGCCGAGGCGGGCGCGAGGGGGCGTACGAGGTCGGTGAACAGGGTCAGCATCCACTGCTTCTGGCCGGTGATGATCGCGTACGCCGGGTGGGACGTATCGTCGATCTCCGCATGGGCGTTGACCATGCTGCAGCCCCTGGGGCCCGCCGTGTCCATCCAGTCCCGTGAGGCGTCGAAGACGGCGAGAACGCTGTCGCGCGGCGTGCGGGCCGCGTCGAGGCGGGGGGCGAGGAAGGCCCGCCAACGCTCGTCGCGGTCGGCGAGGTACTCGACGACGATCTGGTCCTTGGAGCCGAACCGGTCGTAGAGCGTCTTCTTCGTGACACCGGCCTCGGCCGCGATGAGGTCGACGCCGACAGCGTGGATACCGCGGTCGTAGAACAGCCGCCCGGCCGCCTCCAGCGCGCGACGGGCGCCGGGGGTCAGCGGCACTCGGCGAGGCGGCTGCGCGGCGTTCACCGCGTGCGACGCATTGCTGGTCTTCGACGGATTCGAGGTGTTCGAAGTGCTCACCCCTCCAGAGTAGACCGATCTGTATACTCGATGCCAAGTATACAGATCGGTCTACTCTCGTCGGTAGGTCGTCGGACGGCTGGCCGACCGACCTGGAGGTGTGCGGTGTCGTGAACATCCTGCTGTCGATCGCGTTCGTCGGGGCCTGGAGCTCCGGTTTCATCGGGGCCAAGCTCGGAGCGGGCAGCGCTCCCGCGGTCACGCTTCTCATGTGGCGCTTCCTGCCGCTGGCCCTCGTTCTGGGCATCGTCGCCCTCAGCGTGACGCGGGCGTCGTGGCGTGGGCTGACGCCCCGCGACCTGGTTCGGCAGACCGCCGTGGGGGCGCTGTCACAGAGCGGCTATCTCCTCACGGTCTACTACGCGATCGAGCTGGGTGTCTCCAGCGGCACGACGGCCCTGATCGACGGCACTCAGCCCCTGGTGGCCGGAGCGCTGGCCGGGCCGCTGCTGGGCCTACCCGTGTCGCGCACGCAGTGGCTCGGGCTGGGGCTGGGCGTGACCGGTGTCGCCGTCGTCACCGCGGCCGACGCCGGGTCCGGGGCCGGGACGGGCGTCGCATGGTGGGCGTATCTCGTACCGTTCGTCGGCATGCTGTCCCTGGTGGCGGCGACCTTCCTGGACCGCCGGTCCCGTACGGACGTCCGGCCGATGGTGTCGATGACGGTCCATGCCGTCACAAGTGCCGTCGTTTTCACGGCACTTGCCGCGGCCACCGGAGGGATGGCACCGCCCCCGAGCGGCTCCTTCTGGACGGCCGTGGTGTGGCTCGTGGCGCTCTCCACCTTCGGCGGGTACGGGCTGTACTGGCTGATCCTGAGGCGGTCGGGGATGACCAAGGTCAATACCCTCATGTTCCTGATGGCCCCCGTCACGGCGGTGTGGGGCGCGCTGATGTTCGGCGAACCCTTCGGGGCGCAGACGGTGGTGGGGCTGGGCCTCGGCCTCCTGGCCGTCGCCGTCGTCCACCGAGGAGACCGCGGAGAAGGCCGCGGAGAAGGCCGCGGAGAAAGCCGCCGTGGAGGCCGCCGTGACAGCGGCCAGAGCGGCCAATGCGACCAGAACAGCCACAACGTCCAACAGCCTCCGGACGCTGGATCTTTCACATCCCGGCGAGCAGCGTGGCCCCGAGCCCGATCATCATCGCGGCGACCAGCGCGTCCAGGCCGCGCCACGCGGCCGGCCGGGCCAGGAAGCCACTGAGCAGCCGGGCGCCGAAGCCCAGCACGGCGAACCAGACCAGGCTGGCGAGGACTGCGCCGAGGCCGAAGGTCCAGCGCAGTGGGCCGCGGTCGGCCGCGATGGAGCCGAGCAGGAACACGGTGTCCAGGTAGACGTGCGGGTTGAGCCATGTCATCGCCAGGCAGGTGAGCACGGCCCGCCGTCGCGAGCCCGCCGTCCCCGCTTCCACGAGCAGCGCCGACGGGCGGAACACCCGGCGCACGGCGAGGCAGCCGTAGCCGATGAGGAAGGCTCCGCCGATCAGCCCGACCGCGGTCAGCGCCCCCGGCCAGGCCACCACCACCGCGCCGACACCGCCGACACCGAGCGCGATGAGTGCCGCGTCGGACAGGGCGCAGATGCCCACCACCGCGAGCACGGCGTCCCGGCGGATGCCCTGCCGCAGGACGAAGGCGTTCTGTGCGCCGATGGCGACGATGAGGGAGAGGCCGGTGCCGAACCCGGCGGCCGCGGCGGTCAGAGCGCTGGTCACGGCATCCACGCTAGGAAGGCCGCCGTCAAGAGTACAGCTAAAGATTCTTACGTATCATTAGCACTCGTGATGACAGAGCTTCCCCTCGACCAGGTGCGTACCCTGCTGGCCGTCGTGGACGAGGGCACGTTCGACGCGGCGGCCGCGGTGCTGCATGTGACGCCGTCGGCGGTGAGCCAGCGGGTCAAGGCGCTCGAACAGCGCACGGGGCGCGTCCTGTTGATGCGTACGAAGCCGGTCCGGCCGACCGAGTCCGGCGAGGTCGTCGTGCGGTTCGCGCGCCAACTGGCCCGGCTGGAGGACGAGGCCAGGACCGAACTCGGCATGTCGGGCTCCGACGAGCCGACGCGGCTGTCGATCGCGGTGAACTCCGACTCGCTGGCCACCTGGTTCCTGCCCGCGCTCGCCCGGGTGCCGGAGGAGCTGCGGCTCTGCTACGAGTTGCGCCGCGAGGACCAGGACCACACGGCGGCACTGCTGCGAGAGGGGCTGGTGATGGCGGCGGTGACCTCGTCGCCTGACGCGGTGACGGGTTGTTCCGTCCGGAGCCTGGGGCGTATGCGGTACGTCCCGGTGGCCGGCCCCGATTTCGCCGCGCGACGGCTCGGCGGGTGGCCGGACACTCCATTGCGGGACGTGATCGGCGGAGCGCCCGTGGTGGCCTTCGACCGACGGGACGATCTCCAGGACGCGTTCGTCCGTGGGCTCAAGCGCGGTCGTGGCGGGGCGAGTTCGCTGCGGCATCTCGTGCCGACCTCTGAAGGGTTCGTCGACGCCGTCGCGGCGGGCATGGGGTGGGGCATGGCGCCCGAGGTGCAGGCGGCGCCGCTGCTCAGCACGGGTCGGCTCGTCAATCTCGCGCCGGACTCGAAGATCTACGTTCCTCTGTACTGGCAGCAGTGGAAGCTCGACTTCCCCGCGCTCGCCGCCGTGTACGAGGCCGTCGCGGCGGCAGCCGCCGAGGCACTGGACGACGACGCGGGACGAGGCCGCTGAGCCTCGGCAGGGCAGCTGCTCCGCCTCTCCTGCCTTCAGGAGCCGGGCCCAGCCGGTTCCAGGAGGCCGAACCCTGCCCGCCTCAGAACGCCAGGCCCAGCCCGCTTCAGAACGCCAGGCCCAGCCCGCCTCAGGACGCCGGGCCCTGACCCGATTCCTTCTCCAGGAAGCTGATCACCTGGGCGGCGAGCCCGTCCGCGGTGGATTCGGGGCGGGCGCCGACGCCGACGGCCGGCTCGTGCAGCCCGATGCCGCCGGACCAGAGGTAGCGTTCGGTCCACTCGTCGTCGACCTTCAACTGAACCTGGATGTCCACGTGGGACAGGCAGCTTTCGGGGGCCGCGGCGTACAGGACGGCGGTGACCCGGCGCAGCGGATAGACGTCGAAGCCCTCGATGAACTGCGAGTTGCGCCAGTCCAGAAACGCGCTCTCGCCGTCGGTTCCGATACGGATGTCGAGCTGACCGTCTTCGAGATGAATGCCGAAATGCTCGGTCGTGCGATTTTCGACGGTCACCCGGAACCGGAAGTAGACCAGGCCCTCGGCCGCGTCGTCACGACCGCGCGGCGGCTCCGCCTTCTCCAAGCCATGGACGCGAACGCGCAGGCCGGAATGCTCGTCGTCGTACTCCTGCCAGTCCCCGACCACATTCGGCTCGTACACAGTTCACCTTTCGACCTCCGAGGGCTGCTGTCTATCTGTGCGCGCGACGAGGTGTCAAATGAGCGGAATGGGCGTTGGCCAGGGATTTTGCCCGGCTTGATCGCTGATCAAGCCGTGCCCAGCCAGAACCGCTCTCACAGGCGCCACGGAAGTCACCCCGGCGTGCTGCACATCACGTCCCCGGGCCACGTCCCCGAGCCCAGGCCGCCGACGCGGTCCCCGGCGGCTCGGGCGCCGGACGCTGTGCACTGCATTTGAGCCAGCCCGGCACGCTCGGCAGGCCGAACCAGACCGCTCGCATTTCCCTCGCATTCTCCCTGTTAATCGTCGAATCGCTTGAATGCCAGAATCCATTCAGCGCTCGCTGAAATACCCCACGAGCGGGCCAACCGGGTTGACCGGATGACGATTTCGGCGGCGTTTCCGAGGAGGCGTACAAGGACTACGCGGCATACGAGAAGTTCGAGGTCCGCGCGGCACTGGAGGCCGATCAGCCGGACTGACCCGAAGGGCGGGCACATCTCCCACTAAGGGACGAAACGGGCCACCATGTTGACGAAAGGGACGTCCAGGTGCGGAGATGCTCCTGCGACATGACGGCCGACCATGAGGCAGGGCGAGCACGCGATGGCATTGCAGATCAGCGCCACCAACCCGGAGCATCCCGCGCTCCTGCTCGACCTGCCGTGGCAGCTGCCCCTGGAGGAATGGCCGGAGCACTACCTCGTACCGCTGCCGCGGGGCATCTCGCGGCACGTGGTGCGCTACGCCCGCGCCGGATCCGAGGTCGTGGCGGTCAAGGAGCTCGCCGAGCGTCCCGCCCTGCGGGAGTACGAGCTGTTGCGCAGTCTCGACCGGCTGAACATCCCGTCCGTGGACCCCCTCGCCGTGGTCACCGGCCGCACCGACGAGGACGGCGATCCGCTGGAATCCGTACTGATCACCCGCCATCTGGGCGGCTCGATGCCCTATCGGTCGATGTTCGAGACGACCATGCGGCCCGCCACCATGCACCGGCTCATGGACGCGCTGGCAGTACTCCTCGTCCGGCTCCACCTCGCCGGGTTCGCCTGGGGCGACTGCTCGCTGTCCAACACGCTGTTCCGGCGCGACGCGGGCGCGTACGCCGCGTATCTCGTCGACGCCGAGACCGGGGATCTGCAACCGCAGCTGAGCCCCGGGCAGCGCGACTACGACCTCGATCTCGCGCGCGTGAACATCAGCGGGGAGCTGCTCGACCTGGAGGCGTCCGGCGCCCTCCACCCGTCGGTGGACCCGATCGAGTTCGGCACGGAGATCTGCGCGCGCTACAACGGGCTGTGGGAGGAACTCACCCGGACGTCGGTGTACCCGGCGGGGAAGCACCACTACATCGACCGCCGTATCCGCCGCCTCAACGACCTCGGTTTCGACGTCGCCGAGATGCAGATCGCGCACTCCTCGAACGGTGACACCGTCACGTTCGTGCCGAAGGTCGTCGACGCCGGCCACCACCAGCGCCAGCTGCTGAGGCTGACCGGGCTCGACGCCGAGGAGAACCAGGCCCGGCGGCTGCTCAACGACCTGGAGGCCTGGATGGCCACCCAGGAGGACTACGCGCCCGGCGACCCTCTCGCCGCCCGCCCGGAGGTCCTGGCCCACCGGTGGGTGCGGGACGTCTTCCGGCCCACCGTGCGCGCCATCCCCCAGGAGCTGCGGGGCTCGATGGATCCGGCCGAGCTCTACCACGGACTCCTCGAACACCGCTGGTACCTGTCCGAGCGGGCCCAGCACGACATCGGTCTGGACACGGCGGTCGAGGACTACGTCAAGAACATCCTGCCCCCGATGCGGGACGCGCTGCCGCCGCCGACGGACGACACCGCGCCTTCGGTCTGAGGCGGGCGGTCAGGCCGGCGGGACGACCGCCACCGGGCAGGGCGCGTGGTGCATGGCCGCATGGGCCACCGAACCCACCCGTGCGCCGACGGCGGAGCGGTGCGCGCGCCGGCCGACCACCAGCAGCTGGGCCGGCGCCGCCGCTGTGAGCAGCACCTCGCCCGCGCTGCCCATCTCGACTTGCTGTGTCACCCGCACCTCCGGGAACCGCTCCTCCCAGGGCCGCAGCGCCTCCGCGAGCGCCTTGTTCTCGTACTGCTCCAGTCCTCCGGCCTCGTCGGCGAGCTTCAGCGAGGCGGGGCTGAAGGTGAAGACGGTGGGCAGGCTCCAGGCCCGTACGACGCGTACGCCGGCGCCGCGTGCCGCGGCCGTCTCGAACGCGAATTCCAGTGCCGCCGCGCTGTCGTCCGGGCCGCCCTGCTGCCCTACGACGATCTCGCGCCCGGCCGCCTCGGACTCGGCGAGATCCCCGGCGCGTACGAGGACGACTGGCCGGGCGGACTCGGCGATCACCTGCTGGCCGACGGAGCCGAGCAGGAAGCCGACGATCGCGCCGTGCCCCCGGGTGCCGAGCACCAGTGTCTCGGCGTCCGCCGCCGCGGCGACCAGCGCGTCGACCCGGTCGCCTTCGAGGAGGTCGGTGGTCACCGGCAGGCCCGGGTGCCGGCCGGTGACGTCGCGGGCGGTCTCGGAGAGCGCCTCCCGCACGTCCGCCGTCCGGTCCTCGGCGTCGGACTTCTCCCAGGCGTGCACCACGCGCAGCGCCAGTGAGCGGCGTACGGCCTCCCTGGCCGCCCAGTGCACGGCGGCCAGGGATTCGGCGGAACCGTCTGCTCCCACGGTGATCGGGCGGGTCATGTGACGGCCTCCGTCGCGTTGGTTGATGTGCCCACGCTACAGAGCCATGACGTCGGCCCGCTTGGCGGTGGTATCAGCGGTCGTGTCGGCGGTGGTGTCAGCCGGTCGGACTGGCGGGTTCGGTGTTCGTTGCGCGCGATGAGCAGTCGAGGTTCTTGAGGTCGACGGCGTCGGCCATCGCCTGCATCCCCTTGTCGTTGGGGTGCAGATGGTCGCCGCCGTCGAAGACGGGCAGGATGCGCTCGCGGTCGTAGGGGCTGCGGAGCAATCGGTCGAAGTCGGTGACGGCGTCGAACTCCCCGCTGTCCCGGATGAATTGGTTGATGTCCTGGCGTACGGACTCCGCGGCGGTGTCCCACTCGTACCAGCCCTTGAAGGGCGCGACGGTGGCGCCGACGACACACTTCCCGGCCGCGTGGGCGCGGGCGATGATCTCGCGATAGCCCGTGATCATGCCCTGGGCGGTGACGCCGCTGTGGGCCTTGATGTCGTTGACGCCCTCGAAGAGGAACACCGTGCGCACGCCGGGCAGGGAGAGGACGTCACGGTCGAGCCGGTTGAGGGCGCTCTGCCCGGCGCCGTCCGCGAGAACCTTGTTTCCGGAGATGCCCTCGTTGGCAACTCCCTTGACCGGCCCGGTCGTTGCCCGCAGGCGACGGGCGAGGTAGTCGGGCCAGCGGCGGTTCAGGTCGCTCGTGGACTGCCAGCCGTCCGTGATGGAGTCGCCGAGCGCGACCACGGCGCCGGTGGCCGCGCTCGTCCGTACGGAGATGGCGTCGAGGTAGAACCAGGAGCCGATCGGGTCGGTCCATGCGGCCGCGTCCTCCTCGCCCGTGTGGTCGCCCGCTGCCGCGTACGAGGTCTGCATGGCCATGGAGTGGCCGGTGGCCGGGCCGCCCGCCTCGCTGGTGTGGAGGCTGACGGCCAGGTCGGTCGCGGCGGGCAGCCGGCCGGGCAGCGGGTCGCTGTACACGGTGGCGCCCGCCGGGACCGTGACGGACCGGGCGCCCTCGAAGGTCAGCCGCCGGTTGGTGCCTCGGACCACGGCCGCGCCCTGCTGCCTGATGCCTGCATAGACGCTGTCGAAGGTCAGCGGCCGGTCGCCGAAGGCGTTGGAGAGCCGGATGCGCAGGTCGTCCCCGGCGACGCTGGTGCGCACGATCAGGCGGTAGCTGCGGTCGGGGGCGGCGTCGCCCATGCGGTCCGCGCTCGCGCCCCAGGTGACGACGGAGTGCCGGTCCGCGGCGGCGGCCCGGGCCGTGGAGGTGTACGCCCCCACCGTCCGCGCCGCCGCCGCGGGCGTCGCCTGGATCGCCGCGGCGATCAGCAACAGGGCCGCCAGACTGCCCGTCCGAGCGAACCGGGCCGTCATGCGAAGGTCCGCAGCGTGACGGACGAGCCGGGCTTCAGGGTCACCGTCCGGGACGTGTCGCCGTACGCCACCGTCGTCGTCCTGCCGCCGACGCTGCGGATCCGTGCCTCGGTGGGCCTGCCGTCGCGCCAGCGCAGGTCGACGACGAAGCCGCCCCGGACGCCGACTCCCGTGACGGAGCCGGACTTCGCCCAGGCGCCGGGGAGGGCCGGGAGCAGTTCCAGGTGGCCGGGGCGGGAGTACAGGAGCATCTCGATCACCGCCGCGGCCGTGCCGAAGTTGGCCTCGATCTGGAAGATGCCGCGGCCCTGCTCGACCTGGTAGATGTCGAAGAGGTTGGGGGCGCTGCCGTTGTCGCCGTCGATCGACGGGCGGAGGTTGTTGATGACGAGTTGGTAGGCGTTGTCCGCGTTCTTGAGCCGGGCCCAGCACAGGCTGCGCCAGGCGTTCGCCCAGCCGAAGCTCTCCATGCCGCGCGCGGTGAGCAGGGCCGTGGCGCCCTTGACGATCTCCGGCGGGGTCGAGTCGTCGGGACGGATGCGGTCTCCGGGGAAGAGACCCATCAGCGGGGACAGGTGCCGGTGGGTGGTCTCGCCGAGGTTGTCGGGCGACATCCACTCCTCCAGCCAGCCCGACGTGGGGCTCACCTTCGGCAGGTACAGCCGCTTCTGGAGGCCGCCGATCGTCTTCGCGTAGGCGGAGTCCTTCTTCAACTCCTGCGCCGCCGTGCGGTAGTTGTCGAAGAGCACCCACACCAGTTCCTGCGCGTACGTGATGCCCTTGGCGTCCTGCGGGCCGTGCTCGGGCGACCAGTCCTTGTCGTCGATGAGCACTTCCTGCGAGGTGCCGGGGAGTGTCGTGGTGATCAGCCGCGCCTCCCAGAACTCGCAGGCGCTCTTCAGAAGCGGGTAGATCTTCTCCAGATGGGAGCGCGACCGGGTGAACTCGTAGTGCTCCCACAAGGTCGTGCACAGCCAGGCGTTGCCCGCCGGATGCCACCACCAGCCGTTTCCGCCATGGATGTTGGTGGAGAAGGCGACGGTCCAGCCGGCGACCTTCCCGGTGGAGTTGCGGTAGCGGTTGCGCGGGTCGTTGAAGAGGTCCTGGGTGAGCTTCTTCCAGGACGGGAACTGGGCGACGCAGTAGTCGGTGAGCGCGTCGAAGCACTGGGACAGCCCGGCCCGGTCGGCCATCCAGTAGTTCATCTGGATGTTGACGTCCGTGTGGTAGTCGCTCATCCAGTCCGGGTCGTTGCCGTCCAGCCACAGCCCCTGGAGGTTGAGCGGAAGGCTGTCACGGGACCCGGCGATCATCAGATAGCGGCCGAACTGCAGGTAGGCCGCCTCCAGTTCGGGATCGGGCTCACCGTCGCGGGCTCGCGCCTTGATCCGCTCCCAGGTGTCCAGGGAGCGCTGCTCGGCCGACGACGTGCCGAGGGTGATGTCCAACTGCTCGAACAGGGGGCGGTGGTCGGCGACATGGGTGCGCAGCAGGGTGTCCGCCGAGTGGTCCGCCGCGACGCTGACCTTCGAGCGGGCCAGCCGTTCGGGGTCGAGGGACGGATCACGGTAGTCGGTGGAGGCGTCGGGCGCGTAGTTGGTGCCGCCGCTCACCACGACGGTGAGGCTCTTGCAGCCGGAGAAGTCGATCCGCGGACCGTTCACGCGGACGGTCCCGCCGCTGCTGTTCGCCGTCACGGCCGCGCCGTAGCGCAGACCGTTCGGGAAGGCGGCACCGAATGAGGTGCCCTTCACGCTCTCTCCGTGCGTCCCCTCAAGGGCGATGCTGCCGGTGTAACGGCCGCCGCCGCTCTGCGTGAAGTGCAGGACGATCGCGTCGTCGGGGCGGCTGGCGAAGATCTGCCGCTCGTACGTCACTCCGGAGCGGACGTACGACGTGGTGACCAGGCCCTGCGCGAGGTCGAGGGTGCGGCGGTAGCCGGAGACGGCCCCCAGGTCGTGGTCGGGGATGTCGACGGTGAGCCGGCCGAGAAGCGTGAAGGATCCGAAGTCCTCGCGGCCGTAGGGGAATTGGCCGTCGGAGTCGAGGGTGTCGTTGAGGCCGCCGGTCCACATCGTGACGTCGGTGATCAGGAGGAGCTCACGGCCGGAGTCGTTGCTCGCGAGGGCGCCGAGGCGGCCGTTGCCGACGGGCAGGCCCTGTTCGATCATCGAGTTTTCGCCGGCGGGCGCCTGCCACCACAGCTGGTCGCGCGAACTCCCCTTCGGGAGCGGGGCGTCGGCGGGTCGCTGGGGTGCGGCCGACGCGGTGAAGGCGGGCAGGCCGCCGAGGGCGGTGGCGATGCCGGTCGCGGCGGCGAGGGAGAGCAGTCTTCGTCTGCTGGGCTCGGTCGGGTTGCTGTCCATGGTGCGGCTCCAGGGGAAGAGAACGGCGGTCAGGACGACTTGGGTACGTCGACGCGGTCGATGTCCGGGGCATAGCCGGAGCCACTGTCGAAGGTGATGGTGTTGGCGCCGGCCTTGAGGGAGACGGGCACGCTGACGGTCTCGGCGGTCCCCCAGTCCCCGGTGGAGGGGAACTTGTGGCGGGTCGCGTCGTTGCCGTTCGCGGAGACGTCGATCGAGCGGGCGTCACCGCTGACGTAGGCGACCTTGACCATGTACGTACCGGCCTTGGCGACGACGACGTCGTTGAAGCGGAGCTTGCCGCCGACGTAGAGGTTGCCGATCTTCTTGCCGCCCGAGCAGGCGGAGCAGTCGGCGACGACGGCGTTGCCACTGAGGGTGTTGGCGGACGACTCGGCCTCGTAGGCGGTCCAGGAGAGAGCGGCGCCGCGCGGGGTGACGGTGAACAGTCGGGAGCCGTGGGCGGGCAGGGCCTGCGTCACCTTGTTCTTGTGGGTACCGAGGTTCTCGCGGTTCCACAGGTCCCGTACGCCCGCGTTGCCGGTGAAGCCGAGGGTCGCCCAGTCGGCGGTGACGGCGGCGGGCGCGTCGGCGAGGTTGAACAGGGCCACGGTGTAGCTGCCGTCGGCGTTCTTGGCCGCCCAGACCTGCTGCGGGTCGGAGGGGGTGACCGGACGGGCGGGCGGGGTGCTGCCCTGGTTGAGGGCGATGACCTCGCGGTTGGTCAGCAGGGACACGCCGTAGGAGTCGAGCTTGGTGAGGTCGTCACCGGTGTAGAGCGGGGACTTGGCGATGGCCCACAGAGTCGCGTAGCTCTGTCGTTCCGCCTTGGTGAGGCCGTCCATCTGGCCGTTGCCGACGTCCAGGGAGTCCAGGTCGTTCCAGCCGCCGGGGCCTGCGTGGCGGGTCCAGCCGGCGGCGTCGTCCCAGCGGTCGTCGACCGAGTTCTCCCAGCTCACAAGGGTGTTGCAGTAGCACTCGACGTCGGTGTCGATGCGCCAGCCGTTGGAGTACTTCTTCCAGTCGGCGACCCGGCCGATGTCGAGCGACCAGGAGATCTCCAGGTGGATCGGGCGGCCCGTGGCGGCGATGGCCTTCTGCCAGGCGGCGACGTCGGCAACGTTGTCGTACTGGTCGCCGTTCTTGCCGGAACCCGGTCCGACCCCGTCGAGCTTGAGGAAGTCGTAGCCCCAGTCGGCGAAGAGCCGGGCCTGCGAGTCGACGTACTTCTGGGCGCAGGGGTTGGAGAAGTCGAGCTTGTAGGCGCTGTCCCAGCCGTTGGTGGTGCGCAGGTCGCCGTACACGATGTCAGCGGTCGTACAGCCCTCGGCGTTCCAGATGGGGGTCTTGCCCTCCCCGTACGCCTCCTTCTCCAGGCCGACGGGCAGGTAGATGCCCGCCTTGAGGCCCTTGCCGTGGATGTCGTCGGCGACGGGCTTCATGCCGCGCGGGAAGCGCCCCGGGTCCGCCTTCTGGCGGGCGTACTCGTCGAATCCGGGCTTCCAGTCCTTGGCGCGCCACCATCCGGCGTCGAGGTTGACGTACTCGTACCCGTACGGCTTGAGCTTGGCCGCCAGGGCGTCCGTCTGCTTGAGGACGTTCTTCTCGGTGAGGTAGCTGTAGTCGCCGTCGGGGTTGAGCCCGGGGTACTTCGAGGACTGCATGCTCCAACTCGACCAGCCCATGTACGGCTTGGCCGCGACCGCATCTGCCGCCGCGAGCGCCTCGGTTCCGGCGGTGGACGTGGTCGTCGACGTGGGGGTGGCGGCCTGGGCCGCCGGGAGGGCCGTCGCCATGGCCGCGGTGAGGGCCAGGACGAGCACGGCTCTGGTGGAGCGACGGGCGGGGGTTCCGGGAGCGTACGAGGATGACCGCATGGGTCGGACCTCCAGTGGTGGGTTCGGCGATGCGCGGGTGCGGTGGGGTGGGGTGGGGTGCGGTGGAGTGCGCGGTGTGCGGTGGGGTGGAGTGCGCGGTGAGGTGTGCGGTGGTGCGGGAACTTCCTTGGGGACCAAGGAGATTGACGGTTCGTCAGAAGGGAGGGCGGCGGCTCAGCCCTTGCCCCGGGTCGAGCCTCTGATGAAGGACTGGATGGCGGTGGCCGCGGCGCCGCGGGCCCACTCGTCGAAGGGCAACGGACGTGTCAGCAGGTCGCATTGGGCGGCCGTGCCGAAGGCCGACGCGGTGAAGGCATCGCGGATCTGCTCGGCGAACAGGTCGTAGGCGGCGAGGCCCTCGCCGGAGATGATCACGCGCTCGGGTCCCAGGAGGTTGGCGACGGTCGCGATGGCCCGGCCGATCGCGTCCCCCGCCCGCGCGTACGCCTCACGGGCGTCCGGGTCGCCCCGGCGGGCCAGGTCGACGGCCTCGGCGGCGTCGGCCACCGGGAGGCGGGTCGCCTCACGCACCGCGGCGACGATCGCGGGGTCCGCGGCGATGGCCTCGGCGCAACCGCGGTTTCCGCAGTGGCACGGCGGTCCCGTCGGGTCGATGACCACGTGCCCGATCTCGCCGGCCACCCCGTGCGCGCCCGAGACGACCTTCCCGTGCACGACGAGGCCGCAGCCGATGCCCGCGCCGACCGTGACCACCGCGAAGTCGGAGAGGCCGACGCCCGCGCCGAACCACTGCTCGGCGACGGTCAGGGCCCGGACGTCGTTCTCCACGGTGACCGGCAGTCCGGTCGTCGTCTCCACGAGTTCGGCGAGCGGAAGGTCGCGCCACTCCAGGAAGGGCGAGAAGCGCACCTCTCCGGCGGTGCGGTCCACATCGCCGGAGACGGCGACGCCGAGCCCCTGGACCTGAACGCCGAATCCGTCCGCCTCCGCGAGGAGTTCCTGCGCGAGGGCGGCGACCGCGGCGAGTACGGTCTTCGGTTCACGGCCGTCCAGGGGCACGTGCCGGGCGACGCGGATCCGGCAGCGGAGGTCCGTCAGCACGGCGATGATCTCGTCGCCGGTGATCTTGACGCCGATGAACAGGGCCCGTCCGCCGTCCACCCGTACGGGGTTGGCGGGCCGCCCCAGTGACGGGCGCGCCTCGTCGTCGGCGTCCTCCACCAGGTACCCGGCCGCGATGAGCGGCCGGACCGCCTTGGTGACCGCGGCCGCCGAAAGCCCCGCCCGGCAGGCCATGTCCGACCGGGTGAGCGGGCCGTGGGACAACACGGCGGTGAAGACCTGGGCAGCGGCAGGCGTATGAGCCGGGAACGCCTCCGTGCGGGGAGTCGAACGCATGCCCGGAACCTAGAGCCGTTCTTTTCCGCCGTCAATAAAAGAAGCAAGGTTCCTTTGAAGAGGGGGGATTTGACGCTTTCACCCTGCGGATACCCTCCATCACCGGACAGCGTTCCGGTACTTGCCCGGTACTTGCCCGGTACTCGCCCGGTACTCGCCCGGTGCGGCTGGTTCAGCAGCCCGCCCTTGCCTCCAGTCCGGCGACCCCGGGC
The DNA here is from genome assembly GCF_026341515.1 of Streptomyces sp. NBC_00878. Taxonomy (NCBI): domain Bacteria; kingdom Bacillati; phylum Actinomycetota; class Actinomycetes; order Kitasatosporales; family Streptomycetaceae; genus Streptomyces; species Streptomyces sp. NBC_00878. The sequence continues at coordinate 103,805 of NZ_JAPEOK010000002.1, read as the reverse complement.
ACCCGGTCCCGATAGGTCTCCCGCACGAACGTCAGGAACGTCTCGATGTCCCTGGGCTGTGACGACAGGCCGAGCGAGATCCGGACCGCGCCCGCCGACGGCATGCCCAGCAGCTCCATGTACGCCTCCAGGGAGGCAGGTCGGCGGCCCGCGGCCGAGCGCAGTCGGCTCGGTGGCAGTGCGAACGCCGCCTCGCCCGCGCCGGGATTGCAGAAGCAGCCGGTGCGCAGCGAGATCCCGCGCCGGGCGCTGTCGCGGGTGACGACCCGTTCGTCGATGACCCGGCCGTCGGCACCCAGCAGGTTCAGCGCGACCGTTCCGCCCCGGGCGACGAGGCCGACAGGTCCGTACACCCTCACCAGCGGTGAGCCGTCGCTGTGGCGCAACGCCCGCAGGCCCGCGAGGAGTTGCCCGGTCAGCGCGGTGACGTGGGCGTGTACGCGGTCCAGGCCGATGGCGTCGATCCACTCCAGCCCGGCCGTCACGTCGGGGACGGACAGGAAGTTGACCGTGCCGTCCTCGAACGCCGCCTCGTCGTCCGCGAGGACATGCCACTGTGCCTGCGCGCTGGCCGCGTAGATCGTGCCGCCGGAGAACCAGGGGCGGCGCAGCCTCGCGAGCGCGTTCCGGCGTGCGATCAGGCTGCCGACGCCGGTGGGGTGGCCGAAGACCTTGTACCAGCTGACGACCGTGAAGTCGGGGTGATAGCGGCTCAGGTCGAGGGTGTTGGCGGGTACGTAGGCGGCCGCGTCGAGCAGGACGTCGTAGCCGCGCTCCTGGGCCGCCGCGATCCAGTCGAGCGGGTGCTGGACGCCGGTGAAGTTGCTCTGCGCCGGGTAGGCGAGCAGTCCGTGCCGGCGCTCACCGCCGCGCCCTCTCCGCAGGCCTAAACCGCGTCCGCGTCCGGAGCCGGGTCCAGGTCCGCGTTCGCGGGCGGGCAGGGCCGCGCGCAGCCGCTGCTCGTCCATCCTCAGCCCGGGGCCGCTCACCGGTACGTACGCGGTGGTCGCGCCACGCGAACGCGCGTACTCGCGCAAGCCGTTCACCGAGTTGTGGTTGTCCAGCGACATCACCAGTCTGCCGCGGCGGGTGAAGGGGTACGCCTCGCCGATCAGGCGCAGCGCGCCGGTCGCGTTGGGGGTGAAGATGACGGCGTACTCGGCCGGATCCGCGGCGAAGTGACGGAGCACCGCGTGGCGGGCCTGGGACAGCAGCAGCCCCGAGGCGCGGGAGGCCGGGCTCTCGGAGTGCGGGTTCCCGAAGAGGCCGCCGGTGATGCGGGCGGCGCTCCCCCGGACGAGCGAGGTCGGCGGGAGGCCCGCTCCCGTGTGGTCGAGGTAGGTGTGCCCGCCGGCGTCGAGGTAGTCGAAGTCCTGGTCCCGCAACTCCGCCAAGTCCCCCGCGTGCGCGTCGCCTTCGGGTATGTGGCCGGTGGTCTGTGCCTTGTCCACGGATCCTCCCCCATGGGGCCGGGCCGGTCCCCGGGTCCTGGAACCGGGCACGGTGTTCCCCACATCATGCTGCTGTCCGGCCCGGCGGGAAGGGGTTGCCGGGAAGGGATTGCCGGAACGGGGCTGCCGGGAATCGGCGCGAACGTGCCGCTCGGGCCGCGGCCGACGATGTCAGGTCAGGTCACGTCGGGTCAGATCGCGTCAAGTCAGGTCAGGGCATGCCAGGTCAGAGGGCACCAACGGGCTCGGCCAGGACGGTGTTCACTCCGCGCCCGCGCAGTTCGTCGAGGATGCCGGGGTCGGCCGTGTCGTCCGTGACCAGGGTCCAGCCCTCGGGGAGGGTGGCCCAGGCGTGGAAGGGGCGGCGGCCCAGCTTCGCGGCGTGGGCCAGTACGTAGACGTGGTCGGCGCGGCGGGCCATGAGTTCCTTCAGGCGGGTCTGGCGCAGGTCCGCCTCGCAGATCCCGTGCTCCGGCGAGACTCCGTCGGTGCCGAGGAAGACCCGGTCGAAGGTGAGCCGTTCGAGGGCGGCCTCGGTCAACGGGCCGACGAAGCCCTGGCTGAGCGGTCTGAGGGTGCCGCCGAGGCATTCGACGTGGACGGTCTCGACGTCGGCGAGTTCCTGAAGCGCCGTCAGTCCGGTGGTCGCGATGGTCACGTCCTTGGCCGTACGCAGTTCGTGTGCGAGCGCGCCGACCGTGGAGCCCGCGTCGAGCAGCAGGGTCTCGCCGGGCTGGACCTGGGCCGCCGCCCAGCGGGCGATGGCGCGCTTGGCGTCGTAGGCCTCGCCGGTGCGCTGGCGCAGCGAGGCCTCCGGGTGCGCGGACAGGGCCATCGCGCCGCCGTACGTACGGGCGAGCCGTCCGTCGGTGGTGAGCCTGGCGAGGTCGCGGCGGATGGTGGAGGCCGTGACGCCGAACAGCTGGGAGAGTTCCTCCACGCTGGTCAGGCCGGTGGTGGTGGCGAGCTGGACGATCCGGTCGCGCCGGGCCTTGGAGCCGATCGCAGACATCAGTCTCTGTCCTCTGGTGTCCTGTGGTGCCGATGGTGCCGACGGGCCGGGGTCAGCGGGCGGCGGCCGGAGCGGATGACATCTCGGCGGCCTGGCGCAGCGCCTCGACCATGCTACCGGCCTCGGCCCGGCCGGTTCCGGCGATGTCGAAGGCGGTGCCGTGGTCGACGGAGGTACGGATGACCGGCAGGCCCACGGTGAGGTTGACGCCCGCCTCGATGCCGAGGACCTTCACCGGGCCGTGGCCCTGGTCGTGGTACATGGCGACGATGAGGTCGTAGTCACCGCGGGCCGCGAGGAAGAAGGCCGTGTCGGCGGGGAGCGGGCCGCGCGCGTCGATGCCGTCGGCGCGCAGCACCTCCAGGGCCGGGACGATCTTCGTCTCCTCCTCGCCGTTGCCGAACAGGCCGTTCTCACCGGCGTGCGGGTTGATGCCGCACACACCGATCACGGGTGCCTCGACGCCGGCGCGGACCATCGCGTCGTGGCCGCGGCGCACGGTGCGCTCGACGAGTCCGGGCTCGATCCGGTTGACGGCGTCGATCAGACCGATGTGCGTGGTGACGTGGATGACCTTCACCTTGGGAGTCGACAGCATCATCGACACCTCCTCGACGCCGGTGAGATGGGCGAGGAGTTCGGTGTGTCCGGGGTAGAGGTGTCCGGCGGCGTGCAGGGCCTCCTTGTTGAGGGGGGCGGTGCAGATGCCGTGGACGTCGCCGTTCAGGGCGAGTTGGGCGGCGACCCGGACGTAGTGGTACGCGGCGTCGCCGGCCTTCGCCGAGAGGGCGCCCCAGGGGAGGTCGGGCGGGAGCAGGCCGAGGTCCACGACGTTGATGCGGCCGGGCGTGAACTCCGCCTGGGCGGGGCCGTCGACGGGCACGATGTCACAGGTGACGCCGAGGATGTCCGCGGCCTGGCGGAGGCGTGCGGCGTCGCCGACGACGACGGGGCGGCAGCCGCGCAGGGTGTCGGCGTTCAGCAGCGCCGGGACGATGACCTCCGGTCCGATGCCGGCGCCGTCGCCCATGGTCACCGCGATGATCGGGAGCGGGCGTCCGGCGGTGCCGGACTGCTCGGCGGGCGCGGCGGTGGGGGCTGCGTTCACGTGGGTTCTCCTAGCGGGGCGGGCGAAAGGGGTGGGGCGACCGGCTGGTCGGAGTGCGGCGTGTGGCCGGGGTGCGGCGTGAGGCCTGGCCGCAGTGCGCGGGCGATGCGCAGCAGTGAGTCGGTGTCGCCGTAACTGCCGGGGCGGGTGACGACGTGGCGGCCGTCGGCCGTGCGGGAGCGCACGGCGCCGTGATGGATCTGGTCGAGGGGCAGGAGTTCGCGGATGCCAAGGGCGTCGAGAACGCGGCGGGCTGTCTCGCCGCCGGTCAGGACCAGGTCGCTGTCGTGCGCGGCCTCGGTGACCGCGAGGACCAGACCCACGACCAGGTTGCGGGCCGCACCGGGATCGACGGCGTGGGTGCCGTCGATGCTGACGACGGTGATGCCGTCCGGCGTGCGGCCGTCTTCTGTACGGATGTTCAGGGTCGACCTGGTGGAGTGGTCGGTGAGGGTGTGCGCGGGCAGCGGGATGTGACGCGCACCGACCGCGACGAGTTGCGCGATCTGCGCAACGGCGGTGGGTTCTGCGGTGCCGACCACGACGAGCAGCGGTCTGGCCGGGGAGCGGTCCTGGTCGGCATCTGCGAGGCGATGCTGGTCGCCATCTGCCGGGCGATCCTGGTCTGGATCCGCGGGGCGGACCCTGGCGACCACTGTGCGACGGCCCCGCTCAGTAGTCTCCGTGCGGTGGCTCCGCTCGGCCTCCGTGGGACGGTCGCCGAGCGTTCCCGGGAGCAGCCCAGCGCCGTGCGCCGCCTCCTCCGCAACCGTCTCCGCCGCTGTCGTCGCCGCCGCCGCGAGCCTGCGTCCGAGTGCCGCCGCCAGCCCGCCCGTACCCATCAGCCGCATTCCCGGCCCGAGTTGAAGCGCGGCCTCGGCGATCGCGTCGAGGTCCGCGTCCGTCTCCGCGTCGCACACCGGGTGGTGGCCCTCGGCCACGAGCGCCCGCAGCCGGTCGTACAGCGCCGGTTCAGGCGCGCGTACCGTCGCCAGTGGCACCACCCGCGTCGGTACGCCGCCCAGGGCGGCCCCCACCGACACCGGCGCCGCTCCCGGCTCCGCGCGCCAGGCGTCGGTCGTGTGCAGCGCGGTGCCGTGCAGGTTGACGACACCCTCGCGCACGGTACGGCCGGCCACCGGCAGGGCGGGGGCGATCACGACACCCGTGGCGCCGGTCGCGTACGCGGCCGCCTCGGCGGCGAGGTTGCCCCGCAGCAGCGAGTCGATCTTCTTCAGGACCACGCCTCCGTCGGCGTACGCCAGCGCGGCCCGTACCACGTTCGCCGCGTCCTCCGGGGCCTGCTGCCGGGTGTCGAGGTCCAGCACGACCGACTCGCCGTCGCGGGGCGGTGCCGTGGTGGGGCCCAGCACGATCCGCCCGCGCAGGCCGAGCGCGGCCGCGGTCTCGGCGGCGCCGGACAGGTCGTCGGCGAGGGCCAGTACGCGGGGCGGGCGCCCCGGGCGGGTGGTGCGGGACACTCGAACCTCCTTCGGCGGGTACCTCGTCGGGCGGTCCGGAGCGGGAGGACGGCCTCGGCGCCGATGATGACACAGCCTGCGCGAAGTGCGCGAGACCTCTTGCGCACTTCACGCAAGCGTGCCACCTTTTCCGGCGCGACACCTGTTCGTCGCCCGGTGGCCGGGCGACGACAGCAGAGCCGGTCGCCCTCCAGAATCCGAGAAGGTCGACGATGACCCCAACTCCTCATCCCCTTCCCCCGCCAGGGCCGCCCAGCCACCGGACCGTGCTGCGCCGGACCGCGCGGCGCCGGGGCGCCCTCGGCGGTACGGGCGGCGGCGCCGTCGTTCCGCTGCCCGCCTCTGCCGCCCCCACCGGAGGGCCCGGCCCCAGCACGCTCGCCCTCGGACTCGGACTCGGACTCGGACTCAGCCTGAACCGCTCCCTGGTGAGTCTCGACAACAGGCTCAACCCGTTCGACGCCACGGTGATCGTGCGGCGCGCCGTGCGGCAGGCGCTCACCCACGCGATCGACGGCCGCCAGTCCATCGCTTATCCCGCACCGGAAGGAACCCGCTCGTGACCACCGGCATCACCCTGCCGAACATCCCCGTTCCGCTCTCCCGGCTCGTCCTGGGCACCATGACGTTCGGCGACACCGTGGACGCCTCCGGAGCGGCGGCCATGCTCGATGCCGCGCTCGACGCCGGCATCACCGGTGTCGACACGGCCAACGGCTACGCGGGCGGTGAGAGCGAGCGCATCCTCGCCGGGCTCCTGCCCGGGCGGCGCGACAGGATCGTCCTGGCGACCAAGGCCGGTATCCCGCACCCCGACCAGGGCGAGCACGCCCCGCTCTCCGCCGCCGGTCTGCGGGCCGCCCTGGAGGGCAGCCTCAAGCGGCTCGGCACCGACTCGGTCGACCTCTTCTACCTCCACCAGCCCGACCGTGCGACACCGCTCGCCGAAACCTTCGCCACCGTCGCCGAGTTCGCCGCCGAGGGCAAGATCCGCGCCCTCGGCGTGTCCAACTACGCGGCCTGGCAGATCTCCGAACTCGTGCGCACCGCCGACGAGGTGGGCGCGCCGCGTCCCGTCGTCGCCCAGCAGCTGCACAACCTGCTGGCGCGCCGTATCGAGGAGGAGTACGTCGAGTACGCCGCCGTGAGCGGCCTGCGCACGATGGTCTACAACCCGCTCGGCGGGGGCCTGCTGACGGGCCGTCACCGCTTCGAGCAGGCCCCGGAGTCGGGCCGGTTCGGGGATTCCACGGTCGCCGCGATGTACCGGGAGCGCTACTGGGACGAACGGCTCTTCTCCGCGGTCGACCGGCTCACCGCCGTCGCGACGGCCGCGGGCATTCCGCTCACCGACCTCGCCCTGCGCTGGCTCCTGAACCGCGACTCCACCGACGCGCTGCTGCTCGGCGGGTCGAAGACCTCGCATCTGCTCGCCAACATCGCCGCGGCGGGGGCCGGTCCGTTGCCGGCCGATGTGATGGCGGCTTGTGACGAGGTCGGGGCGGGGTTGCGTGGGCCCATGCCCGCGTACAACCGGTGACCGCCGCCCAGTGCTCCCGTCGACAGGTAGCACTCCGGGTGCGGGTCGTTTGTGGCTGGTCGCGCAGTTCCCCGCGCCCCTTACGGGGCGCCCCTCCACGGCCCCCTACCCCGACCAGGGGACTACCCGTCAGGCGCCCAAAATCGCTTGAACTGCACGAATCCTCAAGGAGCTGCCATGCCCTCCGCCTCCGCCAGTACTCCCGCCACGTTCGCAGCCGCATTGCGCGCCCGTGAACCGCTTGTCGGCTACTGGTCCGTCCTCGACTCGCCGGTCTCGACCGAACGCATCGCCCGCCTCGGCTACGACTATGTGGCGCTGGACGCCCAGCACGGGCTGCTGGAGTACGCGGGCGTGCTCGCCTCGCTGACCGCGATCGACACGAAGGGGTCGACCGCTGTCGGCCTGGTCCGGGTCGAGGCCAACGACCCGATGCCGATCGGCAAGGCGCTGGACGCGGGCGCGGCCGGTGTCATCGTCCCGCTCGTCGACAACGCGCGGGACGCCGCCGACGCGGTGGCCGCCGTACGCTATCCGCCGCTCGGCAAGCGCTCGTACGGACCGATGCGTTCGGGCCTGCGCATCGGCCCCAACCCGGCCGACGCCCACGCGCAGACCGTGGTCCTTGCGATGATCGAGACCGCCCAGGGCCTCGCCAACGTGGACGAGATCTGTGCCACCGACGGTCTCGACGGGGTCTACATCGGCCCCTCCGACCTGCGCTTCGCACTCGGCGGAGCCACCTCCACGGACCCCGCGGTCGCGGACGAGTTCGAGGCCGCGCTGGTCAGGGTGCGAGAAGCCGCCGCCACCACCGGAATCGCCGTCGGCATCCACAACCCGGACGGCGCGAGCGCCGCCAAACGGCTCGCCGAGGGCTTCACGTACGTCACTGTCGCCTGCGATCTCGTCCACCTGGAGCAGGTCGCGGGCCAGCATCTCAGCGCCGCGCGTACGGCCGGGCCGACCCGATGACGGCACAACCGGCCCGCGCCGACGGCGCCGTGCGCCCGCGTCCCACCACCGTCCCCGGCCGCGCCCTGGCCAAGCTGTCGCCGCCGACCGCGCACATCCACGCCTCCGCTCTCACCTCGCGCCGTGACCCGAAGACCGGTGGCGGCCACTGCCTGGCCAAGAACTCCGGCACCCTCCCCAGCACGTGCGGCCGTCACCGCCGCCGCACGATCAAGTGCCTCCGCCTCAGCCCGACTTGGGCGGACCGGGAGGTTCCCGTATGACGACGACGCTCATCACCACTCCGACCTTCTCCCGGCACTCCCCCGAACCCTGGCGGATCCTGGAGCGGGCGGGCGCGGGCCCGGTGCGCCCGTACGAGGAATCCGCCCTGCCTGGCAGCGAGTTGCGCGAGCGGATCGGCGAGGTCGACGCGCTGGTGGTCGGTATGGATGACATCACCGCCGACGTGATCGACTCGGCCGACCGGCTCAAGGTCATCGCGAAGCACGGCGTCGGCGTCGACACCATCGACCTCGCCGCCGCGCGGGCCCGTGGCATCCCCGTGGTGTGCGCGCCCGGCAGCAACTCCCGGGCGGTCGCCGAGTTCACCTTCGGCCTCATCCTGGACGCCGGCCGCCGCATCACCGCTTCCCATCAGCGGGTGGCGCACGGAGAGTGGCCCAAGCTGTTCGGCGGCGAACTCGCCGGAAAGACCCTGGCCGTGGTGGGCTTCGGCCGTATCGGACGCCTGCTGAACGGCTATGCCCTCGCCTTCGGCATGTCGGTGCTCGCCCACGATCCGTACGTCGACGACGCCGACATCCGCTCGTCCGGCGCCTCGCCCGCCCCACTGGACGACTGCCTGGCCCGTGCCGACGTCGTCAGCCTGCATCTGCCCGCGACGTCCGGCGCGGGCCCGCTCCTGGACCGCCGCCGGCTCGCCGCCATGAAGCCGGGCGCACTGCTGGTGAACGCCGCCCGGGGCGGCCTCGTCGACGAGGAGGCACTCGCGGCACTCCTCGTCGAAGGCCACCTCGGCGGAGCCGCCCTCGACGCCTTCGCACACGAGCCCCTCGGCGACAGCCCGCTGCGCACCGCCCCGAACGTCCTGCTCACCTCGCACATGGCGGCGTGCAGCCACGAGGCCAACCGCACGATGGGCGCGATGGTCGCGGAGGACGTCGTACGGGTCCTCGCGGGCCGGCCCCCGCTGCACCCGGCCCCCTGAACCGCTCCCCCTCCCCGAAGCCCGGGCCCAAACCAAACCTGAGCCGGAACCCGAGCCCAAGCCAACGTCCAAGCCCAAGCCGACGTCCAAGCCGAAGTCGAAGTCGGAGCCGAAGCCCCGCTGAGCCCTTCCCCGTCCCCTAGTCCAGGCAACGGTGCCGGACACCTCGAAGGATCCGCCATGCCAGAAACCACCTCTCCCCGGACGGCATCCGCCGCCGTCCCGACAGAGTCCGACCCGTACGCCCTGCGCGCCGAGGACGTCCGCGAGGCGCCGACCACCGTCACCGGGCGGCTGCGCCATCTCGGCCCCGGTTTCGTCCTGTCGGCCGCCGTGGTGGGCTCGGGCGAGCTCATCGTGACCACCTCGCTCGGCGCGCGCGCCGGGTTCGTGCTGCTGTGGCTGGTCGTCATCAGCACCGGGGTGAAGGTGTGGGTGCAGATGGAACTGGCCCGCTGGACGATCCTCAACGGCCGTACCGCACTGGAGGGTTACCGCGACGTCGGCCCGCGGATCGGCCCCGTGAGCTGGATCAACTGGCTCTGGATCGGGATGGACTTCGCCAAGATGTTCCAGCGGGGCGGCATCATCGGCGGTACCGCGGCCGCCTGTTCGGTGATGTGGCCGATCACCGGCGACGCACTGAGCCACAGCTCGCTCGTGGTGTGGACGGTGCTCGTCACCGCGCTCGCCGTCGTGCTACTGCGGACCGGCAAGTACAGCGTCGTGGAGCAGCTGTGCTTCGCCTCCGTGGTCGTGTTCACCGTGGCCACGGTGGCACTCGCGCTCGGGCTTCCGCTGACCGACTTCGGTTACGGGACCGGCGAGTTGGGCGAGGGCTTCAGCTTCCTCATCCCCGCGGGCACGGCCGGGATAGCACTGGCCATGTTCGGGATCACCGGTGTCGGCGCGGACGAGATGACGACGTACACCTACTGGTGCATCGAGAAGGGCTACGCCCGCTGGACGGGTCCGGACGACGGGAGCGAGGAGCGTGCGCGGCGGGCCGAGGGGTGGCTGAAGGTGATGCGTCTGGACGTCGCCGCCGGCTGGCTGGTCTGCACGCTGTGCACCCTCTCGTTCTATGTCATCGGGGCGGCCGTGCTGCATCCGCAGAACCTGGTGCCCGAGGGCAACTCGATGATCACCACGCTGTCACGTATCTACACCGACACGATGGGTCCCTGGGCCGAGTACCTCTTCCTCATCGGCGCGTTCACGGTGCTCTTCTCGACGCTCGTCGGGTCGACGGCCAGCGTGCCGCGGCTGTGGACCAACACGCTCGGACTGCTCGGGGTGATCGACTGGCACGACGTCCGCGTACGGCGGCGCACGATCCAGATCCTGACCTACTGCCTGCCGCCGGTGTGGGCGTCGTTCTTCCTGTACGTGCAGTCGCCGGTGTTGATGGTGCAGATCGGTGGCATCGGCGGCGGTGTCTTCCTGCTCGCCGTGGTGATCGCGGTCTGGCGGCTGCGGTCCACGGGCGTCGAGAAGCGCTTCCGGGGCAGCCCGTGGCTGACCGTGGCGCTCGCCGTCAGCAGCGCGGCGATCGTGTTCCTCGGTGTCTATGGCGTCCTGGACGTCTTCGGTATCAGCCTCACGGGATGATCCTGATACGGCCGGGTTCGGAGAGCTCGTGGTGGCCTCGCAGTACTGCGGGGCCACCACGAGCGGCTGGTGTCCGCCGCGGGCGTCGGACCTCTCCAGCCACCTTTCGGACTTCGGACGTGCACAGCCAAGTGCTCCTACGCCGCCGATGCCGGCCGTGGGCGCCATGTGCCGTCGAGCGGGATGCCGGCGGCCGCCGCGATCCGGTCGCGTGATGCGAGCAGTCGGGTCCTCAGCGCCGGCAGGTCCACGCCCACCAGCACGCCGTCGCGCTTGACGACACGGCCGGCGACCAGAACGGTGTCCACCAGGCCGGGATGGCCGGCGCTGACAACGGTGGCGGCCGGGTCGGTGACCGGGAACACGGTCAGGTCGTCGGCGCGCAGCAGGATGATGTCGGCGTCCTTGCCGGGCGTGATGCTGCCCGTCCGGGCATCGAGCCCGCACGACCGGGCGGCATCGACGGTGGCGAACTCCAGCAGGTCCCGGGAGCGCAGGCCGCCGTCCAGGCCGCGCTGCACGGCGAAGGCCGTACGGATCGTGGAGAACATGTCGCCGCCGACCGACGGGACGTCGTCGATGGACAGCGTCGGACGCAGGCCGGCGGCCAGTACCCGGCCGGTCATCGGCCATCCGAAGCCCATCTTCAGCTCCACGTCCGGGCTGATCGACACCGAGCTGCCCGCGTCGGCGAGCATCCGCAGCTCTTCGTCGCTGAGCCCGTTGGCGTGCACGAACGTGGTGGTGTCCCGCAGCAGACCGTGCTCGTGCAGGTCGGCGACCGGGTGCCGCGTACCGTCGCCGCCGCTCGCCCCGTCACCGTCGACGTGCAGGCTGGTGCGCAGGCCGAGTTCGGCCGCCAGCTTCAGCTCCCGGGCGACGGTGTCCATGCTGGTGTCGTCGGCGCCGCGCAGCCCCAGCGCCATGGTGACCAGGCCGTCCCCGGCCAGGTCGGAGCGGACGCGGCGGATGTCGGCGTCGACGGAGTCGGAGGTGCCCCATCCGGCGCCGAGGCAGAAGATCGACCGTCCCGGCGCGTCCCGCAGCGCGGCGACGGCGGCGTCCTCGTGCGCGTGGCTCTGCGCGACGTGGTACCAGTCCAGCATCGTGGTCACGCCGGAGTGCAGGGCTTCCAGGCGGCCGAGCAGGGTGCCTACGTAGACGTCCTCGGTCTGGTAATGGGGCTTGACCGTGCCGTGCATGGCCACCGCCCACTCGGGAAACGTCCAGTCCGCGCCGACGCCTCGGAACGCGGTCTGCCAGGAGTGGCGGTGGTTGTCCACGAAGCCGGGCATGACGATCCGGTCGGTCGCGTCGATCACCTCGGCGTCCGGCGCGTCGACGCGCTCGGCCACCTCGACGATCACGCCGTCCTCGATCAGCACGTCACCGCGCTCGAAATCGCCGACGGCCGGGTCCATGCTGACCACGATGCCGCCGGTGAGCAGGGTCTTCTTCGTCATCGAATGCACTCCTTCAGAGTCGCCCGCAGTCGCGCACAGGCGCTTTCGGATGGTTGAAGATCACGTCCGCGCATCGGTTTCGGCGAGCACCGCATCTGCCGCTTCAAGCGCGTCCGCGACCAGGTCGGCCGTGTCCTCCGTGCCCGCGGCCAGCCGGACCAGGCCCAGCGGAACCGACTCGGCGATCTGTTCCTCGCTGAGCATTCCGCGCCACATGGAGGCCGGATGCACGGCCAGCGACTCCACGCCGCCGAGACTGGCCGACCTGCGGGGGTAGCGCAGTCGCCCGAGGAACGCGTCGGCCATCTCGAAGCCACCCGCGAACTCGATGCCGAGCACCCCGCCGAAACCGCTCATCTGCCAAGCCGCCAGCTTGTGCTGCGGGTGGGTCGCCAGGCCGGGATAGTGCACCTTCGCCACTGCCGGATGCTCGTTCAGCGCCTCCGCGAGCGCCTGGCCGTTGGTGTTGTGCCGCGGCACCCGCAGCGGCAGGGTGCGTATGCCGCGCAGCAGCAGCCACGCGTCGATCGGGCCGAGCGTGGCACCGGTGAGCAGGCCGACGTCCCAGATCCGGTCCAGGATCTCGGCCCGCCCGGCCACCACTCCGGCCGAGACATCGGAATGGCCGTTGAGGTACTTGGTCGCGCTGTGCCAGACCAGATCGATGCCGAAGTCCGCCGGTCGCTGGTTCAGCGGAGTGGCGAAGGTGTTGTCCGCCATGGTCAGCACGTCGTGCGCGCGGGCCAGGTCCGCGACGGCGCGCAGGTCGGTGATCTGGAGCAGCGGGTTGCTCGGGGATTCCACCAGGATCAGGCGGGTCTGCGGCGTCAGCGCCTTCGCGAACGCGGCCGGGTCGGTCTGGTCCACCAGAGTGGTCGACACACCGAGTCGCGGCAGCAGGTTCAGCAGCACCGACGCCGTACCCCCGTACGTGGACTTCTGCCCGATGACGTGGTCACCGGCGGACACCAGCGCCAGCACGGCCGTGGTGAGCGCGGCCATCCCGGACGCGGTGACCATGGCCGCCTCGGTGCCCTCCAGTTCGGCGACGACGGCCGCGACCTGCGCGTGGTTCGGGTTGCCGAAGCGGGTGTAGAAGTCCTTGCCCCGCGGGGCAACGGCGCCCTGCGCGAATGTCTCCCCGTCCTCGGCCGAGAACGCCGCCGTCTGGTAGATGGGCGGTGCCACGGCCCGGCTGGGATGGACTTCGCGATCGGCGTGAACGGTGATCGTGCTCTTGCCCGGCATGGCTGCCCTTCCGTGGACCGTCGTGTCACTCCATGACTCGATGGATGACTCGATGACTCCATGAAGCGTGGCCGACCGTCGCCCTGATGTGACCGGATCTCGGCAACTTTGGCAGCAAATTGCGCTCAGGGCAGGCGCAGGATTGTGGTAGGCGGGCTCTGAGAGCAATAATCTGCCACCATGGATGAGGTGGACCGGTCGATTCTGGCCGTGCTCGAACAGCACGGTCGTATCAGCAACAACGAGCTCGCCGCCCGGGTCGGTCTTTCGCCGTCACCCTGCCTGCGGCGCGTGCGTCAGCTGGAGGAGGCCGGGGTCATCCGCGGCTACCGGGCGCTGATCGATCCCGCCGCGGTCGGCCGCAGTCTGCGGGTGTTCGCGGGTGTGCGGCTGATGCGGCACACCCGCGCGGACGTGGTCGCGTTCGAGCGTGAGGTCACCCGACTGTCCGAGGTGGCCGCCTGCCACCACATCACCGGCAACTTCGACTATCTGCTCCAGGTCGAGGTGGCCGACCTGCCCGCGTACGAGGACTTCCACGCCAACCAGCTGGCCAGCCTGCCCGGCGTGGCCACGGTGACCAGCTACGTCACCATGAAGACGCTCACGGCCGACACCCCATGACGGTCAGACAGTGATGGTCCCGCGGATGCAGACCGTGGCGGCGCCGCTGACCCAGACGGTGCCGTCCGTATCGGCGCTGACCTCGATGCTCGCGGCCCGTCCCAGTCTCGCGCCCTGCGAGACCCGGTAGGAGGAGGGTGCGCCGCCGGTGGAGGTGAGCCACTGACCGACGCCGGCGTTCATGCTGCCGCACGCGGGGTCCTCGGGCACTCCGACACCGGGTGCGAAGGTACGCATCTCGAAGTGGTGCGGGGACCCCTGGGGGTAGGCCCCGATCGCGCCGACCATCGCATCCGGGAAGAGGGAGAAGTCGGGTTCGAGGGCGAGGACCTCCTCGGCCGTGGGCAGGTGGATCACGGCCCAGCCGGGACCGTTGTCGACCCACTGGTGGGCCACGACTCGGTCCCGCTCGATGCCGAACGCGGCCACGATCCGGTGCAGATACTCGTCGTCGAGCGCGCCCTCACGCACGCGAGGCGGGGCGGCAAAGGACAGCGCGTCCTCGCCACGGCGTACGGTGACCAGGCCTGCGGCGCACTCCTGCACCACGCGGTCGGCGTGCCGCGGTACACCGCCGCCGTCCAGCCACGCGTGCGCGGAGCCGAGGGTGGGGTGCCCGGCGAACGGCAGCTCACCCTGGGGAGTGAAGATCCGCAACCGGTAGTCCGCCTCCGGGACCGTGGGCGGCAGCACGAAGGTGGTCTCGGACAGGTTCGTCCACTGCGCCAGGCGCTGCATCTCCTCATCGCTCAGATCCGTCCCGTCCAGGACGACCGCGACCGGGTTACCGGAATAGGGGCTCGTGAAGAACACGTCGACCTGCACGAACGAGCGTGTACGCGGCATGGTCATGAAGGGCCTTTCAAGCTGCTGCAAGCGGATTCCGCGCGTCCCACCCGTCGGCGGAAGCAGGCCCATCCCAACGGGCTCCCGCACGGTGAGGACAGGGCCAGTCACAACAAAGTGGATTGATGTGCCTCGGCCGGAGTACCGGATTTTCAGCCGAAGTGGCGGATACGGGCGGCCGTCGCGGGCGCGTAGGGCAGCCAGTCGTTCACCGATCCGGTCGTCACGAACTCGGCGACGGCGGTGGCGAAGGTGTGGCCCAGGGCCCGTACGGCGTCGGTGGGCCTGCCCAGCATCGGGCTGTCGGGGTAGGCGCCGAAGGTGTTGAAGAGGAAGGGAAGGTCGGCGCAGTGAGTGGCGCCCAGGCCGTGCTCGTCCTCGGCAGGCCGGTAGTCGAACTGGTAGACGTAGGTGGCGTTGCCGCCGGCCGCGTGGTGGTCGGCGATCCGCAGCGAGTCGTTGCGGAACAGCTCATCGGTCTGCACCGCGGTGAGAACCTGCGTCGCTGTGGGCGACTCGAGTCGGGCGGCGTACCGCTCGTAGACCTCGTGGGCCTGTTCGCCGAGTTGGCCGGTCAGGAGGTCCAGCGCGCCGACGGGGGTGAGGTTGTGGATGCGCGGGTCGAAGGCGGTGAAGGCCGTCGCCTCGTCTCGGGTGGTACCGATCAGCAGCGGCTTGCCCTCCAGCGCGCCGTCCGCGACTGCCCGGTGCAGGTCGCGGGGAACACCGGGGCCGCCGAGTACCGGATACATGGGCGGGGCGGCGTTGCCCGGACGCGCGAGTTGCCCCGCGAGCCGGCCGTAGGCGGACAGCAACTGCTCAACGGGCAGCGCGCGCAGCGCCTTTGCGGTATCCGCTCCGTCCGGCACATCGAGCAGCCGCAGATAGGCTTCGGCGTTCTCGGCGGCGTTCCGCGGGTCCTGCGGCAGCAGTCCGAAGGGGCCGCTCTGCAGCAGCACCCGGGTCACGAGTCCGGACGTCTGCGGATCGAGTGCCAGCGACAGGGCCGAGTACGCTCCGGCCGACTGCCCGCCCACCGTCACATTGCGCGGATCGCCGCCGAAGGAGGCGATGTTTTCGCGCACCCAGCGCAGCACGGCGGCCTGGTCCTGGGGCCCGAGGTTGGCGGCACCGCTCTCCGGCAGGTACAGGTAACCCAGCGGGCCCAGCCGGTAGTTCGCGGTGACCACCACGATGTCGCCCAGTGCGGCCAGCCTGCCGCCGTCGTACCAGTCCCATCCGCCGGAGCCGCTGCTGAAGCCGCCCCCGTGCCACCACACCAGGACCGGGCAGGACTCACTGTCCTCGAACGCCCGCAGCGGAGTGTGGACGTTGACGGTCAGGCTGCCGTCCTCGTTCCAGTCCGGCACGCGGGACCCCATCACCGGTTCCAGCCGGGAGGCGGCCTGCGGGACGGCCGGTCCGGCATGCACCGCCTCCCGTACCGCTGACCATCCCGCGTGCGGCTGGGGCGGCGCGAAACGCAGCTCACCGACCGGCGACGCGGCATACGGGATTCCCCTGAAGGAGATCGCCTCGCCCTGCGTCGTGCCCCTGACCTTGCCGCGGTCCGTCTCCGCGATCCGGTCTGCGATACCCGTCATCGTCCTCACCTCTTCTTGTCCCGGTTGCTCCGAGGTATTTCTATCCGGGAGCATCGATCTGGGCCAGAAGGATGGGCTGGAGGCGCGAATGACGGACAAGCTATCCAGAAATACGGCGAAAGCAAGCCATCTCTTGAATGAAACAGACCGTCGGATCGCGGCCGCGATGCTGGCTTCCCCGCGGGCTTCTTGGCGCACGGTAGGACGTGTACTGGGCATCTCGGAGCGCACCGTGGTGCGTCGCGCGGCACCGCTGTTCCACGACAGGACGCTGCGCGCCACCGCCGTACGCAATCCCGTGTGGTTCCCCGATCTGATTCCGCTGGCCCTGCGCATCCGATGCCGTCCCCACCAGATCAGCGCCATCGCCGCCACTCTGGCCCGTCGCGCCGACACGATCTGGGTGGACGTCCTCGGCGGCGGCGACGAAATCTGCACCATCCTGTTCCTGGACGGGCCGGACGCGCGCAACTCGCTGCTGCTGCGCGATCTTCCCGCCACGCCCGCGGTCCGGTCGTGGACCTCTCACGTCCTCCTGCGGGTCTTCCCGGCGGCCTTCGACTGGAGCGGCGGCCTGCTGACGGAAGCCGAGCTGACCAGCCTGCGGCCGGACACATCCGCCCCGGCCGTCCGCTCGGCTCTCCTGCCCGTCGACCACGCGCTGATCACCGCTCTGGCCGAGGACGGACGAGCCTCCTACGCCGACCTCGCCCGCCGCGCCGGCACCACGCCCGTCACCGCTCGTCGACGACTGGAGACGCTGGTCGGCGACCAGGTCGTCAGACTCGCGACCGAAGTCGACCTCGCGCGGCTGGGCATCCGCAGCGAGGCGCTGCTGTGGATCACCGTCGCGCCCGGCGGTCTGGAGGAGACGGGCCGGCAACTCAGCCGCCACCCACAGGTCCGCTTCGCCTCCGCCACCACCGGCTCGGCGAACCTCCTCGTGGCCGTCGCCGCCGCCGACCTCAACGCGCTCTACCACTTCCTGAGCGACGACATCGGCGCCCTCCCCCACATCTCCACCATGGAGGTCACCCCCATCCTGAGCGGAGTCAAAAGGACCGGCCTGGTCCGCCCCGGCACCCTCTGAGCGGGCTGAACATGGGCGTGGGACACGGGACGCCCCCGCCGGGCTCAGGGCCAAAAGCCCAGTGCGACCGTCCGGGGGCGTACACGCGTGTGGGCCGGAGCCCGGACTACCGGCCGGATTTCTTGACGCGCTCGGCGGTCTTCGCGGCGAGTTCCTGGGCCCTGCCCGTCATCTGTTCGCCCCGGCCCTCGTTCTCCATGGGCACATCGCCCATGGCCTTGCCGGTGGTCTCCTTCATCTTGCCCTTCATCTGCTTGGCCTTGCCCTTTGACTTACCCATGGTTTTCCGTCCTTCGATGGGGGTTGGACTGGCGTTTCCACCCTGCGCCCGACACCCACCCTTCGCAATCCGTGAGCAATCCACCACCCTGTGCAGCCATGCGGATGCGCGTCACGGTCACGCTGGCATTCACCCGGTCGAGTGGCGACGATGGACGAATGAGCCCAGATGCCGGTGCGGAAGCCGACGAGCCGGGTGCCGGCCCGCCGGACCGGGCCGCGCCCCACGAGGACGTACTCCACGAGGACACGCCCCGGATCGTCGAACTGCAGGAGGAGATCGGCCAGTTGAAGGAGGCCGTGACCTCTCACGCCGTCGTGGACCAGGCGATCGGCATGATGGTGGCGCTCGGCCGGGTGACACCCGGCCAGGGGTGGGCGGTGCTGCGGGAAGTGTCCCAGCACACCAACATCAAACTGCGGAATGTCGCGGAGATGATCCTCGTCTGGGGACATAAGGGCGATCTCCCGCCGGATATCCGGACCGCTTTGGAAGACGCTCTCGACCGATTTGGACCCACCTCACTGCCGGATGATTCTCCGCCGTCGTGTTGAGGGTGTTTTGTTCAGCCCGGACTGGTTAGTTCGAACAGTGGCAGTCCACTGGCAAACCGCTCCCGGGAGGGTTCGGCAGTGAGCTCGCCACTCAGCCGCCCGGCCCGGGACGACCCGTGACGGGCGGTTGAGTCACGGCCTTCGTCGTCGACCTCGCCCTCCGCGAGGGCTTCATCGCGCACCCTGGCGCAGCAGCCGCTGAGCAGCCGGGAGACATGCATCTGCGAGATACCCAGTTGCTGCGCGATGCACGTCTGGGTCATGCCCCGGAAGAAGCGCAGGTAGAGGATGGTTCGCTCGCGTTCGGGCAGCGCCGCGAGACAGGGCTTCACGGCCTCCCGGTCGACGACGAGGTCGAACCCGGAATCGGACTCCCCGAGGGCGTCCCCGAGCGCGTATCCGTCGTCGCTGCCCGGGAGTTCGGCGTCCAGGGAGAGGGCGGTGAAGCTGTCGAGGGCCTCGAATCCGGCCCGTACGTCGTCCTCGCTCATCCGCGCGTACGCGGCGATCTCGGCGACGGTGGGGCTGTGGCCCGGCGCCGTCTGGGACAGCTCCTTCACCGCGGCGCGGACCCGGTTGCGCAGGTCCTGGACGCGCCGCGGCACGTGGAGGACCCACATGTGGTCGCGGAAGTGGCGTTTGATCTCGCCGGTGATGGTCGGGATGGCATAGCTCTCGAAGGCGTTGCGGCGCTCGGGGTCGTAGCGGTCGACGGCCTTGACGAGGCCGAGGGCCGCGACCTGGCCGAGATCCTCGACGGACTCGCCGCGCCCCCGGTACCGCAGGGCTATGCGGTTCGCCATGGGCAGCCAGGCCCGGACCAGTTCGTCACGCAGGGCTTGACGCTCGGGGCCGTCGGGCAGGGCGGCGAGGCGTTCGAAGGCCGCGGCCGAGTCGGGGGTGTCGTCGTGCGGACGCTGCTTCGTTCCGACGGTGGTTCGCATGGTGCGTCGCACCTCCCTCAGAGGGGGCTGACGGGACAGTCACCATGGGAGTGCGCGCGCGCGAACCGATCAGGACACACCCGCGATCTGGCGAACCAGCTCCCACGGACGTGCCTCCTGTCCGAAGCACTATTGAATTCATTTCCCTCACTCGGACATCTCCAAACGATTCCCCGAATACCGACACGCCATCATGACTCCAGAAATTCAGCCGGTCGCACATCGTGACGAACCATGGGAATGCGAATTCACACCGGGATGGCGCAGAGGCCCTTTCCGACGGGGGCCGTCTGCTTCAATCGGCACATGCTGAGGATCGGATCCGTTGTACTGGGTGTGTCGGATGTGCGGCGTGCGACCACGTTCTGGACGGAGGCTCTCGGGTACGTCCCACGCGACAAGGTGGAGGACGACTGGGTGGTGCTGGTGCCCGCGCGAGGCACCGGTCCCCAACTGGCGCTCAACCTGAGTGAGACTCCGGTGCAGGAGCACCCGCGGGTCCATCTCGACCTCTACGCCGGGGACGCGGCGGATCAGGCCGCCGAGGTCGAGCGGTTGCTGTCCCTCGGTGCCCGGACCGTCGACTGGGACCTGTATCCGGAGGATCCCGACTTCGTCGTGCTGGCCGATCCCGACGGGAACCGTTTCTGCGTCATCGACACCAGCCACGGGTGACATCCGCGGCCGGTCCGTGCGGGCCGGGGTCCCAGAGGTGGTCGCGGTCGGGTCAGTCCTTGTAGTCGGGGGCGATGCGCTCGACCAGGCGGAGCAGTGCCGACCATGCGAGGTCGTACGCCTTGTCGTCCTGGAGGTCCGAGCTTTCGTCCTCGCCCGCGAGTTGACGCGCGGTGAGTTCACAGACGTCGGGGCCGGGGATGACGAGCCCGGCGCCCGCGGCGGTGGCCGCGGTCTGGATCTCGCAGGCCTTGTCCAGGTAGTACATGCGCAGGAACGCCTGGGCGGGGGTCTCGCCGACCGTGAGCAGGCCGTGATTGCGCAGGATCATCGCGGGGTGATCGCCGAGGTCGGCGACCAGGCGCTGCTGTTCGGCGAGGTTGAGGGCGACGCCCTCGTAGTCGTGGTAGCCGAGCCTGCCGTAGAACTCCATGGAGATCTGGTTGAGCGGGAGCAGGCCGTGTTCCTGGGCCGCGACGGCGCAGCCGGCCCTGGTGTGCGTGTGCAGGACGCAGCGGGCGTCGGACCGGGCGGCGTGGATCGCGCCATGGATGACGAAGCCGGCGGGGTTGACCGGGTGGGGGGATTCCTCGACGGCGTGGCCGGTCGGGTCGATCTTGACGAGGTTCGACGCGGTGATCTCCTCGAAGAGCAGGCCGTAGGGGTTGATCAGGAAGTGGTGCTCCGGGCCGGGAAGGCGGACGGAGATGTGCGTGAAGATCAGGTCGGTCATCCTGAAGTGCGCCACGAGACGGTAGACCGCGGCCAGTTCGCGACGCAGACGCAGTTCCTCGTCGGATGCGTCGGCGGCGTCGGAGGCGATCGGGCCGACGGTGCGGTCGGGGCGCAGGGACAGCTCGGTCATCAGTGGCTCTCCTGCCGGCGTGGGGCCGGGAGTCGGGGGATGAGTGCGTGCCCCGGGCCGGTCGCCCGGGGCACGTCGGACACTGCGGGTCTGGTCAGGCCGCGCTGAACTCCGGTGTGGCGGGGGCCGGTTCGCCCGCCAGACGGCGGCGCCACGCCTCGACGACGACTTGCTCGGTCGGCTCGGTCAGCAGGCTGACGGCCAGGTAGGCGACGAGCCCGGCGAGCAGGCCGTAGTAGATCGGCTCGTTGGCGAGGAGGCCGTCGGTCACCATGAAGACGACCACCGTGGTGCCGCCCGCGATCATCGAGGCCATGGCGCCCGGCAGGTTTCCGCGCTTCCAGAGGAGGCCGCCGAGGATGGGCACGAGGAGGCCGCCGACGAGCAGGTTGTAGGCGACGGTGAGGGCTTCGATGACGTCGCCGAGGACACAGGCGATGGCCATGGAGGCCACCCCGAGGACGACGATGGCGAGCCGGTTGGAGCCGATCTCGTCCCCGATCTCGTCGGCGGCCCCGTCACCGTCCCGCGGGTTCTCCGAGCCGGTGGCGGCGGAGCGGGTGCGGTGGCGCAGCCGGGCCCAGATGTCGTTGTTGGCGACGGTGGCGGAGGCGATCAGGGCGCCGCTCGCTGTGGACATCATCGCGGAGAGGGCGGCGGCCAGGACCAGGCCCCTGACACCGGTGGGCAAGGCATGTTGGACGATCGTGGCGAACGCCTGGTCGGCGGCGGCGAGGCTGGGGTAGAGGCTCTTGGTGGCCATGCCGATGACGGCTCCGGCCAGAGCGTAGACCAGGCAGTAGACGCCGGCGACGGTGCCGCCCCAGGCGGCGACCCGGTCGGAGCGGGCGGTGAAGACCCGCTGCCAGATGTCCTGCCCGATGAGCATGCCGAAGGTGTAGATCAGGACGAAGGTGACGATGGTCTGACCGCCGATGGACGTCGGGGAGAGATAGCCGTCCGGCAGTTTGTCGGCCATGGCGCCGAAGCCGCCGGCCCTGACCACGGCGATGGGCAGCAGCAGGACGAGCACACCGAGGCTCTTGACGACGAACTGCACCATGTCGGTGAGGGTGATCGACCACATGCCGCCGAGCGCCGAGTAGCCGACGACGATCGTGCCGCCGATGACCACCGCGACCCAGCTGGGTACGTCGAACAGGACGTCGAAGACGCTGGCGTAGGCGATCGTGGAGGTCACGACCAGCATGAGGGTGTAGACCCACATCACGACGCCGGAGATCACGGCGGCGGTGTCGCCGTAGCGCAGCGAGAGCATCTCGGCGACGGTGTAGACCTTGAGCCGGGCGATGCGGGCGGAGAAGAAGATGCTCAGGGCCAGCAGTCCGAGTCCGATGGCGAAGACCATCGCGGCGCCGGAGATGCCGTAGGTGTAGCCCAGGCGTACGCCGCCGATGGTGGAGGCGCCGCCAAGGACGACGGCTGCCATCGTGCCGGTGTACATGAGCGGGCCCAGGCGTCTTCCGGCGACGAGGAAGTCGCTCTTGGACGCGGCACGTTTCTTGCCCCACCAGCCGACACCGATGATGCCCAGCAGGTATGCGGCCATGACGAAGTAGTCGACGGTCATCTGAGTCCTCCGGGAGCGGGAAGATCGGGAAGATGCGGAGAGGTCGGCGACCGGGTGCGGGGCCGGGCCGGGGATGCCCGGGGAGTGGGGGTGCCCTGGGAGTGGCATGACGATATCCGCGTACGCGCTGGCGTCGAAGTGGCGGTTCTGTCCAATATGGAGTCGCCCATTGGATGATTCCGGCCGGGCACGCGTGATGCCCGCGAGGTTCATGCGTGCTGCCGGCGGACCGGGAGGATGTCCCTCATGACCGAGTCCGAGCAGCCGTCCGTGCCGCTGAGCGTGCTGCTCGCCGATCCCGCTCTCGGGCTGCGCCAGGTCGCGGGGCCTGCCGGGGACCGCCGGGTCAGTACGGTCGGCACCACGGAGATCGAGGACCCGACGCCGTATCTGGTGGGCGGCGAGCTGCTTCTCACCGCGGGAGTGCGTCTCCCGCTCGACGCGGACGGCATCGACACGTACGTGCGCCGGGTCGTCGCCGCCGGAGTCGGCGCGCTGGGGTTCGGTGTCGCCCCGGTGCACGACGAGGTTCCGTCCGAGCTCGTCGCCGCCTGTGACCGCCACGGGCTCCCGCTCCTACGACTGCCGCCGGCCACCCCGTTCGTGGCCGTCGGGCAGGCCGCGTACGCCGCGATCGCCGAGGCCCGCAACCGTGAGCTTCGGGAGATCTCCCGGGCGCAGTCGGCGCTGGCCACGGCCGCCGCCCGGCCGGACGCGCTCCAGGCCGTACTCGACCGGCTCAGCGCGCACACCGGCGCCTGGGCCGTCCTCTACGACTCCGAGGGCAACGAGCTGTTCAGCGCCGGTCCTCGACCCGCCTCCCCCACGCCGGGACGCGTCCGTGACCTCGCCGTACGTACCACCGCCCGGGTCCGCACAGGCCCCGCCGGACGGTCCGCACCGGCCGCCGCGGCCGACCACCAGGGCGGAACCCACCTCACCGTCCACACCCTGCCCGGAGCGGACGGCACCACCATGGCGCTCGCCCTCGGCCAGGCCACCACCGCGGTCCCGACCCTGGTCCACCGCCAGATCACCAGTACGGCAACCGTTCTGCTGGCCCTGCTCACCAGCCCCCGGCACGCCCTGGGCACCGACACCCACAGCGTCGGCGCACTGGTACGGCTCATGCTCGGAGCCGCCCCGGCCGACGTCTCCCCCGCCCTCGCACCCGCGGACACGGCGGCAGCCGAACATTGCTGGATCGTGGTCCACGGCCGGCACACGTCCGCAGGCTCGGCTTCGGCATCGCACCCGGGCGACGACCCGGCGCGACTGGCCACTCTGGGCACTGCCCTGGGCACCCCCTACCTGTACGTCGAGGGCTCCGAACTCAAGGCCCTGGTCCTCAGCGCTCCGGACGCCCGCCCCGAAGTCCCCGCGCAGGCCGCCGACCTCGGCTGGGTTCTCGGTTTCAGCCCACCCGCGCCGGCCTCGGACCTGTCGCACGCCGACCGCCAGGCCGAACGCGCTCTCCAGCGCGCGCTCGCCGCCCAGGTCCCCGTCGTCGTGCACACCAGGGACCCGCTCACCGTCCACGGGCTCGTCCCCCCGGCCGACGCCCGCGACCTGGCCCGCACCCGCTTCGCCCCGCTCGACGGGGCCGCTTCCCCCGGCGCCCCGGTCCTCCTCGAAACCCTGCGTACCTGGCTGACCCTGCACGGCAGCTGGGACCGCACCGCCGCGGCCCTCCACGTCCACCGCAACACCGTGCGCCACCGCTTGGCCCGGGTCGGCGAACTCCTCGACGTCGACCTGCATGACCCCGGCGTACGCATGGAACTCTGGTTCGCCCTGCACTGGCTGCCCGAACCCGAGTAGCACACACATTCGAATACGTGGGTACTCTGGAGGCATGTCCACGCACCTCCAGGGTTCGCTGTTCGACCAGACCGACGACATCCGTCTCGGTCCGCTCGACGGGCTGCGCCGGACCGTGCTGGGCGACGGGGCGTGGATCGATCTGCTGCCGGGCTGGCTGCGCGGGGCGGACGCGCTGTTCGCGCGGCTGGCCGCCGAGGTGCCCTGGCGGGCCGAGCGGCGGCAGATGTACGAGCACATGGTGGACGTACCGCGACTGCTCGCGTTCTACCTCGCCGATGACGCGCTGCCGCATGCCGTGCTGGACGAGGCCCGGGATGCCCTGTCCACGCACTACGCCGACGAGCTGAGGGAACCGTTCACCACCGCCGGGCTCTGCCTCTATCGGGACGGCCGGGACAGCGTGGCCTGGCACGGGGACCGGATCGGCCGCGGGGCGCGTGAGGACACGATGGTCGCCATCCTCTCCGTGGGAGCTCCGCGCGACCTGCTGCTACGGCCCAGGCGGGGCGGCACTCCGGTGCGGCACCCTCTCGGGCACGGCGACCTGATCGTGATGGGCGGCTCCTGCCAGCGCACCTGGGAGCACGCGATTCCCAAGAGCACGCGGGCGGCGGGTGCCCGGATCAGCGTCCAGTTCCGCCCGCACGGCGTGCACTGACCACCGCCCGGGGAGGCGCCGCCCGTTCACGGCGCCCCGGCACACCACGGAAGACGGCCCGGTCCCTACGAACGACGGAGCGGACCTGCGGATGACGGACCGGACCTACGGGTGACGGGCCGGACCTACGGGTGATGGACGGGCTCCTGGCTGCGACGTCGCCACGGACGGGCGCGCCGCGGCCGCGGTTCCTGGTCCGGCAGCCAGCCGAAGGTGAGGCAGCTGCCGACGACACCGAGGAGGAGCCCGATGAAGAAGCCGCCCAGGTTCGAGGTGAGCCAGGTACCGAGGGAGAGCATGGCGCCCAGGATCGAGTAGAAGAGGCGCTGCGCGGGGTTGAAGAGGATCAGCAGTCCGCAGACCAGCATCAGGGCCGGCAGGAGGTAGCCGGCCAGGCCCTGCATGCCGATGTGCATGACGACCTTCAGCGACGCCTTCTGCGTGGCGAGGATCTCCGCACCGCCCAGGGTGAGCAGCAGCCCGCCCCAGAACGGGCGGGCCGCGCGCCAGCGCCGGAAGGCGACCATCAGCAGCCCTTGTCGCTGAAGCTCAGCTTCAGACCGGGAAGCTTGAACACCGCCGCCGTGGTGGCGTAGTTCGTCTGCCGCAGGTTGGCGATGTGGACGGTGTCGGCCTGCTGACTGAAGACGCCCTTCGGGCCCTGCGCATGGGACTTGTCGAGCGTGCTGGCGTCGTTGCCGATCTCGATGTTGTCGAAGGAGGCGTCACCGGACAGCTCGGTGGAGTCGGTGGTGAGGTTGACCGCGGACACCTTCTGGCTTCCCTCGCCGGCCCTGATGAGCAGGTTCGTGCCGCCGAGGTCGACGCTCTGGCAGAGCTTGGTGAGGGTCGCCTTCTTGATCGCGGAGACCACCACGAGGACCTGGCCGCCGGTGTCACCCTCGTTGGGGCTGCCCGGGGCCATCTGGTCGAGACCGCCGAACTGGGCGAAGCCCTCACCGTCGAGGTTCGTCGCGGTGACCGTGAACGGCATACCGGAAATCGCGAACTGCACTCCCAGGGCCCCCTGGGCGGTGAGGATCATCAGGCCGGCCGCGACCGCGGTGGCAGGCACCGCCATCACCGCGGCACGGCGCAGACGGACCCGTCCGCGTCTCTCGGGACTCTCCGGGCTCTCGGCGCTGTCAGGGGTCTCCGGGATGGAACCGCTTTCCGACGCTCCGGAGGGCTCGGGGGTGGATCCGGCGGACGAGGTGGCGTCCGAGGACGAGGCCATTTCTGCTCCCATGGGCATGTATCAGTGCGGGTAGGGCTTCAGTGGCACGTTGTCCTGGCGCGGACAGCGAATACGGCGCACGCCTCCTCACACCTCCCGGCGAGTGCAAGGGCTTTCTCGTTACGCAGCAGTAGCCGCGACGGAAGTTACCCCCGGTAAACAACGAGGGTCAAGCACCTTGTGGAAAAAGGGAGTCGGAGATGTGGCGGAGCCATGGAGAACCCCCTCCCACCACCCGATCCAGCCTCAACTTCCGCACCCCGTGCAGTCGTTGAACGTTCGTCAACTTCCTTGCGGGACCTTGACGTTGAACATCACTCAGGTCTAGAACTCTCCCTGGTTACGCACGGATCCGTGGCGCCGGATCCGTTCCGCGGCGCACGTCGACTCCCGGGCTCCATCCCGTCACACGGTCGGCAGGCCGGTCACGTGGTCGACAGACCCGTCACCCGGCCCGCCCGCCGCACGTGCGGCCCGCATCCATTCCTCCATGGCACCGGCACGGTCGCTTTCCCCCTCCTGGGCCGCGCCCGGTCGCCCTACCGCCGGTCCCGCGCCGGGGGCCGTCCATCGACGCCTCCGGCCAGTCTCCCGGCAGCCACCGCCGGTCCGTCGCGTACGGAGAAGGCGCGACGGACCGGTGGCGGCCCTGCTCCTCCACCCCACTCTCGGAATGAGGCACACCCGCATGCGCACTCGCACTTCCCTCGCACTGGCCGCCGCCGTCACGGCGCTCGCGCTCTCGGCGGCCGGCCCGGCCTCCGCGGCCGACGGCGCGGTCCTGACCACCGGCGGCGCCGGCGGCACGGCCGCCGCGGCCGGCGACATTCTCAGCGCCTCGCTGGCCACCGGCACCAGCGCCACGCTCTACTCCAGCAGCACCGGCACGAGCGGTCTCTCCTGCACGTCGTCGAAGTTCGTCGCCACGGTCATCGACAACCCGACCGCGCCCGGTACGGCCACCGAGTCGGTCACCGAGCACACCTTCGACAGCAGCAGTTGCACCAGCAATGTCCTCGGCGTGCTCGGCGTCACCAGCATCACCGTCGACAACCTGCCCTACACCACGGCGGTGACCTCCGAGGGCGCGGTCACCATCACCCCGGCCGCGGGTTCGACCATCCAGACAACCGTCGTACTGCGCACGCTGCTCGGCAGCATCAACTGCGTCTACCGGGCGCCCAGCCTGTCCGGCACGGCCGGCAACGCCGACCAGAGCATCTCGTTCGCCAACCAGCAGTTCACGAAGTTCTCCGGCTCGTCGCTGTGCTTCAGCAACGGCTACTTCACCGCCAAGTACGCCCCGGTCTCGGACACGACCCAGGCGGGCAGCCCGGCGGTCTTCGTCAACTGACGCCGACCGGCCAACCCTTCGTACGAACGCCTGTGGGGCGGGGAGACCTCTCCCCGCCCCACAGGTGTCAACGGTTCACTTCAGGTCGCTCTTCTTGATGTAGCCCGAGTCGATGAGCACCTGCTCGTAGTTGCCCTTGTCGACGCTCACCGGCTCCAGGAGGTACGCGGGCACGATCTTCTTCCCGTTGTCGTACGTCCTGGTGTCGTTGATGGCCGGCGTCTTGTCGTGGACGACGGAGTTGACCATGTACGAGGTGACCAGCGCCAGCTCGCGGGTGTCCTTGTAGACGGTCTGGGTCTGCTCACCGTCCACGATCGACTTGATCGAGGGCACCTCGGCGTCCTGGCCGGTGACGATGGGCAGCGGCTTGCCCGCGCCTCCGTACCCGTGCTCCTTCAGCGCGTTGAGGATGCCGATGGACATGCCGTCGTACGGCGAGAGGACCGCGTCGATGGTCTGGCCGTTGTACTTCGAGTCGAGAATCTTGTTCATGCGCTTCTCCGCCGTGGGGCCGTCCCAGCGGAGAGTGGTCACCTGATCGAGATCCGTCTGCCCGGACCTGACGATCAGGTCGCCGTTCTGGATGTACGGGTCCAGGACCTCCATGGAGGCCTCGTAGAAGTAGCGCGTGTTGTTGTCGTCCGGGGAACCCGCGAAGAGCTCGATGGTGAACGGGCCCTTGCCACTGCCGTTGACGAGGCCCAGTTCCTCCACGATGAAGTCGGCCTGCTGCGAGCCGACCTTCAGGTTGTCGAAGGACGCGTAGTAGTTGACGGCGTCGGTGCCCAGGAGCATCCGGTCGTAGGCGATCACGGAGATGCCGGCGTCCTTCGCCTTGCTCAGGACGTCGGTGAAGGCGCGCCCGTCGACCGAGGCGATGACCAGCGCGTCGACGCCGTCCTCGATCATGGCCTCCACCTGCGCGACCTGGTTCTTAGGGTCGTTGTCGGCGTACTTCAAGGTGGTGGCGTAGCCGAACCCCTTGAGCTCGGTGACCATGTTCCGACCGTCGTCGATCCACCGCTGCGACGTCTTGGTGGGCATGGCAATGCCGACGGACGCCGAATCGCCACCGCTGCCGGTGTCGGAGCCCCCACCGCATGAGGCGAGAGAGAGGGTCAGGGCGGTGGATATGGCCGCAGCCACGGTGGCGCGGGCGCGCATGATCATTGTTCCTCACTGGGTGACAGGCAGTCGGTGGGACTCGGCGGCCGCGCGTGCGCCGGGCAACCGACGGCCGTCGCCCACGCCCGGCCGTACCGGCAGAAAGCGAGAATGACGTCCGCAGCGCACGGTTCCAGGGCGGAGGCCGTTGTGCGTTCTATCGGTGCCGAGGTCGCGCAGAGGCTGCCTTGACAGGGTTTTCGGGGCGCCACACCGAAGGGTCGCACTACGCGTACGTGCCCGGTGGTGGACGCCGAGACTGACCGGTGCCCGGGCACGTGGAGTCCTCCGGGATCGGCTTGGCTCACCGGGTCACGGTGAGGGTGGAGCGTCAGACCGGACGGTATGTCTCTCGCGCTTGGGCTCCGCTCGACCCGCACACGATCAGGCCGGGGTAACCGGCCCCCACGGGCGCGGAATCGAACGTGGGTGCGCAGGGCAGCGTATCCCGGCATTCGACCACCGGGGCGCTCTTTCATCACATTAATTGCGCCGGCGCACGATCGGTCAGCCCAGGGCTATCGCGACTTGGGGCGGTATGTGGACGATCCGGTTCCTAGTGTCCGCCCCGCCCGGGAAGCTGCTCATTCGCGCGAACAGCGGGATCGACACCTCCAGTCACCCGGCTTCACACCGTCCGACCGCGGCCGGCCGACGGTGGGCTTTCACGTCAGTTTCGGGGCGTGACCGAGACCACAGGATCCGCGGGAGCCCGGAGATCGCCGCCGCAGCCCTCGCCGAGGAGCCATATCCGCGGCGCGGGCCTCCGCTGCCGAGTGGCAGCGCAGCACCCGGACTCCGGCTATCTGCCCCTCGCGGGTACACCGGACGTCGTCGACCGCGGCGAGCCCATGAAGCCGTGGAACGACTCCACGCCCGCCGATCTGCTGGACCACACGGCGCATTACACCTTCGACACGGCCTGACCGGTCGCGGGCGATCCCGCTCGCTCGGACGCCCGCTCAGACGCCCGGGCCGCAGCACCCCTCCCGCTTCATCAGGCGCCCCACGTCCAGCCAGTCGTCCTCGCCCGCCGCGTGCGGCGCCGCGCGCCCGGACACCGCCTCGGACACCGGCTCGTACGCGGCCACGAGGTCGGCGGTCGTGTACGGCACCCCGCCCCGGAGCACGGAGACCGTTCGTACGAGCGTGTCGAAGTCCTCGAACGGGTCGCCGTCCACGACTGTCAGGTCGGCGAGTTTGCCGGGCTCGACCGTGCCGAGGTGGTCGTCGACGCCGAAGAGACGGGCGGGCAGCACGGTCACGGTGCGCAGGGCCGCGGCCGGGGACAGGCCGCCCCGGTGCAGCGCGCGCAGGCCGATGTGGAGGGAGAGGCCGACGGCGACGAGCGGCTGGTCGGTGCCGAGGGCGACGATGCCTCCGGCGGCCAGGATCCGCCGGTATATGTCGGTCTCCGTGCGGAGCGTGGCGAGTTGGGCCGGGGTCGGCGGTACGCCCGCCGCCTGCCGGACCAGTGCGGCGTCCCAGGGCGGCATCACGGCGGTGACGCGGGGGTCCTCGGCGAGCCCGGGGTCCGCGCCGAGGAGCGGCGCGGAGGTGAACGGCGTGGCGATCAGGCCGAAGTCGATGCCACGCGCCGAGTAGATCTCCAGCAGGTCCTGGTAGGCGCGCCCGGATGCGGTGATGGCGTGCCCGGACTCGTAGCGCTGGGTGGCCTGCAGATGGGTCGTCAGGTCCTGGCCCAGTTGTACGCCGGGGGAAAGCAGGTGGCTGCCCGAGCGCACCCCGAGCCGCTCGTGTCCGAACCGGGCCGCCTCCTCCATCACCCAACTCGGCGCCCGCACATAGGTCTTGACGAAGTCCCAGTCCAGCGCGGCGCCCCGTTCCAGCGTGCGCCGGAGCCCGTCCCTGGTGTTGTGGGCGCGTCCCATGCTGTACGCGACGCGGGCGCCGTCGAGCAGTTCGCCGGTGGTCAGCAGCCGGGGCCCGGCGAGCTGACCTGCCGTCACCGCCTCGCGGATCCGGGCCTGTTCGTAGGCGAAGCCGCCGAGGGACACGGCGGTCGTGATGCCGTAGGTGAGCTGGCCGACGGTCTGCCGGCCGCCGTAGGTGACCTGCCAGGGGTGAGTGTGCGTGTCCCACAGCCCGGGCACGACGGTCCGCTCGGAGGCGTCGATCAGGCGGAGTGCCGCGCGTCGGCGGTGCGGTTCGACAGCGGTGACGCGTCCGCCGCGTACGACGATGTCGACGTCGTCCCGTACGGACTCTCCGGTGCCGTCCCACAGTCGCCCGGCGTGCACCACTGTGTCGGCGGGTGCGGGTCTGCGCTGGTCCAGCGGCATGCGGACGGTACGGGCCGGGCCGCCGTCGGCGCCGATCAGCCGCAGCCGGGTGCCGGACAGGTACAGCAGGGTCTTCGAGTCGCCGGACCAGGAAGGATGGTCGGCGGGTTCGATCGTGAGGGTGCGCAGGGCGCCGCGCGGGGTGCCGTCGGGGGCGACGGGCAGCAGGCACAGCGCGGACTCGACGATCACCGCCATCCAGCGTCCGTCGGGCGACCAGACGGGCCCCGAGTCGTACCGGTCGGAGAGCGAGACATGCGGCGCGACCGCGTGCAGCCGGTCCGTGCCGGTCGTGGTGTCGACGACGCGGACGAGGTTGTAGCCCTCCCGGAAGCGGAGGTTGAGGCGGTTGCGGTCGCAGAAGGCGAGGTACCGGCCGTCGGGCGACCAGCTGGGGCGGCCGGGCAGACCGCCCGCGCCAAGGGGCGTCGCCAGCACCTGCTCCGTACCGGCCGCGAGGTCCCGGACGACGAGCCGCCCGGTCAGGTCGAGGCAGGCGAGCCGTTGCCCGTCGGGCGAGAGCACCGGATGCACCCGGCCACCGGTCGCGAGCGCGGTCTCCTCTCCGGTGGCCAGATCTCGCCGGTACACACCGAGCAGCCCGTCGCGGTCGTCCGCGTACAGCAGCGAACTCCCGTCGCGCGCCCACGAGGGGCCCAGCAAGTAACCGGTGGGCGCCGACCTGCGCAGCCGCTGAGGCGCCCGGCCGCCCGAACTGTCCGCCAGCCAGAGCGAGTTGAGCGCCGCGAAAGCGACCTTCCGCCCGTCGGGCGAGAGCGCGGGCAGGTGGATACCCCGTACCGGACGCGCCCGGCCCGCCTCCCCCAGGTCGTACTCCTTGACTTTGTAGCCCGGCCGCTCCAGGGGCAGCACGCCCTCGAAGGGGATCTCGTCCGCCTCCGCGGGCTTCTCCGGCCGTACGACGGTGAAGCGGCCGTCCACGGTCAGCAGCAGCTCCCCCTCGGGCGTCCAGCGGGGCGGCACCGGCGCTATGTCCCCGGCGACCGCGACGGGTGCGCCGTCGACGACGAGCGCGCAGGAGCCGTTGGGTGACGCGGTGATCCGCAGATACGCCAGGCGGCGTCCGTCCGCCGCGAGGGCGGGGGTCATGATCTGGGCGGCCGTGGTCTCGGTGTGCTCCACGACGACCGGGCCCGTGCCCCCGGCGGGGACGGCGGCGACGGTCCTGGCGTCGACACCGAGACCGAAAGCGGTGGCGACACCCTTCGCCCGGACGAAGAGAATCCGCTTCCCGTCCGGCGACCAGGTGGGGTCGAAGTCCTCCCACGCCCCGTCCTGCAACGGGCCGTCCTGGCCCGGCAGACCGGTCACACGGGCGATGTCACCGGTGCGCAGGTCCAGCACGTGAACGCGGTACGGGCTGCCGGTCACCTGGTCGCCGCCGCGCTCGGAGGCGAAGGCGATCCGGGTGCCGTCGGGCGACCAGGCGGGCCCGCGGTCGTCCCAGGGACCGTCGGTGCGCTGCCGTACGTCCGAGCCGTCGGGCCGCATCGTCCAGATGTGGAAGCCGCCACCCCGGTAGGCGCAGAAGGCGATGAGCTTGCCGTCGGAGGCGTACACGGGCCGGTTCGGTTCCAGGTCCGCCGGGGTGAGGGGGACGGCTTCGCCGCCGCTGCGCGGGAGGGACCACAGCACGTTCTGGATCTCGGCGATCAGCCGGTCCCCGCCGGGCGCGAGGGTCGCCGAACCGTTCGTGGCCGCCGTGAAGGACAGCGAGAGCTCGCTGCGCGGTCGCGCGGCGGCGGGCGCGACGCCCATGGCGGTGACGGCACCGGCGGCGCCCGCGGCCGCGAGCAGTTGACGACGGGAGAGGGAGAGGGCGGGAGTGCGGGCGGCGTTGCTGTGGTCACGGTCCATGACTCAGCACGCTCGCGCATCTCCCACCCCGTCAGCAACAGCGCCATTCTCGCCAAAAAGGTGGGTTGTTGACGAGGCGTCAGCCTCTTTTCGCGTGCAGGGTCCGCGCGACCCTCGGGCCCAGCCAGCGCTTGAGTCTGCGCAGCGCTTCGAGTTGTCCCGCCGCCCGGTCGATCCGGTAGTAGAGCTGCGGGGGCACGTACGGGAGCAGCGGGGAGTGCCGCTGGCCCAGGAGCGCGAACATCTGCGCCGGAGGCAGGCCGATGTAACGCGGCAGGTTCTCGTACCACTGGGCGCTGTGCCGGGCCGCGCTCTGCACGGAGAGCAGCGCGTTCTTGCGTTCCTTCTCGTACGTGACGAGGGCGGAGGCGAGTTCGGGCTCCGTGCGCAGGGAGTGCGCGAGTGCGATGGCGTCCTCCAGGGCGAGGGTGGTGCCCGCGCCGATGGAGTAGTGCGTGGTGTGGGCGGCGTCGCCGAGCAGGACGACGTTGCCGTGGGACCAGCGGCGGTTGGTGAGGGTGCGGAAGTTCAGCCACTGCGCGCTGCCGCCGGTGTTCGCCCGGCCGATCAGCCGGTGACCGTCCAGCAGCTTGACGAAGAGCTCTTCGAGGCGGGCGAGGCCCTCCGTCTCGTCGGCCCGGTCGAGGCCGAGGCCCTTCCAGGTGTCCGGGGAGCATTCGACGACACAGGTGCTGTGGTCCTCGCTGAACCCGTAGGCGTAGCACCAGATCCAGCCGTGGGGTGTCTCCACGAAGGCGAAGCTGAACGCGTCGAAGACCTTCGTGGTGCCCAGCCAGATGTACTTGTTGCGGCCGAGCGCGGCCTCGGTGCCGAAGCGGTCGGCGTGCCGCTCGCGCACTCCGCTGTGGACCCCGTCGCAGGCGACGACCAGGTCGGCTGCGGGCAGTTGGGCCCCGTCGGCGATCTCGTCCTCGTACTCGACACGTACGCCAACGGAGCGGGCGCGCTCCGCGAGGAGGTCCAGCAGTTGCCGGCGGCCGATGCCGAAGCCCTCGTCGCCGTGGTGAGTGGTGGTGCGGTCGCCGACGTGCGCGACCCCGTCGTTCCAGCGGACCGAGTTCTCCCTGACGGCGCGCGCCGACTCGGGGTCGCCCTCGTGCAGTTTCTCGAGGAGGCTCCCCCAGTACGTCACCCCCCATCCGTAGGTCGAACCGGCCGGGTTCCGTTCATGGACGGTGATGTCGTGGTCCGGGTCCTGAAGTTTCATCAGGATCGAGAAGTACAGGCCGGCGGGCCCGCCGCCGACGCAGGCGATCTTCACGCGCACCCCACTGTTCGCTCAAGGTGATCAATTGACAGCACAGGGTAGGCGGGCGACCGGGGGCGTGTCGGCGTGCCTCGCCGCGTGTCGGACCGGCTCGGCGGTGATGAAGCGGGCGAACCTGGGCATCCGAACAGGAGGACCGGACGAGTCGGGGAAGGGCTGATGGACACCAACACGTGGATTGTGGTTCTCGTCGTCGCGGCCGTGCTGGCAGCGGCCCTGGCGGCGGCGGTCGTGCTGCTCCTCCGGCTGGTCCGTACCCGGCGGGACCTGCGCCGGGCCGGGCTGCCGACCGGTCCGCGCTGGGTCTTCTGGGGTGCGGTCGCCTATGTCGTGCTGCCGACCGATCTGCTGCCCGACCCCGCCTATTTCGACGACATCGCCGTACTGCTCCTGGCGCTGCGGTCGATGCGCTCTTCGGCCGACCCCTCTGCGCTGAAGTGATCGCGGATCTGCTTGGGTGTGTGCGTCAGGCAGGACCTCTAGGTCGGGACGATCATGCAGGCAGACATCCGTCAAGTCGCCGACGGCGTTCATCTGGTGCACGGCGGCAGCACCAACTGGGTGATTCTCACGGAGGGGGACGCCGTCACCCTCGTGGACACGGGCTACCCCGCGGACCGCGAGACGCTCCTCGCCTCCCTGTCGGCCGTGGGCGGTTCACCCGAGGCGGTCACGGCCGTGCTCGTCACGCACGCCCACAACGACCACATCGGCTCGGCCGAGTACCTCAGTCGTACGTACGGCACGCCCGTCCACACCCACGAGGCCGAAGTCCCGCACGCGCGCCGGGACTTCCTCCACCAGGTGGACATCGGGCAGGTGCTGCGGAACGCCTGGCGGCCCGGCGTGGTGCCGTGGGCCGTGCACGCGCTGCGGTCCGGCGGCAAAGCCCACGTCCCGGTCACCGAGCCGCTGCCGTTCCCCGGCGAGGGCGCCCTCGACCTGCCCGGCCGCCCCGTTCCTGTACACACCCCCGGCCACACGGCGGGCCACTGCGCCTTCCATCTGCCGGACGCGGGGATCGTCATCTCGGGCGACGGGCTGGTCAGCGCGCACGCGACGTCACGTGTGAGCGGCCCTCAGCTGCTGCCCACCATGTTCCACCGGGACCTTCCTCGTGCGCTGTCCTCGCTCGACGCCTTCGAGGCGCTGTCGGGTGACGTCCTGCTGCCCGGTCACGGCCCGGTGCACCGCGGTTCCGTACGCGAGGCGGCCCAGCGGGCCCGGGAACGGGCCGCGTCCCTGCCTGCGGGCGCACGGTAGTCCGCCTGCCTGCGGGCGCACGGTAGTCCCCGAGGCCACGGGGCCCGTCCATGGCTTGTCCCGCAGTTCCCCGCGCCCCTGAGGGGCGCTTCCGGCGAGCCCCGTGAGGGGCACGGGGAACCTCGCGCTCAGCCCAGGGACGGCCGGCGGCGAACGGTCACCAGCGGCCTGCCACCTGCTCCTTGATCCGCCGCTCGTACAGGTCGGAGATCGCCGACAGCGTCTCCGTCGACAGCGGCGGCAGCGTGCCTGCCGCCGCGTTCGCGCGGGCCTGCTCGGGCGAACGGGCGCCCGGGATCACCGTGGTCACGCCGGGCTGCTGGACGATCCAGGCCAGCGCCAGCTGGGCCGGGGTGACGCCCTCGGGAGCGAGCGCGGAGAACTCGGCCGCCGCCTCGACCCCGGTGGCGTAGTCGACGCCGGAGAAGGTCTCGCCCTGATCGAAGGCCTCGCCGTGGCGGTTGAACGTGCGGTGGTCGTTCGCCGCGAACACCGTGTCCTTCGTGTACCTGCCGGAGAGCAGCCCGGAGGCGAGGGGCACACGGGCGATGATGCCGACGCCGGCCTCCCGCGCCGCGGGCAGGACGCGCTGCAGGGGCTTCATGCGGAACGGGTTGAGGATGATCTGGACACTGGCCACACCCGGGCGGGCGATCGCGGTCAGCGCCTCGTCGCAGGTCTCGACACTCACGCCGTACGCGGCGATCCGCTCCTCCTCGACGAGGGCGTCGAGGGCGTCGAACACCTCGTCCGACGAGTAGACGGGAGTCGGCGGGCAGTGCAGCTGCACCAGGTCGATGCGGTCGACACCGAGGTTGCGGCGCGAACGGTCGTTCCAGGCACGGAAGTTGTCGAGTATGTAGTTCTCCGGGATCTGGTCGGCCCGGCGGCCCATCTTGGTCGCGACCAGCACATGCAGGTCGGGCCTGCTCCGCACGAAGGCGGCGATGGCCTCCTCGCTGCGCCCGTCCCCGTACACGTCGGCCGTGTCGAAGAACGTCACCCCCGCCTCGGCGGCGGCCTCAAGGACCGCGAGGGCTTCCTTGTCGTCCACGTCGCCCCAGTCGGCTCCGAGTTGCCACGTGCCGAGTCCCACGACCGACGCCTGCTGTCCTGACCTGCCGAATACGCGCTCGTCCATGGGGGTCAGTCTGGCACCCGGCCAGGGCTCCGCCGGACGCCGCCCCCGTGCGGCGGGCCCGTTCAGGCGGCGGCCGCGGTGAGGGCGACTCCGGTGAGGCGTTCGGACTCGGTCCACAGCCGGCGGTTCGCCTCGGTGTCGAGGGCGCGGCGGGTGATGCGCGCCGTGGTGGTGGGGCCGACCAGCCCGAACCTGCCGCCCGGGCCGTAGTAGGCACCCGCCGTCGCCTCGGGGCTCGTGGCGGCGTACAGCAGCGGTTCGGCGCCCTCCTCGACCTGCTGCTCGGGCACGATGCCGATCGAGGTGAACCGCGCACGCTTCGGCTTGTCGCTGCCGAGGCCACCCTGGCTACGCCGTGACCAACCTCCAGACCGCCGGCACTCCCAGCTGCTGGAGCAGCTCGACACCGCGCTCCCCGAGGCCGTCGACGCCGAGGCTCCCGTGGCCGAGCGGGCCGACCGACTCGCCGCGACCGTGACGGACGCCCTCGCCGAGCGTCCTGTGCTGTGCGACCTGATCAGCGCCCAGGGCTCGGTCCTGGAGCGGAACGTGTCGACGGAGGTCGCCACCGAGTACAAGCGCTCCTCCATCGGGACCGTCTTCGCCATGGCGCAGCAGGTCCGCACCCACGTACCCGAACTCGACGAGCAGGACGCCCTACGGTTCGTCGGCGGCGTGCTCATCGTGGTCACGGCCGTCTGGCCGCACGCGCATCCGTCACCCGCCGTGCTCGCGGTCTACGAGTCCGACCCCGAACTGGCGGTCCTGCGCCTCGACTTCGCCACGGCCCTGCGCGAGTCGCTCGCGATCCTGCTGTCCGGCCTGCTGGCACGGGCGTCGCACTGACGAGACCGCGGGCCGGGGCTTGTCGGCCCGGCTGGGGCTTGTCCGCCTCAGGAACCCACGCGCACCCGTGGGACGTTGTCCGGGCAACGCCCCACGGGGCGCGCACAGTGACCCGGCACCCCGGACAGGCGGCACGATGAGCGAGTTGGTTCCCGGCGGCAATCTGCCCCTGCCCGGCGGCACCCTGACCCTGCACGTGCCCGGACCGTTCGACGTGTCCGCGCTCATCACCGACGACACCGGCAAGGTGCGCGGCGACGGCGACTTCGTGTTCTACAACCAGCCGAC
The DNA here is from genome assembly GCF_026341515.1 of Streptomyces sp. NBC_00878. Lineage (NCBI taxonomy): Bacteria > Bacillati > Actinomycetota > Actinomycetes > Kitasatosporales > Streptomycetaceae > Streptomyces > Streptomyces sp. NBC_00878. The sequence goes on along the minus strand of NZ_JAPEOK010000002.1, from coordinate 66,386 downwards.
CGCACCGGGTGCGCGGCTGCACGGCGAGACGCTCACCGTGGACCCGCCCGCGCTGCGGCCCGGAGCGAGCCGCGTCACCGTCGTCGTCAGCCCCGCCGAGCCCGGCACCCCACTGGGCCGGCTGCCCGCTCCGACGCTGCGCGTGACCGGCCCCGGCGGCGGTGTGCTCGCCCGGTTCACCCCGCCGCGTCCCCAGCGGGAGACCGTGCTGCTGCTCGCCGAGATCTACCGCCGCGGGACCGCGTGGAAGCTGCGCGCCCTGGGCCAGGGGTACGCGGACGGACTGGCCGGGATCGCACGGGACTTCGGGGTGGAGGTGAGCGAGGACGCCGACGCGGGGGCGGGGACAGGGCCGGGCGCGGGCAGCGGTGCCGTTCCGGGCGGCTCCGGCGTCCCGGGCGGCTCCGGCATCCCGGGCGGCTCCGGCATCCCGGGTTCCAGGAGCCCCGCTGTCGCGACGGCCCTGAACGCCGCGCGTGCCGGGCTCGGACGGCTCCGGGGCTCGGGTCGCACGCCGGCCGGGAGTTCGGGTCGCCCTCCGACCGGGACCACGGGGCGTCCCCCGGCCGGGACCACCGGTCGTCCCCCGGCCGGGACGACGGGTCATCCTCCGACCGGGACGACGGGACATCCTCCGACCGGCAGCACCGGACGCCCGCCCGCCGGGAACGCCGTATGGAACACCGGCGGTGCGCCGGCCGGAGGGTCCCCCACTGCCGGGCCCACCGCCGGACCCACCGCCGCTCCCGCCGTCGCAGGGCCGGCCTCCCGCGAGTTCCTCGGTCTCGTGAACTCGGCCCGTGCCGCCGTCGGCGCCCCGCCCGTGTCCCTCGACGGCCGTCTCACCGCCGCGGCGCACGCGCACGCCGCGGGCATGGCGGCGCGGGGCCGCCTGGACTCCGAGGGCGCGGACGGGCTCTCGGTCCACCAGCGCGTCATCGCGGGCGGCTACGCGTATCTCACGGTCGGCGAACACCTGGTCTCCGGCCCGCGCGACCCCGCGGGGTTCGTGGAGTACTGCCTCTCGGGCGAGCAATCCCGACGCACCGTCCACGATCCTGCGTTCACCGACGTCGGTGTGGCGTACGTGCCCGACAGCCGCTCCGGCACCCTCTACTGGACGGCACTGTGGGCCCGGCCCCTCACCCCCGCCGGGCTGGCGCAGACGGCCGCCGAGGTCGTGGCGCTCACCAATGCCGAGCGGGCCACGGCCGGTCTGCGACCACTTGCCGTAGACGCCCTGCTCACCAACGCGGCGCAGGCGCACAGCGCGGACATGGTGGCCCGCGCGTTCTACTCCCACACCTCCCCCGACGGCAGCGAACCCTGGCACCGGGCCGCGGCGGCTGGCAGCACCCGTCGCACCATCGGCGAGAACATCGCCTGCGGCCAGCGCTCCGCCGCCGAGGTCGTACAGGGCTGGATGGACAGCCCCGGCCACCGCGCCAACATCCTCAAGCCGGCCTTCACCCACATCGGCGTCGGCTTCGCGGGCGGCGGCTCGGCGGGCACGTACTGGACTCAGCTCTTCGGCGCGTGACCCGTCCCACCGAGAACCCTTCGAGAATCCTTCGTCGCAGGTCAGAGGCCTGTTAACGATGATGACAACGGTCACCGGTGCAGCCTTTGCCGATCTCCGCGAGGTGCGCTTCACTGCGGGGGTCGGACACCGGATCGAGGGGGACACTCATGACCAGCGCGCACCACGACCACCACCACGGGTCGGGCGGGCACGCGGGGCACTCGCACGGTGTGTCGAAGGACGCGGACGGGCGCTGGCTGGCGATCGCGCTGACGCTGATCGCCACGTTCATGGCGGCCGAGGTCGTCATCGGCATCGTCGCCCAGTCGCTCGCCCTGATCTCCGACGCGGCGCACATGCTGACCGACGCCGTTTCCATCGTGCTGGCGCTCATCGCGATGCGGCTGGCCGCGCGGCCGGCCCGCGGCGGCTTCACGTACGGCCTCAAGCGCGCCGAGATCCTCTCCGCGCAGGCGAACGGGCTCACGCTGCTACTGCTCGGCGCCTGGCTGGCGTACGAGGCGGTGCGGCGGCTGATCGATCCGCCCGAGGTGGAGGGCGGGCTGGTGTTCGGCACGGCCCTGGCGGGGATCGTGGTGAACATCGCGGCGGCCTGGTGCATCTCGAAGGCCAACCGCTCCTCGCTCAACGTCGAGGGTGCCTACCAGCACATACTCAACGACCTGTTCGCGTTCATCGGTACCGCGATCGCCGGTCTCATCGTGCTGCTGACCGGTTTCGCACAGGCCGACGCCATCGCCACGCTGGTCGTGGTGGTCCTCATGTTCAAGGCGGGCTACGGGCTCGTACGGGAGTCGGGGCGGATCTTCCTGGAGGCGGCGCCCGCGCATCTCGACCCGGACGGCATCGGCGACCAGTTGGTCGCGCACCCTTCGGTCTCCGAGGTGCACGACCTGCACGTGTGGGCCATCACGTCGGGGCAGCCCGCGCTGTCCGCGCACGTCCTGGTCGAGCCCGTCGCGGACTGCCACACCGTGCGCCGGGACCTGGAGAAGGTCCTGCAGAGCGACTACGAGATCAGCCACACCACCCTCCAGGTCGACCACGCCCCGGCCGAAGTCCTGGAGGTCCGCACCGGCGCCCCCGACGACGGCTCACACTGCGAGTCCCCACACGGCCCGATACACCGCGACGAGCCCCACGCCCACTGAACACCGAGGGCGCTGGCGGGAGTTCACGAGGACCGTGACCGCGCGCCGGAGAAATCCGGTCGCGCCCGGTCGACTTGACCGTGCACGATGCCCGCATGACGTCGACCCGAAAGGGCCGTGCCGCGTAGGCGGCCCGGTGCCGTCCGCGCCGAGCGGTGGCAGCCCTCCAGACATGTGACCGTCCGCCGGATCGGCGGTGTCTCCGCGCGCACCCGCGCGGCCGTCCGCCGGGTGGAGGCGGAACATCTGTGGCGCGACGCCGTCGCGAACGCGCTCGCCACGTACGAGTCCGCCCTTCACCGGCCCAGGCAGGACCTGTCCGTGTGGCTGATCGACGTGGACTGCCCCTGCTGCTGTCCGCTCGAAGCCAGGGACACGTTGGAGGACGCCCTGTACCGGCTGCCACCCGGCGCCCGAGCTGATCTTCGGCGCCGACTCGCCCGCGCCGACGAGGAGTTGGTGCGGCGGACCCTTCCCGAACCGTGGGTGCGCGAGACCCCACAGTGGCAGCCGCCCGGGGGGCCTGGTGGTGGCAGCGGCTCCTGGAGCGGTGAGGGCCCGGGCTTCGCCGAGGGCAGAACGTGATGGCCTCGCCGAATCGGGCCGCGGTTTCTAGGGTGGAGAGGTGAGCAGCCACGCGTCCGACCAAGCCCGTGTCATTCCCCTGCGACCCGTACCGGCCGCCCCGGCGAAGCCGGAAGAGCCGGCGCCCAAGGAGCCATTGTGGCGGGACGTCGTGGGTGACGTCCTGCGGCGTGAGCGGCTTGCTCAGGAGCGGACGCTCAAGGACGTCGCCGACGCGGCCCGGATCTCGATGCCGTACCTCTCCGAGCTGGAGCGGGGCCGCAAGGAGGCCTCGTCCGAGGTCCTCGCGGCCGCCGCGCACGCCCTCGGGCTCGGCCTCGCCGATCTGCTCGCCCTGGCGCACGGCAGGCTCGCGCGGCCGGTCCAGCCCCTCAGGTCCCGGCCCCTGACGTCCCAGCCCCTCAGGTCCGGGTCCCGCACCACGCCCCGGCGCACCGAGTCGCGGTCCCGGCTGGGCGACATCCGGCTCGCCGCCTGAGGCGCGGAGGCGTCGGAAGCCCGGGAGCCCGAAACCCGGGAGTTCTCAGGCCGGCGCGGGTACCAGCCGTCGGCTGAGTACCTCGTCGGCCAGGCCGTACGCCACGGCCTCCCGTGCCGTGAAGACCTTGTCGCGGTCCATGTCGGCGCGCAGGGTCTCGACGGGGTGGTGGGTGTGCAGGGACAGGACCTCCTCGACCTGGGAGCGGATGCGGATCATCTCCTTGGCCTGGAGGCTGAGGTCGGAGACCGTGCCCCGCGCACCGCCGCTCGCGGGCTGGCCGAGCAGTACCCGCGCGTGTTCCAGGATGAAACGCCGCCCGGGGTCTCCCCCGGCCAGGAGCACCGCCGCGGTCGAGGCCGCCTGGCCGACGCAGAACGTCGAGATGGGCGCGCCGACGTAGCCCATCGTGTCGTAGATCGCCATGAGTGAAGTGAACGATCCGCCGGGCGAGTTGAGGTAGATCGCGATCTCCCGCTCGGGAGCCGACGCCTCCAGGTGGAGCAGCTGCGCGATGACGACGTTGGCGACGCCGTCATCGATCTCGGTGCCGAGGAAGATGATCCGCTCGGACAACAGCCGGCTGTAGATGTCGTACGCGCGCTCGCCCTGTGCCGTGCGCTCGACGACGCTCGGGATCGTGTACTGGCTCATGGTGATCGCGTACGGGTCCGTGACCCTCGTGTCCTGGTCCATGTCAGAGCCCCATCCGTCGCTTCGAGGAGGCCGGGCGGACGTCGTCGAGGGACTCGACGACCCGGTCGACCATGCCGTACTCCCTTGCCTGTTCGGCCGTGAACCAGCGGTCGCGGTCGCCGTCGCGGGAGATCGTCTCCTCGGGCTGGCCGGTGTGTTCGGCGGTGATCCGCTCGATGGTGTCCTTGGTGAACTGAAGGTTCTCGGCCTGGATGGCGATGTCCGCGGTCGTGCCGCCGATACCGGCAGAGGGCTGGTGCATCATGATGCGCGCGTTCGGGAGCGAGTAGCGCTTGCCCGGAGTGCCGACGGTGAGCAGGAACTGGCCCATGCTCGCGGCGAAGCCCATGGCGAGGGTGGACACGTCGTTCGGGATGAGCCGCATCGTGTCGTAGATCGCCAGGCCCGCGTGCACCGAGCCGCCCGGGCTGTTGATGTAGAGGCCGATGTCCGTGCGCGGGTCCTCCGCGGAGAGCAGGAGCAACTGGGCGCAGATCCGGTTCGCGGAGACCTCGTCGACCTGCGTACCGAGGAACACGATGCGCTGGTTGAGGAGTTGGGCGGCCAGGTGGTCGTCGAACCGGGACGGCGGGGTGTCCCCCTCCTCGGCCCGGGGCGCCAGGGCGCTGCTGAATGGTGCCATCGCTCCTCCTTCTGGTGGCGCGGCCACGATCGCCGCTGTTCCTCCACCCTCGGCCGGACGACGGCGGCGCGGAAGGAATCTTGGCCCGCAGCAGATTCGCCTACGGCAGAGCAGCGCGGGAGCCCGCGCCGCGAGGAGGGGCCGCCAGGAGGAGCCGCCAGGAGGAGCTACTTGGTCACCACCAGCGAGAACTCGTACAGATCGCCCCGGCACAGCGACTCGCCGTACTCCACGACATGCCCCGTGTCGTCGAACGCCGTGCGTCGTACGAGCAGGGCGGCGGAGCCCTGCTTGACCCCGAGCAGGCGGGCCTGGCGGCCGGTCACGTTCACCGCCCGGATCTGCTGGGTCGCCCGGACCACCCGCACCCCGTGGGTGTTCTGGAGCGCTTCCGAGAGCGAGCCCCTGAGGAGTGACTCGTCCAGGCTCGGGAAGCGTTCGGCGGAGAGGTAGACGGTCTCCAGGCAGATGGGGAAGTCGTCGCCGAGGCGCAGCCGTTCGATGCGGTGCAGGGCGGTGCCGGGGTCGACGCCCAGGGCCGTGGCATGGTGCAGGTCGGCCTCGACCACCTCCGCGGCGAGGAGCTCGGCGCTGGGGTGGTAGCCGCGCGAGCGCAGGTCCTCGGAGAACGAGGTGAGCGTCGACGTCTTGGTGATCTGGGGGTGCGAGACGAAGGTGCCCACGCCGCGCACACTGCGGATGAGGCCGTCCTCGCGCAGGGCCTGGAGCGCGCGCCGGGCGGTCGCCCTGCTGACGTCGTACCGCTCGGCGAGCTGCCGTTCGGTGGGCAGCGCCTCGTCGGGCCGCATGCGGGAGATGTCGGCCTGGAGCAGCCGCCGCAGCGCCTCGTGCTTGTAGGACTCCGGCTTCTCGGACTCCGGCATGTCCGGCTCCGGCTTCTCGGACTCCGTCTTGGGGCCGTCGCCTCTGCGCCTGTCCTTGAGCGTCACCATCACTCCACCGTTCGCACGTGTCCGCCAGGGGCTGTCTGACAATTCCCGTCTGCCTCGCGACGCCCTCCGGGCGACGACGGGAATTGTCAGACTGCCCCGCCCCGAGAGGCGCGGTAACGGGGCATCAGCGTACGCACCACGTCCAGGGTCGTCCCCGCCGTGTCCGGGTCGGGCGTCGCCGTTCCACTCCGGGCGGCGGTCCAGCGCTCCTCCCAGTCGATCAGGGACGCCTCGAACTCCTCGGCCCGGTAAGGGGATCCGGCTTCGAGGGCTCGGACGATGTGCTCGTACCAGCGTCGCCAGCGCGGGAGGTAGAAGGAACGGACCAGACCGGCCCAGTGCCGACCCGAGTAGTCGTGCAGTTCGCTGCGGGAGCGGCCCCAGAGCGTGAGGACGCGTCTCGCGTTGGCCTCGTACAGCTCGGCCTCGGCGGGGTTGGCAGCCCAACTGCTCGCTTCGGCGAGCCAGGTGTCCAGCCAGTACTCGGGGCGGGTGGCCAGCAGGGCGTCCAAGTCCTCGATGGTGGTGAGCAGTTCGGTGGCGGCGGCTCGGAAGCGGTCGGTGTCGCGGGCCAGGGCCGCGTCCGCCGCCCGCCGCTGCTGAGCGCACGCGACATGGGTGAGCACCTGCGCGGTGACATCGCACAGGTCCCGGCCGAGTGGACCCGCGCTGTCCGCCTCCGTCGTCTCGTCGGCCAGGAGCGTCCACGCCACCGCCAGGCCGGGTGGCACGGTGGGTGAGGGCGGCGCCGCGAGGTGCACCGGGAGTTCCGGGCGCAGGTCACCCTCCAGGGTGGGCCGGCAGATGACGACCGAGCCCGGTGGTCCGGGTCCGTCCTCGGCGTACACGGTTTCGTGCAGCAGCTCCCAGGCGCGCAGCAGTCCGGGGCTTCGGCGTCCGTACCGGGCCTCCGCCCAGTTCTCCAGCCAGGCCCGTACGCCCTTGACCTCGCCGTTCCAGGCGACGTCGGCGAGTAGTTCGTACAGGACCGGGTCGCCGCCGAAGGCCTCCATGCTCGCGCCGACGCCTACGAGCGAACCGCCGCGTGCGTCGGCGCCCGCCCGGGCGGCGCCGGTGGCGATCTCGTCGAGCCTTCCGTAGAGGCCAGGGCGTCCGCCCAGGCTGTGCAGCATGCACCACACCCACGGCTTGCCGCGGTAGCCGTCGGTGTGCCGCCAGACCGGGCTGTGCTCGGCCCACAGGTCCAGGATCAGCATGCGGTCGTCCGGGATGGCGTCGAGGAAGGCCCGCGTCCGGTCCGGGGTCCAGTAGTCGGAGCGGTAGGAGAAGGGCCAGGCCTGGAGCACCCAGGTGGCCCGGTCGTCCACGGCGGTCATGACACCGTGCACGGCGCGGGCCACCCGGGCGATGTCCGCGGGGTCGGTCACGGGTGGTGTCGTCTCGATGAACGGGTCGGCCGCGTAGTGGTGGTCGGTGCCGAAGAGGCGGGTCTGCTCGGTCAGCAGCGCGGTGCCGAACTCCTCGAACAGCGGGTCGCGCGGATCCAGGACCCCGACCTCGAAGTCCCACCAGGGAAGGGTCGTCGACCGGGCGCCCCGGGCCGCGATCAGTTCGCGGGGCACATGGCCGGAGAAGCCCTGGAGGACCGGCCGCATGCCGAGCGCGCGCTCCCGGTCCAGGATGCGGCGGCCCAGGTCCGCGTGGCCGTCGATCCAGTTCTGCGGCAGTGGTCCGCACCAGCCGTCGAGCGAGGCGAGCCAGTTCCACGGGAGGTAGGCCGGGCCGCCGAGGAACCGCCGGGCGGTGTCGTCGTCCAGGCCGGCGCGCAGCAGGGCTCGCTGCCAGACGGCTTCGGCACCGGTCATCGCCAGTGGTGTGGTCACGCCGTGCAGCGCCATCCAGTCGATGTGGCGCTCCCAGCGGGCCCAGTCCCAGAACGCCGTGGTGTAGCCGAAGGTGCAGACGTTGAAGTGGTAGCGGTGGCGGTACGAGGAGGTCGTCCGGGCGGCCGTGCCGGTGCGGGGCAGGCGGTCCGGCAGCCGGGGCACGGGGGCGTCCCAGGTGATCTGCGTTCGGCAGGCGGTCCGCAGATACCAGCGCAGCGCCGAGGCGACCGCGACTCCGCTGGACCCGCGCAGCGCCACACCGCCCGGCCCGGCGTCAACCTCGAACCAGTCGGGTCCACTCTCCCGGGACATGCCTTCTCCTGGCATGACGTCGGCCACGACGTCGGCGGTGAACTCCGCGGCCCGGTCCCCGAGGAGCCGCTGAAGGAGGTGGCGGGCGGTCCGATTCTCCGATGACCGTGGTCCGTACCACATGCGCGTCACGGTAGGGCTGGTGCGCATGGCGGTCAAGACAACGAGCTGCCGTGACGGCACACTTGCCGCAGGGCTGGGCAGTCGTACGGCCCTCTGGTACGGTCCACAGCCACGCAAACGGCTCCCGCCCGCTACGCGAACGGCTCCCGCTCGACACCTCAGGTGGCCTCGACACGATGAACGCCGATCTCGCCTACTTCGCCGCTCTCCAGGAGAACCTCACCGCCCTGGCCACCGCCGAGCGGCCGTCGATCGAGCGCGCCGCCGTCGCCATCGCGGGCAGCATCGCCGCCGGGGGCGTCGTCCACTACTTCGGCAGCGGCCACTCCCAACTCGTCGCCGTCGAACCGCTGTTGCGTGCGGGTGGCCTCGCGCCGGTCAACGTGATCGCCGATCCGGCGCTCTCCCCCGCCGCTCCTCGGCACGCGGGCGCGGCCGAGCGCGTCAGCGGCTACGCTGCGGCGATCCTGAGTACGGCGGACATCCGGGCCGGTGAGGTGGTGGTCGTCGTCTCCAACTCCGGCATCAACGCCGTGCCGGTCGAATTCGCCCTCGGCGCCCGCGCGTTGGGAGCGACGGTCGTCGCCGTCACCAGCCGGGCGCACTCGCTGGCCGCCGAGTCCCGGCACGTCGACGGGCGGCGCCTGCTCGACGTGGCCGACATCGTCATCGATACGCACGGCCGCCCGGGTGACGCGGTGGTGCCCCTGGGCGACCTCACCGTGGGTGCCCTGTCGACCGTCGTCGGGGCGGCGATCGTCAACGCCGTGACCTGCCGGGCCGCCCAGTTGCTCGTCGAACTCCACGGCCAGGAGCCGCCGTTGATCGTCAGTCAGAACACCGGTGGCGACGCCGAGCACCGCAACAACGCCCTGCTGGAGAAGGTCAGGGACCGCTGTACGCGGGGCTGACGCACCGATCCACCTCCGCACGCCGACCACACGAGGAGGCCGAAGATGGAGAGGACGCACCGGGTGCGCCGCCGTGTCGCGGCGGGGGCCTGCGCCGTCGCCCTCGTACTGCCGCTCACCGCCTGCGACGCCCTGACCCCCGGCAGCGCGGCCGCGGTACCAGGACAGCGCAGTGTGCCGTCCCCGACCGCGGTGCCGGACGAGGACATCACCCTGCGGCTCCAGTTCGCCGACGCGCCGCTGATGGTCGACGCGTTGATCGCGGCGTTCGAGAAGGAGCACCCTCGTATCGGCGTCGAGCCGCAGTACAAGACGTTCTCGGACTACGTCCAGAACCTGAAGCTCACGATGACCTCGGACACCGCCCCCGACATCGCGCAGTACGCGGTCGGGATGACCGATCTCGCGGCGGACGGGCACATCCTCGACCTGGCGCCCTACCGGGAGGCGTACGGCTGGGACGAGGCCATTCCCCCGGTCAGCCTCGACCAGTTGACGGCGGGGCAGACCAGTAAGGCCACGGGTGGGCGGGCCCTGTTCGGGGTCCCGGCCGGTCTGTCGATGACCGGCATCTACTACAACAAGGAGCTCGCGGAGAAGGCCGGGATCGATGGACCGCCCAACACCGTGGCGGAGTTCGAGGAGCAGCTCGCCGCGGCGAAGAAGGCGGGCCTGACTCCGCTCGGCGTCGGCGCGCTCGACTCCGGCGGTCTGCATCTGTGGGCCGCCCTCCTCAACCAGACCATGCCCACGGACGACTACTGGGACTGGGTCAACGGCACCGAGGGCGCCACCATCGAGACACCGGCCGCGGTCACCGCCAGCGAGCTCGTTGTCGAGTGGGGCCGCAAGGGCTACTACAACGAGTCCGCCAACGGCACCGCACAGGTCGACTCCACCGCCCAGTTCGCCAAGGGCGACAGTGTCTTCCTGATCAACGGCAACTGGGCGGCCGGGCAGCTGGCGACGGTCATGGGGGACAACGTCGGCTTCTTCCCGATGCCGGGCGAGCGGGCCTCGGACCCCACGGTGGCCTCGGGCTTCAGCGTCTCCTACGCCGTCTCGTCCCGGACCGAACACCCCGAGGCGGCAGGCCTGTTCCTCGACTTCCTCACCTCGCCCGAGGCCGGGCAGATCATCAGCGACAACGGCTTCATGGCGCCCAACCCCGAGGCCGTGAAGAAGCCTGAAGGTGTCCTCGCCGACATCGCGGAGGGCCATCTGCGGGCGGTCGCCGACGACGGAATCACGACGTTCCCCGACTTCGCCGCCCCCGCCATGCTCGACCGGCTGCGCTCCGGCGTCCAGAAGCTCATCGCGGACCGCGTCGAGCCCGCGGACTACCTCGACTCACTTCAGGACGAGTGGGAGGAACACCATGCCGAGTAGGCCGCAGGTCCAGCAGGCCACGAAGGCCCGGGTCGAGCCCCAGGACGCCGCCCGGGTCCAGTCTCCGGGCACCCGTAGGCGCAGTGCGTATCGCGGCTATGTGTACGTGCTGCCCGCGTTCGCCGTCTACTTCTGCTTCGCGGTGCTGCCCGCCCTGCACACGGCGTATCTCTCGCTCTTCGAGTGGGACGGCGTGACGCTGGGCGACTGGGTCGGCCTCGGCAACTACCAGGAGATCCTCCAGGACCCCATCCTGCGCCGGTCCGTGTTCAACGCCCTGGTCCTGGTGGTGTTCTTCTCCTTCGTGCCCATCGTGCTGGGGCTGGCGATGACCGGCCTGCTGGCCCGTTACCGGCGGCCCGGCATGGGGGCGTACCGCTTCCTGTTCATGCTGCCGCAGGTCGTCCCGCTCGTCGCCGTCGGCGTGACCTGGCGCTGGCTGTACGGGGACGACGGGCTGGTGAACCAGGCGTTCCGCGCGGTCGGTCTTGACGGGGTGACCCGGGCGTGGCTGGGTGACTTCGGCGCCGCGCTGATCGCCGTGGGCCTCGTCGGCACCTGGGTGCTGAGCGGCCTGTGCATGATGCTCTTCCTGAGTGGCGTGCAGAAGGTGGACCCCAGTCTGTACGAGGCGGCCCGGCTCGACGGGGCGGGCCCGGTGCGGGAGTTCGTGTCCGTCACCCTGCCGCATCTGCGGGGTGAACTCGCCGTCGCCATGACCGTGACGACAGTGGCGGCGCTGGCCAGCTTCGACATCGTGTACGTGACGACGAACGGCGGCCCCGGCGAGCAGACGACGGTCCCCGGGCTGCTCGTGTACCGGCTGGCGTTCTCCGAGGGCAAGGTGGGTCTCGCCGCGGCCCTGGCCGTCGTCCTCGGCTGTCTGATACTCGCGATCGTCTACCTCATCAACCGTCTGTCGAGGTCGGAGTCATGAACACCGCCACGCGATCGGAACGCTGGTCCGGGTACGCGCTCCTAACCGTCATGGCGATCGCCGTCGTGATCCCGTTCCTCAGTGTCTTCCTCGCCTCGCTGCAGCCCGCGGGCACGCCGGTGGTGGGCCTGACCTGGCCGGAGCGGTGGAGCTGGGACAACTACGAGCAGGCGTGGTCGGTGGCCGGGTTCTCCGACCTGATCCGGCACAGCCTCACCATCGCCGTCGGGGTCGTCCCGGCGTCCCTGGTCCTCGCGGCGCTGGCGGGATACGCGCTCGGCACCATGCGGCTCCCGGGTGGCAACGCGGTCGCGGCCTTCTTCATCGCCGGGCTGACCATCCCGGTCGAACTGATCGTGGTCCCCCTCTACTTCGACCTGCGGGGCCTCGGTCTGACCAACTCGTACCTGGGCGTGATCCTCGTGGAGATCGCGCTGTTCATGCCGTTCAGCGTGTTCTGGATGCGGACCCACTTCCAGTCCACTCCTCAGTCGCTGGTGGAGGCGGCGCGTATCGACGGAGCCTCGTCGGCCACCATCCTGCTGAGGATTCTGCTCCCGCTGGCCCGGCCGTCCCTGATGACGCTCGGTCTGCTCGTCTTCATGTGGTCGTGGAACCAGTTCCTGCTGGTGCTGGTCCTCATCCAGGACACCACCAAGCACACGGCCCCGGCTGGCCTCGGCTTCTTCGTCGGTCAGAACAGCACGGACATCCCCACCCTGGCGGCAGGGACGATCATCGTGATGCTGCCGATCCTGATCCTCTTCGTGATCTTCCAGCGCAGCTTCATCGCGGGGCTGCTCCAGGGGGCGATGAAGGGATGATGAGCGGTGCTCAGGGGGTGGCTCGCGCGGTCAACTCGCGCGGTCAAGGGGTGGCTCGCGCGGTCAGGCCGCCTGGGACGAGTCGCCGTTCGCGTGGGGGCGCGGAGAGGCCGCCGCCCACTCCAGGACGAGGCGCTGGTACTGCCGCCGCTGCTCGCCGCTCAGCGTCCCACCACTCCGCAACCACAGGGCGCGGATCTCCTCGTTGACCTCGTCGGCCGATCGCTGGGTGGCGAACGGTGCACGACGGTGAGTGGTGGACATGCCGTGAATCATACGGGCCCCCGCGTGAAGGCCATGTGAGGAGTCACTGTCAGGAGGACTACTTACCGGTAGCCGTTCCACAGTCATGTCACGGGTCATGCCAGGAGTCATGTCAGGACGTCCCCGCGCCGAGGACCAGCACCTGGATCGCGAGCACCGCGCCGCCCCGCGCCCAGTCGTGGAAGTCGGACACCTTGGTCTCCAGATTGACCGGCTCGGCCTGCGGGTGGCGGTTGGCGAGGATGGCCGCCTCGATGTCCGGGCCCGCCACGTCGACCAGGCCCACGCCCTCACCGGCGAGGACGATCTTCTGGGGCATGGCGAAGTTGGAGATCTGCGCGATCAGGGTGCCCAGGGCGCGGGCCGCCTCACCGATGACGCGGGCGGCCATGGGCTCGCCGTCGGCAGCCAGGGCGAGGATCTCCTCGTACGAGAAGTCGCGGCCGGTGGCGGCCTGGATCTGGTAACGGATGCTGGGAATGCCCAGCAGGGAGACTGCGCTGCCGCGCTCCCCGTCGGGGGTGAGCGGGCCGTGGGGGTTCACGATCCAGGCACGGCCGACACCCAGTCCGTCCTCGGGGGTCCCGACCCTCTTGCCGCCGCTCACCAGTCCGTAGCCGACGCCCGCGCCGATCGTGAGCACCGCGAACCGCTCCAGGCCGCGGCCGGCGCCGAACCACCGTTCGGCCTCGACGAGTGCGGACACGTCGTTGTCGACGACGACGGGCAGCCCGGTGCGTTCCTCGACAAGTCGGGCCAGGGGGACGTCGCGCCAGCCGAGGAAGGCCGACTCGTCGACGACGGACCGGTCCGAGGAACGGCCGCCGAGGCCGATCCCGATGCCGGCCAGGCCGGGGAACTCCAGGACGAACTTCTCGGTCAGTTCCCGGAGCACGTCCACGACGTCGACGGGATCATGGCTGGTGAGCGGCAGGTCGCAGCGGGCCACGATGTCGCTCTTGAGGGTGGTGACGACGCCGTACACCATGTCCTGGGTGATCTTGAACCCGGCGAAGGTGCGGGACTCGGCGACGATGTCGAGGGGCTGGGACGGGCGGCCCTGGCGCACTTCCGGCAGTGCGGCGCCCTCGGCGACCTCGACCAGCAGACCCGACTCGATGAGCGGCTTCGTCAGCCGGGTGAGGCTGCCCGCGGAGAGGTCGAGCCGACGGGCGATGTCGGTGCGCGACAAGGGGCCATGGGTGAGTACCTCGATCGCGACGGCACGCTCACCGGGGCTGAGCGGGAGCCAGCTGGCGGCATGTGCGGTCATGGCCGAACCCCCCAAGATTTATTTTGGCACTGAAGTAATGACGGCACCATACGCCGCCTGAACGCCAGAAGAAAAGATGCGTGCACGCCCCTTGACGGCTGGATTCTTTCGCCTCAAAAGTATGTGGGGCCCGAGGACGAGTCCGCAGACGAGGGAGTCTCCCGATGACCGTCGCCTCAAGCCCTCCATCGCGTCTGTCATTGCGCGACATCGAGGGGACACCGCCGAAGCCGAAGATCCGCGAGAAACGAGAACGCGACGGTGGCGGCCGCGGTGACGGCGCCCTCGCCGCCCTCTTCATCGCTCCGGCCATGCTGGGCTTCCTGGTCTTCCTGCTCTGGCCGACGCTGCGGGGCATCTATCTGAGCTTCACCCGCTACAACCTGCTCACGCCGGCCGAGTGGGTGGGCCTGGACAACTACGTCCGCATGGTCAAGGACCCCATCTTCTGGGACTCGTTGACGGTCACCGTCGAGTACGTGTTCATCAACATCGGCATCCAGACGGTCTCGGCACTCGCCGTCGCCGTACTGCTCCAGCGGCTGACCCAGTCGGCCGTGCTCCGCGGGCTCGTCCTCACGCCGTATCTGATGTCGAACGTCGTCGCGGGCATCGTCTGGCTCTGGATGCTCGACACCCAGCTCGGTATAGGCAACGAGATCATCGCCGGGCTAGGTTTCGACCGGATCCCGTTCCTCGCGGACGAGACCTGGGCGATTCCCACGATCGCCCTGATCAACGTCTGGCGGCATGTCGGCTACACCGCGCTGCTGCTCTTCGCCGGGCTGCAGGCCATCCCCAGCGACATGTACGAGGCCGCCAAGGTGGACGGCGCGAGCGAGTGGCGGATGTTCTGGCGGATCACCATGCCGCTGCTGCGTCCGGTCCTCGCGGTGGTGCTGATCATGACGGTGATCGGTTCGTTCCAGGTGTTCGACACCGTCGCGGTGACCACCGCGGGCGGTCCGGCGAACGCGACCAACGTCCTCCAGTACTACATCTACGGCGCCGCCTTCGGCCGCTTCCAGTTCGGCTACGCGTCGGCGATGTCCGTGGCCCTGCTCGTGGTGCTGAGCGCGATCACCTTTGTCCAGTACCGGCTCACCCGGGCCGGCCAGACCGACCTCGGCTGAAGAAGGGAGCGACCGACATGACTGCCGTGACGGCAACAACGACGAAGGTACGGCGCACAGAGCGCCGAAGGCTCTCCCCCGGGAAGGTCGTGGCCTGGGCGGTGATGGCCGCGATGGTGCTCATCACCCTGCTGCCGTTCTACTGGATCCTGCGCACCGCGCTGTCCTCGAACACGGCGCTCGCGGCCCACCCCGGCGATCTCCTGCCCGTGGACCTGACGACCGGTGGCTTCGAACGGGCCCTGGGCCTGCAGTCCACCGAGGAGGCGATCGCTCAGGGCGGCGCGGGCGGCGGACTGAAGTTCTGGCGCTATCTGCTCAACTCGGTGGTCGTGTCCACCCTGATCACCGTCTTCCAGATCTTCTTCTCCGCCATGGCCGCGTACGCCTTCGCCCGCCTGCGGTGGCGCGGCCGGGACAACGTGTTCGGGCTGTTCCTGGCCGGGCTGATGGTGCCCACCATCTTCACGCTGCTGCCGAACTTCCTCCTCATCAAGCAACTCGGCCTGATCGACAGCCTGTTGGGCATCTCCCTGCCGACGATGTTCATGACCCCGTTCGCGGTGTTCTTCCTGCGGCAGTTCTTCATGAACGTGCCCCGGGAGGTCGAGGAGGCGGCCCTGCTCGACGGGGCCGGGAAGATCCGGATCTTCTTCCGCGTCATGCTGCCGATGGCGTCCACGCCCATCGTCACGCTGGGCGTGCTGACGTACATCACCTCCTGGAACGACTACTTCTGGCCGCTGATGGTCTCCTACACCGACAGCTCGCGCGTGCTCACCGTGGCGCTGGCCATCTTCCGGTCGCAGACCCCGCAGAGCGGCTACGACTGGTCCGGCCTGATGGCGGCCACGCTCATCGCCGCCCTGCCGATGCTCGTGCTCTTCGGCTTCTTCGCGCGCCGCATCGTCAGTTCCATCAGCTTCACCGGCATCAAGTAAGGGGACGGACATGCGAATTCGTACACGTACGGTCGTGGCACTGACCGGGGTGCTCGCGCTGTCCCTGGCGACGGGCTGCGCGCAGGGCGGGGCTGCCGGAGCGGGCTCGAACACGGTGACGTACTGGCTCTGGGACGCCAACCAGCTGCCCGCCTACCAGGCGTGCGCCAAGGGCTTCGAGAAGCAGAACCCGGGCCTGAAGGTGAAGATCACCCAGATGGGCTGGGCCGACTACTGGACCAAGCTCACCGCGAGCTTCATCGCGGGCACCGAGCCGGACGTGTTCACCGACCACATCCAGAGGTTCGGGCAGTTCGCCGACCTGAACGTGCTGGAACCACTGGACGACCTGGGCATCGACAACTCCGCCTACCAGCCGGGTCTTGCCGCCAACTGGACCGGCCAGGACGGCCACCGCTACGGCGCCCCGAAGGACTGGGACACCGTCGCCCTCATGTACAACAAGAAGATGGTCAAGGACGCCGGGCTCTCCGCGGCGCAGCTCAACGGCCTCGCCTGGAACCCGAAGGACGGCGGCACCTTCGAGAAGACCATCGCGCACCTGACCGTCGACACGAAGGGCAAGCGCGGCGACGAACCGGGCTTCGACAAGAACAGCGTCAAGGTCTACGGGCTCGCCACCGGCGGCGCGGGCGACAGCGACGGGCAGACCACCTGGAGCCCGTTCACCGGCTCGGCGGGCTGGAACTACACGGACAAGGCGCGCTGGGGATCCAAGTACCAGTACGACAGCAAGACCTTCCAGTCGGTGGTCGACTGGTACTTCGGCCTGGCGAAGAAGGGCTACCTCGCACCCTTCACCGACTACACCGACGGCGCCAACCCGGTCAACGCCCAGATCGCCTCCGGCAAGGCGGCAACCGCCTTCGACGGAGCCTGGATGATCTCCAGCTACTACGGCACCAAGGGCCTCGACGTCGGCACCGCCCCCACGCCGACCGGCCCGACCGGCAAGCGGGCCACCATGATGAACGGCCTCGCCGACTCCATCACCAAGAACGCCCCCAACAAGGCGGGCGCCAAGAAGTGGGTCCAGTACCTGTCCTCCAACGAGTGCCAGAAGACCGTCGGCGGCTACGGCATCGTCTTCCCCGCGACCCCGGAGGGAACTCAGGCCGCCGTGGCCGCGTACAAGAAGAAGGACATCGACGTGTCCGCCTTCACCGACGCGGTCACCGACAAGAAGGACTTCACCACGTTCTCCTTCCCGATCACCGACTACGCGGCGGACGTGTACGCCCTGGTGCGCCCCGCGATGCAGGACGTCTACGCCAACGACGCCCCGGTGAGCGACCTGACCAAGACCAACGACCAGGTCAACTTCATCCTCGGACAGTGAATCCTCGGACAGTGAAAGGCACACACTCCATGACGTTCTCCCTCGGCATCGTCGGCGCCGGCCAGTTCTCCGGCCAGTTCGCGAAGCTGTTTCTTGCCCACCCGGGCGTCAGCGAGGTCTACGTCACCGACCTGCTGCCCGAGCGAGCGGAGCAACTGGCCGCCGCCGAGAGCCTGACGGGAACCTTTCCCACGTACGAGGCGATGCTGGAGTCGCAGGCCGTCGACGCCGTCGCGATCTTCACCCAGCGCTGGACCCACGGCCCGCTGGTCCTCCAGGGCCTGAACGCGGGCAAGCACGTCTACTCCGCCGTCCCAATGGCCATCACCGCGGAGGAGATCGCGGCGATCATCGACGCGGTCAAGGCGACCGGACTGACGTACATGATGGGCGAGACCAGCCAGTACAACCCGGCGACGGTCCACGCCCGCAACCAGATCGCGGAGGGCGCCTTCGGGCGGATCTTCTACGCCGAGGGCGACTATCTCCACGACATGGACCTCGGGTTCTACGAGGCCTACCAGTACAGCGGCGGCGAGAACTGGAAGGCGACCGCCAGCTATCCCCCGCTGCTCTACCCCACGCACTCGGTGGGCGGCGTCCTCGGCGCCTGGCAGACGCACGCCGTGAGTGTGTCCGCGATCGGGGTCAAGGACGATCGCGGGGACGGGGTCTTCGACGAGGACGTCAGCCAGTTCGGCAACGACCTCTCGAACGCCACCGCCCTGTTCGAGGTCGCGGGCGGCGGCTCGTTCCGTACGAACGAGTTCCGGCGGGTGGGCTATCCCTCGCAGATCCGGGAGTCGCGTTTCCGGTTCTTCGGGACGGACGCCAGCATGGAGCAGTTGGCCACCGTGGCGTTCTGGCAGGACAAGAAGGGGGTGAAGGACATCAGCGAGCTGCTCGAACCCAAGCCCACCATGTCTCCTGACGATCCGTCACTCCAGCACATCGCGCCAGATCTGCGGGCCGCCTTCACCTCCGGCTCCGCTCCGGTGCACGACCGGTCGCGGCTGCCGCGGGAGTACGACAACCTGCACAACGGCCACGAGGGCAGCCACCACTTCCTGGCCGACGACTTCGTGACCGCCGTCAACACCGGCACGCTGCCGTCCGTGAACGCGTGGGTGGCCGCCCGCTACACCCTGCCGGGCATCGTCGCGCACGAGTCGGCGCGGCAGGGCGGGGCGCGGCTGGAGATCCCGGACTTCGGGGACGCGCCCGAGGCATGACGTTTCCGCACGGTCCGGCCGTTCTCAGGAGCGGCCGGGCCGGTTCCGCTCAGGTACCTGGTTCCGGTCAGGTGCCCGGGTCCGGTCAGGTGCCCGGCTTGCGGCCGTACACGTAGACGTCGTCGCCCTTCTTCAGCAGCGACCAGTACTTCTTGGCGTTCGTCCTCGTCATGTTGACGCAGCCGTGCGAGCCAGGCGGGTTCCACATGCTCACGCCGACCGAGTGGAAGGCCTGGCCGCCGTCGAAGAACTGGCTGTAGGGCATGGGCACGTCGTAGATGGTGGAGACGTGGTCGATGTTCCGCCAGTAGATCTTCTTCAGGCCGGTGCGGGTCTCGTACCTGTTGCGGCCCGTACGCACCGGCACCGGCCCGTACACGAGGGTCCTGCCGTCCTGGATCCAGCTGAGCTGGAGCGTGAGGTTCACACAGGCGATACGGCCCTTGTTGACCGGGCACTTGCCGTCCCTGTTGGGATTCCTGCCGACGGCCTTCTGCTTGTTCATCAGGTCCATCACGCCCCAGGTGACGGAGCCGGCGTAGCCGATGTTCGGGGTGATGCCGTGCTTGGTCTGGAAGGCCTTGATCGCCCTGCAGTCGGCGGCGGACTGCCTGCCGTCCACCGCCCGGCCGAGGAACCTCTCCACCTGCTTCTGATACGGGCCGGTCTGCGTGGTGCAGCTCGCCGCCCGAGCCGGAGCCGCGCCCAGCGCGACCGCCAGCGGCGCCACCAGTCCCGTGACCCCCAGTACGACGGCTGCCCGTCTGCCTATGTCCCCCATGGTCAGGCCTTTCTCGTTCATGCATGTTCGTTCGGATTCTGTGCCAGTTAGACCGGCGCCGGGGGACATCGGTTGTAGGGCTGGTCGGGCTGATACGAAACGATGACATTGCATGTTGTGGCGTATTCGATCAGGATTGCACCCAACTCCCCTTCTCAATCCGCCAAGTTCGGCCATTGACGGGTGTGGCGGCGGCATGATGGGCGCCATGGACCAAGCCGACACGGTCATCTGGGCGACCGCCCTGGGTATCGGGGGAACCTTGGCCGCCGGGCTGACCGGACCGCTGCTCCACGCCAGATCCGCACGTCGGCGTGCACAGGACCAGGAGACTTTCCAGGTTCGGCACCGTCTGCGCGACGAGCGGCGCGCCGCCTTCGCGTCCGTGCTCGACGAGTGCGAGGCGTTCCGGCAGGGCATCGGCGCCGTCATCGAGGGCCTCGTGGGTGTCGGCTGGCGGAGCGAGAACGAGCATCGGGAGCTGTGGGAGTCGACGGTGGCCGCGCTGGGCGCGCTGCGCCGGGCCGCGACGGACGTCGCCATCACCGGCCCCGCCCCGATGGGCGAGCTGGCCGACACCGTGTATGCGGCGGCCGTCCGGCAGGCGGAGGTCTGGCGCATGCGGCTGGACCTGGACGACCGCCTCGTGCGGAACGGCCAGGCGGACAGTGAACTCATCGACGCCCGCAGACAGTTCATCGCCGCGGCGGAAAAGGTCCTGGCCCCGCCCGACCAGGGCGCCCGACAGAGAGGCGTGCCGCGGCGTTCTCGGTGACGCGCATCCGACGAGGGGATCTCCGCGGTGCGCGTGGCCGCCTCGCCCCTGGGATGGCCGAAGGTTCGACGGACCCTTCCTCCTGACGCCCGGCTGTGCTTGTCTGGGGGCCGTTTTCGGTGGCCGGGGGGAGTTGCCGCATGCGCAAGCTGTGGATCGCGGGGGTGCTCTCGGGGTTACTGCTGCTCGGAGCGTGCGGGGACCCCTCGTCGGAACCCGAGTCCGCACCGCCGCCGCCCGCTCCGGCCCCAGCCCGTACGTCACCGTCGTCCACCACGCATCAACGCCCGGCCGCCACGCCCGATGCCGATGGCGGGGCCAATGAAGGGGCCGATGGCGGGGCCGGCACCAGGACCGAGGCTCCCGCGAAAGGTCCCAGCTCCAGCCCCACCGTCCTCTACCTCGGTGATTCCCTCGCCATGGAGAACCAGAAGGTCCTCGGCGGCCTGATGCGCGACGAGTTGAAGGCGCGCTACACCAGCACCCCCTACTCGGGCACGACCCCCTGCGACTATCTGGAAGGCACGGGCAAGGACTCTCTCGTGCCGCCCAAGGACAAGGCCGCCGCACTGGTGCGGACGCTGCGGCCGGACTTCGTGGTGCTGCAGTTCTGGGGCAACGCGTGGGACTACACGCCGTGTATGGACGGCATCGCCTACGACAAGGCGCGGGACAAGTACTTCGCGCGGTACACCGCCGACGCGCGGCGGCTGACCGACCAGATCGCGGGCGCGGCGGACGGCGCCCGGCCCGAGATCGTCTGGGTGCTCCAGGGTCCGGACCCCATGACGCCCGACCGCGTCCGCCGCGTCAACGCGATCTACGAACGGCAGGCCGCCGCCTCCGGTGACCTGCTCGCGGACGCCGGCAAGGCGGTGAGCCCGGCCTCGGCCCGCTACACCTGGACGCAGTACCTGCCGTGCACCGCGTACGAACGTGAGCACACGCCGTACTGCACCCAGCCGGGCAGCGGTCGCACGGCCCTGCACCGCGACGACGACTACCTGCACTTCTGCATGGCCCCGACCACCACGACGCCGAAGCCCTGCCCGGTCCGCTCCCCCGGCATCCTGCGCATCTCCCGGGCGATCACGGGTGCCGTGGCCGCACAGTTGGACTGACCTCCGCGGCCCGGTCCCAGGTGCCGGCGGTGACACCCCGTTCGCGCAGTACGGTCTTGCGGACCTTGCCGGTCTCGGTGAGCGGCAGTGCCGGGACGGTGTCGACGTACCGGGGCACGGCGAAGGCGGGCAACTCGCGCTCGCAGTGGCGTACGAGGTCGCCTGGGTCCAGGACGGACCCGGGTCGCGGGAGCACCGCCACCATGACCTCGTCCTCCGCCAGTTCCGAGGGCACCGGGAAGGCCGCGGCGTCGGCGACCGCGGGATGCGAACGGACCGCCGACTCCACCTCGTACGAGGAGATGTTCTCGCCGCGGCGCCGGATGACGTCCTTGACCCGGTCGACGAAGCGGTACGAGCCGTCGGGCTCGCGGATCACGCGGTCGCCCGTGCGTCGCCAGGTGTCGGGAGGCCGTTCGGGGTCTCCCAAGTAGCCGGTGGAGAAGGCGAATCGCCGGTGGCTGCGGACGACGAGCTCACCGGCCGTTCCGTCCGGGACGGGCGCGAGGTGTTCGTCGACCACGCGGGCGGAGAAGCCGTCGCGCAGGGTGCCGATGTGCCCGGGGCGTTGGTCCTCCGGGGTCGATCCGATGACGAGGTTCGTCTCCGTGGAGCCGAAACCGTCGACGAGGGTAACGCCGAAGCGCTCGCGGAACGGCTGCCACGCGGAGGCGGGCGTGGCGGGTGAGAGGCCTCGCCATGCTCGATGCGCGCGGTCGTGCCCGCCGGGTGGTTGCGCCAGCAGCATGGGCGCCATCGCGCCGAGCAGGTACACGGCGGTGGCACCGCTCTCGGCCACCAGGTCCCAGTACCGCGTGGCGGAGAACCGTTCCCCGATGACGCAGGTCGCGCCCACGGTCATGGCGTGCGCGAGCGTGTTGAGGGCGTTGGTGTGGAACAGCGGGAGGCAGGTGTGGAGCACGTCGTCGGCGGTGAGGCGCAGCGAGTCCGCGACGTTGCGGCCCCACCAGACGGTCTGGGCGTGGGGACAGCGCACGCCGCGCGGGGGCCCGGTGGTTCCCGAGGTGAACAGGACGAAGACGGTGTCGTCCGGGCGTGCGGGTGGCGACCGGACGGCGGCGGCCTCACCCGGTACGGGGACGTCGTCCTCGCCCACGACCCACAGTGTGCCGCGGAAGCCGGCCTCCAGGACGCGGTCCGCCGGCTCGGCCTCCGCGAGCAGGAAGGACGGCTCCGCCTCGCGCAGGACGTGCCTGAGGCCCTGGCCGCGCAGACCGGTGTTCAGCGGTATCAGGACCGCGCCGAGCCAGGCGCAGCCGAGGATCAGGTCGACGAACTCGATCCGGTTGCCTGCCATGACGGCGACGCGGTCGCCCGGTCGGCAGCCGCGCGCCGCGAGTGCTCCCGCCATCTCGGCCGCCGCCCTCCGCGACTGCCGGTACGTCCGTGACACGTCCCCCACGCGCAGGAAGACCCGGTCGCCGAACTCCTCGGCGGCCGCGGCGAGGAGTCCGGGCACGGTCATGGCGTTTACCGGACTACTCGGCCGACCGTTCACCGCGGCGCCCGGTTGTCCGTTCACCTCAGAACTCCGTCGGCGCGGAGGTGTTGGATCCGTTCCGGGGTCAGTCCCGCCACGTCGCGCAGTACCGCGTCGGTGTCGGCGCCGAGTACGGGCGCGGGCTCGCGGATGCCGCCGGGTGTGCGCGTGAGGGTGATCGGCACGCCCTCGTGGAGGAAGGCTCCCGCGACCGGGTGCTCCTTGTGCACGTAGAAGCCGCGGGCCCGCAACTGCGGGTCGTGTTCCACGAGTTCACGCCCGTCCTGTACGGCTCCGGCGGGGATGCCGCGCGCCTGGAGCAGTTCGGCGGCGGCGTCGGCGGACATCCCGCGGACCCAGGTGCCGAGCGCGCCGTCGACCAGGGCGGGCTCACGCCTGCGGGCCTCGGCGGTACGGGTCCGCTCGTCGGTGGCGAGTTCGGGGCGGCCGATGACCTCGCAGAGGGCCGCCCATTCGGTGTCGTCGCGCACACTGACGGCCAGCCAGCGGTCGGCGCCCAGCGACCGGTACACACCCTGCGGGCTCCACGTCGGGTGGGTGTTCCCGGCCGGACTCGCCGCCGTCCCGCGCAGGAGGCTTGTGCCCATGTGGGCCGTGATCGCCTCCAGTTGGGACAGGTCGATGTGCTGACCGCGCCCGGTCTCGGCGCGGTGTTCCAGCGCGGCGATCGTGGCGAGCGCCGCCTGAAGGCCGGCCACGATGTCTCCGTGGCCGTAGATGACCCCGACCACGTCGTCCGGCCCCCAGCCGGTCAGCCCGGTCAGCCCCGAACTCGCCGACACGGTGTCCGCGTACGACACCCAGCCGTTGCGCGGGCCGGTGTGCCCCATGCCCGACATGCTGACGTACACGATGCCCGGGTTGATCGCGCGCAGCGCCTCGTGTCCCAGGCCCAGCTTGGTCATGACCGTGGAGCTGAAGTTCTCCACGAGGACGTCGCAGTGGGCGATGAGGTCGCGCAGTACGGCGATGCCCTCCTCGGTGCGGGTGTCCAGGGCGATGCTGCGCTTGTTCCGGTTGACCTCGTTGAAGTAGCCGTTGGTGTTGGGGTCCGTGTGGGGGCCTCGGGAAAGGTGCATGAAGGGTGCGAACCGGGTGGGGTCCGGTCGGCCCGCGGACTCGACCTTGATCACTTCTGCGCCGTGGTCGGCCAGGATCTTGGTGCAGTACGGGCCGGCGAGCACCCAGGTCAGGTCCAGGACGCGGACGCCGTCCAGGGCGGGCCGTACGGGCTCGTCGGCCGCCGGTGCCGTACGCGCCTCGTGGGACGCGTGGGACGGATCGTCGAGCAGGCCCTGGTCGTCGCCCGGGCCCGGCACGACGAGTTCCGTCCTGCGGCGGCCTTCGGGGAACGCGAAGGGGAAGCCGAGGTCGGTCCGCTCCTCCTCGGGTGTCGTGACGCGGGTGAAGAAGTCGCGGGCGGCGAGCTGCGGGTTGTCCGGCAGTTCGTGGGGCAGGTCGACGGCCGCCCAGGGCAGTTTCCTGGCCTGGGCCTGGCGGGCGAACTCGGCCTTCGGCCGGGTGCCCGCGAAGTCCTGGACGACCTTGAAGACGTGGTCCTGGTGCTTCTTGCGTTCGACCGGGTCCTGCCAGCGTGGTTCGGCGAGGTCGGCGTCCGCGTTCTCCTCGCGCAGCCAGTCGAGCAGGGCGTCCCACATGCGGGGGCTGCCGCCGAGCCCTCCGCCGAGGTGGCCGTCGGCCGCACGGAACAGCCCGTGCGGGACCAGCGGATGCACGCTGCCGGGGCGCAGGGGGACCCGGTCCTCGTGCAGGTAGGCGAGGGTTCCGGCCTCCAGGGCCGCCGCCACGCACGCCTGTGCGGAGACGTCGATGAGCTGTCCCGGTCCGCGGCGCCGGGCGCACAGGCCGAGCAGGGCGGCGATCGCCGCGTTGACGCCCGCGAGTTGCTCGGCCTGGTTCTCCGGGAGGCGCAGCGGCGGACCGTCGGGGTCGCCGACCTGTGCGAGCATCCCGCCGAGGGCGGCCACCACGAGGTCGGTGCCCTGCCAGTCGCTGCGGGGCCCCACCAGCCCGAACGGGGTGACGCGTACGTGCACGAGGTGATCGAGTCCTTCGGCGGCCGCCTCCGCGCCGTGCTCGGTGCCGTGCTCGGTGCCGTCGAGAAGGATGTCGGCGCCCCGCAGCAGTCGGCGCAGCTGTGCGGTGCCGTCGGGCGTGGCGGGGTCGATGGTCACCGAGCGCTTCCCGGCGTGCCAGTGGACGAACGCGTCGCCGCCCTGTTCGCGGCGGGTCTCATCGCCTTCCGGGGGCTCGACCAACACGACCTCGTGACCGAGCCCGACGAGCAGCCTGCCCGCGAACCGGGCGAACGGGCTGGACAGTTCGACGACACGCGGAGCCGGCTCGGTCACGTTTCCTCCACGGAGAGTCGGTTGAGCGTCGGAGAGTCGGTTGAGCGTCAGTTGTGGTTCTGGTCGAGGAAACCGGTGACCACGCTGTGGTAGTCGTACGGCCGTTCCTCCTGCGGATGGTGGGAGGCTTCGCTCATGATGTGCAGGTTGCCCCTGGGGACCATGCGGGCCAGCATCAGCGGGTAGTCCGGGGTCAGGAACGCGTCGTACATGCCCCACAGGAAGAGCGTCGGCGCGGCGATGAGGCCGAGTTCGACGGTGAGGTCCTGCCAGTCGCCGCGCGGGTTGTCGGAGGCGCCGGCCAGCGCGGTCTCCTCGGGGTCCAGGCTCTGCTCGAAGCGGAGCGTCACCGTGCCGTCGGGGACGGCGTCGGGGTCGTACCACTCCAGGCGCGCGATCAGTTCGCGCATCTTCTCCCAGGAGGGGCCCGAGCCGCCGTAGTAGCGGTCGCGGGCGTTGCGTCCGCGGCGGCCGCCTTCGGGGAGCGGGGCGAGCGGGCCGTGGAAGACGGGCATGCTGCCGGTGATCACCAACGACCGTACGCGCTCGGGGTACTTGGCGGCCAGGTTGAGCGCGATCGTGCCGCCCCACGAGTTGCAGACGAAGTCGGCGCGCTGCACGCCGAGGGTGTCGAGGAGCGCCACGACCTTGGCCGCGTGGTAGTCCCACATGGGGCCCTCGATGACGGGCTTCGCGGACTTCCCGTACTGCAGGATGTCGACGAGGAGGCACCGGCGGTCCGCTGCGAACAGGGGTGCCACCTGCCCGAAGTCGGACCAGCCGGTGCACCCGGGGCCGCCGCCGTGCAGGAAGACGGTGGGGCTACCGCCGCTCTCCCCCAGCTCGACGTAGTGGTACTTGACGCCGTCCGCTTCCGCGTAACTGCCCTCCGGGGGCGTCTGGATGTCCATGAGATCCATGTGTTCCATGCTCCGATGGTGTGGTGAGGGCTGGTTCCGCCCAAGTGGATCGGTCTGCTGAGCGGGCCGGCGCTTCACCCGATGTCGAGGACGACCTTGCCGATGGCCTCCCCCGTCCGCAGCCGCTGCGCGGCCTCCGCCAGCTCGTCGAGGCCGTGGCGCTCGATCGCCAAGGTCAGCGTGCCCGCCTGTAGTTCCGCCAGCAGCCGCTCGGCGTCCGCGGCGACCTCCTTGCCGCGCGTCATCAGGTTGACGGGCAGCAGTGCTACGTCGGCCAGGAGGAAGTCCGCGAGGTCCACGCCGAACTCGCGGCCCGCGGTGTAGCCGACGAGCGCGGCGCGTCCGCGTGGCCGGACCAGCGGGAGGGCGTCCCGCAGGACCGGGCCGCCCACGGTGTCGACGAGTACGTCGACCGGGCCGCCCACCGACTCCGCGGACAGCTCGGCGGCCAGGACCGCCTTGGCGGGCGCGGGAACGTGGTCGAGCTTCGCCGGTCGCCCGACCACTCCGACCACCTCGGCCCCGGCCCGCGCCGCGACCTGCACGGTCAGCGCGCCGACCGCTCCCGCCGCGCCGGTCACCATGACCCGCTCCCCCGGCCGTACCGCCGCGACCGTGTGCACGGCGGCCCAGGCCGTGCCTGCCGGTGAGAAGTAGCTGCACGCCAGGGCGGGGTCGATGTCCTGCGGGAGCGTCTCCACGGCGGCGTCCGGTACAAGTGCGTGCTCCGCCCAGCACCCGTCCCGCCGCATGCCGAGCCCCTTGCCGCCGAGCCGGACCAGACTGCCCTCGGGGTGCTTGTCCGAGGCGAGCACGATCCCGCACCCAGTGGTGCCGGGTACGGCCGGGAGGTCCGGCAGCACGCCGAACCTGCCGTCGACGATGTTGACGTCGAGGTGGCCGAGCTGGGCCGCCCGCATCCGTACGAGGGTGTGGCCGGGCCGTGGCTCCGGCACCGTCCGTTCCAGCAGTCGCGGCAGCGTGCCGAACCGCTCCAGGACCAGGGCACGTGACGTCTCGGCGCCGACGACTTCGTTCACAGTTTCACTCCGTACCTGCGCAGGACCCGGGAGGCGACGACCCGCAGGATCCGGTCGAAGACGAACCCGAGGATTCCCAAGGTGATGATTCCGACGAAGACCCAGTCGATCCGCCCGTAGTTGCGGGAGGTCCAGATCAGCGATCCGAGCCCGACCTGGGCGGCGACGATCTCGGCGGAGACGATGGTCAGGAAGCTGTTGCCCATCGCGAGCCGGGCCCCGGTGACGATGTGCGGCACGGTCGACGGCAGCACGATCCCCCGCAGGATCTGCCAACGGCTCGCGCCCAGGCTCGCCGCGGCGCGCAGCTTCGACTCGCTGACCGCCATCACACCGGCACTCGTGTTGAGGGTGACGATGAAGACGGCCGTGTAGAAGATCAGGACGACCTTCGACGACTCGCCGATGCCCAGCCACACCACGGCCAGGGTCACGAAGGCGATCGGCGGGATGAAGCGGAAGAACTCGATGTACGGCTCCAGGAACTGCCGCACGATCCTGATCTGTCCGACGAGCAGGCCGACCGGTACGCCCACGAGTACGCCGAGTCCCCAGCCGATCAGGATCCGGCGGCCCGAGGCGATCACCGAGTTGGTGAGTGTGCCGTCGCGCGCCAGCTCTTCGGCGGCGCTGAGCGTTTCCCGGGGGGAGGCGACCAGGGTGGAGCCGTACGTCATCGCCAGCAGTTGCCAGACGCCGATGCCGACGAGGACGGACAGCGTGTACACGCCGAGCGCCCGCAGGTTCCTCGTCGTCGTCCCGGCCGGGCGGCGCTGGGCTTGCGGGGTGGTGGCGGCACCTGCCGCGGCGACAGTCATCGGATGTTCCCCTCCAGGTCGGCGTCGTGGTCGAGGCCTTTGTCCATGACCGGGTCGAGGCGTTGCTCGGCGCCCTGGTCCATGCCCTGGTCCATCCCCGGATCGAGGCCCTGGTCGCGGAGGGACTTGCGGACCTCTTCGCCGATGTCCGCCCGCAGCGCGCGGCGCAGTTCGGCGGCGGCCGGGTCGGCCTCGTCCCGGGGCCGGGGCAGGTCCACCGGGTAGACGGACTTGACCGAGGCCGCCGGGCCCGCTGTCATGACGGCGATCCGGTCGGCCAGCAGGATCGCCTCGTCGATGTCGTGGGTGACGAAGACGACGGTGCAGCCCGAGGCGCGCCAGATGCGGTCCGTCTCCTCCTGCATCACCTGCCGGGTCTGCGCGTCGAGTGCCCCGAACGGCTCGTCCATCAGCACGACGCTCGGTTCGTTGGCCAGCACCCGGGCGATCTGTACCCGCTGGCGCATGCCGCCGCTCAGCTGGTCGGGAAACCGGTCCGCGCAGTGCCGCAGCCCCACCAGGCCGAGGTATTCGTCGACCAGCTTCGTCTGCGCCGCGCGCGTCGCACCGCGCATCCGCGGTCCGAACGCCACGTTCTGCCGCACGGTCATCCAGTCGAACAGCGCCTCGCTGCTCTGGAACACCATGCCAAGGCCGGGATGGGGTCCGTTGATCGGGGTGCCGCCGACCCGGAGGCCGCCCTCGGCCACGGCCTCGAAGCCCGCCATCGCGGACAACAGGGTCGACTTGCCGCATCCGCTCGGACCGAGCAGACAGAGGAACTCCCCGGCGGCGATCTCCAGGGAGATGTTCCGTACGGCCTGGAAGGAGCCGAAGCGGATGCCCACGCCGTCGACGGACACCGCCGCCCCGCGCCCCGGCGCGGAGCCGGTCTCCCGGCGGTCGGTCTCGATGGCCTTGGTCATCACGACCCCTTCGTGTGCTGGGTGGGCCACCCGTGCCGAACGGTCTCGGCGGTGGTGAGTGCGGCGGAGCCGGCGAAGGGGTGGCCTGCGTCGGAGCGTTTCTCCATGAGCACCTCGGTGGTTGGCTCGGTGGTTTTGGCTCGGTGGTTGGGGAGAGACCGGCGGTTCCGGCAGCTCGTCGGGGTGCGGCCCGTCGTCGGAGTGCGGCCCGGGATGGGCGCACCGTAGAACGCGCCGTACCCCGCCCGCATCGACGGGGGTCCGCTGAGCGGGACGCGCGCGGGAAACCGTCCGGGGGACGGGCGCCTCCACACCCGCCACCTGGCGTTTTCTCGGTATCCGCGCCGAGTGGTCTGCTCAGCGGGACAGGTCCCTTGGGCGGATTGGCGGGTCCGCGCATGCTCACAACCACCGTTCACCCGGCAGCAGGAGGACACGCACGATGACGGTCGAGGACTCGCCCGACGCACCGACCCCTATCCGGAGCCGCCGCAGACCGGCAGAGCCCGGCCGGCAGGACTGGAAGTCGTGGCCACACTACGACGCGGCCGGCGCGGGTTTCCGCGGCTACTGGTACCCGGTCACCTGGTCCAGCCAGATCACCGGCAAGCCGCTCCCGTTCACGATCTGCGGGGAGAAGATCACCCTGATCCGGGACGGCGGTACGGCGTACGCGCTGCACAACCGCTGTCCGCACCGCGGGGTGCCGCTGTCCGAGGGCGACCAGCAGTTCCCCGGCACGGTGAGCTGCCCGTACCACGGCTGGACCTTCGATCTGCCCACCGGGAAGCTGGCCGCGGTCATCACCGACGGGCCCGGCTGCCGGCTGACCGGCAAGGTGTCCGTCCGTACGTACGCCGTCGAGGAGCGGCTCGGCATGGTGTGGGTGTACATCCCCCTCGCCGACGAGGAGCCGCACCCGATCGACTCACAGCTGCCGGAGGAGCTCGTCTCCAACGCCTTCGTGATGGGCGGCCGGATCGACCCGCGCAGCGGCAACTGGCGCTTCGCCTGCGAGAACGGCTTCGACGAGGGCCACGCCAAATACCTGCACCGCACGGCCCTGTGGCGGCTGTTCAAACCCATGCCGACCTGGAACATCACCCGGATCGTGCCCAAGGGCCGCTGGATCTTCCGCGTGCAGGACGAGGTCTACTGGGAGGCCGAGTTCCCGGGCGTCGGCCGCTGGTCCAACAAACGGTGGTGGAAGTTCCAGCCGCCGAAGGAAACCTTCAACATCGGCAACACCGGCAAGGCCGACAAGATCAACCCGACGATCGAGGCCCAGGAGTTCCCCGGCTTCGCGTCCCTGTCGATGCCGGGTGTGCTGCGCATCGCGTACCCGAACTTCATCCACTACGAGTTCTACGTCCCCGTCGACGAGGACAACCACCGCTATGTCGGCGTGATGGTCAACTTCACCGAGGGCTGGGACACCCTGCGCTTCTACGGCAAGTACCTGGGCGCGATCCGCTGGCTGTTCCATGGGCAGTTCTCCGGCCAGGACGCGTGGATGGTCGACATCACGGACGCGCCCCCGGAGAAGCTCTACCGGCCCGACATCTCGCTGACCGCCTGGCGGAACCTCAGCGAGGAGGAGTACGGCAAGAAGCTGGCCGCGACGGGCACCGACGGTAAGGAGGCCTGACCATGGGCCGCACACTGCTCACTCTGCTGATCGGGGCCGGGATCGCCGTAGCGCTCCCCGTTGCCAGGAAGCGCTTCGCGCGCACCACGATGACCCAAGTCCACAGGATCAACCATTGAATCCTCCCTCTCCCGGAAGGAAGGGGATTCCTGGCTCACGCTGCCCGACCAGGCGGCACCTGGTCAGGTCTTCCGCGATCAACACCAGCCGGGTTGAAACCAGCCCGGTTGACATAACGTCAAGGAGAGTGTGCGTGCTTGGTTCTCGCAGCGCACAGAGTTCAGCTTACCCGATCGGACTTGACGGACTGGACGCCCGACGGCGCGCCTGGGTCGACGATGCCTGGCAGCACGTCACCCAGGACCGGCTGCGCGACCTGATCACCGGGCTCGTCGACATCCCGTCCCCGACCGGTGACGAGGCCCCGCTCGCCACGCACATCGCCGACACGCTGCGTGCCGCCGGCTGCCGGGCCGCGGTCCAGCCCCTCGACGACCGGCAGGCCAACGCCTGGGCGCGGCTCGACGGCGACGGCACCGGCCCGGACCTGATGCTGTACGCGCCCATCGACACCCTGACCGTGGGCGAGGAGAGCGAGGATCTGCCCTGGATCGGGCCGGAGTTGCGGGACGACATGCGCCCGCGGGCCACGGTGTACGACGACCTGGTCGTCGGGCTGGGGGCCTCGAACCCGAAGGGGCACGCCGCCTGCGTGATGATGGCCGCCGAGGCGATCGCGCTGGCCGGGATCCCGCTCACGGGCGACCTGGTGGCGGCGTTCGGCGCGGGCGGCATGCCCACCAACTCCCGGCCGGGCAGCGTCAGGCGCAACACCGGCCAGGGCGCGGGCTGTTCGTTCCTCCTGGAGCAGGGCCTGTGGACCGACTACGCGGTCATCGCCAAGCCCGGCTGGACGGTCTCGTGGGACGAGGTGGGCCTCGTCTGGTTCGAGGTCACGGTCCGCGGCACGCACACCTATGTCGGCTCGCGCCACCGGCTGCCGTACGACAACGCCATCGCCCGCGCCGGGGAGGTCGCCCGGCACTTGGAGGAGTGGTTCGTCGAGTACGCCGAGCGGCACACGATCGGCACGGTCGCCCCGCAGGGCATCGTCTCGTCGATGCGCGGCGGCTGGCCCCGGATGGCGGCGGTCACCCCGGCCGCCTGCACCCTCATGGTGGACCTGCGCATCGGCCCCGACACCGCGCCGATACGCGCCAAGCGGGAGTTCGCCGCCGCGCTCGACGCGATCCGCGACAAGCTGCCCGGGCTCGACGTCACGGCCGAGATGGTCCTGGCCATCCCCGGGACCCGCACGGCGCCGGACAACTGGATCACCCGCAGCGCCACGGCCGCCTGGGAGGCGTTCGAGGGCCGCGAACACGAAGCGATCCGCGGCAACAGCGGCGCCACCGACGCCAACATTCTGCGCGGGCGCGGCGTCCCCACGGTCCGTGTCGGCATGCCGAAGGTGAGCGAGGCGGAGACACCGTTCGACATCGACTTCGCCCGCGGCATGAACACCGTCTCCGTACGGGCCATGGAGCGGCTCACGCGCCATCTGGTCCGTACGGCCGTCGACACCGTCACCCGCTCCCGCGCCGAACTGGAACCGGGGTCCGAAGGAGAACCGGCATGACCGAGATCGTCCTGGGTGTGGGCGCGTCGCACAGCACGCTGATGAACACCCACTGGGAGGAGACCTTCCACAAGGACCGTGCCGAGCGGTTCCGGGACGCGCTCGCCGAGGCGCGCGAGGCACTCGCCGCGGCCCGCCCCGACACGGTGATCCTGGTCGGCTCCAACCACTTCCGCGGCTTCTGGCTCGACCTGATCCCCAGCTTCACCATCGGCGTCGGCGAGTGCGTGGCCAGCGGCGAGTCCGGTACTCCGAAGGGCCCGCAGCCGGTCGACATCCCGCTCGCCCGGCACCTCGCCAACTCCCTTGTCGAGGAAGGCGGTTTCGACCCGGCCTTCTCCGCCCGCCTGCAGATCGACCACGGCCAGTCGCACGCCGTCCAGTACCTCCTCGACGGCCTGGACGTGGACCTCGTACCGATCGTCGTGAACGTCTTCGCCCCTCCCCTGCCCACTCTCGACCGCTGCGAGCGGCTGGGCCGGGCGATCCGGGACGCCGTACTGGCCTTCCCGGGTGACCGCCGGGTCGCGGTGGTCGGCTCCGGCGGGCTCTCGCACCGGCTGCCCTGGCCGGACTGGCGTGAACCGCACGGCGACGACGAGGAGTTCATGGTCGGCGCCTGGCTGAACGGCCGGGAGAACTGGCAGGACTACGACATCAGGCGCCGCGAGATCATCCGCGCCGCCGAGGCCTCCCTCAACCCCGCGTTCGACGACGAGTTTCTGTCCCTCGTCGAACGGGGCGAGATACGGCGGATCACCGCGTACAGCACCGAGGAGCTGGAGAAGGTCGCGGGCAACGGGGCGCAGGAGCTGCGTACTTGGCTGCTGATGTCGGCCGTGCTCGACCACGTGCCCGGCCGCCGGCTGGCGTACGAGCCGATGCCCGAGTGGCTCACCGGGATGGCTGTCGCCGTCCTCGACCCCGCACACCCCCAGGAAGGGCAGTCATGAGCATCTGGACCGAACTGTCGGGCATCGACTACCGCCACGCGTACGTCGAGACCGGCGACGTCACCACCCGCGCCCTGCAGGCCGGCCCCGAGGACGGCGAGCACGTCGTCTTCCTGCACGGCACGACCGGCCATCTGGAGGCGTTCGTCCGCAACATCCCGGCGCACGCCTCGGCCGGCTACCGCTGCCACGCCATCGACACGCTCGGCCACGGTTACACCGGCAAGCCGGACCGCCCGGGTGAAATACCGGCGTACGTCGATCACTTGATGGCCTACCTGGACGCGGTGGGCGCCGAACGCGCGCACCTGGTCGGCGAGTCGCTGGGCGGCTGGGTGGGGTCCTGGGCGGCGAGCGAGTACCCGGAGCGGGTCGCCTCCCTGCAACTGCTGTGCATGGGCGGTACGAAGATCAACCCGGCGGTGATGGAACGGCTGAAGACCTCCACCCGGGCCGCCGCCGTCAACGAGGAGATCTCCTACACCCGGGACCGGCTGCGACTGCTGTGGGCCGAGTGGGACGAGGAGTTGGGCGACGAGCTGACGCAGGTCCGCTACGAGATCTACCACCACCCGGAGTTCCGGAAGAACCTCCACAACCTGCTGGCGTTGCAGGAGTTGGAAGCCCGCGAGCGCAATCTGCTCCGCCCCGACCGCATGGCGCGGATCAAGGCCCCGACCCTGGTGGTCTGGGGCAACAAGAACCCGCTCGGCGACGTCCCGGAGGCCGAGGCGATCGCCGCCGCCATCCCCGGGTCCCGCCTTGAGGTCTTCAACGAGTGCGGGCACTGGCCGCAGCACGAGAAGGCCGATCTCTACAACCCGCTGAGCCTGGCGTTTCTCTCCGATCTCTCCGAGTCGTCGTGAGGTGTCTGCCATGACCGTCGTCCCGATCGATCACGCCGGAGCACCGTCCGAGCCCGCTTCCGACTCCACCTCCCCCTGTCCCGACCCGATGAACTCCGTCCTCGGCAAGGTCCGGCCCATCCTGGAGGCGTTCACCGTCGACGACAGCTCCCTCTCCCTCGCCGACCTGGTGCGCCGTACGGGCGTGGCGAAGGCCACCGTGCACCGGCTCTGTCAGGAACTGGTCGTCTGGGGGCTGTTGGAGAGAGCGGGCTGCAACTACCGGCTCGGGCTGCGGCTGTTCGAGATCGGGCAGCGGGTGCACCGGCAGCGGATCCTGCGCGAGGTGGCCCAGCCGTACATGGAGGATCTGCTGCTGGCCACGCAGGAGACCATCCACTTCGCGATCCACGACGGGCTGGACGTCGTCTACTTGGAGAAGATCCTGCCCCACCGGGGGCTGAGCGAGGAGTCCCGGGTGGCGGGCCGGCTTCCGCTGTACTGCACCGCCACCGGCAAGGCGATCCTCGCGTTCTCCGCCGCCACCCTGTTCGGTGAGGTGGTCAGGAACGGGCTGAAACCCTTCACGCGCCACACCATCACCTCACCCGGTCTGCTGCGCGGTCAGCTGGAGCGGATCCGGGAGCAGGGCATCGCCACCGAGGCGGAGGAGATCCGGCTCGGCTACATGAGCATGGCCGTGCCGGTCTTCGGCAATCAGGACGCGCCGGCGGGCGCGCTGTCCATCACCGCTCCCACCTACCGGGTGGACGCAGCGGCCCACGCGAGCGCGCTGCGCGCGGCGGGGCTGGGCATCGGCCGGTCGTTGCGGGCGGCCCTGTGAGCGTGCTGGACGACGTGCTGTCCCGGGCCCGTGGCCTCATCGGCCGGTGGGAGGACGAGGACTGCGGCACGGTGACCGTGAAGGACTTCTGCCGGTACGCGGCGGCGGTCGACGACCTCGGCTACCTGCGGCGGGCGCGGGACCAGGAGGCCGCCGGGCAACCGGTCGAGGCTCCGGCGCTCTTCCTCGCGGCGACCATGAGCTGGGAGGACGGACCCCCCGAGGACGAACTGCTGCCTGACGGCCTGGCCGTCAGAGAGTCACCCTGCACCCAGGGCCTCCCGGTGCGCCAGGTGCACGGCGGGCAGTCGGTGCGCCTGACCCGGGCCCCGCTCGCGGGCACCCGGGTCACCGCGTCGCGTGCGGTCACCTCGGCCGAACGGAAGCACGGCCGGTCCGGCGACTTCGTACTCCTCGGTCTCACCACCCGCTACACCGCGCCGGACGGGACCGAACTGACCGCCGTGGACGAGACGGTCGTCGTCCTGGCCGCCCTCCCGAAGGGAGCCACCGCGTGAACACCCCTGCCGCCGTCGGCGATGTCTGCCCACCGCGCCGGTACACGCACAGCAGGCTCCAGCTGTTCCGGTTCAGCGCCGTGTCGTGGAACTCCCATCGCATCCACTACGACGCCGAGTTCGCCGTGTCCGAGGGCTTCTCCGACGTGGTCGTGCAGTCGACGCTGCACGGTCAAACGCTCACCCGGTACGCGCTGGAGTGGGCCGGGCCCGACGCCTGCCTGGAATCGGTGAGCTGGCGCAATGTCGCGACCGCCGTGGCCGGCGAGCCGCTCACCTGGAGCGGCACCGTGCGTACGGTGGCGCCCTGTGACTCAGGGGTGCGGGTGACGCTCGACGTCTTCGTGCTCCGGGACGACGGCGCTCCCTGTGTCACAGGGCAGGTCGACCTCACGTGCCGTGCTGCTCGTACCAGCCCTTCAGCAGAGCCGTGTCGAGGTCCGGCGACTTCTTGATCAGCTTCTGCGCCAGCAGGAAGTCGATGATCTTGCGGGACTCGACGACATCGGCGTCCTCGATGCCGCGAGCGGCGAAGGTGATCTCCGGGAGCACCTTCTTGGTGGCCTCCACGGGGAGTTTCACCTGCTGGTTGGAGGCCTTGGCCGCGGCGTCCGGGTCGTCGGTGACGATCTTGTCCGCGGCGGCCACCACCTTGAAGACCTTTCCGGCGGCCTCTTCGTTGTCCTTGAGCCACTTCTGGTCGGCGATCAGCCACTGCACGTACTTCACCCCGAAGTCGCCGATGCGCCCCGCGATGTGTCCGCCCGCCGCGTCGCCGCGCGCCGCCCACGGCTCGAACAGGACGTACGCGTCGATCGAGCCCTGCTCCAGCAGTCCGGGGATCTCCGGCGGCGAGCTCTGCAGGATCTTCACGGACTTCGGGTCGATGCCGTTGTGGCGCAGGTACGAGTGGGTCGCGTAGAGGCCGAGCCCCGCGATCGACGCCATGGTCTTTATCTGTTTCGGGGAGTCGATGCCGTCCCGCAGGACGACCTTGAGATAGCGGTCGGAGGACTGGAAGACGCCCAGCGCCCGCAGGTCGGGGCTGCCGACCATGAGCGAGAGGGCGGTGGAGTCGGCGTTGGCCGCGATCTGCGCGGTGCCGGCCGTCACGGCCTCGGTAGCCGCCGGGCCGCCTTCGGTCTTCACGAGCTCGACGTTCACGCCCGCCTTCTCGAACATCCCGCGTTCCTCGGCCAGGTAGAACGGGGCGTACGAGGCGTCGACCCCCAGGGCGACACGGACCGTGGGCTTTCCCGCCGCCTGCCCGCCCGCGGAGTCCACCGCGCCCGCCGTGCACGCGGAGGAGAGGACGAGGGCCATGAGGACGGCCGGCAGGCGCCCTTTTCTGACGTTGAGTGCATCCATGTGATTCGTCCTCCCGGACCGGTGGAAGCGTCGTGTTCGCGCCACGCTCCCACCGCCTGGCCGCCCGGCTAAGCGCCGCGTCCCGTCAGGCGGACCGGTTCCGTTGGGCGGCGGTTCGCCCGTCCTTACGCTCCTGGTTCATGAGCGTTCCCACTGATGAGCCGGTCGCCCCGGACGAGTCGTCGGTGATCGAGACCGACATCCTGATCATCGGCGCCGGCCCGTCGGGCCTGTACGGCGCCTACTGCGCGGGCTTCCGCGGACTGAGCGTAACCGTCATGGACGTCCTCCCCCAGTGCGGCGGCCAGATCAGCGCGATGTACCCCGAGAAGCCCATCTTCGACATCGCGGGCTTCCCGGCGGTACGCGGCCACGACCTGGTCGACAACCTGGTCGCGCAGGCGCAGCCGTACGGTCCCCGCTACCTCCTTGGCCACCGGGCACTCCGCCTCACCCGCGCGGCCGACGGCCGGCCGGTCGTCCACGGCGACCAGGGAACGGCCGTGCGGGCCGGGGCGGTGGTGATCACCGGCGGGCTGGGGACCTTCACCCCCAGACCGCTGCCCGCGGGCGAGGGCTACCTCGGTCGCGGCCAGGTCTACTTCGTGCCGGACCCGGCCGAGCACACCGACCACGACGTCGTGGTCGTCGGCGGCGGCGACAGCGCCTTCGACTGGGCGGCGACGCTGGCCCCGATCGCCCGGTCGGTCCGGCTCGTCCACCGCACGGCCCGCTTCCGGGCCCATCAGGCAACTGTGGACAAGGTACGGGCGCTGGGCATCGAGATCATCACCGACTCCGAGGTGAGCGCCCTGCACGGGGCGTCACGGGTGGAGCGGATCGAGGTCCGGCACCGCACCACCAAGGACACCCGGCTGCTGTCGGCGCACACCGTCGTCGCCGCCCTCGGCTTCCTCGCCGACCTCGGCCCGCTGGGGGACTGGGGGCTGGCACTCCAGGCGAAGCGGATCACCGTGGACACCCGGATGGCCACCAGCGTGCCCCGCGTGTTCGCCGCCGGTGACATCACCGACTACCCGGGCAAGGTGCGCCTGATCGCGGTGGGTTTCGGCGAGGTCGCCACCGCGGTCAACAACGCGGCCACCGTCATCGATCCGGAGGCGGCCCTGTTCCCCGGGCACTCCACGGAGAAGGAGAACTGACATGGCGTACGTCATCGGGTCGGCCTGTGTCGACATCATGGACCGGTCCTGTATCGAGGAATGTCCGGTCGACTGCATCTACGAGGGCGAGCGCAAGCTCTACATCAACCCGGTGGAGTGCATCGACTGCGGCGCCTGCGAGACGGCCTGCCCGGAACAGGCCATCGCCGTCGACCGCCTCGCCGAGCCGGAGTTCCGCGCCGACAACCGCCGTTTCTTCGAGGAGCCGCTGCCCGGCCGGACGACCGCGCTGGGCACACCGGGTGGGGCGACCGGCCTCGGCCCCGTGGGGGTCGACACCCTGCTCGTCACCTCCACCACGGGCGGTGCGCGATGACCGCCGCGGAGGTGGTCAAGGCGGCCGACGAACTGCGGGAGGCCGCGCGGACGAACACGCCGTGCGCTCCGGTCCGCACGTACGTCTCCGGCCTGGAGGCCGCCTATGCCGTGCAGCGGGTGAACGTCGGGCGCGCCGTGGCGGCCGGGCGGCGGATCGTGGGCCGCAAGATCGGCCTGACCTCACCCGCCGTGCAGACCCAACTCGGCGTGGACCAGCCGGACTTCGGGACCCTCTTCGCCGACATGGCGGTCCCCGAGGGGAGCCCGGTGGCGGCCGGAAGGCTGCTCCAGCCCAAGGTCGAGGCGGAGGTCGCCCTCGTCCTCGGCTCCGGACTGCCCCACCGCGACTGCACGGTGGTCGATGTGCTGCGCGCGACGGACTTCGCGCTGCCCGCACTGGAGATCGTGGACAGCCGGGTCGCCGACTGGGACATCGGCATCGTCGACACCGTCGCCGACAACGCCTCCAGCGGCCTGTTCGTGCTCGGCGGCACGCCCGTACCGCTGACGGGCCTGGACCTGCGCGGCGTACGCATGACGATGACCCGGGGTGGCGAGGCGGTGTCCGAGGGGACCGGCGCCGACTGCCTGGGCAGCCCGCTCAACGCCGCCGCCTGGCTCGCCTCGACGCTGGCCGGCATGGGTGATCCGCTGAGGGCGGGCGACGTCGTACTGACCGGAGCACTCGGGCCGATGGCGGTGGCGGCCCCCGGCGACCGGTTCGAGGCACACATCAGCCAACTGGGCCGTGTGACAGCCGAGTTCGCGACGGAGGGGGACGCGTCATGACCGCCCGCACCAAGGTGGCCGTCATCGGCTCCGGCAACATCGGCACGGATCTCATGATCAAGGTGCTGCGGTTGTCCGAGAGCCTGGAGATGGCCGCGCTCGCCGGAATCGACCCGGCCTCCGACGGCCTCGCGCGCGCTCGCCGCCTGAAGGTGGCCACCACCCATGAGGGCGTGGACGGTCTGGTGGCGCTGGACGAGTTCGCGGACGTACGGATCGTCTTCGACGCCACGTCGGCGGGCGCCCACCGTCGCCACGACGAGGTGCTGCGCGGCCTCGGGCGCACGGTGGTCGACCTGACCCCGGCCGCGCTCGGCCCGTACGTGGTGCCGCCGGTGAACCTGGACGCCCACCTGGACAGCCCGAACGTCAACATGGTGACCTGCGGCGGCCAGGCCACGATCCCCGTCGTCGCCGCGGTGTCCGCGGTGACGCCCGTGCACTACGGGGAGATCGTCGCCTCGATCGCCTCCCGCTCGGCGGGGCCCGGCACCCGGGCCAACATCGACGAGTTCACCGAGACCACGGCGTCCGCGATCGAGCGGGTCGGCGGCGCGCGGCGGGGCAAGGCCGTCATCGTCCTCAACCCCGCCGAACCGCCGCTGATCATGCGCGACACCGTGCACTGCCTGGTCTCGGAGTGCGACGAGGAAGCGGTCGCCGCCTCGGTCGAGGCCATGGTCGGCCGCGTCCAGGCGTATGTACCGGGCTATCGCCTCAAGCAGAAGGTGCAGTTCGAGCACATCGGCGCCGACGATCCGCTGCGCGCGCTGGTGCCGGCCGGCTCGACTCCCGTGAAGGTGTCCGTGTTCCTGGAGGTCGAGGGCGCCGCCCACTACCTGCCGGCCTACGCGGGCAACCTCGACATCATGACGTCGGCCGCGCTGCGCACCGCCGAGCGCCTGGCCGCACACCACGCAGGAACGACCGCGGAGGCGTCCCGATGACCACCCAAGAAGCCTCCACCCGAGAAGCCTCCGGCCAGTCAGCCCCGCTGTACATCCAGGACGTCACCCTGCGCGACGGCATGCACGCCATCCGGCACCGCTACACCGTCGAGCAGGCCCGCACCATCGCCTCCGCCCTCGACGAAGCGGGGGTCCGCGCCATCGAGGTCTCGCACGGTGACGGCCTGTCGGGTTCCAGCATCACCTACGGAGTCGGCGCCCACACCGACTGGGAGTGGATCGAAGCGGTCTGCGACGCCGTACGCCACTCGATCCCGACCACCCTCCTGCTGCCTGGCATCGGAACCGTCCACGACCTCAAACAGGCCCACTCGCTGGGCATCCGTTCGGTGCGGGTGGCCACGCACTGCACCGAGGCCGACATCTCCGCCCAGCACATCGCCGCCGCCCGGGAGCTGGGCATGGACGTGGCCGGGTTCCTGATGATGTCCCACATGGCCGAACCGGCCGAACTGGCCGCCCAGGCACGGCTGATGGAGTCCTACGGCGCCCACTGCGTGTACGTCACGGACTCCGGCGGCCGGCTCACCATGGACGGCGTCCGCGACCGCTTCCACGCCTACCGGGACGTCCTGTCCCCCGAAACGGAACTGGGCATACACGCCCACCACAACCTGGGCCTGGGCGTGGCCAACAGCGTGGTCGCCGTGGAGTGCGGCGTCACCCGCGTCGACGCCTCGCTGGCCGGGCAGGGCGCCGGGGCCGGGAACTGCCCCCTGGAAGCGTTCGTCGCGGTGGCCGACCTGATGGGCTGGGAGCACGGCTGCGACCTCTTCCCGCTCATGGACGCGGCCGACGATCTCGTCCGCCCGCTCCAGGACAGGCCGGTGCGCGTGGACCGCGAAACCCTGAGCCTCGGCTACGCGGGCGTGTACTCCAGCTTCCTCCGCCACGCCGAAACGGCTGCGGCCCGCTACGAGCTCGACACGCGCGCCATCCTCGTCGAGGTCGGCCGTCGCCGAATGGTCGGCGGCCAGGAGGACATGATCACGGACGTGGCCCTGGACCTGGCGGCAAGGGTGCAAAAATGACGGCGCCCTACCAGGGGCGCGGGGAACTGCGCGCCCAGCCACAGCGGACCCGCAGCAATCGAACAACCCATCCGGCGAAGCACCCGGTGCAGCCGGTGCAGCCGCTGCGCGTAGGCATACGCATCCCCCCGTGCGACCGGGCCGACCGCGTGGTCGACACGGTCCGCCGCGCGGAAACCCTCGGCTTCGACGACGCCTGGTTCCCCGACTCCCAACTGCTGTGGCGCGATGTGTTCACCACACTGACCGCCGCCGCTCTGGGCACCGAGCGCATCGGCCTCGGGACGGCGGTCACCAACCTGGCGACGAGGCACCCCGCCGTCGTCGCGTCAGCCGCCCGCAGCGTGGCCGAACTCGCGCCCGGCAGATTCACGCTCGGTCTCGGCGTCGGCAACAGCTCGGTCGGTCCGGTCGGCCTTCGCCAGACGACCTCGGCAGCGATGCGCGAGGGCATCGGCATGCTGCGCGCCCTGCTCGACGGCGAGGAGTGGGAGTTCGAGGGCAGGGTCCGCTCGCGGCTGCGCGACCCCGGGCCCGGGGTGCCGCTGCACCTCGCCGCGAGCGGGCCGAAGAACCTGCGGCTCGCCGGTGAGATCGCCGACGGCGTCATCCTCCTCAGCGGCATCTCGCCGACCACCCTCGCGAGCGCCACCGCCCGGGTCCGGGAGGGCGCCGAGGCGGCGGGCCGCGCGGCCCACGCGATCCCGCTGACCGTGTCCGCGTTCTGCGCGGTCACCGACGACGTCGCGGCCGAGGCACGACTCCTCAAGCCGATCTGCGCGTCGATCGCCCAGAACGGCGGAGCGCCCTTCCTCGCCCTGGCGGGGATCGAGGTCGACGTCCCGGCGGAGGTGAAGGGGGTCTACCCGGACCTGGTGCACGCCGAGGACTGGGCCGCGGCCGTCGAGATCTGCTCGGCCTGGATCAGCGACGAGGCCGTGCTCCGCTTCGCCGAGGAGTTCTGCCTCTTCGGCTCCCCGGCCCGGATCGCGGAACGCCTCCACGCCCTGCACGCCTCCGGAGTCACCGGCGTCCTGCTCCAGCACGTCGGCTCCTACGACCCGCCCACCGAACTGATCGAGAGCGTCGGCGCCTCCGTACTGCCGGCTCTCCTCCCCTCCCCCCGCGGAAAGGCGAACCCCCTATGACTGACACGCCCACGCCGGGCACACCCGCGATAGTCAGTCCCCTGACGGACGCCCTGCGAAGGGGCTACGCACCCAGCCCCTTCGGGCAGTTGCACTACGTGGAGTGCGGTACCGGCGAGCCCGTCCTGCTGCTCCACCAGACCCCGCGCTCCTGGACCGAGTACCTCGACGTGCTGCCCCTGGTCGGCACGGCGCACCGGGCCGTCGCCATGGACACCCTGGGCTTCGGCGCCTCCGCGAAACCGGCCGGACCGCACTCCATCGAGCGTTTCGCCGACGCCGCCGGCGCACTGATCGAAGCTCTTGGGCTGGAACGCTTCCATCTGGTCGGACACCACACGGGCGGAGTCGTCGCGGTCGAACTCGCCGCCCGCTACCAGGACCGCGTATCCAGCCTGCTGCTCTCGGCCACGGCCTTCATCGACGACGAGAAACGCCGTACGGCGGCCGGGCGCAAGCCCGTCGACCACGTCGTGCCCCGGCCGGACGGATCACACCTGGTGGAGCTCTGGAACCGGCGCCGCGGCTTCTACGCAGAGGGCCAGGAGGCGGCTCTGAACCGGTTCATGGTCGACGCGCTGACCGTCCTCGACCGGGTCGAGGAGGGCCACGAGGCGGTCCGGCGGTACGGCATGGACCAGCGGCTGCCGCTCATCACGGCCCGTACGCTCGCTGTCTGTGCCCCGGGGGACCACTACTCGCTGCCCGGGCTGGAGAAGTTCGCCGCGGCGCTCGGCTGCGAGACGCGGGTCCTGTCCGGCGGCCATGTCCCCGTCCCGGAGCAGCTGCCCGAGGAGTTCGCCAAGGTCGTGCTGGAATGGACGGCTCGCGGCTGAGGCGAGGCGGCGCGGACGGCGTACGAGAACCTTCTGTGCCGTCGCCATCGCCGTCGTCGTCGCGCGAGCCGACGACACGTGGCCGACTCCACCGGATCTCACCGGTGGAGTCGGCCTGTCGTGTGCGGGGGTCACTTCAGACCGATGTGGGCGCCGGGTCCGAGCGGCAGGTCGAAGCCGTAGAAGACGCCCAGGATCGCCAGCCACACCAGCATGAACGGCACCACGAAGATGGCGAGCCGGGAGATGAGCGTGCCGAGCTTGGCGTCGGGCTCGTACTGGCGGAGCATCGCCAGGATCAGGAACACATAGGGGTTCATCGGGGTGATCACGCCGGTCGCCGAGTCACCGATCCGGAAGGCGGCCTGGGTGAGCGCCGGGCTCATCCCCATGAGCATGAACGCGGGGACGAAGACCGGTCCGACCAGGGACCACAGGGCCGAGCCGGAGAGGATGAACAGGTTGAGGCAGGAGACCAGCAGGACGAACACCAGGATCGCCCAGAAGCCGGTCACGCCCATCGAGTCGAACAGCGCGGCGCCCTTCACCGCCAGCAGCACACCGACGTTCGACCAGGTGAACAGGGCGATGACCTGGGCGGCGACGAACATCATCACGAGGTAGCCGGACATGGTCTTCACCGACTCGGTGACGGCGTTGGTCACGTCCTCGGCCTTGGTCAGCTGCTTCACGCTGAAGCCGTACGTCAGTCCGGCCAGCAGGAAGGCGCCGAACAGGACGGGGACGATGCCGGAGAGCAGCGGCGAGGGCACGAAGGCCCCGCCCTCGCCGCGCAGCGGCGCGCCCTCCGGCAGCCACAGGGAGAGCACGCCGGCCAGGTAGACGATGACGACCAGCGCGGTGCGCAGCAGTGCCCGCCGCTGGACCGGGGTGAGGGTCAGGTCGCGGTCCTCGGGCTCCTCGCCGGCGGGCTCGTAGGTTCCGAGCCGGGGTTCCAGGACGCGGCTGATGAGGAATCCGCCCACCGCGGCCAGTACGAGGCTGCTCGCGGCCGTGAAGAAGTAGTTGATGAGCAGATGGATGTCGAGGCCTTCGGCGGCCGGGAGCACCGAGGCCGCCTGCTGGGTGATGCCGACGTACAGGGCGTCGAGGGAGCCGATGGTGAACCCGGCCGCGTAGCCGGCGGTGACACAGGCGAAGCCGCCGATGAGGCCCGCGACGGGGTGACGTCCCGCGCTCTTGAAGACCAGGGCGGCGAGCGGGGGCAGCACGATGGCGGCGACGTCGCTCATCATGTGCGCCTGGCTGGCGATGAGCGCCACCGCGTACGGCAGCACCGGGCGGGGCACCCTGGCCAGGGTCGCCCGCATCAGGGTCTCCAGCAGGCCCGTCTTCTCGCAGAGCCCCACCACCATGATCAGCACCAGTACGGCGCCGATCGGGGGGAAGGTGGCGAAGTTGACGACGAGGTTCTCCACCAGCCAGCCGACGCCCTCGCCGGTGAGCAGGCCGGTGATGTGCTTGGTCTCGTCGCCGCCGGGGACCTTGACGGAGACTCCGCCCAGGTCGAGCGCGGTGGAGACGACCGCCAGCAGGAGGAACAGGGCGGCGAACAGGACGACCGGGT
Organism: Streptomyces sp. NBC_00878; assembly: GCF_026341515.1. NCBI lineage: Bacteria > Bacillati > Actinomycetota > Actinomycetes > Kitasatosporales > Streptomycetaceae > Streptomyces > Streptomyces sp. NBC_00878. Next base: position 21,839 of record NZ_JAPEOK010000002.1, on the reverse strand, counting down.
TGGGCAGGGCGTTCCCGGCCCGCTCGATGAGCGCGAGCACCCGGTCGAGAGGCGTGGCTCTGCCGGTGTCCGGGGACTTGGTGGGTGGGGCGGGGAGTTCGGTCTGTGAGGACATCAGGGCCGCCTTCCGGTGGGGAGGGTGTCGGTGGCCGGGGCGGGGACCGGGGCCGGGGCGGGGAGGTTCAGGAGGTCCTTGCGGACGACGCCGTCCTGGACGACGCACACGATGTTGGCCGGGTCGCCGAGGACGCCGATGTCCTGGAGCGGATCGCCGTCGCAGACGACCAGGTCCGCGGTGTGACCGGCGGTGAGGGTGCCCAGCCGGTCGGCGAGGCCGAGGAGTTCGGCGGAGGTGCGGGTGCCGGCGACGATGGCGGCCATGGGGTCCATGCCGAGGTCCACCAGATAGCTGAGTTCCATCAGGTTCACGCCGTGCGGACCGACCGCCGCGTCGGTGCCGAGCGCGATCCGGGCACCGTACTCGATGGCCCGGGCGATGTTCTCCTTGGTGGTACCGGACCAGCGGACCTTCTTCTGGTAGTGGTAGTCCGGCATCGTGTCCTTGTTGATGCCCGCGTACACGGTGGACAGCGTCGGTACGACGAAGACGCCGCGTTCGCCCGCCATGTCCAGCGCCCGGTCGTCCAGACCGTAGCCGTGCTCGATGCTGGTCACTCCGCCGCGGATCGCGGTGAGGATGCCCGCGTTGCCCTGGGCGTGGGCCGCGACCGGCTTGCCGCCGTGCCGTCGGGCCTCGTCCACGACCGCCCGGATCTCCTCCTCCAGCAGGCCTTCGTCGTCCGGATCGTCGTAGGGGCTGCCCATGCCGCCCGTGGCACAGACCTTCACCAGGTCGGCGCCGTCGCGCAGGACCCGGCGCACCGCGAGCCTGGCCGCGTCGGTGCTGTCCGCGATCTCGGACATCCCGGCACTCAGATCCGTACCGTCGGGCAGGCGCACATCGGCGTGGCCGCCGGTGTGGCTGATGATGCGGACGGCCGTGTGCAGGCGCGGGCCCACCGTTCGTCCGGTCTCGACGGCCGTGCGGTAGCCCGCCGACAGACCGCCCAGGTCGCGGGCGGTGGTGATACCGGCGTCGAGGGTCTGGCGCAGCCGCGCGGCCGTGTCCAGGGTGACCAGGACGGGGTCGAGTTCCGCGCGGCGGGACGGCGGCGAGCCCTGTGCGTAGGCGAGGTGGACGTGGCAGTCGAAGAAGCCGGGGAGTACGGTGCGGCCACCGGCGTCGACTACGCGGACAGAGGAGCCGACGACGGCCGAAGGCGCGGTCGCGGCCGCTCCGGCGTAGGTGATGGTGCCCTGGGCATCGATGACGACGACGGCGTCGTCCACGGGCGACGAGCCGGTGCCGTCGATGAGCCGGGCGTTGTGGATCCGCAGGGCGGTCCGCGCGGTCTCCGGGGTCGTGGCAGAGGTCATAGGGCGGGGTCACTCCTCCGTAGTGGATGCAGGCGAAGGGAGTGTGGAATGCACAGGAAAACCTGGTGTGACGATGCAGATTTCTCGCCGGATTCCCTCGGCGTACGCAGAGAAGCGCCACCCCGGGGAGTGCAGGATTCTGCCGCGACGGAAGCAACGGCAGAAGCAGGGGCCGGGGCCTCGGCGGGGGCCTCCATGGAGCTCGACGAACTGGACCGGGGTGTCGTCCACGTCCTGCAGATCCACCCGAGGGCCCCGTGGACACTCGTCGGCGAGGTGCTGGGGGTCAACCCGGTCACGGCCGCGCGCCGCTGGCACCGGCTGGAGGAGGCGGGCCTGGCCTGGGTGACCGCCTATCCGCGGCTGTCCAACACGCGGATCGTGGTGACCGGCGTGGTGGAGGTGGACACCGAGCCGGGCCTCGCCGAGGACGTGGCGATGGCGTTCGCCCGGGACCCGGCGGTGGCGAACATCAAGCTCACGGCGGGCGGCCGGGATCTGGTGGCAGCCGTACAGGCCCGCAGCCTGGACGAACTGGCGCGCGCCTCCGCCCTCCTGTTCCAGCGGACACCGGGAGTACGGGCCACACGTACGCACGTGTCGACGGGCGTGCCGACCGAGGGCAGCCGCTGGCGGCTGCGCAGTCTGGACGAGGCCCAGAGCGCGCGCGTCGAGGCGGCGGCCACGCCGTCCGCTCTGCCCGCGCACGCGGCCGAGGGCCGATGGGACGACCTGGACACGCGTCTGCTGGAGCTGCTGGGCACGGACGGACGCATGTCGCTGCGCGACCTCTCGGCGGCGACGGACACGAGCCTCACTACAGTGCGCCGCAGACTGCAGTCACTGCTCGCCGCCCGGCTGAGCCTGCGCTGCGACCTCGCCCGCCCCCTGTCGGGCTGGCCCCTGTCCGCTGTCTACTTCGCCTCGGTCCCGGGCCAGTACGTGGAGGAGACCAGCCAGGTGCTGTCCGGAGTGCGCGAGGTCCGCTCCTGCGCCATCACGGCGGGACCGCACAACCTGGTGATCGACGTCTGGCTGCGCGACCTGCGGGACGTGCACGCCTTCGAGGCCCACCTCTCGCGGCGGTTGCCCCGCCTCACCATCAGCGACCGCTCGGTGGTGCTGCGCACGGTCAAACACATGGGGCGGCTCCTGGACCGGGACGGCCGCTCCGTGGGCGTCGTCCCGCTGCGACACCCCCAGGCCCCGCACCCCGCGGTCGAAAACGTGACAACGAGTACATCGCCACGAAACTGAGGAGCGCCTATATTTCATCTCCTCGTTCTGGTGGCCGCCCCTTCCGGGGAATGTGCCACCGAGGTGAGGAGGACGGATCGTGACAACTGCGCGCGCCCACCGTGAACGCGAGGAAGTGCCCCACCGTGAACGCGAGGAAGTGACCAGGACGGACGAGGAGCCTCCCAAGACGGTCCTCGGCAAGGTCGGGCTCATTCTGGGTGCCTTCCGGGACAACGACTTCTCGCTCAGCCTCACCGAGCTCACGACCCGCACCGGAGTCGCGAAGGCCACCGTCCACCGCCTCTGCCAGGAGCTGGTCGCCGGCGAACTCCTGGAGCGGGAGGGCTCCCACTACCGGCTCGGGCTGCAGCTGTACGAGATCGGCCTGCGCGCACCCCGTCAGCGGACCCTGCGCGAGGCGGCACGGCCCGTCATCGAGAACCTCGCGCAGGCCCTCGACAACGCCGTCACGCTGTCCGTACCGAACGCGTCGGAACTGCTGTGCATCGAGAACGTCGGTGGCCACCGCAACCGGGCCCGCTCCAGCCTGGGCGGGCGGCACATCCAGCTGCACAGCACCGCCGCCGGAAAACTGACCCTCGCCATGCTCCCGGACCAGTACCCGCTGCCCGCGGTCGTGCCGCTGATGCGCCGCCGCACACCCCGTACCCTGACCGCCGCACAGCTCCCCGACGAGTTGGTCCGCATCAGGGAACAGGGCTACGCGACGGAGATCGAGGAACACCGCCCGGGCTATCTCGCCGTCGCGGTGCCCGTGCGGGGCGCCGACCATCCGTACGCGGGTGCGCTGTCGGTGGTCGCACCCACGGCGGGCAGCAACATCGCCCGGATGCTGGTGGCGCTGACCACGGCGTCACACACGATCACGTCCCGGCTCACGGTCTTCGAGGCCTACCGCGCCCCGCTGTGACGACGACGATGACGATGACGACGTCGGTGCCGCGGCCGGGAACAGGAACCGGCAACTTGCGACGCGCTACTGGCCGCCCGTCCGCAGCTCGGACTCGACCAGTCGGTACAGATGCCGACGCGCGTCCTCCGTGCTCAGCGCGGGCGACTGCCGCAACCGCTGGAGGGCCAGCCCGTCGGAGAGCGCGGCGAAGCGGACGGTGAAACCGGCCGGGTCGGCGCAGACGAACTCCCCGTCGGCGACGCCCCGTTCGACCAGGGCACGGATCTGGCTGTGCCAGTCCTCGTACCGCTTGGCCTGGCCGACGGCGAAGGCCTGCTCGGGGTCCTGGCCACGGTCGCCCGCGCTCCAGTAGTCGAACCACATGCGCCAGTGCCGGTCGGTGTCCTCGGTGAACAGCGCGTCGATGAGCAGCCGCAGTGCCTCGCCACTGCCGGCCGCCTGCTCGGCGGCCTCGTTCAGCGCCGCGTAGTAGCGCTCGATGTGCAGCACCATCGCTTCGGAGAGGATCTCCTGCACACTGCCGAAGTGGTACGTGACGGTACCCACGGACACCCCGGCCGCGGCGGCGACGTCCCGAACCCCCACCGAGGCGTACCCGCGCTCCGCGATGAGCGGGACGGCGGCCTCCACGATGAGCCGGCGGCGGACCTCGGTGGGCTGGCGGGTGCGGTCGGCGGCGGCGACGGCACGGCGGGGCGTCTTCGCGGCCTTCACGCGGACGTCCTCGGGGTGGTGCGGTGCCATGCGCGCTTGACCACTGTTTCTCCGTCCGCCCGTGTTTCCATGCGACTGTCCATGATGAACTCCGTGGCCGTGGCCCGCAGCTCCGTACGCGTCATGATCTCAGCGTCCCAGTCGTCGCCGCGGCGCAGCCGGATCGCCCACTCGGAGACGGCCCGCGCCGACAGCGGATCGTCGGCTCGAATCCGGTACGTCTCGCGGGCGCTCTCCTCGTAGCGCAGCCCGTCCGGGTAGACCCGCGATCCGCCGTAGTTGGGATCGACCTCCAACGTCCACTCGCCCTTCGCGACGTCACAGGTGACCAGCCGCTCGGGTGCCGCTTCGGCGGACCGCTCGTAGGTAACGGGCAGCGGCGGGGCCTGCTCGGGCTCTTCGAAACGAATGGACTCCCGACGTCCGTCCCCGTCCTCGTCCTCGTCCGACGCGGGGTCCCGAACAGGAAGGAGCAGGGCGCTCTCGGCGGGCAGCACGGTCAACTGGCCGCGCTCGCCGTGCGGCCACACCCAGGGCCAGTACGTGTCCGAGACGGCGACCCGGATGCGGTGGCCGGGCGGGAAGGCGTACCCGATGCCGTTGAGCTCGAACTCCACGGTTTCGTACGTGCCCGGGGTCCACTCCACGGCCCGGTCGCGCCCGTGCCTGCTCAGCAGGTTGAGAACGCCACGGGTGACGAGGGTGGACGAGCCGTCGGGCGCGACGTCGCAGACGCGGGCGACGACGTGGGCGCGCGGTGCCGCACTGTCGAGCCGGAGCCGAACGCGCGGACGCCCCAGGATCTCCACTCTCCCGTCCAACGGCCCCGAGTCGAAACAGACCGAACGGCCGTCCTCCTCCCGCTGGTCGGGCGGCAGATCACTCGCGTTGCCGAAGGGGAAGAAGCGCCCGGCGTCGAGACCGGTGTGCTGGGGAGACCGTACGAGGACGGGGGCGGCGGCGGTCCCCCCGAGGGGCCGCTCGTCCCAACTGACGGATGGGGAGGGCCAGTTATGGTCGCCCACCCAACGTCCAGGCATCACGTCGTACGAAGTGGCGGGCGGGACCGGGTCGTTCAGCCAGGCGCGGAGTTTGGGCTCGCGCATGACGCCGGTGTCCTCGCCCTTGAGGTGCTGGTCCCACCAGCGGAGGGTCTCCTGGAGGAACCCGATCGCGGGCCCGGGCGGCAGACCGCGATCCGGGTACTGATGCGACCAGGGCCCGACGATCCCCCGTACTCGGTCGTCGGGCAGGTGTTCCACGAGCCGCAGCACGGTGTCGCGGTAGGGGTCGTTCCAGCCGCCGACGGCCAGGACCGCCGCGTCGATCGCCGTGTAGTCCTCGCAGACGCTGCCGTGCCGCCAGTAGTCGTCGCGTTGCTGGTGTGCCAGCCAGGTGTGCAGGAAGGGGTCGAGGGCTTCGAGACGCTCGCGCCACATCGGCAGCCAGCGGTCCTCGCCGACGCTCGTGGGGTCCGGCGGGCGGGCGGCGAACGCCAGCATCGTGCCCGCCCAGGCGAGCATGTCGATGCCGAGGACGGCGCCGCCCGTGTAGTGCACGTCGTTGTCGTAGCGGTCGTCCGTCGAGCAGACCGTGACGATCGCCTTCAGCGGTTCGGGGGCGAGGGCGGCGATCTGGAGGGAGTTGAAGCCGCCCCAGGAGATGCCGAACATGCCGACCTTGCCGGTGCACCAGGGCTGCGCGGCAAGCCAGTTGACGACGTCGACACCGTCCGCGAGTTCCTGTGCGTCGTACTCGTCGCCGGGGGTTCCCTCGCTGTCGCCGTGGCCGCGGATGTCGACGCGTACGGAGGCGTAGCCGTGGCCGGCGTACCAGGGGTGGCGTTGGGCGTCTCGGGGGGCGGTCCAGTCGGTCTTGCGGTACGGGAGGTATTCGAGGAGGGCGGGCACGGGTTTTGCCTCGGCGTCGGTCGGGCGCCAGATTCGGGCGTGCAGGTGCGTCCGCCCGTCCCGGGTGGGGATCCAGACGTCCTGACGTGTGACCTGCCGGTCGAAGTGCTCGCGGTATTTCACGGGGCTCCTTGTACGTACGGCGTGCGGCGGTGGGGGGGGTGTGTTTCGCCCCCGCCGCCCCTACCCGTTCCCGTCACTACTCGGGGGCCAGCCCCCGAACCCCCGCTCCTCAAACGCCGGAGAGGCTAACCACCAGCCCGTCCGGCGTTTGAGGACGAGGCCGTTCAGGCCGACAGCGGGGGTCTGGGGGCGCAGCCCCCAGAAGGGACGATGGGGGTCCCCCCGCTCGAGCGAAGCCGAGAGTGGGGGAGGGTAGGGGCGGCGGGGGCGAAATCCCCTACCCCACCCCCTCCCACCGCCGAACCCGATGCCCCTCCCCACAGTCGGTCCACAGGGCATCCGGCCCCGCCGCGTCAGCCCAGTCCTCGACACCGTCGACAACAGAACCCGCCCCCGGCGAGGGCTCAAGCACGGCCGCCATCAACTGCCGGGTATAGGGATGCCCTGGCGCGGAGAACACCGCGTCCGTGGGCCCCTCCTCCACCACCACCCCATGCCGCAGCACGACAACCCGGTCGGCAAGCCCCCGCACGACCGCCAGGTCGTGGCTGATGAACAGACAGGCCAACTCCCGCTCCCGCCGCAGATCATCGAGCAGCCGCAGCACATCGGCCTGCACGGACACGTCCAGCGCCGTAGTGATCTCGTCCGCGATCAGCACATCCGGCTCACCCGCGAGCGCCCGCGCGATCCCGATCCGCTGCCGCTGCCCACCGGAGAGCTGCGCGGGCAGCCGCTCGGCGAGCGCGGGATCGAGTCGCACGTCGGAGATGAGCTGCCGAGCCCGATCGACGGCCTCCGCCCGCGAGCCCGCCGTGCCGAAGAACCGCAACGGCCGCCGCACCGCGTCCCCCACCGAACGACGCGGATTCAGCGACGTATCGGCGTTCTGGAACACGAGCTGAACCCGTCGCCGGAGCGACAACGGCCGCTTCCCGGCGGGCCGGGCGAGGTCGCCGGACTCATGCGCGACCGACTCATGCGCACCCGACTCATGCGCACCCGACTCGTGGGTGCCGGACTCCCGGACGCCGGACTCGTGGGCACCCGACCCATGCGTCATCGTGCCGCCGGACGGCGTCCGCAGCCCCGCGAGTGTCCAGGCGAGCGTGGACTTGCCGCTGCCCGACTCCCCCACGAGGGCGAGGACTTCACCGCGCCGGACGTCGAAGGAGACGCCGTCCACGGCACGCGCGGACCCGTAGTCGATCGTGACGTCCCGCGCGGACACGGCGACGGGAGCCTCGCCGGACACGACGGCCTTCGGCCGTACCTCCCGCTCCCCCGCCTCACCCACGAGTGCGAGCCCCTCGTCGTCCAGCCGCGGCACGCTCGCCAACAGCCGTCTGGTGTACGGGTCTTGGGGTGCCGCGAACAACCGACCAGTCGGTGCCGCCTCCACCACCCGGCCGGACCGCAACACCGTCACCTCGTCGGCCATGTGCGCTACGACGCCGAGGTCGTGGCTCACCAGCACGGCGGCCAGGCCGAGTTCGTCACGGAGCGCTCCGACGAGGTCGAGGACCCCACGCTGAGTGATGACGTCGAGGCCGGTCGTCGGCTCATCCAGGACGAGGACCTTCGGGCGGGCGGCGATCGCCATGGCGATGGCGACGCGCTGTTGCTGGCCGCCGGAGAGTTCGTGCGGGTAGCGGCGGGCGAGTTCGGCGGGGCTGGGCAGCCGGACCTGTTCGAGGAGGTCCACGACGGGGACGTCTCCGCCCACTTCCGCGATCTGCCGTCCGATGCGCATGGAAGGGGTGAGCGCGTGCCCCGCGTTCTGCGCGACCATGGCGACGGTCCCGCCCCGCAGCCGCCTCAACTCCCGTGCGGGCAGGGCGAATACGTCGGCTCCGCCGACGCGCACCGAACCGCTTGTCACCCGCGACCCGTGCCGCAGGTGCCCCAGCAGCGTCGCCGCGACGGTCGACTTGCCGCTGCCCGACTCGCCGACCAGCGCGTGGGTCTGTCCGGGCAGCACGTCGAGGGACACCTCGCGCACCACCGGCACATCGCGCCCGCCCGAACGGTAGGCCACGCACAGTGCGTCCACCGACACGATCGCGGTCATCAGGACCCCTCCCTGATCCGGTCGACGCCCCACGCCTTGGAGAGGCCGTCGGCCGCGAGGTTGAGCCCCACCACGAGTGTGGCCAGGGCGATGATCGGTGCGAGGCTCGCCATCGGGACGACGGTGATGGCGGTGCGGTTCTCGGCGACCATCAGGCCCCAGTCCGGGGTGGGCGGATCGGCGCCGAAGCCGAGGAAGGACAGCGAGGAGATCAGCAGCACGACCCACGAGGCCCGCATCGCGAACTCGACGCACACGACGTCGGTGATGTTCGGCAGGATCTCGCGCCGCAGGATCGCCCAGGTGGACTCGCCCCTGGCCCGCGCCGCGGTGACGTAGTCGGCGGGCACGACCGCCAGCGCGGCGCCGCGCACGACGCGTACGACCTGGGGGACGTACACGACGGCGATCGCGAGGACGATGACCGAGGGGCCGGTGCCGAGTGCCGTGACGATGACCAGCAGCGCCAGGACCGACGGGACGGAGAGGACAGCGTCGAGGACCCGGCCCAGTACGTCGTCGAACCAGCCGCCGCGCAGGGCTGCCGCGCATCCCACGACCGTGCCGATCAGCAGCGTCACGAGCGTGGCGGCGACGGAGACGCCGAGGGCGTACCGGCCGCCGTACAGGACGCGGGCCAGGACGTCGCGGCCGTACTGGTCGGTCCCTGCCCAGTGTTCCCCGCTCGGTCCGAGCAGCGCCTGGTCGGCGTTGTTGGCGATGGGGTCGTACGAGGTGAGGACCGGTGCGAGGAGTGCGATCACCACGTGCACGGCGACGATCGCGAGGCCCATGGTGGCCGCCCGCGAGGAGCGCACCGTGCGCCAGGCGCGGACCGCCGCGGAAGGTGGTGCGACGGGGACGGCCGACGCTGCCGCCGGGGTGTCGAGGGTGGTCATCGGGTCCTCCCGCGCGTACGGAGCTTGGGGTTGAGGGCCATGGCGCCGAGGTCGGCGGCGAGGTTGCAGACGACGTACACGACCGCGCTGATCAGTGCGATGGCCTGGATGACGGGCAGGTCCCGGTTCTGCACGGAGGCGAGCATCAGCTTGCCGATGCCGGGGTAGTTGAAGACGTTCTCGACGACCGCGACTCCGCCAGCCAGCCAGGCGACGTTGAGTGCGATGACGTGCAGCGTCGGGAGCAGGGCGCTGGGCAGCGCGTGCCGGGTGACGACCCGCCAGGTGGACAGGCCCTTGAGACGGGCCGTGGTGACGTACTCGCTCGCCATGACGTCGATGACGGACGTGCGGGCCATCCGGACGATGTACGCGGCCATGACGACGGCGAGCGCGAGGGCGGGAAGCCATACGGCGGGCATGAGTTGGCCGACGCTCGCCTCGGGGCCGTACAGGACGACCGCCGGGAACCACGGCAGGGCGACCGAGAAGCAGAGCACCAGGACGGTGGCGACGACGAACTCGGGGACGCTCATCCCGACCAGGCTGACCGTGGAGATCAGGTGGTCCGGCCAGCGGTCGCGGTACAGGCCCGCGAGGATGCCGAGGACGATCGAGCCGGTGACGGCGAAGAGGACGGTCACCAGGGCGATGAGTGCGGAGTTGCCTAGGTACAGGCCGACTTCGCCGCCGACCGCCTTGCCGGACACGAGGGAGAGGCCGAAGTCGCCGTGCAGGGCGCCGCCGATCCAGTCGACGTACCGCTCCCAGGCGGGCTGGTCGAGTTTCAGTTTCTCGCGGAGGGCGGAGACGGCGTCCGGGGTCGCGTCCCTGCCGAGGACCTGGGTGGCGACGTCGCCGGGCAGGGCCTGTACGGCGAGGAAGACGAGGACGGAGGAGAGGAAGAGCGTGCCGATGGCGGCGCCCGCTCTGCGGGCTATGAAGGAGAACATGCTCAGGCCCCCCTCAGACCGATGCCGAGGTAGTCGAACTCGAAGCCGTGCTCGGCGTATCCGCGTACCTTGCGCGAGAGGCCGACGAGCCGGTCGGCGAACATCGGGGTCATCGCCCCGCCCTTCTCGACGACGAAGGTCTGCGCCTCGCCGTACAGCTCGCGCCGCCGTTCGTCGTCGGTCTCCTGGCGGGCCCGGTCGAGCAGCGCGTCGAACGCCTTGTCCGACCAGGCGGTCTCGTTGTACGAGGAGCCGCTGCGGAAGACCTGGGTGAAGAGCTGGTCGACGGGTCTGCCGGTGTACCAGTAGGTGGCCATGAGCGGCTTCTTCATCCAGATCTGCGTGTAGTACGAGTCCGCCGAGGCCGTCTTCACCCGTATTCGGATCCCGGCGCGCTTGGCCGAGTCCTGGTAGGCGAGGGCCATGGGCGTGAAGACCGGGTCGTACGAGGACGTGTAGAGGTCGAGGGTCAGGCCCTCGTGCCCCGCCTTCTTCAGCAGGTGCCGGGCCTGTTCCGGGTCGTGCTTCGGGTGGGCGGTGATGTGGGCGGGGTCGCTCGGCGGCACGGGGTTGTCCCAGCCGGCCGTGCCCGCGCCCTGGAGGGCGACCTTCACGACGTGCTCGGGGTCGTAGGCGAGCTTCATCGCCTGCCGGACGCGTACGTCGGTGAAGGGCTTCTCCGTGGTCAGCATCGGCAGCACGTACCACTGGGCGTTCTCGACGCGGGCGATCGTGGCGCGGTCGGAGGCGGCGACGACACGGGCGGTCGCGAAGTCCAGGTTGGTCTGCGAGAGGAGGTCGACCTGCCCGGCGAGCAGGGCGTTCGAGCGGGCCGACATGTCGGCGACGGAGTAGAAGTCGATGGCGTCCAGGACCGGGCGACCGCCCCAGTGGTCCTCGTACGCGGTGATCCGTCCCGGGCCCGCGGGCATGAACGACTCCAGCTTGAAGGGGCCGGTGCCGATGCCCGTGCGGCCGATGCCGCCGGCGCTGCCGTCGGGGATGACGTAGCAGTTGTAGTGCGTGAGGAGGCTCGGGAACTCCGCGTTGGGGGTCTTGAGCGGTACGACGAGGGTGCGGGCGTCGGGCGTGCGAAGTTTCCCGGGGTCGATGAGCGGGGCGAGGACGGCCGCCTGCGGGGACGCGGTCGCCTTGTCGAGGATGTGGCGCAGGGTGTACGCGGCATCGGCGGAGGTGAGTGTCCGGCCGTTGTGGAAGGTGACGCCCGCGCGGAGACGGAAGGTCCAGGTGCGCGCCTTGGCGTCCGGTTCCCAGGACTCGGCGAGGTCGGGGACGAGGTCGCCGTTGGCGCCGACGCGGACCAAGCGGTTGTAGAGGGCGCCCAGGTACTCGTACGCGGACAGGGCGCTCGCCGGGTCGAGGGTCTCGGCGTCGGAGGCGGGCGGCCGGGCTATGCGGAGGGTGCCGCCGCGGTCGGGGCTGCCCCCTTTCGCGTCCGTGGGCAGCACGGGGGCGGCCGAGGCCCCCGTACAGCCGGTGAGCAGCCAGGACGCACCGAGCGACGCGGCGCCCGCCGTGGCCGCGGCGAGGACGGAGCGCCGTCCTGGGTGGTGGATGTCGGGCATGGACCGACCGTCCTTCCCGCTATTCGTTCAGCGGAACGATTGAGTGAAGTGCGTGAACGATAACCAGCCGACACCGCCACGCCAACCCTCCGGGCACGGAAATTAACCGGGGAAACGGAGCCGTTACGCGGCCCGGGGAAGCCGCGGGAAGCCCGGGGAAAGCCCGGCGACCACCGGGCGCAGGCGATCGAGGCACCCGGGGCGAACGAGTGAGGGAAGCGCTTGTGCCCGGACCGGGTGCCGAGCCACCGATGAGTTTTCGCACGAGGATCCGTCTATAGAGGTGACAGCTTCCCGCTTCAGGAGGTGCCCATGAACACCGACGGATTCACCACGTGTCTGTGGTTCGACGGTCAGGCCGAGGAGGCCGCGAACTTCTACGTCTCGGTCTTCAAGAACTCCCGCCTCGGCGCGGTCCTCCGCTACAGCGAGGTAGGACCCGGCGAGCCCGGTTCCGTACTGACCGTCGAGTTCGAGGCCAACGGCCAGAAGTTCTACGCCCTCAACGGCGGCCCGCAGTTCAAGTTCAGCGAGGCCATCTCCTTCGAGGTCCGCTGTGACGACCAGGCCGAGGTGGACTTCTACTGGAACGCGCTCACCGAGGGCGGCGGCGAGGAGGGCCCCTGCGGCTGGCTGAAGGACAGGTTCGGCGTCTCCTGGCAGGTCACCCCCGTCAGGCTGATCGAGATGATCAGCGACGCGGACCAGCAGAAGGCGGATCGGGCCATGCAGGCGATGCTCAAGATGCACAAGATCGACGTCGCCGCTCTGGAGAAGGCCTACGCGGGCGAGTGAGACGACCGGCACGGCGGCCACCGGCACGACGGTCGGCCACCCGCACTCGCCACACTCAGGTGAGCCGGCCGGACGGCTCCCGTGACCGCCCGACCGGCCGGTGACCACGGCTTTTATTCGCGCGACCGGATCTCGGTACGGAACTAGCATGGCCCGCCATGAACTCCCCGGACGGCGACACCATCCGCCCATTCCTCCTCGACATCCCCCAGGCCGACCTCGACGATCTGCACGCACGCCTCGACCGCACCCGCTGGCCGGACGAACTGCCGGGCGTGGGCTGGGAGTACGGGATCCCGCGCGACTATCTGAAGGAGCTCGTACGGTACTGGCGGCACACGTACGACTGGCGGGCGGCCGAGGCCCGGCTCAACGAGTGGCCCCAGTTCACGACGACGGTCGACGGGGCGAACGTCCACTTCGCGCACATCCGCTCACCCGAACCGGACGCGACCCCGCTGCTCATCACGCACGGCTGGCCGGGCTCGATCGTCGAGTTCCTGGATGTCGTCGGGCCGCTGGCCGATCCACGCGCCCACGGCGGTGATCCGGCCGACGCGTTCCACGTGGTGGTGCCGAGCATTCCGGGGTTCACTCTGTCCGGGCCCACGCGGGACACGGGCTGGGACCACCGTCGCGTCGCCGCCGCGTTCGCCGGGCTGATGGACCGGCTCGGCTACCGGCGCTTCGGCGCGCAGGGCGGCGACTGGGGCGCGGGGATCTCCCGTGAGCTCGGCCGTGCCTTCCCCGACCGGGTGGTCGGCGTGCATCTGAACCTGCTGCCGGGCGCCCACGCGACCGCCGAGCCGGCCCCCGAGGAGTTGGCCGCGCTGAGCCCGCGGGAACGTGAGAAGACGCTCGCCTCGTGGCGGCGCAACGAGGAGTGGACCCGCGAGCGGCTGGGGTACGCCGTCCTCCAGATGACACGGCCGCAGACCCTCGCCTACGGGCTCACCGACTCGCCCGTCGGCCAACTCGCCTGGATCGCCGAGAAGTTCAAGGAGTGGACGGACTCGAACGAGCGCCCGGAGGACGCCGTCGACCGGGACCAGCTGCTCACGAACGTGATGCTGTACTGGCTGACGGGGACGGCGGGTTCATCGGCGCGGATCTACTACGAGCGGGCACACGCGGACGGTTGGGGCGGACCCGTGCAGCCGTCGTCGGCACCCACCGCCCTCGCCGTCTTCCCCTGGGACAACTTCATCCCGCTGCGGCACATCGCGGACCGCACGGAGAACATCGTGCGGTGGACGGAGTTCGACCGGGGCGGGCATTTCGCGGCGATGGAGGAACCGGATCTGCTCGTCGGGGATGTCCGGGCGTTCTTCCGCGATCTGCGGCACGACCGAAGTGACAGCGACGACCGAAGTGCCCACGGCGACCGAAGTGCCCACGGCGACCGGAGCGACCGCTGCGACCGGAGCGCTCAGGTCGGCGGTGCCGCATGACTGCTTCGCTGCGTGGCATTTTCGACGAGGACGCCGAGCTGTACGACCGGGCGCGCCCCTCGTACCCACCGGCTCTGGTCCGGGCGCTGGCCGCACACGTGGGCCTGGGCCCGGACAGCCGGGTCCTGGAATTCGGCCCGGGCACCGGTCAACTGACCGTCCCTCTGGCCGAGTTGGGCTGTCGGATCACGGCCGTGGAGCTGGGCCCGTCGATGGCGGCAGTGGCGCGGCGCAATCTGCGGGCGTTCCCCCATGCGCACGTCGAGGTGGCCGACTTCGAGCAATGGCCCCTGCCCCGCGAGCCCTTCGACCTGATGGTGGCCGCGACGTCGTTCCACTGGCTCGACCCCGAGACGCGACTCACCAAGGCGGCGGACGCGCTCCGCCCGGACGGCACGCTCGGCCTCGTCATCACGCACCACACAGCGGGCGGCAGCCGTGACTTCTTCGTCGAGGTCCAGGACTGCTACGAGCGCTGGGATCCGGCTACTCCCCCCGGTCTACGGCAGTCGACCGACGCCGAAACAGCCACGGACACAAGGGAGTTGGAGGCGCTGGGCCGGGTCGAGTCACTCCGGTTCGCACAGGAGATCACGTACACCACCCAGGGCTATATCGACGTGCTGCTGACGTACTCGAATCACCGCGCACTGGAACCGTCGGCCCGCCAGGGCCTGTTGAGCTCCATCCGGGAACTGATCGACACCCGTCACGGAGGCAGCGTCACCAAGCGGTATCTGCACGAGCTGATCCTGGTGCGGCGGAGCGGAGGCCACTGACCGACCCGTCCGTCGATGCGCTCGCGAAGGAAGTCCGCGTGGCCGCTGTGCCGCGCGTACGTCAGCCGCATGTCCCGCAGGCCCCCGACGAGCACGTCCCGCTCCCCCTGCCTCGCGGAGGCCGGCCACGCCGAGTGGACTGCCGGAGCGGGGCGGCGCTCAGAGCCCCGGGGAGGTCTCTTCCGACTCCGAGGCGCTGTAGCTGGAGGCGGACTCCGTCGTGATGTCGGCCGACGCGGAGTCCGGCGCCGAGGCAGAGGTCTCCGCCGACGGAGGCTCGGACGAGGGCGACTCGGTCTCCGGTGACGGTGACGAGGGCGTCGCCGACGGGGAACTCGGCGACAGCGAACTCACGGACGGCGAGGGCCGTTTCACCGGCGGATCCGTCTTCTGGTCCTTGCCACCGGTGTCGCCCTTGTGCCGGTTGAACCACTCACCACTGTCCGGGTCGTAGATGACGAAGATGTCGATGACCTGGGGCGCGGGAGTGACGACCACGACGTTCGACGGCCGGTAGGCGGGCCAGGAGTCGCCGGTCGGCTTGGGGGTGGTCTTCAGCGCGACCGGCGGCAGCAGCGGGTTGCCGCACGCACACCGCACCCTGGGCACGCCGCGGTCGTCGACGAGGACGGCGGTGCCGGTCTGCAGGACCGCCTGGTAGCTGGTGGCCTTGCCGTCGCGGTAGCCGTGGTTGGTGACGCGGGTGTCCATCCGCAGCTGCACGGGGGTGAGCGAGCGCAGATACGCGGGGACACCGGCGGGCTGGAGGCCCAGCACCGAGGCGAACGCCTGGTTCTTGGCGGGGGTCTGCCGCAGCCCGTCGATCTGCTTCTCGACGTCGCAACTGGCTACCTCCCTCGTACCGCCGTAGAGACCGGGGGCCGAACCCTCCACGGCCCGCGTGACGTTGGCGGACTCGGCGGTCTCCGTCGGCGAGGGCGTCACGGGCGGGGCCGAGCTCTCCTCGGCGGTCGACTCGGTGAACGGGTCGGGACCCGTCTTGCCCGCGGCCTGGAGGAAAACCTCGCCACCGCCCGAGCCCGAGGTGCCGTCGTCCGGACGGGTGAAGACGACCACCAGGGTCACGGCGACAACGACCGCGGCGGCGATGACGGCGACACGCGGCGCCGACTTCCACCAGGCGCGGTCGGGGCCCTTCCCGGAGCCCTTCCCGGAGCCCTTCCCGGAGCCCTGGCCGGGCTCGCCCGGTCCGCCCGGTCCGCCCGGACCACCCGGACCAGTGGGTCCGCCGGGACTGCCACCGGAAGGCCCGGAGGGACCCGAAGGGCCGGAAGGACCGCCACCCGATCCGCCGGCCGGCGGCCCCGACGGGGCGCCGTCGCCCGGAGGCGGCGGCGTGGGGTTCGGCCGGGTCGGCCCCGACAAGGGGCCGGAGGGAGGTCCTGTGGGGCGGCCGGAGGACGGCGGTTCGACGCTCACGAGCTCTTCTTCCGGGCGTAGGGATTCTGCGGCACTTCATGTGTTTCATGCCGCTTTGTTCCACAACGAGATCATTGTGTGCTCCAGTCCCGTACCGCCCGCAAGCCGACGCGGTCGGCCCTCTCGGCGGGCGCGCTGCCAACAGCCTGCTTAGCGTGGCAGCGTGAGCCTTCAGACAGCCCCTGACCAGGCGGTGACCGCCCAAGGCTGGGTCCACGGCTGGATCCACGCCTTGGTGACGGTCCTGGCCGGGCTGTTCACCATGGTCGTGGTCGCCGCGCTCGGCCTATGGGCCGCCGGGGCAGCCGATCTACCGGACGGCGCGTTCCCTCGGGTCGTCGCGGCCACCGTGGTGGTGGCGGTCGGCGGCTCGTTGGAGCTCACGGGGGACGCCGGGGCGCTCGCCGAGACCCAGGCGGGACTGACCGTCATTCCCCTGTCGGTCACCCTCCCCGGAGTCCTGGTCGTCGCCGCCGGATTCCTCCGGCCGCTGCGCCACCGGGCCGTCGCCGGCGCCCGCGAACTGGCCGGCTGGGCCGCCCGGCTCGCCGTTGTGTGGCTCGCCGCGCTGACCGCTCTGGCGCTGTCGGCCCGCCAGACCTTCGCGATCTCGCTGGGCGAGGGCACGCTCTCCGACATCGGTGACATCTTCGGGGCATCGTCACCCCGGGTCGGCTTCAAGGCCGACGTGCCGGTCACGCTGGCGTTCGGCCTGCTGTGGCTGGCGGGCGTCATCGTCATCGCGCTGCTGGTGTCGCCCCGGGCCCCGCTCCCGGCCCGGCTGCTCCGATTCCAGGAGTCGGTACGGCCGGCCGCGTACGCCATGGTCGTGCTGCTTCTCGCGCTCGTCGCCCTGGGTGTGGTCATCGCCCTGGTGGTGGCGGTGACGCGCGGTCATGCGCCGGAGACGCTCGCCGTGGTTCTCCTCGGGCTGCCGAACCTCGTCTGGCTCGTGTTCACCATCGGTCTCGGCGCCTCCTGGGAGGGCCGTGTCGAGGGTCCGTTCGGGCTGCCGATGCCGCAGGTGCTGGACAGCGTGCTGCGTACGCCCGACCTCTCGATCCTCAACCTGCGGACGCTCGCCGAACAGGACGGCAGGGTGTGGTGGCTCGTGGTCGTCGACGCCGTGCTGCTGCTGGCTGTCGCGTTCCTGATGGCCAAACGCTCACCGGCCCGGACACGGGCCTGGCAGCACGCCGTGCACATGGCGGTGGCGCTCGCCCTCACGGTGCTCACGGTCTGCCTCATCGGCCGCGTCGACGCGCACTACGGCTTGTCGCTGCTCGGCATCGGCGACGTCGGCGGCGGCCTGTCCGGCGACCTCTTCCTACGGCCACAACTGTGGGGCGCGCTCGGTTTCGCGCTGCTCTGGGGGCTG
Organism: Streptomyces sp. NBC_00878; assembly: GCF_026341515.1. NCBI lineage: Bacteria > Bacillati > Actinomycetota > Actinomycetes > Kitasatosporales > Streptomycetaceae > Streptomyces > Streptomyces sp. NBC_00878. Next base: position 4,130 of record NZ_JAPEOK010000002.1, on the reverse strand, counting down.
GTCACCGGTTTCGTGGGCGCACTGCTCGCCTCTCGGGCGCGCCACCACGGCGAGGTGGAGAACCCGAGGGCCTGATGTCAGTGGGGCGTACTACGGTACGCACCCATGATCGAACCAGACTTCCTGCGCACCACCCGAACGGCCTACGACGCCATGGCCGGCCTCTATGCCGAACTCTTCGCCAACGGTCTGGAGGACCATCCGCTGGACCGGGCGATGCTCAACGCGTTCGCCGACCTCGTCCGGGCCGACGGCGGCGGTCCGGTCGCCGACCTCGGCTGCGGACCGGGCCATGTGACCGGGTTACTCCACTCGCTCGGCCTGGACGCCTCCGGCGTCGACCTGTCGCCGGAGATGATCGCGATCGCCCGGGCGGCCCATCCGGAGCTGCGGTTCGAGGTGGGGTCGATGACCGCCCTGGACCTGGCGGACGGCGGCCTCGGCGGTGTCCTCGCCCGCTACTCGATCATCCACACCCCACCGGAGCAACTCCCCCAGGTATGCGCGGAGTTCCACCGGGTCCTCGCGCCCGGCGGCCGCCTGCTGCTCGCCTTCCAGGCCCACGACGACCCCTCGGAGCTCGCCGAGTCCTTCGACCACAAGGTGGCACTCGCCTACCACTGGTCCCCCGACCGCGTCGCGGACATTCTGACCAAGACAGGCTTCACCGAGACGGCCCGCCTACGGCAAACGGCCCCGCCGGAGGCCCAACGCCCCTTCCCGCAGGCTCACTTGCTCCTGAGTAAAACCTGAGTTGCGGTTCAGCAAGCCCTGAGCCCGTTGCCTTGAAAGGCGCCCCGCAGGACGGCGCCCCCCAGGGACACTTCGCAGATGGTTGCAAGATCGTGATTGGTTTTTCATCCCGGTCTTCCCCTTCTGGTAGTGCTTGTCGCGATCGGCGGCATCCCGGGACAACGGGATGCCGCCGTTTCGTGCGTAGCCCGCGCGACTGCTTCGATCGTGTCGCCGGTCAGGGTGATACGGCACAGGGCCTCGTTTGTCGCTCCGTCGTAGTGGATCTCCAGCCGCAAGGCTTCGAACAGCCAGCTCCACCAGCTACTGCTGCAGGCTCTCCTTCTGCGTCAGCAGCTCCGCGCGGCGCTCGTTGACGTCTCGAAGGAACTCCCGGTCGGGCGTCTCGACCAGTTCCAGGTTGCGGATGAGGCGCTTTCTCCTGCTCTCCGTATCCTCGATCGCTGTCGGGAAGCAGACCAGCCGGGTGGCATCGGGCGGTCCCGGGTGGAACCGCCGGACCCACAGGTCGCTGTCGAGCGAGGGACCGATCACAGCAGCATTCTCCTGTCAGGCAGGCGAAGTGCGGCGGTACGGCAGCGAGTACGGGTCGAGAGCGTCCTCGGGGTCGCATTCCAGGGCGAACTTGTGCCCGAGCCCGAGCTCGTCGGCGAAGGCCAGCAGGACCCCGAAGGCGATGTGGTCGGCGAACGCGCTGCCAGTCGAGTCGAGCACGCTGAGCCGGCCCGCGTACGGGCCCGCGGCGGCGGGGTCGGCGCAGAGCGACGCCAGCGACGGCCCGAGCGCCCGGTCCGGCAGCTGCTGGAACTCCCCGACCGTCCGTGCCTGGCCGGGGTGGTCGACGCAGATGAACGCCCGCTCAAGCAGCTCGCGTGGCAGCTCCTTCTTGCCCGGCTCGTCGGCTCCCATGGCGTTGACGTGCAGATGCTCCAGATGTGGACCGTCCGGGACGACCGGCGGCTCCTCGCAGGGCACCGAGGTGACCGTGCTGACGATGTCGGCCTCGGCCATGCCCCGCTCCGGCGACGCGATCTCGACGGGCAGGCCCAGGAATGCCGCACGCCGGGCGAACGACGCCGCGTGCTCGGGCACGATATCGCTGACGACGATCTTCCTGAGCGGGAACGCGCGACTCAGCCCGTGCGCCTGAGTGACGGCCTGGGCGCCCGCACCCACCAGGCCGAGCACCTGGCTGCCGGGGGCGGCCAGCAACCGGCTGGCCACGGCCGCGACCGCCCCCGTGCGCATCGCGGTCAGCAGGCCGCCGTCGGCCAGCGCCAGCAGCCGGCCGCTGTTGTCGTCGATGCGGGCGAGCGTGCCGACGACCGTGGGCATGCCGTACCGCTCCCGGTTCTCCGGGTTGTAGGAGATCGTCTTCAGCGTGACGCTGTCGCCGGGCGCCCTGTGCGGCATCAGCTCGATGACCCCGGGCACGTCGGCGCCACGGACGAAGCCGGTGCGCGGCGGCGGTTCGTCGTGCTCACCGCGCCCGAGGGCGGCAAACCCGTCGTGCAGGGCGTCGATGAGTTTGTCCATGACCGCGTCGCGACCGAGGACGGTCAGCAGTCGCTCGATGTCGTTCTGGTTGAGCAGTCGGGTATCCACGATTCTTCCTCCGGGGCCTGGGACAGGGCTCTACGTCAGGGGTTTGCCGAACTCCCGATCGATGAAGTCGAGGAGGTCGTCGGCGCTGGCGGTGTTCAGTGTGGCGGCGGAGCCGTTGCCGGGCGGGGTGTCCGGCTGCCCGGCGAGGAGCACCCGCAGCCGCGCGACGGTGGCCACGGCCTGCGGGCCGACCGGATCGACTCCGGCCAGGGCCTGTTCGAGCGCCGCGACCGCGGCTGCGAGTGGGTCGGCCGCCGGGCCGGAGGGGGCGGTGCCGGCCTCGGGCGCGAGCAGGCCGTCCAGGTAGCCGACGAGCGCCCCGGCGTTCGGGTGATCGAAGACAAGGCTGGCCGGCAGCGGCTGCCCGGTCTCTTCCGCGATGCTGTTGCGCAGTTCGAGGGCGGTCAGGGAGGTGAAGCCCAGGTCGGTGAACGCCCGTCCCGGGTCGGCCGCCCGGGACAGTCCGAGCGTCGAGGTGACCCGGTTCTGGACGAGGTCGAGCAGCGCCCGGCGCCGGCGCTCGGGCGGCAGACCGGTCAGGGCCGCCGGGCCCTTGGTGTCGTGCCCGCTCGGCGAGGTGCGGGGGTCCCCCGCCGCCGCAACGACCACCGGCGCCGACCCTCTCATCGCGGTGTCGAGCAGGCGGAGAGCCACCTCGGTAGGCAGCCCGCCGGTCCCGGCGTGCCGGGATGCCAGGTCCCGGGTGATGCCGGTGGCTTGTTCCCATAGGCCCCACGCAACCGACAGGCCAGGCAGACCACGGTCGCGGCGGTACTCGATCAGGGCGTCCAGGAACGTGTTCGCGGCGGCATAGTTGGCCTGTCCCGCCGCGCCCAGCACACCGGCCGCGGACGAGTAGACGACGAACGCCTTCAGCGGCATCCCCACGGTCGCCTCGTGCAGATGCCACGCGCCGTCCACCTTCGGCGCAAGCACGGCGTCCAGCCGTTCCGGGCTCAGGGCGCTGACCACACCGTCGTCGACACCGCCCGCGACGTGGAACACTCCGCACAACTCCCGGCCCGTCAGCGCCGCCTCGACCACCGATCGGTCGCTGACGTCGCCGCGCACCCACGACACCGGCACGCCGAGTCCGGCGACGTCCGGTTCGGACCGGGACAGCAGCACGACCCCGGATACGCCGTACTCGGCAACCAGGTGACGTACCAGCAGACCGGCGAGCACCCCGGAGGCGCCGGTGACCAGCACCGTGCCGTCGAGCACCACCCGGGCGCCCGGGTCGGTCACCACCGGTTCGAGGGTGAGCTTCTCGGCCAGCTCGTACCGGCCGGGGTGTTCGGACGCCGCCGAGCGCACCAGCCCGCGGGCCACCGACGCCGCGAGCGAACCGTCGGTGTGCACGGTCAGGCGCCGGTCCTCGGCCAGGGCCCGCTGCACGGCGGCCAGGGTGGTCCTCGCGAGCTCGTGTGCGGCCGCCGCCGGGTCCCCGTCCGGCGCTTCGAGCCGGAGCACGTCCACATCGTCACCGGTGGCCGCCGGCTCCTGGGGCGTCCAGTGGGCCCGGAGCAGGTGACCGGCGGAGCGCCCTGCCCAGTACCGTTCGTGTTGGAAGGGGTAGGTCGGTACTTCCTGCGTCAGCGTTCCGCCACCGGTGTAGGGAGCCCAGTCGACCGGCACACCGTGCACCCACATGTGGGCCAGCGCGGTCAACGGCTCAGCAGCACTCACTCCCCCGGTCAGACGCGACAGCGAGCCATCAGGGCCGATCTCGACGAACAAGGCTCCCGGCCCGAAAGCCGCCACCTGCTCAC